>CAZKXZ010000054.1:0-36740 GCA_964556695.1 uncultured Gemmatimonadales bacterium
CTCGGCCACCCATCCAGTGGTGGACGCGCCACGAGGGCACGGACAGGGTGAGATTCGAACTCACGATACCGTTGCCGGTATGCCGGTTTTCGAGACCGGTGCCTTCAGCCACTCGGCCACCTGTCCATTAGGGGTGCAAAGCTAGAACTGGGCTGGATAGGAGTCAAACTCGCGGTATTTCGGACAACGTTCTCAAAAGCGTTCTCGGGAAAACGTCCTCCGGAAAACGTCGGTGAGAAACGTTTTTTCGACAACGTTTTCTGGACAACGTTCCTTAACAGCGTTCTCACGAAAACGTCTTCTGGAAAACGTCGGGAGCTAGCGCACCAGATCCGGAAGTATCACCTCGAACGTCGTACCTGCACCCGGACGACTGTAGACCTCAATGCGTCCGCCGCACTGCTTCACAATTCCGTAGACAATCGGGAGACCGAGCCCGGTTCCCTTCCCTTCGGCCTTCGTCGTAAAGAATGGTTCGAAGATGCGACGCTTCGTTGCCTCGTCCATTCCAATTCCAGTATCCTCGACGCGAAGTGAAACGGCGTTGCGCAGGATTCCGTGCGCCGCGAGACTCGCGGGATCGCGATCCGTAATTCGCGCGGTCGATATTCTGATCGTTCCGCCATTCGGCATCGCATCGCGCGCGTTGAGCAACAGGTTCATTATCACCTGTTCCACCTGGCTGCGGTCAGCAAGCACCTCAGCGCCCTTGGGGTCGAGGTCCTTCACAATGACAATGTTCGTGCCGAGCAATCGGCCCACCATCAGCACGACATCGTCGACCAACTCATTCAGATGCAACGCGGCCGGCGCTGACACCTGTCGCCGCGCGAATGTGAGCAGTTGCCTTGTGAGCGATGCGCCAGATCGTGCCGCACTGAGGATCCACTCAGCTTCGAGACGCAGTGGCTCGTCGGGGGGAAGCCGCCGCGTCAGCAATTCCGCGGAACCGGAAACCACAGCGAGGATATTGCTGAAGTCATGCGCGATGCCGCCTGCCAGTTCTCCTATGGCCTCCATCTTCTGCAGCTGGTTGACGTGCTCCTCGATCTTGCGCTGGGCAGAAACGTCGGTGATGCTGCCGCGCACGAGCTGCTTTCCATCTGAGGGAAGGCGCACGAGCCGGACTTCGCAGCGCAACTCTTCGCCATGGGCATTGCGATGCGTCCAGTCAAACGCCGGCGTCGCTCCCTCCATGGCCTGCTGAATCAAGCGCATGGCGGTCTCCTCGGAGCGGGAACCATCAGGCTGAATGGCTGGACTGAGCGAGATCGGATCTGACTGAAGCAGATCTGCACGCGGCATTGCAAACATCCGGCACGCGTTGGCATTGGCGTCGACGAAGCGGCGCTCATCGACATCAAACACAACGATTGCTTCGGGCGCATTCTCCACCAGAATGCGATAGCGGGCTTCGCTCTCGATGAGCGCGTCATCAGCCTGCTTTCTTGCCGTGATGTCACGCGCAACGACTGTTGCCGCTACGGCCGCGCCAGCGCGAGAGACAGCACCTGTGTGGGCGGAGAACCATTGCACAACACCGTCAGTACCTGTCATTGGAATTTCCCGCGAGCGCGGCAACGCGCCTTCGAAGATTTCCAGTAGTGATGCGCGCAACTCGCGCTCGAGCTGCGCAGGCACA
The DNA here is from genome assembly GCA_964556695.1 of uncultured Gemmatimonadales bacterium. GTDB lineage: Bacteria > Gemmatimonadota > Gemmatimonadetes > Gemmatimonadales > Gemmatimonadaceae > CAZKXZ01. The sequence continues at coordinate 1,643 of CAZKXZ010000054.1, forward strand.
TATGAAAACAATGAAGTGCCGATCGCTTGATCGCGCGATACTCCTCCCACGTCGCGATTGAGATAGAGGATGGTTCCCTGCCGGTTGACGAGAAGCAGAACATCGGGCACAGCGTCAGCGAGACATCTGAACAGTTCGGCGCCCTCGATATCAGACAGGAACTCCTGCTGAAAGGGGTCGAGCCCATCAAAAACCATCATTATGTACTGACTCCAGTAAGTGTTTTGTGTAGTTGAGTCACACGGCGCCTTGACTGAACAGCAGCACGCGTGTACCATGAGCAAGCATAGAACAGCGTTCTAGCGAAGTGTAGAATAGCGTTCTGTGCTTGGCGGGTCAAGGCCTGCCTCACGTAACACTTGCAGTCTATCGGCACAACTAATTGGGGAACCATGGTTTACAGGCAAACAACCCGAAGCGAGAAAATCCGGGCAGCGAGTCGCAAACGAATCTTGCGGGCGGGGAGAAAACTCTTTGCCAGTCGTGGGTATCCGCACACCACCATGCGCGACATCGCGGAATCGGCCAATACCTCAATCGGGAATCTCTACTTCTACTTCAAGAACAAGGAGGAACTACTCCGTACACTCTTCTGGGAAGCGCGCGAGCCCATCCGTGAATGGATCGACGCTGCCACCGCCGAGCTGCCCCCTGGGGTCGCGCCCATGGCGGTAGCAGTGTACGCGAACGTGCTGCGACTACTCCACAGAGAACGAGACTTGACGCGGCTCTTCCTTCTCGATGAGGCTCCGGTCGCAATTATCGCAGAGAGTATGCGCCAGCACCTGGAACACTGGCGCCTGCTCTGGAGCAGGAATTTTCCAGACCACCCGGCCGACAAACTGGAGCTGGCAATCTCAATGTGGACCGGAGGAGTGCAACGAGGGATGCAGCGCTGGGTTCGGGGAGAACTGGCCATGAGTCCCCTCGAAGTAGCTGAGTTCGTGACCAGGTGGAACCTGCAGGCGGTGGGAGTCGCTCGCGAGGAAATCGACCCGGCACTCAAAGTGGCAGAGCGAGTGACCAAGCCCTTTGCGATGAAAGCCTAGCGCACCGTCGTGCCGGCGGTGCAGGTTAGATCATCGCGCTGCCGAGTCATAGAACAGAACACCCTCAAACTGTTCACGCGGAGTTCTCATGCGAATTGATTGTCTGTCACTTTCATTTCTCGCCGTTCTTTCGGCGTGTGCAGCGCCCGACAATGCGGAAGTACCGAAGACCACCGCTGAAGTTACGAAGACCGCTTCCGAAGGTGCGAAGACCACTTCCGAAGGTGCGAAGGCCACTCCCCCAGCTGGCGTTGACAGCGCCAGCGTCCGCATTGTGTCGAGCAAAGAGCCACGCTGGTCAACGACCTCCGGCTGGCGACTGTCCGACACACCCGTTCTCGAGATTGGCGCAGGGACAACGGACCCACTGCACCAATTCGCCGGAGTGGCCTCGGTTGTTCGTCTGTCAGATGGGCGAATTGTTGTGGGGAACAGCAAACCGCTGATCATTCGAGTGTATTCGCCCGAGGGGAAATATCTTCACGACGTAGGGCGCGCGGGTCAGGGGCCGGGAGAATATCAAAGCTTCGAGGCAGTGCTGCGACTTCCCGGTGACTCGCTGCTGGTCACTGCGTTCGGGCGAGCCGGCAGCATCTTCGCTTCGAATGGCAAATTGGGTCGAACGGTGAAGCTGGAAAAAGCGCCACGTGACCTCAGTGAAGGCTCAGGAAGAAGCGGCTTCGCGCCCCGTCCGGTTGCGGCGTTCGGGGACGGGTCGCTGTTGTCGTTTGCAGCTCTCACTGACGGTGAGCTGCGAGCCGAACCGAAACCTGGTGAGAATGGCGTAATAGCCGACTCCATCGAATTCCACCATTACTCACCTGAAGGTGTTCGGCTCAAGAGTTTCGGGGCCTTCGATTTCTTCGAGAGGTTTGTCGCTGGCCAATTCAATTCCATGCGTACCGCGGGCCCTGAACGTACGTGGGCCGCTGGTTCGGATCGTTTTTATACCGGGATTGGACGATCGTTTGAAATCAGGGCGTACGCGACTGATGGAACGCTCAAGGAAATATTTCGCATCGCGACGTCGGCAGTTCGGTTTACGAATGATTCCATAGCGAAGCGGCGCGAGAAACGGCTTGCCGCAGCGACCACTCCCGAGCGGCGCATGGAAATCGAAAAGGTTTACAGCACAATGGATTTCCCCGATTCCCTTCCCCGCTTCTCGGATCTCCTCGTGTCTGAAGAGGGCGGCGTATGGGCAAAAGAATATGCAACCGTATCCGCTACTCGCTGGTATGTATTTGACAGTGACGGAAGCTGGCTGGGCGCGCTTGAACTTCCGCCTCGCTTTTCGTTGAAGGTGGTCGCTGGCGATTTGGCTTACGGAGTTGCACTGGATGCGGATGATGTGGAGAGCCTCAGGGTTTATCGGATTATTAAGGGCGGCGGGTAAAGTCGTGGCTCATCCTAAATCGTGGGGGACAGGGAACGCGACACTGGGTTCCCGCCTTCGCGGGAATGACAAGTCCTCGGACTGGACCAGGTGTGTGCTGCATCATCAAGCTCGGCGGCTGGAATAGTGAAGCCGTCGACAATATGGCTTGCGTTCATCCTCGTGGCCTGCAACAAGACAACTACGCAGAGACCTGTTCTGGACGTCCGCGACAGCGCAGGCATACACATCGTGACAAGCACATCCCCGCGCTGGAAAAAGGAAACTCGGTGGCGACTGTCCGAATCACCCGTTCTGGAAATCGGCAAGCAGACCAGCGATTCGCTTCAACTATTCAACGACATCACGGCTTTACTGCCGCTCACCGACGGCCGCATCGTAGTCGCAAATCAGAAGCCATTGGTTGTCCGTGTGTATTCAGCGAATGGGGAGTACATCAACGATGTTGGGCGCCGCGGCATGGGTCCCGGCGAATACAAGTACTTCGAATGTGTGTTTCGCGTTCCAGGCGATTCCATTCTGGTCGCGACATTTGCCGGCAAGGCCATGGTTTTCGCATCGGATGGACAGCATGGACGTGCCGTGGTTCTCGCCAAGCCACCGCGCGACTACGGTGAGTTTGCCATGACCGGGTTTGCGCCGATTCCGATTGCATCGTTCGGGGATGGGACATTTCTGACAACGGCGACTGTCACGCCAGTGCTGGGAGCGGGTGCTGGCGCGGCACCCAATGCAATTCTTGTCGATTCGATGGAGTTTCATCACTACTCTGCCGCAGGCGCCCGCCTCAACAGTCTCGGAGTATTCGACCACTTGGAGTGGTCGATCGGCTCTGAGGTGTTTCGTATTCCCTCGCCTGAGCGAGTATTCGCAACCGGGCGAAACAGATTGTACACCGGAAACGGCGCGTCCTTCGAAATACTGGCTGTTGCAACAGATGGTATGCTGAAGGAAATCTTCCGGATTGGTACACCCGCAGTGCCGTTCACCAGCGATTCAATTTCGAAGCGTCGAGGGGAGGCGGTTTCTGCTGCAGCTACTCCGGAGCGGCGCTTCGAAATCGAGAAGCGCTACAGTGTTTCGTACCCCCGCGATTCGTTGCCTCGTTTCAGGCAGCTGATTGCCCCCGAGGATGGCGGCGTGTGGGCTCAGGAGTATCCAACCGTGGCCATCAACCGCTGGTACGTGTTCGACAGCGACGGCAGCTGGCTTGGTGCCCTCGAGCTTCCGCCTCGTTTTTCATTGAAAGCAGTCGCGGGCGATCTCGCTTACGGAGTTGCGCTGGATGCGGATGATGTGGAGAGCATTCGCGTCTATCGGATCATCAAGAGCGGCGGTTAAAGGGTGGATCATCCTTAGCCGTCGTCCCGGCGAAAGCCAAATCCATGATACAAACCGAAAATGGGTTCCGGCTTTCGCCGGAACGACAGGTTCTGGGGGATGACGACACTGGATTCCCGCTTCGCGGGAATGACGGCTGTGGCTAGCGCTTTGACTTGAAGAACTCGCTCAGCATCTCTGCGCATTCCGTGGCGAGGACGCCACCCGAAACTTGCGGCTGGTGGTTGAGCGCTGGATGGCGCAACAAATCGCCCACCGATCCGGCCATACCGGCTTTTTCATCCCACGCACCGAAAACAACGCGATGCATTCGGGCCAGGACAATTGCACCGGCACACATCGCGCATGGTTCCAGCGTGACGTAGATCGTACAGCCAGTGAGTCGCCAGTCACCCAGGGAGGCTGCGGCCGCGCGAATTGCACGCATCTCGGCGTGCGCGCTTGGATCGGAGCTGCCAACCGTGTCATTGCCTGCAATCGCAACCTGCTGTTCTCCGCGGACAACGATCGAGCCAACGGGAACTTCGCCGTTGGTCGTTGCGCGCTTGGCTTCGGCGATGGCCAAGCGCATCCAGCCTTCGTCGGTCGCGAGCCGGTTCTCACCTGATTCGATTGTCAGCTGGCTACCTCCGCCAGCGCGGTAGACTTGTGAAAATCGAGCTCGCCACCTGGGGTGGCTCCCACGACGATGTGCTCGCCATCCAGAACCTTTCCTTCGAGGATCAGAAAGGAAAGAGGATTCTGAATCAATCGCTGCACCGCGCGCTTCAGCGGTCGCGCGCCGAACGAAGGGTCGTAACCCTCCTGCGCCAGTATGCGGCGCGCTTCAGGTGTGAGTTCAATCGATATCTTGCGCCCGCGCAGCAGACGGTCAACCTGCTCCAGTTGCAAGTCGATGATCTGCTCGATCTGCTCAACGCCCAGCGCGCGGAAGATGATGATGTCGTCAATACGGTTCAGGAATTCCGGACGGAAGTGCTGTCGCAGCGCGGCCATCACCTGAGACTCCAGTATGGCGCGATCTTCCTTCGAATTATCCAGAATCCACTGGCTTCCGATGTTGGACGTCATGATGATGACGGTGTTGCGGAAATTCACAGTGCGTCCCTGCGAGTCCGTCAGGCGTCCGTCGTCGAGGATCTGCAGCAGAACGTTGAAAACATCGGCATGTGCCTTTTCTATTTCGTCGAAGAGCACCACTGAGTACGGTCTGCGACGCACCGCCTCCGTGAGCTGCCCGCCTTCGTCGAAACCAACGTATCCGGGCGGCGCGCCTATCAGCCGGGCGACGGAATGCCGCTCCATGTACTCGGACATGTCGATCCGCACCATCGCCTGCTCATCATCGAAGAGGAATTCCGCGAGCGCACGCGCGGTCTCTGTCTTGCCCACTCCAGTTGGGCCGAGAAATATGAATGAACCGATCGGTCGCTTGGGATCCTGAAGTCCGGCGCGCGAGCGACGCACCGCGTTTGCCACTGCGCTAACGGCCTCGGGCTGCCCGATGACGCGAGTGGAGAGCAGTGCTTCCAGTCGCGTGAGACGTTCACGCTCGCTTTCCATGAGGCGCGACACCGGAATACCAGTCCACTTCGCAACGATTTCCGCGATGTCATCGTCGGTGACTTCCTCCTTGAGGAAGCGCGCTCCACCATCCCGCCTGCTGGCAAGTTGTGCTTCAGACTCTCTCATCTGTTCTTCGAGCTGCGGGATGCGCCCGTACGTAATCTCGGCAGCCTTTCCCAGATCGCCGCGTCTTGTCACCTGCTCGGCCTCGATGCGTGCCTGGTCGATTTGCTGCTTGATCTGTCCAACCTTGGAGAGCGCGTCCTTCTCCTGCTGCCATTGCGCTTTCATCGCGCTGGATTTTTCGCGCAGTTCGGCGATGTTCTTCTCGAGCGCGTGACGCCGTTCAACAGCGGACTTGTCTTTCTCCTTCTGAAGTGCCTGACGTTCGATTTCGAGCTGGATTATGCGGCGCTCCACCTCGTCTATCTCCTGCGGCAGCGAATCTATTTCAATGCGAAGGCGCGACGCGGCTTCGTCCATCAGATCGATAGCCTTGTCCGGGAGGAAACGATCACCTATGTAGCGATCAGATAGTATCGCCGCGGCCACAACTGCACTGTCGGTGATGCGGATTCCGTGATGCGCTTCGTAGCGCTCCTTGAGCCCGCGCAGGATTGCAATCGTCGCCTCGACCGAGGGCTCGCCGACCAGAACCGGCTGAAAGCGACGCTCGAACGCAGCATCCTTCTCGACGTATTTGCGGTATTCGTCGAGCGTGGTAGCTCCAACCATGCGCAACTCTCCGCGAGCGAGCATGGGCTTGAGCATGTTGCCTGCGTCCATCGATCCTTCTGCCTTACCCGCGCCAACAAGGGTGTGCATTTCGTCGATGAACAGGATGAACTTCCCCTGTCCATCGGTGATTTCCTTGAGTACAGCCTTGAGGCGTTCTTCGAATTCACCACGAAACTTCGCGCCCGCGATGAGCGAGCCGAGATCCAGCGCGAGGAGTCGCTTGTTGCGCAGGCCTTCCGGTACGTCGCCATTCACAACACGTTGTGCCAGCCCTTCGGCAATCGCTGTCTTGCCCACGCCAGGCTCGCCAATGAGCACGGGATTGTTCTTGGTGCGACGCGAAAGAACCTGAATGACGCGCCTGATTTCTTCGTCGCGTCCGATTACAGGATCAAGCTTGCCCTTGCGCGCGACCTCCGTGAGGTCGCGAGTGAATCGCTCCAGAGCCTGATACTGCGTCTCAGGTGTCTGATCGGTAACGCGATGCGAACCGCGAACAGCTTTGAGTGATTCCAGAATAGAGGCACGGTCCACGCCGGAAACTGCCAGGAGGTTCTTGCTTTCGGTCCCCTTCATCTCCGCTAGCGCGAGGAGGAGATGCTCGGTGGAGATGTAATCATCGCCGAGAGTCCCAGCTTCTTCGTCGGCGCGGTCGAGAACTCCGTTGAGCTCGCGGCCGAGTGTTGGCTGAGCACCACTTTGTTTGGGATAGCGCGCTATCTCGCGCTCTGTTGCCTCACGAAGAGAAGCGATATTGGCGCCTGCCTTCTGCAGCAGCGGAATTACCACGCCGTCCTGCTGGTCCAGCAGCGCAAGAAGCAGGTGCGTGTCGTAAACGAGGGGATTCCCGTTGCGGCGTGCGTGCGAAAGCGCGTCGTTCAGGGCCTCCCCTGATTTCACCGTAAGGCGCTCTGGGTTCACCATGCCGATTTATCTCCGGAAACTGTGGTGAAGTGTAATGAAGATGCTCTGGTCAGGATGGCAACTTGGGTGCCGTCGAGAAGGGCCGAAATGGCCGCCGCTCGGCCTCACGCAGGTATGCAACTTCTGATCACTGAAAACTGTTCACTGCAAACTGATGTCATCCGGCCGGGATCCCAGGACGGATGACCTCAGTGGGCAGTGGTCAGTGCTCAGTGGTCAGAAGTTGCAGACGTGCGCTCGGTTGTAAAATGGAACGCGATTCAAAAGTAGGGGTTAGATTCCTCCGTGCTGATGAACCCGACCCGATGTTTTTGCGCTGCTCTTGCGCTTGCCTGCGCGACTATAATCGCTGGATGTTCTGGCGGTACACAAGCCAAGTCAACGCTCAGTGACTCCACATTTGTGGAGATCATGTTCGAGCTGACAAAACTCAAGAATCAACCGGATGCGGACACGGTGTACCTCGCGCGTCAGCGCCAGCAGGTCCTTGAACGACACAAGGTTAGCGTAGAGGACCTGGAGAAGAAAAGTCTGATCATTGCCGAAGATCCGGCTCGCGCCACCAGGATATGGGACGAAGTGCGCCGCAGGATTGGACCCGGCTGATAGCTGCAATACCGCACATGAAAAACGCCACGCAAATCGCGGGGCGTTTTTGACTTCGAGATATTCCATCAGGTCTATTTCGCGACGGTCATCCTTTTTACCGCAAGCCTTCCGTCCACTTCGAGAACGTACAGATACATGCCTGATGCCACCTTCTCTGCCGTGCCCATCCTGATTCCATCCCAATACGCGGTGTAGGTGCCGCAACGTAGAATGACGTTGTTCAGCGGCTGCCCTCCACCCTGCAGAACGGGAATGGCCACGAGTCTCGTAATCGCATCGTAGATCCTGAGGGATACGCGATGCTGCTGGTTGGAATTGGTGCAAACAGGCGGATTGCCCTCCAGCCCAATGTGAAACGTGATGAACGTTTCCGGGTTGAAGGGGTTCGGCTTGTTTTGATCGAGCGATCCGGCGATGCGCTGACTGCTAGTAGGAGGCCGTCCTGGCCCCTGTCCATCAATGGTTCCTGCCACCAGCGCACAGAAGGCGAGCACCACTACAGGTGCTGTCCAACGGTGCTTCATGTAATCTCCAGCTGACAAAGTAGTTTGTTCGGAAATACTCCTCTTACAAGTGCGAAACTGTAACCCTGTTTTGCGAACATACAGGCGGGGTAACAGCCTGTCAAGCAATAACCTCGGCGTTGCACAGATGAGACACCTGACGGGTACCCGGTGGTTGCACCCGGGTTCCGGGACGCAGCTACTCCTGCCCCCCCTCCCACATGGCAAATGCCTTTAATGGCTTGTCGTCTCCCAGGTGTTCGGCCACAAACTCCCGCAACAAACGGGTGTGAGCGCGCAGCTCCACACCCGCTAATGAGGCAGCAAACTCCGCACCACCGTCGATCCAATCGCTGAGCAGGCGCCGCGCAGAGCCGGGCAGGCGGCGACCCGCTTGCCTCCCCCTGGCACAACGCTCACAGAGAATGCCGCCATCCCGGTGGCTGAATGCGGCATCGGCATCCAGAGGAACCTCCGCGCGACATGAGGCGCAAACCATGAAGGAGGGGGCGAATCCCAAGGCCGCCACGATTCGCCAGGCGGCCTCGAGCGTTGCGGTGTTGGCGTGTGCGGGAGCCGCGGCAACGATACGGTCAAAGGCATCACGCAGGGCTTCAAAGAGATCCTCACTGGTCTCAGTACTGGAGAAGCGCAGCACGAGTTCGGCAATCGCGGATGCACCAAGAAAACGGGCGTAATCACCGGCAAGGCCGGCCCTCGTATCTGTAATATCAAACGCTGTGAGCGTCTGGAGATCGCTCGAAGCGCGCACCGATATCTGCGCGCTCCCGCCTGCGAACAAACCCAGGGCGCTCCCAAATCGGACGCGCGAATTGCGCGCGCCCCTCGCAAGCACCGACTGCAACCCTGCTTCTCTTGTCGCGAGGCGGTATATACGCGAACTGTCCTGGTAATCAAACGCGTGCAGGACGATCGCGTCGGTTACTAGAATCGACATCACTAATACGCGACCAACAAACGCGCGCCGATGCTGAAGCGGCGGCTGGTCGCGGGGAAACCGACAACTGTCGCGTATTTTCTGTTGAGCGCATTGTCCACTCGCAAGGTGAGCATCAGCGGATAGTCGGTAGCATTGGTTTTGGGAGCGACAAACTCACCGGAAATGTCAACTTTGGCGTAGCCACCCATTCTTTCCGGCTGCGGTGCATAGAACCGATTGTCGCTGCGGCGACCGACATACGACACGTCACTTGACAGACTGAAATTCCGGTTTGCCTGCCACACGAGGCTTGCGTTCCCGAGGAGCGAAGGGCGTCGCAGCAAATGGCTTCCCGCATTGGGCCCTGTTCCCTCGAAGCGCGCATCGAGCATCGTGGCGCTGGATGAAATGCGCAGCGCGTTGGATACATCTGCCCTCATCCCAAGCTCCCACCCGTTCGCGAAGGCCTGGTCCGCATTCTCAAAACCACCATCGCTCAGATCTCCGACGAACGAGACCATGTGCACGAAGGATTGATGAAAGTAAGTGGCGGAGAAGACAAGGCGTGTTTGAGCAAAGGCCTGCTCCACTCCAGCCTCCCAGGTACGCGACTGCTCCACGATCAATTCACCAGGATGCACCAAGATTTCATTTTCGTGCTTGGCTGGAAGGTATTGCGGCTCGCGAAAGGCTGTGCCGATCGATCCTCGCAGTCTCGTTGTTCGCCCTAGTGGCGTGCCAGCGCCGACGCGCCAGGTAGTATGCTGGCCAAAGAGGTCGCTGTCATCCACGCGTGCTCCAAATGCAATTTCAAAATCCTTGTCGGAGCGCGCGAGCAGCTGGCCGTAGGCAGACTGAGTTCGGCGGTCGGGATCGAAGGCGACAGACTGCCCCTCGATGCTATTGTGTTGCAACTCGTATTCGAGTCCACCGGTGACAACCGTTCTGTTCCACCCATGGAAGTTGACGCGGGCACCCGCGGAGCGGCGCACATTTTCTCCGGTGAAGGCGATACCCGGTGTCAGCGTAGCCTCATCATATGAGCCCGCTCTGCGACGCATGTAAGAAGCATCAATGATTGCATCCAAATCTTTCGAGAGGCGCCAGGTGACGCCGGCGCCAGCCGCGAGGCGTCGCTCCGCAATCTGGGCGGTCAGGTCGGGAGCAGCTACGGGGCCATCGGCGCCTACTGGGAATCGGTAATGACCATCCGTATAGCGGCCATTCAGATGCACCACGGTGTTGCGACCCAACTCAAATTCCGCGGTGCCGCTGTATGAACTCGTCCAGCTGCGATTGTTATCACCGGAGTCACCCTTTGCACGCAGCTTCGCAGCGCCGAGTGAATAGCGAGATTTGGGGCCTGCAACCACAAATGAGATCTCGGAGTTTCGCGTGCCGCGCGGTCCCCACGAGGTGGCAACTTCTGAAGTTCGTTCCTTCCCCGCTTTCTTTGTGAAGATCTGCACCACTCCGGATACAGCTCCAGATCCATAGAGCGCACTCACCGGCCCGCGCACAATCTCAATGCGGTCGATATTGGCTATCGGCACGAAGGCGAGGCTGATGGCACCGCCGGTGTCGTTGATTCGAATGCCATCAAGAAGGAAGACAACGTAGTCGCCCTCACCGCCGCGCAAAAACAAGGACGTCTCCGAGCCATGCGCGCCTGGCTGCACTACCGCGGCACCGGCAACAAGACGCAGCGCATCGGCCAGCGAGACGATTCCTCTGCGCCGCAAGTCGTCCGCTGTGATCACCGACGTCGAGAACATCCTCCCGGCCGGAGCGGAATCAACACGTGTCGCCGTCTGGGGGGCGGGAGGGCGCGGAATTGTGCTGGAGTCAACGCGAATTGCCTGGGCGAAAAGTTGCGGCGCCACCAGAACCGCAAGTGCAGCAGCTACTATCCGTTTCATCTTCGCCTGAGAGGAAGTAGAGCCGGCGCGCCAACCGCCGGGTCGCGTGTTATAACGAGTGGCCACTCGTATACCGGCTCGAGTAGTTCACCGCGCATGACTTCGTCGGGTGAGCCCCTCGCAGCCACGCTGCCGTTGTGAAGGAGTACCATCATGTCAGCAAAGCGCGCAACGAGATTGATCTGGTGGCTCACAATGAGCACAGCGCGCCCGTCGGAAGCCAGGCTGCTAACCAGTTCGAACACAGACATCTCGTGCGCCACATCGAGGAATGTCGTGGGCTCATCCAGTACCAAGGCGTCTCCCTGTTGTGCAAGAGCGCGCGCTATTCGGGTCCGCTGCCATTCTCCACCCGACAGTTCATCGGTCGCTCGTTCGGCGAAATTCGTCACACCGGCGCGTTCCATCGCGCCCTCGACGAACTGCGCATCCTCGCGTGAGAATCCGCGCCACGGTGACTGGAATGGATGGCGACCCATTGAGACATAGTCGCGCACCGTAAGGGGGAAGACCGGCTCTTCGCGCTGAGGAATTATCGCGATACGCCGGGCCAACTCCCTGCGCGAAATCGCATCGCTGGCAACACCATCGATCGTAACATTTCCCTCGTGGGGTCGCAGCCTTCCCAGAAGTGCACGCACGATGGTGCTTTTGCCGCTCCCGTTTGGGCCAACAATCGCCGTGAGCTTACCGCGCGGCGCGCTGAGCGACACACCCGAAACAGCATTAACAGCTGATCCCGGATAACGAAGCGAGATGTTGTTCACCTCGATCACTTTGTCCGTCCCAGTCGGATCAGGAAATACGGAACGCCGATGAGAGCGGTGACAGCGCCGAGTGGCAGTTCGCGCGGCGGCATCGCGATGCGCGCAAGCATGTCCGCTCCCACGAGCAGCGCGGCCCCTGCGAGTGCGGACGCGAAGACCAGTTCGCGATGTTTGCGGATTCCGAATGCGCGTACGATATGCGGTACAACAAGCCCCGCGAAACCCACCAGCCCCGCTGCGGCGACCGTCGCGGCTGCGAGCAGGGACGCCAATAGAAAAACGCGCCACGTAGCCCTGTCGATATCGACACCAAGCGATGCTGCCGTGTCATCGCCGAGAGCAAGTGCGTCGATCTCGGGTGCGAAATACGCGAGCGCCGCAAACCCGATCGCGAGGTAAGCGGCCAGCCAGAGCACGGTACTCCAGTCAGCCGAGGCGGCGGAACCCATCATCCACCAGAGTGCGCTCTGGGCCGCCGTCGGTGACGCGCCGGCGAGGAGGACCATGATCGCGGCATTCGCAAAAGCACCAATTACCACTCCCGCCATGAGGAGTATCCGCGGATCCGATCTGCCGCCCGCTGCACGCGCTACAAGAAGGACACACCCAACAGATGCAACCGAGCCGGCGAAGGCCGCCACAGGAAGCAGAGCCGAGGGAGCACTGAACAGCGTCACGGCGAGCACTGCTCCAACTGCGGCACCGCCGGAAACGCCCAGTAAATACGGCTCAGCGAGCGGATTGCGCATCGCGCCCTGCAGGGCACCGCCGCTCGCGGCCAGCCCCGCACCAATGAGCGCAGCCAGCGCCACGCGTGGCAATCGGAATTGGCGAACGATTGCCTCGACGTTGGGATCGGCACCGCCACGAATCGCCAGCCAGACATCACCAATAGGAATTGCGACGCTGCCGACGAAGATGGCAGCGACACTCAGCACGAAAAGGGACAGGACAGCAGCAGGCCAGAAGCTGGAACGATTCACCGGAAGAGTTCCGGATGAATAAGCCTGGCGAGTTGCCGCGCCGCCTCACCCATACGCACGGATGGGCGACCCATAATGTACGAATCACCCTCGAGAACACGTTGCGATTGAACAGCGGCAGTGGAGCGCCAGCCGGGATTCGCTAGAATATGGTTGACCGCACTGCGCGCCCCGAGAATGATTTCCGGATTGGCAGCAACAACGTTCTCCAGCGAAATGGCCGCGGATGGACCGGCAATCGTGGCGAAAACGTTTTCGCCTCCGGCGATGGACATCAATTCACTCAGAAAACTTCCGCCGCCAATTACGACGAGCGGATCGACGTCCGCAATCCACACAACACGCGGCCGCGCCACACTGCGAGTCAGTTCACGAATGGAAGCGAGGGAGCGAAAGACCGAATCCGCTACTGCTTGCGCGACAGCCGTATCACCAAGAATCTGACCCAACATGAGGGTCATTCTGCGAAACTGATCGGGGAGGTCGACCTTGAGTGAAAGCGTGGGTACACCAGCGGCGCGCAGGCGCTGCGCCGCACTTCTGTTGTCGCTCGACGCATAGAGAAGCACCAGGTCGGGCCGCGCTCCCAGAACGGTTTCGAGGTTGGGGCGAATTCCATCTCCCATGTCGGGAACGAGTCGCGCTGAATCAGGCCAGACGTCCCAGTGAGTGCGCCCCACAAGCTTGTCACCGGCACCGAGCGCGAAGAGCAATTCGGTCGATGCGGGAGTGAGTGAAACTACGCGCGCGGGAACGGCGCGCAGCCGCAACGTGTCACCAAAGTCGTCCACAATTTGCAGCGCTCCAGGGGCGCTGCGCTCCTGGGTCTCACAGGCGCAGAGGATTGCGAGCAGTACTGCTGGCAGCGCGCCACTGACGCTGTGCGATTGAACACCGCGTTTCACGATGGCGCCGCCAATTCAGCGGGGCCCGCTACGCCGCGCCAGTAATGCCGCAAGCCGCTTCTTGAGCTGATTGCGTTCGGCGGTGTAGGCCGCCCGGGACTTTTCATCCGGATTGGCGCGCGCGGAGTGCGTGGCATCCAGCTGCGCAATCTGGCGCGCGAGCACCTCGGCCTCATCTCCATCACTGATTTGCGCGGCGCCGGGAGCGACGCGTCCGGCAGCTACGGGAACGCGCCGACGGAATGTCGCCGCGAGGGCAATGAGCATCCCGACACCAACTATCAGCAGCACGATCATGAGCGGGGAGCCAGCGGGGACGGTCACCCTCAACTCAGTACCAGCCGGCAGATTGAATGCGAGATACCGCTTGAAGCTCTGGTTCTCAATGTTTACGCGGCCCTCCTCCTTCATCACGCCCGCGTCCACCGAGCCACGTTCCTCCGCAAGCAGAATCTCCATCACGGCTGCGTCACTCTCGAGCGCTACGAGAAGGGGAAAGGCGCCGTCGGGAAGTGTGTACGCAAATGAGATCTGCTTCACTCCGGGAGGGAGCGGCGCGAATACACGGGCCTCACCGCTACTGAACTGGAGAGAGCCCGGCGACATACCTGGACCAACTCCAAAATCGCGCGCGCCCCTGGGAACCGTTGCCCGCCAGACCGGCACGCTGTCGCCGCGCGATACGCCGGTGACTGTGCTGTCGTTGGACAGATCGTACACCTCCACAACCTTTCTGCCGCCGATGACGGGTGCGAAGACTATCAGGTGACGTCCCGCAACAGAGATCGGCACACGCGCCGTTGTTGTATCAAACACCATTACGTCAACGTGTGCTGAGTCGAGATCACCCGCTCGCAGCGCGCTGGAGAAGTATGCGATGCCGGCGTGGCTCGACGATATCATGTAGAGCGCGCTATCGCGCTCGCCTGTTCGCACAGGAATCCGGAACTCGCCGGCTGCGTCTGTTCTGGCGGAATCGTACGGGCCCGATGAATCGACGCCCAGCCGGTGCAGTACCACCTGAATCCCCTTCACTGCAACCGAGGAGTCACCTGCAAGCCGCGACACCGCGCCGCGCACTTGTGCCGCGCGTCCGGTCTGGCTCTGCGAATGCAACTGCACCGAAGGAGGCAGCAGCATCGCACACGCTGCAGCGACGACGACCAGTTGTCGCCGCCAGCGAGCATCAGCCATCAGATATTGAATTTGCCGAAGTCTTCCGGCCGCAAACTCTCGAGGTGCTGCTTCAGCTGATCGGAACTGAGTCGCCGGCGGCTTTCTTCTTCATCTACCTGATCCTCTTCCAGATGCGGTGGCAGGTTCAGATCGGGATCGGTGAGCATCTGGCTGTGAACCTGCAGGCCGTGCGAGAGAAGTGTCTCATTGGCAAAAATGGGCGCGGCAAAACGAAGCGCGACTGCAATGCTGTCGGATGGGCGCGCGTCGATCGAGATCACATCTTCTCCCCGTTGCAGCAGCAGTTCCGCAAAGTATGTGTTGCTCTGCACGCGTGAGATGTTGACTCGCTGAACTGTGGCCCCAAGACCGACAATGATGCGACGACAGAGATCGTGGGTCAGCGGACGCTCGCGCTCGACGTCGTTCATTTCAATGATGATCGACTCTGCTTCGGGCTGACCAATCCAGATCGGGAGTACTCGGTACCCCTCCCTCTCCTGCAGGATTATCACGTAGGAATTGGACGCCGCGTCCAACCCGAGCCGGGAGACAAATACTTCAACCATGCGTTACAACCTCCCGAGAACCGATTCCGGGGCGGCTACAACTGCCGCCCTACCAGAACATTAACCTGCCGCGCGCTTCAGCGCCGCAACACGGTCCGTCTTCTCCCAGCCAAAAAAGTGCCTGGCCTTCTTTCCGCTGCCCTCAGAGCGCGGCTGCCGGCCGAAGTGCCCGTAAGACGCTGTTGCGGTGTAAATCGGTTTGCGCAGATCAAGCGCGGTGATGATACCTCGTGGAGTAAGGTCGAAAACCTCGCGAACAGCAGCCATAATCGATGCTTCCGGCACGGTGTTCGTGCCGAATGTGTCCACACGGGCCGAAACCGGCTCCGCCACGCCAATTGCATAGGCGAGCTGAACTTCGCAGCGGCGTGCCAGCCCCGCAGCGACAATATTCTTGGCCACCCAGCGCGCTGCGTACGCCGCGGAGCGGTCCACCTTGGAGGGATCCTTCCCGCTGAAGGCACCCCCGCCATGCCGCCCCATGCCACCATATGTATCAACAATGATCTTGCGGCCGGTAAGTCCACAGTCGCCTTGTGGTCCACCCACCACAAAACGCCCGGTGGGATTGATGTGCATCTGAATGTTTTTCGTGAACAGCTGTTCGGGAATGGCGCGTTTGATCACTTCAGCGATTATGGCGCTGCGCATGACGTTTATCTTCACGTTGTCCGCATGCTGGGTCGATACGACAATAGTATCGACCGCCACGGGAACACCGTCCTCGTAAACAATCGTCACCTGTGATTTGCCGTCGGGGCGCAGCCACTTGAGTGTTCCATCCTTCCGCCGGTCCGCGAGTGCATGCGTCAGTTTGTGCGCGAGCACGATGGCCAGTGGCATCAGCTCCGGTGTCTCGTCGCTTGCATAGCCGAACATCATCCCCTGGTCGCCCGCGCCGCCTGTGTCAACGCCCATCGCGATGTCGGGAGACTGTTTATCGATGGTGCTGATGACCGCGCACGTCTTGAAATCAAACCCGAACGTTGCGTCGGTATAGCCAATGCGCTCGATTGTGCGGCGCGCGATGCTGGGAATATCAACGTATGTGGTGGTCGTTATCTCACCCGCAACGCAGGCCAGACCGGTTGTCACGAGCGTTTCGCACGCCACCCTCGCCATTGGGTCATGCTCGAGAATGGCATCGAGGACCCCATCGGAAATCTGATCCGCGATCTTGTCGGGATGGCCTTCGGTAACGGATTCGGACGTGAATAGTTGACGGTCTTGCACTTGCTAATAGCTCCTTACTCAGTTTTGGCTGACGGAACTCCGGATGTTATTGTTGTCGGCAGGTGCAGGCAACCCATGCTCGAGGAAGGGGGCCTCTCCAAATGCGGCGTGCAGACGCCGTCTGAGCTCACGCTCCGCATCCGCTGCGGTGCGAGCCTGAAGCGCCGCCAAAGCTGCCTCTCTGGCAATCTCGGTGCTCATTCCGCGCACGAGTCTCTTGATTATGGACACGGAACGCGGCGAAACGCTCAGCTGGCGCAGACCAAGTCCAATGAGCGCGAAGGCCATGAGCGGTTGTGAACCCATCTCACCGCACACGCCGAGGTCGAGATCAAAGCGGTCCGCCACCTCGACGGTGGATCTAATCAGTCTCAGAACCGCGGGGTGCAACGCCGTGAAGCGCGTGGCAAGATTGGCATTGCCCCGGTCCACGGCCAGCGTGTACTGAACAAGGTCGTTGGTTCCGATGCTCATGAAACCAACCTCGGGCGCGAGCACATCCGCGGCAACAGCGGCGGCCGGGGTTTCGATCATGATGCCCAGAGGGATATCGCGTTTGTAAGCCACACCGCGCGCATCCAGTTCTTCCGCCGCCTCCCGGATCAGCACCTTTGTCTCTCGTATCTCATCCAGCGACACGATCAGAGGCAGCATAATGCGCAGATCACCGTGCACGCCGGCACGCAGCAGCGCGCGCAGTTGCGTCCTGAAGATGTCTTTTTCATCGAGGCACATGCGGATGGCGCGCCAGCCGAGAAATGGATTCGCTTCGGTTGGATAGCCTCCGATGGGAAGCTTATCGCCGCCAACGTCGAAGGTGCGGATGATGATCGGCGCGCCCCTGAAAGCATTGATGACCCGCGCGTATGCCTTGTACTGCTCCTCCTCATCGGGCATGGCCGCCCTTCCCACGACGAGAAATTCGGTGCGCATCAATCCAACTCCCTCGGCGCCGGAGGCCGCGGCTTCCTCCGCTTCGTCAGGACGATCGACATTGGCGCGCAGTGTGATGCGCTCGCCATCGAGGGTGATCGGTTCCGCGTGCGAGAGCTGCCGCAGCTCCGCATCGCTGGCTTCCTCCAGTATGGCGCGCCGACGATAGGCTTCGATCTCAGCGGGTGTCGGTGAAACGACAAGGTGTCCCGCAGAGCCATCGAGCACCACGAGGTCACCACTCTTTACGCGCGTCGTTGCGCGGCGCAGTCCCACAACTGCGGGAATTCCCAGCGACCGCGCGAGAATTGCCACATGCGACGTCCGCGTTCCGGAATCGGTGGCGATCGCTGCGATCGCATTGCGATCCAGCTGCACCGTGAGACCCGGCGTGAGGTCGTGCGTGACCAGAATCGCCTGCGATCCGACCGGCACATCAAGAGGATCGTGGTCGGGGAGATCGAGCAGAATGGACAGCACACGGATGTGAACATCATCCAGATCACCCACACGCTCCCGCATCATCGGATGGTCGTGGCGGGCAAAGGCATGACGACGCTCTTCCATCACCAGGTCGAATGCTTTTTCCGCGGCGTAGTTCTGCCTGATGAGCATTTCGACTTCCTCGATGAGTTCCACATCTTCGAGGATGTGATGCTGCACATCGAATATGGCGCCCTCCGCGATTCCGGCGTAGCGCACCGCGCGCTCCTTGACTGCAAGCAGTCGCTCCTTGGCCTCCTCGAGCGATTTGCGAAAGCGCACCTGCTCTGCGTCAATTTGATCGTCGTCAACCACTCTGTGACGAACATCGGGCCTCTCCCAGAGCAGCAGATGAACGCGACCGACGACTATCCCCGGCGAAGCCGGAATGCCGATGATTGTGCTTTCCATCTACTTAGGCCTCACCGAATCAGACCTCACCGAAGCGATCCTTGATCAGCAATTCCAGCGCGTCGACAAGTTCATTGGCATCGGGCCCGGTCGCGCGCAGAATAACCGTCGCTCCACACTCGGCGGCCAGCATCATCACTCCCATGATGCTTTTTCCATTCACCTCGAGATCATCGCGTTTCAGGGTGATCTGGCTGCCATAAGCCGAAGCAAGCTTGACGATCGCCGCTGCGGGGCGTGCGTGCAAACCATTCTTGTTGGCGATGACCACGGCGCGCTCGACCATCATATTACCACCGCGAGAAGTGCGTATGCCGAGAGAATGATCAGGGCGGCGCGCCATCCCTGGACGCGACCCTTGAAGTAAACCAGTGCGAATGCGAAGCCCACAGCAGCCACGAGAACGATGGCGGTCGCGTGCAACTCAATACCTGTCAGCCGATGCAGAACGAGGGGGAGCGCAACCCCGGTGAGCACGGCACCAGTACGCGAAATGTAGGCAGGACCGCGTCTCAGGATGGGGCTGCCCAGCGCTGCAGCGACTCCCAGTCCGTGTTTCCACCCGACGGAGAGACCCCATGCGCGGAGATAAATGTGACCCGCATTGTAGATCAGCAGAAAAGCCAGCACCACAATCAGCGGCCCCGCGCCAAGTCCGTAGAGTGTCAGCGCCACAAGCGAGCAGAGAGGAAGGAGCCCCGCCCAGACGAGCTGATCTCCGAGACTGCCGAGCGGTCCGCAAAGAGCGGTTCTGAATCGGGTGATACGCTGGGGGGCCTCGCCATCGAGTTCAGCGCGCGCCAGAGCTCCGGCGGCGATCGCTGCGAGATATGGATGCGCGTTGAAATAGCCGCTCTGCCGCGCCAGCGCTTCGTGATATGTGCTTCCAGTCGTGCCACCGGGCAACATTCGCAGCGCGGGCTCCACTGCAAATCCCATCCCGGTGCCGAGCATCGATTCGTAATTCCATGAACTCTGCACGAGCAGCAAACGGGCCAGCATCTTCATTCTCAGCTGGAATGTGAGCGGAGGTGCTGTGGATTCTCGCGCCATTATCGTGTTGCGAACACCAGCGCGGCTCCGACGAGCGCGCCTCCCAGTACCAGAAATCTGCGCCGTGAACCGGTGGCGAACATGCGCCAACTGGCCGCGAGTGCGACCGAAGTTGGCAACGCAACTACCACGGCCGCACTGACACGATCAGATGCAACGACCGTGTCAATGAACAATCCGCTGAGCGGAACAGCAATGAGAACCGCAACCGAGGCAACCAATGCTCCGCGCAGGAAATCGAGTGCAATTCCGGTGAGCTGCAGCGAGACGAGAGCTCCAGCCGCACCCGCCTCCAGCTCGGAGCGACGACCGGCAACGAGCCTGCCGTTCAGCTTCCTGAGAACAATCATGCTGGTGCCAGCCAGCCACGAAGTACCGAGTGCGCAGATGAGCGCGATGAGCAGCGCTGCTGGCGATATACCTTGCAGCTTCGCGATGACAAACGCGCCGACAACGGAACCGGAGCTCCATTCGAGGTAGCGCGATGCGCCGAATGGCATCGTCTCCATCGCGAGCATCTCGAGAATGACACCGACGATCAACCCGTGCGCCGGCGAACCAAATGCCAGTCCTGCCAGAGTCGCGGCGACGATGGGACGCGAGACCATCACCTGCGCTACGCCAACCGCGTCGAGCGCCAGCACGCCGCCCAGGATTGCCACCATTAGCAAATCAATGAACGTCATGAAGCCCGTTTGCGTTCGATGAGTTCCTCCAGTGGAATCTGTTTCGATACCGGAAGGTCCTGGGCGGTCACTCGCACGCCAGTCGCGGCAAGCGCCCGCAGCTGCTCCTCGTCGGCGGAGGAGAGGTAGACATAGCGCGCACACGCAATCCGCCCCGGGCCCGTGTGCATCCCACCGAGATTCACCTCGGCGAACGTCGGGCTGCCTTCGTGAAGTCTCGCCATTGTCTGCACATCACTCGTAAGAACGATGCCGCGTCTGGCATCCTTCGCGAGTTGCGGCAATCGCGCCGCCCCGTTGGCAACGCTGGCGAAAATGAGTTCAATATCGGACGGCACGCCCATCCGGTAGAGATCCTGCTCCCATTGGCTGTCGGCGACCGAATCGTCGACCAGCATTATGAAGCCGACATGCATCGGCTGCGCCCATCCGACAACAACCTGACCGTGGATAAGGCGATCGTCGACGCGAAAAAGCTCAACTGGCATTGGCAGCCCTGAAAGCAATCATCGTTGCCTTGCCCCGTTCGAGCGCCTCGAGCGCCGATTGCTCCGATGGCTCATCGGGCCGCTGCACGAAATCGAGCAGTACTGCCAGATTCGCTCCCGCGACAACGGTAAGCCCCGGCAACGATCGCTGCACGCGACGTGCGGCCATCGTCGCGCTTCCCGCGGGCAGATCTGTGAAGACAACGGATATTCCATTCTCAGCAAGGGCGGCGCGCACCATTTGCTCAATGCCATCGGTACCGAGAGACACGTTCGAGAGTGGCACCAGCATCGCTCCGTTCCCCGTTATCTGCTCGACCGCGCTGACTATTCCGACCGCGAAGCCTGCATGTCCCACAACCAGAGCGCGCACACCGCTACTCATTGTCTTCCTGCAGGTACTGGCGCACTTCCGACGCGGCCCTCATCCGTCTGATGAGTCGATTATTGAATTGTTCTGCTGGACTCACGCCGCTGTAGAGCAGGAGATGATTCATCGCGATCACTTCAGCGACAACGGTAATGTTCTTGCCGGGATTCAGGGGAACTGTTATTTGCGGCACATCCACGCCAAGAATCTGCGTTGTCGTGCCATCCAGTCCGGTGCGATCGACGACTTCCGTTTCGTTCCATGCGGCGAGGTGGACCACGACTTCGATTCTCTTTTGCTGCCGCACAGCGCGTATCCCGAAGATGGCCGGAACGTCGATAAGCCCCACTCCGCGGATTTCCATGTAGTGACGCTGCTGCTCGTGGCCGCGCGCGATGAGAACATCGCCTGCACGTCGCGTGACGATGACGAGGTCGTCGGCAACCAAACGGTGTCCGCGCTCCACAAGGTCGAGCACGCACTCGGATTTTCCGATGCCGCTTTGGCCCACAAAAAGCAGTCCCACGCCGAATACGTCGGCGAGAGAACCATGCAATGTGGTACTGGGCGCGAAGTGACCTTCCAGGATTGATTTTGCGCGCGTGTAGAACTCCGCCGTTCGCAGCGCCGAGCGCAATAGAGGAACACTGGCCTTCTCCGCTATCTCGAGCATGCCCGGTGGCAAGCGCTGGCCTTTCGTGATGAACACGCACGGCACCGGAAATGAAAAGAAACGCTCCAGAAGGCGGGTGCGATCTTCTTCGGAAAGCGAACAGAGATAGCTGATCTCGGTTTCGCCCAACACCTGCAGGCGATGCGACGGGAAACGCTCGAAGTAGCCGGCGAGAACGAGACCGGGACTGGAAACCTCTGTGCTTTCGACGGGGCGATCGAGTCCCCGTTCCACTCCCAGCGCTTCCAGTTCCAGCTCGGTCTTGAGAAGGTCGAATAGAGCTCCAACCGTTGTCGTGCTCACCGTTGCTGTCCTCCTCCCGCCGCAAATGAAATCGCGCTCCTCAGATGCTGTTCCGTCTCCGCGGCTGTGCGATCCCATGAAAATGTCCTGGCAAATTCGCGCCCTCGCAGGCCCATGTTGCGTACAGTTTCAGGTGACGCGGCAATTGAGTCCAGCGCGCCGCTGAGCGCCTGCAAGTTGCCATGAGGCACCAGCAGACCGGAAACGCCAGGCTGCACCGACTCGCGCAAGCCAGGGGAATCGGAAGCGATCACAGGAGTTCCGCACGCCTGCGCTTCCAGATTGGTGATCCCCCACCCCTCTTTGGGCGACGTGAACACCAGCGACCACGCTCTCCGCAGCAGATCCAGCTTCTGTTCCTCCGTTACGAACCCAAGAAAAGAAACCCTGTCCTCCAGGCCAAGCGAGAGCGCCAGCCTTTCCAGCGCCGGTCGGAAGTCGCCCGTTCCCGCTATCTCCAATCTGGCGCCAGGTACCGCAGTGCCTGCGAAGGCTCGCAAGACCAGATCGATGCCCTTGTAACGCTTGAGCCTTCCAAGATACGCGAAGAGCGGAGTAGGCGAACGTCGCGCCGCATCGGGAGTGTACCGATTGCTGTCAATTCCGGGGTAGATGACCGTTATCCGGTCGCGGCGCACGCCACGCGATACCAGATCGTCCGCGGTGCTGCGACTGATGGCGTGAAAGAGCGAGTGCCGGTAGACAATCGGGAGCGGCCGTTCGGAGAGCCAGACTATCGCGGCCAGCGGGGCTGGAAGTTCACTGAATGCGGTGGTTCCAAAAAGGTGGGGCACCAGTGCCGCCACCGGCGTGGATCCTTTCCAGAGCGGAGTGCACAGCGGCACCTTGTTGATATCATCGAGAATAATGTCGAACGGAATTCGGGAAAGCTCGCGCCGGAAATAACGCGGCGCGTGAAGGGCAAAGGAGGGGCGACTGCCAGCTCGATGAATGTCAACGCCGCGGTGCAACTGCCGCTGCTCCGCTCCGGGCCAGCCGCAGGTAAGCAGCGTCACTTCGTTACCCCGCTTCGCGAGACGCTCGAGAATCTCGAAGAGGTGAATCTCGGCGCCACCCGCCTGCGGATGCTGGTCGTCCTGCCAGTTTACCGCGAGGATTCTCACCGGAGAACGTTCATCCTGCGGGCAAGAGCGTCGAGCACACCGTTGACGAAACGCGCGCTCGCCTCCGTTCCGTAACGCTCGGCAAGGCGAACTGATTCGTGAATCACCACGCGCGGTGGTGTTTCAGCGCGCAGGAGTTCCGCCGCTCCCAGACGCAGAACGGAACGTTCGATGGCACCCAGTCGCTCCAATCGCCAGTTTGTCGTCACCGCTTTCAGTTCTTCGTCGAGCTCAGCACCGGAAGTCTCGAGCTTGTCGATGATGAGTGAGGCAAGTCGCCGTTCCTGCGGGCCAACATGCAGGTCATCCCAGACACGATCGGCAACTTTTCTGAGATCTTGTTCGCCGCGCATGTCCCACGCATAAAGGGCCTGAAGCACACGCGCGCGCGCGCGGGTCTCAATCCTCATCGACGGCCGCGTTCTCCAGAATGTTTGCAAGGTCGGCCATCTCGAGCGCCGCCATTGCCGCGTCCCACCCCTTGTTGCCATGCGCTCCACCGGCTCGCGCCTCGGCCTGCTCCATGGTGTCGCAGGTGAGAATTCCGAATCCAACAGGGACGTCATATTCGGCGGCTGATTTTGCGAGCCCTGTTGCAGCGGCCTTCGCGATGAAATCGAAGTGAGGGGTTTCGCCGCGAATGACGGCGCCAACGGCCACGATTGCATTGTACCTGTCGCTGTCCATCAGCCAGCGCGCTGCAGTGGGAATCTCCCACGCACCCGGCACCCAAACGAGATCGACATTCTCGAACGCGACTCCGTTCTTGACGAGCGCATCGAACGCACCGTCCACCAGCTTGCGCGTTATCTCTTCGTTGAACCTGCTGGCAAGGATCGCAAATCTGCGCCCCTCCCCCTGCCCTGAGGTCCTGCCGCTGATTTCAGTCATTGTCCGGAATAAGGTGTCCCAACTTTTTGCGCTTGGTCATCAGGTAGCCGACGTTGTCATCTGTTTGCGGCGAGACTATTGGCACGGGCTCGGACACCTTGATTCCATATCCGTCCAGGCCAATGAGTTTGCGCGGATTGTTGGTGATCGGTCTGATCGACTTGACCTGTACATCGAGCAGTATCTGTGCGCCAATTCCATAGTTGCGCAGATCGGGTTTGAATCCAAGGCGTTCGTTGGCCTCAACCGTATCAGCTCCGCCGTCCTGCAACTCGTAAGCTTTGAGTTTGTTCAGAAGCCCGATCCCACGACCTTCCTGATCAAGATACACGATGACGCCGCGACCTTCGCTGGCAATCATCTGCATTGCGGTCTCGAGTTGCCAGCCGCAGTCACAGCGCTTCGAGTGAAAGACGTCGCCGGTAAGGCAGCGCGAATGAATCCGCGCAAGAATGTTCTCGCCGCCAGCTACGTCGCCATAGACGAGAGCGACATGTTCGTGGCTGTCTACATCGTTGCGATAGCCAATAATGCGCCATCCGCCGAAATCTGTCGGCAGTGCAGCTTCTGCGACGCGATGCACAAGTCGCTCGTTTTTCAGCCGATGGGCTACGAGATCCGCGACGCTGATAACTGTTAGGCCGTGTTTCTTCGCGAAGGCTTCGAGCTGCGGTCTCTTCGCCATCGTCCCGTCTTCGTTCATGATCTCGCAGATCACACCAGCAGGAGTGAGGTGCGCCATGCGCGCCAGATCTACGGCAGCTTCGGTGTGCCCGACACGCTGCAGTACCCCTCCACCTCGCGATCGCAACGGGTTCACATGACCGGGCCTTTGCAGGTCCGATGGAATTGATGCAGGGTCGACAAGAACCTGAATTGTTCTGGCGCGATCCTGCACGCTGATGCCCGTCGAGATGCCAAAACGTCTGGCAGCATCGACCGTAACGGTGAATGCCGTGCGGTAGTCGTCCTGATTGCGCTCGGACATCTGCGGCAGCGCCAGCTGATCACACCGTTCGGGAGTGAGGGCAACGCACATCGTCCCTCTGGCCTCGCGCACGATGAAATTGACCATTTCCGCGGTGATGAGCTGTGCCGCACAAATAAGATCGCCTTCGTTCTCGCGATCTTCATCGTCCGCAACCACCACAAATTTCCCGGCGGCTATGTCCGCGATGGCCTGCTCAATTGTTCCGAATGGCATCTAGATCGTGACCTTGATCAATACTTGGTTCATCGCGGAATTCTGGGAATTCGCATCGCTGACTGCGGAGCGGGGACTGCGTTCACGGGGACTGCGGGTGCGGGAACGGCGGTTCGGGAACGGCGGAAGTGGAACGACGATGAACGTCGTTGAACGCCGTGTCCTTATCCGCGGTTCCTGCTCCGTCGTTCCCGAACCCGCCGTTCCCGTGAACGCAGTCCCCGCTCCGCGGTTAATGCTCGATGCAATCATTCCCTCAACCCTTCTGCAATCAGTTTTTCCAGATATGGCGATAACAAATGGCGCACGTGTTTGCCCAGGATGTCTGCCTCGACATGAACCTCGTCTCCAACTGCCACATCCGCCAGCGCTGTATGCGACAGGGTGTGCTCAATGAGGGAGACCTCAACGGAACCGCGAGTGGGGAGTTCATTAACCGTGAGACTCACACCGTCCAGCGCTATCGAGCCCCGCGGGGCCAGCAACTCCCATACATCACTCTCCAACACCACATTCACAAGCGTAGCGTCGCCGCGTTTCTCAACTTCCGCAACGCGACCCACGCAATCCACATGACCCTGCAGCAAATGCCCGCCCAGCCGGTCGCCCACCTTGAGCGCCCTTTCGAGGTTAACGCGCCGCCCCTTCTTCCAGTGCCCGATTCCGGTTCGCTCCAGTGTAGTGACGATCGCTGCAGCAGTGAACGCGCCAGGCTGAAAGCTGCGCACCGTGAGACAGGCACCGTTGACTGCGATGCTTTCACCAACTGCGAGATCGCTGAAATCACAGCTCACGCGCAATTCGAGTCCCGCCGGACTGGACTCAATGCCATCTATCCTGCCGACAGATACGACGAGACCAGTGAACATCAGAGGCTTGAAAGAGCGTATGTGGTCATACCATCGGCGCCGAGCAACTTCGTTTCCACAACCGGCATCCGCAGCGCGTCCGCAACGACTCCGGGCCGAACGCCGGCGAACGCGTTCAGGCTCCCTGAGCCCAGAATGAGAGGCGCTCGAAAGATAGTCAATCTGTCCACCAGCCCGCCATCGAGAAACGCTGCGGCGATCTGTGCTCCTCCCTCTATCAGCAGTGAGGTAATCCCCTGCGACGCGAGAATACGCACTGCTTCATGCAGATCGCTGGCCGCGATGATTCGGACACCCTGCTCCTGCAGCTTTTCCGCCTCAGGTACGCCGTGCGTTGAAGCAACAAGCCATGTCGGGGCCCGCTCGGTTGTAGTTGCCAGTACCGAATCGGGTGGCAATGCGCCGCTCCGCGAGAAAACAATTCTCACCGGTGCCACCCTCGGCTTCGTGGAACCACGCGCGGTCAACGCAGGATTGTCGGCGAGAACCGTTCCCAGTCCAACACCAACTGCATCAACTCCAGCGCGCATGCGATGCACCATGTTGCGCGCTCTGGCTGAGGTGAGCCAGCCGGGTGACCGCGCGGAGTCGGCGATGGCACCGTCGAGCGACATTGCCAGCTTGAGAGTGATCCATGGCCTGTCGGATCGGAACGAGTTGAAGAAGGGCGCGTTCAATTCGCGCGCGCGCAATAATTCGATTCCGTCGTCTACGGCAATTCCGGCATCGCGCAAGCGCTCCATTCCCCCACCTGCTATCGGGTTGGGATCACGGACGGCGATCACAACGCGCGCCACATCTGCCGCAATAATCGCAGACGAGCAGGGCGGAGTATGACCCTGATGGTTGCAAGGTTCGAGCGTTGCGAAAAGAGTCGCACCTTTGGCTCGTTCGCCCGCCATGCGGAGCGCAGCTACTTCAGCATGATCCTCACCGAAACCTGCGTGGTAACCCTCGCCGACATTTTTTCCATCCTTGACCAGGATCGCGCCGACCATCGGGTTGGGGAACGTCCGGCCCCATCCCTTCTCCGCAAGGCGCAACGCAGCGCGCATGAAACGCCTGTCGGCGGACTCTGTCACAGATTCAGAAGGTCATGCGTGCGCCCAACGATCCGTAGATGCGCGCCGCATCTGGTTTGGGACCGCTGAATTCATTGTAGGTGTGAATGTCTCCCCCCTGCACGCGACCCAGCTCGCCCGATAATCTGAACTTGCCCAGTTGAATCGTGACATCGGCGAAGAAGTTTGTGCGCGTTACTTGCTGCGATAATGTGAACGGACCGGTTGCTGTACCGTTCACGTTGGCCGCCACGGTCGCGCCGGAATCGTAGTTGTCCACACCACCCCCGACCGCAACAGCAAATCCAACGAAGCTCTTGCTCGCAATCGCGCGCCAGCTGTCCGTGGTTTTTCGAAGGCGGGAAATGGTAAGATCGACGTCGTTCGCTCCCTGCGTGCTGGATGTAACGTTCACGGTTGGAAGCTGGCGCCGCAAGAATGATACGGTCACCGCGGGTGTGAGAATGGTCTCCTGCAACAGTCCCAGCCTCGCACCCCATCCGAATTTGAGCCCAGAGCCTTCGGTACGCACATGAACGTCACTTTCATCGATGTCCGGGAGATACAACGCCGACAGGAGCAGGTCCACGCCGAGTATGTCCGTTGTTGCCAGCGGAATACCCCGGAACAATCCCACCGCAGCATCAATCGTTGGGCC
This sequence comes from uncultured Gemmatimonadales bacterium, assembly GCA_964556695.1. GTDB lineage: Bacteria > Gemmatimonadota > Gemmatimonadetes > Gemmatimonadales > Gemmatimonadaceae > CAZKXZ01. The sequence continues at coordinate 29,468 of CAZKXZ010000054.1, forward strand.
GAATACCATGCGATCAGCCACAGGAATCGCAGTTGAGTTGGAGGTGCCGACGAGTGAGAAGGGCACATTGGTGAGATCGGGGATGGACGCATTGAGAATATTCACCCTCAATCCAACGCTGATGCCTGGAATGGAGCGCCCGCTGCCGATAAATGACAACACCTGCCCCTGGCCCATTACCGGACTACCGCCAGCGATTACCGTTCCCAGCTGCGGCGCGAGGTAGAGGAAGAGGTCAACCGACTTCTGGCATGCGTCCGCGGTGAAAAGCTGGGAGCACTGTGGCGAGGGGCTTTGAGCGTTGCCATCTGATGCGACTAGCGCCAAAAGTGCTGGCAAGCCGACGAGGCAGCTCTTCCTTGTCATTCCGGCGAATGCCGGAATCCATTTTCTCTTCCAACATGGATTCCGCCCCGGCGTCCGCCGGGGTGACGTTCGTTTAGCGGAATGACGAGACGATTCATTTCTTCCCATTGTGGCCACCTAGCCCCACACCACGGTACCATCGCCAGCAACGATACGACCTGCATTCCACGCAGCTACTCCATTCTGAGTCGCGCTGGCCAGCACCGCTCCTGCATCGCTCGGATCGCAAATGACAACCATACCCACTCCCATGTTGAAGGCGCTGTACATCTCGGCAGAGTCCATGCCACCATGTGCCTGCAGCACCTGAAACAAGTTGGGAGTCGTCCACGATGAGCGCTGCACCAGCGCCGAAAACTGCGGTGGCAGAGCGCGATTGAGATTGCCGGGAATGCCGCCGCCTGTGATATGCGCCATCGCATGAATCCTGTCGAGCAGCGGAGCGAGTGTGCGGAGGTAGGAGCGATGGATGCGCAGCAAGACTTCAGCAACGGTGGCATTTTCTCCCGGAAACTGATCAGCGACAGTGAGCCCCATTCTTTCGAATACAACTTTGCGCGCGAGCGAGTATCCGTTGGTGTGCAACCCTGAACTGGCGAGCGCGACCAGCGCATCGCCCTCGCGCACCCGCATTGACCCAAGAACTGATTGTTCGCGCACCGAGCCGACTATGAATCCGGCCAGATCGTAATCGGGCGGCTGATACAACCCGGGCATCTCCGCAGTTTCACCGCCAATCAGCGCGCAACCGTTCTCCCTGCAGCCGGCGGCAACTCCGGAAACCACGCTCTCCACCACAGCCGGCACCAGCTCGCCGAACGCGACATAGTCCAGAAAAAAGAGAGGCGTTGCTCCCTGTACCAGAATGTCGTTGACGCAGTGGTTTACGAGGTCGTGCCCGATCGTGCCATGTTTGTTCGCTGCGAGAGCAACCTTGATTTTTGTGCCTACGCCATCGGCGCTGGCAACCAGAATGGTGCCGTTACCGCCCTCAGGAGTGCCGGGCATGCGGAACATGCCGCCAAAACCACCGAATGCACCTGCGACGCCCGCGGTGAATGTCGACTCGACAATCTTCCGGATGCGTTCTTTCGCATCACCTGCTGCTTGCAGGTCGACGCCCGCCGACGCGTAATCCATGCGGCTCATTCTGGCAGAATCACGCAAAATGGGTTCCGGCTTTCGCCGGAATGACAAACGAGTCCTGTCATTCCGGCGAAAGCCGGAATCCATGTTTCAATCGCGGTAGCATCACGCCGCATCACGCGAGCTCCCGATCGAAGTTCACCAGTCGATGGAAATCGCGTACACGTGCGTCTATGTCGGCGACGTTTATTTCGAGAAGGCGCTCGATGGAGAATCGCTCGACCGCGAACGACCCCATCGCCGACCCGTGCACCACGGCACGACGCAACCCGGCATCGGAGATGTCGCCAGTCTTTGCGAGATACCCGATGAACCCTCCGGCGAACGAGTCACCCGCTCCCGTCGGATCGAAGATATCCTCGAGCGGGAAAGCTGGTGCAAAAAAGATGGACTCACCGGTGAACATGAGCGCTCCATGTTCCCCCTTCTTTATTACCACGTGCCGCGGGCCTTGCTGCAAAAGCCAGGTCGCTGCTTTCAGGAGATTGGCCTTCCCGGAGAGTTGCCGTGCCTCTCCGTCGTTGAGCATGAGCACATCTACTTTCCCCAGAAGTTCGATCAGCTCGGGGCGGCGACTCTCGATCCAGAAATTCATTGTGTCGCATGCCACCAGCCTGGGACGCTCGACTTGCCGCAGAACATCGAGCTGTAAACGAGGATCGATGTTTCCAAGGAAGAGGAAGGGCGCGTTCCTGAATTGCTCGGGCACGCGCGGCTGAAAGTGAGAGAACACACCGAGCTGCGTGTCGAGAGTCTCAGCCGTATTGAGATCGTGGCGGTAGCGACCACGCCAACGGAACGAGGCACCCTTTGCTTTTTCGAGGCCGGCGAAGTCTACGCCACGCTTCACCAGCGGCTCAAGCTTCGCGATTGGATAGTCGTCACCGACGACGCCAACCACCTGAACGTCGGTGAGATGCGAAGCGGAGGCGGAGAAGAACACCGCCGAGCCGCCGATGACTTCGTCCGCAGTACCAAATGGAGTCTCGACAGTGTCGAGCGCCACGGATCCGACGACAAGAACAGTCATGCTGCGTCACATCCTCTCGGGTGATGAAATGCCCAGTAATACCAGGCCGTTGCGAAGTACAATCTGCGCTGCACGTGCCAGAACCAGTCGCGCGTCGCGCAATGCAACCGTGCGCTCATCGTTCCCTTCGAGCAGAACATGAGCCTTGTGATACCACAGATGAACCTTGCGTGCCGTCTCAAGAAGGTACGCGGCCATGCGATGTGGTTCGAGCGCTTCGGCCGCCGTTGAGACGACCTCCGGATAATCCAGAAGCGCCTTGACGATCTCACGCTCCTCATCGCTGTCGAGCACCGAGTAGTCGACGCCCTCGCCCGTTATCGCGGAGCGGTCCAGTTCACCAACACGGAATATCCCGCACATGCGCGCGTGCGCCATTTGTATGTAGTAGACAGGATTCTCTTCCGACTGGGAGCGCGCCAGATCCAGATCGAAGACCAAATGTGAATCGCCCTTTCGCATGAGAAAGAAATAACGGACAGCATCGCGGCCCGCCCAGTCCACCAGGTCGCGCACCGTCACATAGCTGCCGGCGCGCTTTGAGATCTTCACCTCTTCTCCAGCTGACATCACGGTCACCATCTGGTGCAACACATAGTCTGGATACTTATTCGGCATCCCGATGCCCAGAGCCTGCAGGCCGGCGCGCACACGAGTCACAGTAGAGTGATGATCCGAACCCTGCACATTGATTGCGCGACGAAAGCCACGCTCCCATTTGGTAACGTGGTAGGCAACGTCAGGTAGAAAATAGGTGTACGTGCCGTCACTTTTGCGCGCAACTCGATCCTTGTCGTCGCCAAATGCGGTTGTGCGGAGCCAGAGCGCGCCGTCCTTCTCGTACAACATGCCGCGCGCGGTAAGCGCGGCGATCGTGGACTCGACCCTTCCCGACGAGTACAGCGATGATTCCAGGAAATAGGTATCGAACGAAACGCCGAATGCCTGCAGGTCAGCATCCTGTTCGGCACGCAGTTCTTTCACGGCGAAGTCGCGAGTTCGCTGGAGCGCGCCGGCGTCAGCACCATTGGGCTCACCGCGGGCAATTGCGGCCGCGCCCGCGGCCCAGACCTCCTTTGTCACGCTCGCGCCATTACTCTCGAGGTATTTGCGCGAGATCTCGCGGATGTAGTCGCCATGGTAGCCACCTTCGGGGATGGTTACGTCAACCCCGCAGAGTTCCGCGGCTCGCAGCCAGACGCTTTGCGCCAGCTTCTCTATCTGCACACCAGCGTCGTTGTAATAGAACTCGCGCGAGACATTCCATCCGGTCGATTGCAGGAACGCTGAGATCGAGTCGCCGAGCGCTGCTTGCCGGCCGTGGCCAACATGTAGCGGGCCCGTTGGATTCGCCGAGACAAACTCGACGACCACCCGCTGGCCGCCACCCGAGTCGTTCTCTCCGAACGAATCGTCGGCAGCAATGATGGCTGCGAGGTGTCGCGCCATTGAACCACTTGCGACGCGAAAGTTGATGAATCCCGGGCCCGCGATTTCCACAGCGCTCACGCCGGCGGCAGCTGCATTGAATCGCGAAACAATGTCCTTTGCTATTTCGAGCGGCTTCTTGCGAAGGGGTCGCGCAAGAATCATCGCGTAGTTCGTTGCCCAGTCGCCGTGGTCGGGATCTCTGGGGCGCTCAATGCTGGGCGCGGGCAGCGCATCGTTGCCTTCACCAATTTCGCGTCCCACCCTCGTCAGCTCATCAATGATGAGCGCGGTTTCCATCATTCGGATTTCGCGCCGCCCTTGCCGGGTTCGGATTTCGCGCCACCCTTGGGAGGCGCGGGGGTGGAATCACTCGACTTGGCGGGTGAGGACTCGCTCTTTGCACCTTCCGAACTCCTGCCGGTTTTTTCGCCGCTGGATGATTCTGATGCTGGTGCAGCTGGCTCGCTCTTCACCGGTGGCGACTTGGAGCTGGTAGCGTCTCGCTGATCCTTCTTGCCATCCTTTCCGTAATCGGTGATGTAGAAACCTGCGCCCTTGAAATGAAGTCCGGTTCCTCCCGAAATCTTTCGCTGAGCGGGTTGGCCGCAAGTCGGACACGGCAGTGTGTAGGGCGAATCACTGATCTTGCGGAAGAGCTGTTCGAATTCATGACCAGCAGGACAGCGGAACTCGTAAGTTGGCATCAATAATTGACTTAGCGGTTGTGATGTAATGTCGCAAAATAGTTGCGTTGGGTAGCGCACACAAGAACTCAGTGTGGAATCTATGACAGCGTTTGCTATCCCGGCTTGTGTGCGCCCCACTTTTCCTTGAGGGTGTCGGAGATTTCGCCAACTGAAGCACGCGCGCGCACGGCGTCCACTATGATCGGCATCAATCCTTCCGCGCCGTCCTTTGCGACCCGCGCCGCTTTCTCGCTCAGATTCCTGAGCGCGGCCTTGGTTACGGATGCGTCACGCTTGGATCTTACCTCTCGCAGTCGCGCGACCTGGCCTTGCTCCAGACTCTTGTAGTCGGGCAGCTGAATGACCGGGGGATCCTGTTCGTCCGCGAAGCGGTTCACTCCCACTACTACTGTTTCGCCTCGCTCTACGCGCATCTGCTGCTCGTACGCGCTGCGTGCGATCTCTTCCTGGAAGAAGCCCTGTTCCACTGCGTGCACCGCGCCGCCAATTTCTTCTACACGCGTGAGAAGTTCAGTCGCGCGTTTTTCGAGCTCGGACGTAAGCGCTTCTACATAGTAGCTGCCTGCCAAAGGATCGACCGTTCCCGCTATTCCACTTTCGAACGCAAGAATCTGCTGCGTTCTGAGCGCGATCGTGGCCGCTTCCGCAGTTGGGAGTGAGAGTGCTTCATCGTAACCGTTGGTATGAAGCGATTGAGTTCCACCCAGTGTCGCAGCCAGGGCCTGCACTGTTACGCGCACAACATTGTTCAGTGGTTGCTGCGCGGTGAGCGTCACTCCTCCGGTCTGCGCGTGAAAGCGCATGCGGCATGATTTATCGGATGCCCCGAATTGTTCACGCATTACACGCGCGAACATCCTTCTTGCGGCACGGAACTTTGCCACCTCTTCGAAAAGGTCGTTGTGTGACGCGAAAAAGAATGAGAGGCGCGGAGCGAAGGTCTCGATATCCAGCCCCGCGGCTAATGCGCTGCGTACATACTCGACGGTGTTCGCGAGGGTGAACGCTATTTCCTGGACCGCGGTGGCTCCTGCCTCGCGGATGTGGTAGCCCGAAATGGATATTGGATTCCAAGCGGGCACCTCTGCGGCGCAAAACCGAAATGTCTCACTCACGAGCGCAAGGCTGGGAGCGGGGGGATATATATAGGTCCCTCTCGCGATGTACTCCTTGAGGATGTCGTTCTGCACGGTGCCACTCAGCTGATCGCGACGAATTCCGCGCTCTTCACCAACGACGATATACATCGCCAGCAGCGTCGCTGCGGTGGCATTTATTGTCATCGACGTGGACACCTTCTCGAGCGGCAGTCCGTCGAGCAAAGTGTGCATGTCATCAACGGTATCAATCGCCACCCCCACTCTGCCAACCTCACCCTGGGCCAGCGGCGAGTCGGAATCGAGGCCCATCTGGGTGGGAAGATCGAAGGCTACCGAGAGTCCGGTTTGCCCCGCGTCGAGCAAGTGGCGGAAGCGTGCGTTCGTTTCGGCGGCGCTACCGAATCCGGCATACTGCCGCATGGTCCAGAGTTTCCCTCTGTAGAGCGACTGCTGTACGCCGCGTGTGAATGGAAAATCCCCGGGGTCGCCGAGGTCAGTCTCGTATTGAAGGGGCGCGTCGTCGGGACGGTAGACTTCCTTGAGCGGGACACCCGATGGCGACTCTATTTCACCAGACGCACTCTTTCGCGCCATCAGTCGTGCGCTTTACTGCCGGCGAGAATCTCGTTCGCGGACTGCACGTCGGACTTGCTGCCAATGAACAACGGCGTGCGCTGGTGCAAGTGCGTGGGAATGACGTCGAGTATTCTGCAGCGCCCGTTGCTTGCCGCCCCGCCGGCCTGCTCAACGATGAGCGCGAGCGGATTCGCCTCGTAGAGCAGTCGCAACTTGCCCTTGGGATTCTTCGTGTTCGCGGGATAAGCAAAAATTCCGCCGCCGAGCAGATTGCGGTGAAAATCAGCCACGAGCGACCCAACATAACGCACGCTCATCGGCCTCCTCACACCGTCCATTCCGCGGTAGCGAAGCATGAGTGCCCTGGTCTGATCATCCCAGCTTTGCTGATAGGAATCGTTTACTGAGAGATACCTCCCCGGGTCGGGAATGCAGATATTGGGATGCGAGAGCAGAAACTCGCCGAGGGTAGGATCCAGCGTGAAGCCGTGCACTCCCTGCCCGGTCGTGTACACCATCATTGTACTGGACCCGTAGACTATATATCCGGCGGCGACCTGCTCTCGCCCAGGCTGAAGCATGTCGGACATTTCCGCGCGATCACCCGTGGAGACTCTTCGCACCACGGAAAAAATTGTGCCAACGGGAACGTTGACGTCGATGTTGGACGACCCGTCGAGAGGATCAAAGAGCAGACAGTATTTCCCCTTGGCGAACTTGTCGGGAATCTGAATAATGTCTTCGTCCTCTTCTGACGCCATCGCAGCGAGACGTCCGGCGTGATCCAGCGCCTTGACGATTATCTCGTTGGCGAGCACGTCCAGCTTTTGCTGGATCTCTCCCTGAACATTCTCTATATCGGTGGCGCCGAGGATATCGGCGAGGCCCGCGAGTCGCCCCTTGTTGGCGATCATTTT
>CAZKXZ010000055.1:0-35775 GCA_964556695.1 uncultured Gemmatimonadales bacterium
ACATGATCGCCATCTTGTCCTCGTAGTTGAACCGCGAGGCGTCTTCCTCGTTGAAACCCGCGCCCATGTACTCCGCCCAGCTGACCTCTGCGGCCGGGAGCGGGCTCTTTCCGGCGATCGTTTTCCACGAGCCGTCCGCCTGTTTGACCCAGGGCTGGCGCCGTATGCTCGCCTTATCGTCGTCCCAGACCACCAGCATGTAGAGGTAAGTGTCGTCATATGCCGCCTGGAGCGTCACGAACTCAGCATCGCCCCAGCCGTCTGCCACGCGCAGGCGAACGCGGGACGCGCGGTCCCACACCAGATCGAAAAAGCCGTCAACGGTCGGCGGTGGTGTCGACGTGCCGACTCCAACCTTGATTGCCTCGACCACACTTGGCGAGGGCAGCGGGAGCCTTGCAATCCACTCGCTCACCAGCGTCTGGTTCTCCGCGGTGTAACCCGCGATCAAGCCGCCGCCGTGCGGCATCGTGTTGGTCGGCTTGAGAATAATCAGGCTCTGGGATGGGTCGAGGGGATTAACCAGTCCGGACTGCTGCAACTGCGCGGAGTCCATGGTGACCTGAAAGAAGCGACCAGAAAGGGCGCCGTGGCACGCACTGCAGTTACCGGTGAGGATCGTTTGAACAGCGACGAAGGTCGCGCCACCATTCGGCGCGTTGACTTTGTCACTTGTGCAGGCGGCTATGAGAACCAGCCCAAGAAGGACCGCCGCTGGCATCAGCGTTGAAATGCGTTTCATCGAAGCGCCCCCGAGCTTTACGGTTGAACACGCCATGATCGGTGATGACTCCGACCAAGTGGCCTCGACACAGTCGTCAATCACAAGCAGCACTGCGATGCCGCCGGATCTTCAAGCTCCCGCCTCCTCCGAAGGCGCCGCAATGCGCCGACATTATGATGCTCTCGGCCAACACGCGCGACAGTCGGGGCGATCACCCAAGGAGGGTAGGTGAAAAGCTGACCTGCTTGTCGTGTGAGTTGCTGCTACTCCGTAATCATTCTGATCGCTCCGCAAGGGCACTCAGTGGCACATAGTCCACATCCCTTGCAGTAATCCAGATTGAACTCGTATCGCTTTCCCGCGCCGAGTTTGACAACGGCGTTGTCGGGGCATACTCCATAACAATTGTCACACTCGAAGCAATTGCCACACGACAAGCATCTCCTTGCTTCGAACAGCGCGTTCCCCGCGTCGAGCCCGGATGTCACCTCCTCGAAGCCAGTTCGCCTGCGGCTCGCGTTCAGCGCCACCTGCAGCATCTTTGGCGCGTCGGTGTAGTACCATGTATTGAGCTTCGCGAAGTCCGCCAGCTCGTGTTTGGGATCCGGTTGATACATCGAACCGCGCAGCCACGCATCAATGTTGCGTGCCGCTTTCCTGCCATGTCCAATCGCCACGGCCACGGTGCGTTGCGCGGGCACCATGTCACCACCCGCGAATACGCCGGCAATCCCGGTCATCATCTGAGCGTCCACGCTGACGACGCCATCTTCGATCTGCATCCCCTTCGCCTTTTGCACCAGAGTGAGATCCACGTCCTGGCCGAGCGCGAGTATCAGCGTATCAGCTTCCACGCTCTCGAACACTCCCGTTGGCTGCGGATGTCCTTTCTCATCGAGCGCCATCTTTTCGACGACGAAGTTGCCGCTGCCAGTCTCCTCCTTGATTGTCGAGAGCCACCTGACCTTCACTCCTTCCTCGAGTGCTTCCTCGAGCTCGAAGTCGTGAGCCGGCATTTGCTGGCGCGTTCGCCGATACACTATGAGTGATTCTGTGGCGCCCAGCCGTTTGGCGGACCTCGCAACATCCATCGCGGTGTTGCCGGCGCCATATACAACCACGCGCCTGCCGAGTTGCGGGGGACCGGCCTCCGACTCCGTGCTCCGCAAGAACGTGACGGCATCCAGGATTCGATTTGCATCGCGGGCGGGAATCGACGTGCGCTTACCGATATGCGCGCCCACGGCGAGGAAGACGGCATCGAATGCGCCGTTCTTCATCTCAACTTCGAAATCGTCGACCCTGCGGCCGAACACGAATTCAACGCCCAGTGCCGCAATTCTGGCGACTTCGGCATCGAGTACATCGCGCGGCAGCCGATACTTCGGAATTCCGAAACGCAGCATCCCTCCGGCAACCGGGCCGGCTTCGTAAACAGTGACCGCATGGCCGGCGCGGCGCAGCTGGTAGGCCGCCGACACGCCGGATGGTCCGGCGCCAACGACGAGTATCCGTTTCCCACTCGTGCCAGCCGGTGCCTCGAAGGTCCAACCGTGTCGGATGGCTTCATCGCCCAGAAAGCGCTCGACGGCGTGGATGTTCACCGCCTCGTCCAGTAGCGCGCGGTTGCAGGAATCTTCACACGGATGGTAGCAAACGCGGCCCATGACCGCGGGCATCGGATTGTTTCTCACCAGCGACCGCCATGCTGTTTCGTAATCGCCAGCCTCCGCGTGATAGAGCCATCCCTGGATATCCTCTCCAGCGGGGCAGGCACTGTTGCATGGAGGGAGCCTGTCCACATAAACCGGGCGTTCCGTGCGCCACGTACCTGTGCGGTTGTTAAAGCTCGACGCAGGATCGAGTGTGATGGCGAATGGCTTGATCACGGGACGCTCATCTCTTTGGGGTTGGCAGGACTCAGGTCAAAGCGCGCGATATTATGGTCGGCAATCGCCTGGATGGCCGACAGACGCACCTCATCGCGTTGCGGCGTGAAGAGGTGCGCGAAGCGCCGCTGCGACTTCAGGTATTCCTCAGCCGGAATGATGCGGCGGATTCTTGTTCGGTCAACGATCTCGCCGTACTCGGCTTCAAAGAGCGGAAACAACCCGCACTCCACCGCTTGTCGCGCAACCTTCACCGTTTCTCCCGGGCCCATCACCCAACCCAATGGACAAGGAACATGCACGTGGATGTAGCGCGCTCCGTTGAACGTCATGGCCCGCAGCACCTTGTGCTCCAGGTCGCGAATATTGCAGACTGAGGCCGTTGCCACATATGGGATCCCGTGCGCCATTGCGATGAGGGGCACGCTCTTTCCCTGCGTCATTGATGCGCCGGGATCGTCACCAAGCGCGGGTGTTGTGGAAGTGCGTGCTGCAGCCGGCGTGGCGCTGGAACGCTGCACCCCAGTGTTCATGTAGCCTTCATTGTCGTAACAGACGTATAGAACATCATCGCCGCGCTCGAACATCCCGGAGAGGCATCCCAATCCGATATCCACCGTCCCCCCATCACCACCCTGCGCCAGCACACGCACTTTCTTCCCTTTCACCTTCATTGCCGCGGCGATACCGGTGGCGACCGCCGGTGCGTTACCAAAGAGAGAATGCAGCCACGGCACCTGCCACGCGGACTCGGGGTACGGCGTTGAAAAGACCTCCAGACATCCTGTCGCATTGGCGACTATCAGTTGACCATCCGTCGCGCGCATTGCTGCGTCGACCACGAAGCGGGCGCCCAGCGCTTCGCCGCATCCCCGGCACGCCCGGTGGCCACAGGTGATTGCATTAGTTCTCCCTGTATCGGACTGGATCGAGCGCAGTGACGCGTCGAGGAGTCGATTACCTGCTGTGAACGTCCCTGTCTGATAGAACTTGACCGTTGCATGCGTCATGGCAATCGTTCCTCGTTAGAGGTTTGGCGAAGTGGCCGTGCTCAGATCACGCAGAAGATTCTCGGCAACGGGCCCGCTTTTCCGCGCGTTAAGCTCGCGCTGCATCTGACGTGAAACGAGATCCCATTTCAGATCAAGGAAAGTGACTGGCCCGATGTATTGATGCGCAGCCGCTCTGAGCGCGCCATCCAGCGCGGACATGGGAATGGATCGCCCACCCAAACCAGCGATGATGGTATGGGTGGGTATGTCGAGACCTCCGAGCGCCATGTGTACGTCGGCGGCCAGCATCCCTCCCGTGCCTAGCGCCAGCGATTTCTCAACGACTATCACGCGCTGCGCATGCTTGAGCGCTTCGCGAACGGCCAGCATGGGGAAGGGCCGATAGCAACACAGGCTCACCGATCCCATCGCGATCCCATCTTGACGCTGCTTGTCCACTACCTCCTGGATCGTGCCATTCACGGAGCCAAGGGCGATCACGATGGTCTCTGCATCTTCGGTGCGGTAATTCTTGAGCAACCCTCCCGCTCTCCTGCCGAACGATTCAGCGAAGTCGCCGCTCAGCCGCTGGAGTCGTTCGATCGCATCGAGCTGTTTCGCGTGAAGCAGGTAGCGCACCTCCATATATGCCTCCGGCCCGACGAGCGCACCTATGGAAATCGGCGCGCTGGGGTCGAGCAACTGGCGAGGCTCGTATGGAGGAAGAAACTGATCCACCTGTTCCTGAGTGGGCAGGTCCACCGCCTCGTACGCGTGCGTGAGAATGTAACCGTCCATGCAGACCATCACCGGAAGCGAAAGTTCTTCTGCCAAACGGAAGGCGATGATGTGCAGGTCGGCAGCCTCCTGATTGGTCTCTGCATGAAGCTGCAGCCATCCTGCATCGCGCATCGACATCGAGTCGGAGTGGTCGTTCCAGATGTTGATCGGTGCGCCAATGGCGCGATTCCCTATAGTCATCACTATTGGGAGCCCAAGGCCGGCGGCGTTGTAGACTGCCTCGCACATGAACAGCAGCCCCTGGCTGGATGTGGCTGTGTATGCGCGCGCCCCAGCCGCGGACGCGCCGATCGCCACGCTCAAAGCGGCGAATTCACTCTCGACGTTGATGAATTCGCAAGGATGGAGTATACCGGCCTTCACGATTTCGGAGAGCGCCTCAACGATGTGTGTTTGGGGTGTGATCGGGTAAGCACAGATCACTTCCGGCCGGCACAGTGCGACGGTTTCCGCAACCGCTCGTGAGCCTTCAATCTGCGAAAGCATGATCTGCCTCTCTTGTTGCCTTCAGCTTCTGGAATGCCGCGGTGGCTGCCTTCGCGTTGGCTTCGCCGGAATTGCCCGGGAATCTCCTGCGAATCGCGGCGAGCACCGACTCGAGTTCCACCTGGCCAGTCATGGCGGAGAACGCTCCCAGAAGAACTGCGTTGGGAAAGTCTTTGCCGATGAATTCAAGAGCGATCTCCGAGGCCGGAACGGCGACGCAGTGACCGTCCGGTAAGCGAGCCGCGACAGTGAGCAGTCCGAGCGCGGCAAGGTCCTTGCTCGAATTGATGAGAAGAAAGCCGCCTTCACTCAGACCCTCGAGCGTGCCTGTTTGATGCAGCAGAGTGGCGTCCTGTATGATGAGTGCGTCGGGACTGATTACCGGTTCGCGCAGCCGAATTTGTTTGCCGTCGATGCGGCAGAATGCTGTCAGCGGGGCACCGGTGCGCTCGGCGCCAAAGCTGGGGAATGCCTGCGCGCTCTTTCCATCCAGAAAGGCCGCGATCGACAGGAGCTCGGCGGCAGTTACAACCCCCTGGCCACCGCGCCCATGAATTCGGATTTGGAACATCAGTGGCCCTCCTGTCGAGCGATGTCGCGCGCGCGACGCAACAAGCTCCATCTAGAGTAAACCGTCTTGCTCTCCGCCGCTGTCAGGATTATCCGGCGAAGTACGTAAGGAGATTCCCGCCCGATCATTCGCCGGGAATGTTTGTCACCCCGGCGGAAGCCGGGGTCCATTCTTCTCAAGGCAAACATGGACCGCGGCTTTCGCCGGGGTGCCAATGATACCAAACAATCATCTGTTACAGACCACTAGCATCTGCTGCACGGGAAACGCTTACGTGAATGAAGGGGAATTACCGGCACGTGTGAGAGGGAAACAGCGACACAATAATTCCTATGAGAGATCGTGCGTGCCACGACCAACAAACCGCAGTTAACGTTCTTTGTGCACGAGCCGTCCATGAGGTGAAAGTCTGAATCATGTTCCTCTCGCATGTGACCCAACGACGGACGGCAAATCATGACTGCGCTCGATGTATTGTCACCGGATACCCGCGTCACGTTTGGTGAGCGCGATGAAATGATGGCGCTCGGCATCTTGTCGGCCGAAGATGACATCGTGAACAACTCGCCCTTGTACGGAGCTTGCTCGAGAGCGGATCACATCGTGAAGCACGCCATGTGTGCCGGTGCCGTTCTCAACGAGGCCTGGAACTATGCCAGGCCCTCCTCGTTCAGTCGTGGTATCCGCTTCGATCTTGGCGACAAGTCGATGTTGCTGATATCGGGAACGGCAAGCGTGGACGAGGCGGGACAAACGAAACACGCCGGTGATTTCCGCGCCCAGCTCTGGCGCACCTACCGTAACATCACCGAGCTGCTTGCGGCGGAGGGCGCCACCTGGCACGACATAGTGCGAACATCTTGTTACCTGCGTGATATCGAACGCGACTACCGCGACTTCAACGAAATCCGTACGGCTTTCTTCAACTGGCTCGAGCTCGATCCACTTCCCGCTAGCACGGGGATTCAAGCGAGACTTTGCCGCGAAGACCTGTTGGTCGAAATCGAGGCGATAGCCGTCATTCCGCGCGATCGGCACGCGTAATCGCAATGCAACTCTTGTTGCTACCGTTCGCAATTGTCCTGGCCGCACTTGCGGGCCACGCTGCGCAGCGGGATGTGCAGCGCCCTGTCGCGGAAATAACCATTCCGCGCAGCAGGATTGACGAACTTGTTCTTGCAAGGCTGAAGTCTCTGGGCATCGAGCCGGCGAGTCCATCGTCCGATGCGGTGTTCCTCCGTCGCGTATACCTCGACGTCATCGGCACGCTGCCCACCGCCGCCGAGGTGCGCGCATTCCTCGCCGATCGCGATCCCACGAAGCGGGCCAAACTCATCGATCATCTGCTCGGGCGTGATGAATTCGCGGACTACTGGGCCATGAAGTGGTCCGATCTGCTACGCGTGAAATCGGAGTTCCCGATCAATCTGTGGCCCAATGCCGTGCAGGCGTATCACCACTGGATCCGAACAAGCGTCAGGGACAATCTGCCGTACGACCAGTTTGTGCGAGAGTTGCTCACGAGAAGCGGGAGCAATTTCCGAGTGCCACAAGTGAACTTTTATCGCGCCGTTCAGAGCAGGCAGCCCAGGGCGCTCGCTTCGGCGGTGGCGCTCACATTCATGGGCGCGCGCGCTGAGAAATGGCCGGAGGAGCAACTGTCACAGATGGCCACCTTCTTCTCCGCGGTCGGCTACAAGTCGACACAGGAATGGAAAGAGGAAATCGTTTTCTTCGATTCCGGAAAACTGTTCGACCCTGGCACACTGCCGGTCGCCGAATCAGAAGCAGTTCTATCGCGCGAGGCGATTCTTCCGGACGGAACCGTCATAAGATTGTCCCCCGATACGGACCCACGCGAAATATTCGCTGATTGGCTCATCACCTCGCGGAACCCGTGGTTCAAAAGGGCCATTGCGAACCGTGTCTGGTCCTGGCTTCTGGGCCGGGGCATCGTGCACGAGCCGGATGACATCCGGCCTGACAACCCGCCCGTCAATCCCGATCTGCTGGCTCATCTGGAAGCGGAACTCGTCGCTTCGGGCTATGACATCAAACATCTGTTCCGCATCATCCTGAACTCGGCTACATACCAACTCTCGTCTGTTTCCGCCGCCGCCGATCATCCAGGCGCAGCAGCGAACTTTTCGCACTACCTGCAACGACCGCTTGATGCGGAAGTGCTCGTCGACGCGATCAACACAATCACCGGCTCAGGAGAACAGTTCGCGAGTGCCATCCCCGAACCGTTCACATTCATTCCTTCCGGCCACCGTGCGATCGCTCTGGCCGATGGCAGCATCACCAGCGCGATACTCGAGACTCTTGGTCGCCCCAAGCGCGATCTGGGACTGGAATCGGAGCGCAGCAGCCGGCCCACACCCGCCGCGCGGCTGGCCCTCCTCAATTCCACGCAGATTCAGAGGAAACTCGAGCTGAGCGACAATCTGCGAGTGCTGATTCAGGCAAACACCACAATGCCGCAACTCGTCACGAACCTCTATCTCACGATTTTGTCACGCCGGCCCGGCCAGGCAGAGCTGCAGGCAGCGCTGGCTTATTCGCAGACAGCAAATGCAAACAGGAGAGCGACAGCGCTTGATGTAGCGTGGGCACTCATGAACAGTCCCGAATTCCTTTATCGCCATTGAGCGTGGCGTAACGCCACGGGAGGCAAGCAGAGATGGCACTGACCAGACGTGAAGCGCTGCGCTGCGGAATTATTGGAGCCGCGGGGTTGGTGCTGGCCGAACGGCTGCAAAGCAGCGCCTGGGCCGCCGCGCCCCGCGCCAAAGCAAAAACTGTCATTCAGATCTGGATGTGGGGCGGCCCGCCGCACCTCGATACCTTCGATCCGAAACCGGCTGCTGGCTACGACTACTGTGGTCCGTTGAACAACCCGATCGCCACCAACGTGAACGGAATCGTTATCGGTGAATTGCTGCCAATGCTGGCGAAACAAGCCGACAAGTATTCGATCATCCGCAGCATGACACACGGAATAAACTCACACGAGACTGCCTCGTACACCGTGCAGACAGGGCGCGACTCCAGCGGTCGCGACGTCTTCCCAACCGCTGGAGCGGTTGTCTCGCTCTTCAAGGGTTACGACGCTGGATACACCGGGCTCATTCCGCCTTATGTTGTATTGACTCAGCTTCAGGGACGATTCTCCGAATCCGGATTCCTGGGGCAACGCTACATGCCGTTCGCCACCGGCGGCGATCCGGCTCAGCCCCGCTTCGTGGTCGAAGGCGTGATTGCGCAAAACATCGCTGACAAGCGGCAGCGCGATCGCCGCGAACTCCTACGCCAACTGAGCAGCATCGGCAATGTCATGAATGCCGACGCATCTCTCGATGCATTCATCCGATCCGAGGAGCAGGCATACGATCTGATACTAGGCGACGCCGGAAAGGTGTTCGATCTCTCGCAGGAAACAGAGGAGATGAGGGATCGCTACGGACGAAACACATTCGGGCAGTCGTGTCTCGTGGCGCGCCGGCTGGTAGAGCGCGGCGTGCCGTACGTGACGATCAACTATCAAGGGTGGGATACGCACAAGCAGAACTTCCAGGTCATGCGCCAGAAACTGCCGCAGATGGACCGAGGATTGGCGACGCTCCTGCAGGATCTGTCTGACCGAGGTTTGTTGGAGAGCACGATCATCTGGTGGGGTGGCGAGTTCGGACGGCGGCCGAGGATCGATTGGGAGGCGCCGTGGAATGGTGGGCGTGGACACCATGGTGCCGTGTTCTCGTCGGTGGTGGCCGGTGGTGGATTCAGGGGCGGTCATGTTGTCGGTGCATCGGATGCCCGAGGTGAGCAGGTGAGAGATCGTCCCGTGTCGCCCAGCGATTTGATCGCCAGCATCTATGAGTTGCTCGGCATCGATCCCAACGCGAAGCTGCCGCATCCGCAGGGACTCGATATCCGTGCGATCCCCAACTCCGCGGATGGACTGAGCGCCGGCGGGCCTGTGCGCGAGATCATGTGATCATGAGGGCGGCGATAGTCATATCGTTCATCGCGATGCTGGTTGCAACTGCTGTACAGGCGCAGCAGCAACAGCAACTGAACGCGCCCCGCGCAGGCTATGTCTATCCTGCCGGCGGTCAGCAGGGAACCACATTTCAAGCTGTTGTCGGCGGGCAATTTCTGAATGGTGTGGCGCGCGCATTTGTTTCAGGCAGCGGAGTGCACGTCCGTGTGCTCGCGCACGACAGGCCAGTGACCGGCCAGGCGCTCACCGCGCTCAGAGATCGTGTGCGCACACTGCAGCAGGAGCTGCAAAAGAAGGTGGGAGCCGACCTGGCGCGTCAGAAAGAAATCGCGGATCTGAGATTCCGCATCGGCGATTCCCAGAGGCGCTCCGCCAATCCCGCGATCTCGGAAACTGTGACTCTCGAGATCAGCATCGCATCGAACGCCGAGCCTGGCGACCGCCGGCTGCGGCTGGACACGCCGATCGGACTGACCAATCCGCTCATTCTCTGCGTCGGTCAGTTGCCGGAGTTCCGCGAGAATGACGTGAAGAAGAGCAAGGCCGACATGGAACTGGCCGTCACGTTGCCAGCCATTGTGAACGGCAGGCTGATTCCCGGCGATATCGATCGCATCGACTTTCCCTTGCGGGCGCCGCCGCAGTACATGCCCGGCGACGTCGACCGATACCGGTTCCAGGCACGCCGCGGGCAGCAGCTGATAGCTGCCGTAAGCGCGCGGCATCTGATTCCATTTCTTGCCGACGCGGTGCCCGGCTGGTTTCAGGCGACGCTTGCGCTCTTCGACGCAGACGGCCGCGAGCTGGCATACAGCGATGACTATCTCTTCCACCCGGACCCGGTCATCCACTACGAGATTCCTGCCGACGGGGAGTACGTCCTCGAGATCAAGGACGCGATTTACCGGGGCCGCGAGGATTTTGTTTATCGCATCGCGATAGGCGAGTTGCCGTATGTAACCGGGATCTTTCCGCTTGGGGGCCGTTCCGGTGTCCGGACTGACGTCGAGCTTCGGGGCTGGAACCTGGCATCGAACCGCTTCCCGATGGATGCGAGAAACAAAGTTCCGGGCTCGTATCCTGACTTAATATCCGGTGCTGGCGTGCAGTCGAATCCCCTGCCGTTTGCAGTTGACACTCTGCGGGAAGTGCTCGAAGCGAAGCCGAACAACTCGATCCAGCAGGCGCAGGAGATCACGCTCCCTGTGATCATCAACGGGCGCGTCGACGAACCGGGTCAGCGTGACGTCTTCAGTTTCAAGGGTCGCGCCGGCGATGTCATTGTCGCCGAGGTGCATGCGCGCCGGCTGCAATCGCCGCTCGATGCCGTGCTGGAGTTGACCGATGCTTCGGGACGGCGGGTCGCATGGAACGACGATTACGAAGACAAGGGTGCCGGCGCGGGTCTCGAGACGCATCACGCTGATTCGCGGGTGACCGCGAAACTCCCAGTGACGGGGATCTACTACGTGCGACTCGGCGACGTGCAACGGCGCGGCGGCACCGATTACGCATATCGATTGCGCATTGGCGCACCTCGCCCCGATTTCGAGTTGCGGATATCGCCGTCCAGCATCAGTGCGGGAGGAGGCGGCACTGTGCCGCTGACGGTGACAGCGCTGAGAAGAGATGGACTTGACGGTGACATTGTCATCGCGCTGAAGGATGCGCCGGGTGGATTTGTGCTGAGTGGAGCACTGCTACCGGCCGGTCAGAACAGAGTTCGGATGACACTGACCGTGCCGGCAATAGCTGGTCGGAACAGCCAGGCAAATGCGCTGCGTGCCCCGGTGATTCTGAAGTTTGAGGGCCGCGCGGTCATCAACGGAAGGTCGGTAGTGCGTCAGGCACTTCCGGCCGACGATATGATGCAGGCGTTTGCGTACCAGCATCTCGTGCTGGCCGACGATTTCTGGGTGTCGGTGATCGGGCGCGGAGCCACCCGCGCGCCGTCGAGCATTATCAGTGCGCAGCCTGTGAGGATACGCGCTGGCGGAACGGCGCAGGTTCGCATAGCGATACCGCAGCTATACCGGTCGTTCGCGAAACTCCAGTTCCAGCTGAGCGAACCGCAGGAAGGAGTGACAATCAGCAACCAGTTGCTTAATGCCACGGGTGCATCGCTGGTGCTCGCGATCGATGCGGCGAAGCTCAAAGCTGGACAGCGAGGGAACCTGATCGTCGAGATCAGCGGCGAGCGCGTACCAGCGCCCAATGCGCCAGCTACGCAGCTTCCTCGGCGCGTGCAAGTCGGTATTCTGCCGGCAATTGCGTTCGAGGTGATCAGGTAGACCGGTTCGATATCAAGGATCAGATTCTCAAAGGAGAAACCAGACCCCTTGCGCGGCGCGAATTGCCGACCGCGGTTGCCTTGGCGCCTCGCTCGTTCCGGTAGGTGAATTCCTGACTGATTCACCCAACGATCCCTGACTACCTGCCTGGGACCTCGATGGTCTATTAAAGGTACGAGACAACGAGAGGTGTGACGGGAGCAGCAGCAACGCTTCCTCTCCCATTCGCTTGCCTGCTCTACATATACCCTTACATCCGGAACATGCGAATCAGACAGTCACTCGCGGCGCTTCTTGCTCTGTCGCTCCTCGCCCAGTCTTCCCTCGCGGCGAGTGGAGCGGCGTGCGCGCTGCGCGAGTCGTCTGATTCCATGACCGCAACCCTCCCTCCGGTCATGTCGTCCTCGGACATGTCGCGGATGAGTGATTCCTCGGGCGCCACGCATTATCTCCCAATGTCGCTCGCTGCTCCGGCTCAAGCGGAACATCCCTGCGACTCACCACCGGCCACCAGCGACTGCTCCCGCGCATATAACTGCACTTCTCTCGTTGCCATGGCCGAGCATTCCGCGCTCACCAGCAGTGTTCAAACTGCTCCGGCACTGATATTCGGCCCCGCCAGCGCTGCCCCTGAACGCACGCTTCCTCCAGAGCTTCCCCCTCCAAAAGCGTAGCCGCCGCGATCGCTCGGCACACCGGGCGACCTGCGTTGAACACTCTCGCCCGCAGGACGAGAGGACGCCATCACGCGTGCGCGCGCTGGTGAACAATTGGAGGAGTGAAGAAGAAATGAACACCCGAAGTCAGATCCATCAATACGTCGTTTCAGTTGGCAGGGCCGTGGCCGCGGCATTTCTCCTCAGTTCTCCATATGCGTCGGCACAAGAACCAGCGGCTCGGAGCAGCATCACGCTCGGCCAGTTGTACTCCGAAGCCGCGCACGCGAATCCGCGCAATGCCGCCGCTCGCGCAATCGCCGATGCAACCGCTGCGCGCGTTCCCGGCGCGAAACTCCCTCCTGATCCGCAGCTGCAAATCGGCTTCATGAATTACGAACTACCCGGCCTCCAGCCCATGGAACTCCTTGGCATGCGGCAGCTCCAGGTGATGCAGATGATTCCCATCGGCAAACTGGGGCTCTCGGGTCAAAAGGCGGTTGCACTCGCCGAGGCTCAGCGCGAACGGGCCGTGGACGTGTCGTGGGATGCGCGCGCCAAGGTGGCAATGGCATTCTACGAGATCTACAGAATCGATCAATCTCTCGCGGTTGAACGTGAGACCATTCGCCTTCTCCTGGACGTGGCCTCGGTCGCCGAAGCGATGTACCGGGTGGGCGAAGGACGACAGGCAGACATCCTTCGCGCGCGCGTTGAAATCGGACGAATGGTGGCGGACACTCTTCGTATGAAAGCCATGCGCTCAGCCATGGGCGCGCGTCTCAATGCCCGGCTGAACCGCGCCGGCTCCTGTTTTGTCGAAGACCACGATGTCGAGCTTGCGCGCCTCTTCGAGACCACGGCGGTCGCGAACCAGCAGTCCATTGCGCGCACCCAGTGTTGTGGAAATAGCAATCACGAGTGGCACCGCCAGCCCCAGCGCGTGAGGACACGCGATTACCAGTACGGTAACCACTCGCTCAATTGCGAACGACGGCTCGGCGCGCAGCGACAGCCACGTAATCAACGTGATCACAGCCGCCCCGAGAGCAACAAATGTGAGAATGAATGCCGCGCGATCTGCGAGCGCCTGCGCGCGTGAGCGCGACGTCTGCGCCTGCTCCACCAGGCGCATGATACCTGCGAGAGCGGTCTGCTCACCGGTACCCGTGACCTTCACGCGCAACGAGCCCGATTCGTTTACAGTGCCGGCAATGACCTTGTCGCCCTCCTTCTTGTCGACGAGTGCCGATTCGCCAGTGATCATTGATTCATTGACGGAGCTCTTTCCCTCAATAACAACTCCATCCGATGGAACGCTCGCTCCCGGTCGTATCAGAAGGAGATCATCGACGCGAATGTCGGAGATCGGCACATCCTCCATTTTCTCACCGACGATTCTTGTCGCCATGCTCGGCAGCAGCTTTGCCAGCTCCTTCACAGCACCCTGCGCCTGCGAGATCGAACGCATCTCGATCCAGTGACCCAACAGCATGATAGTCACGAGAGTCGCAAGCTCCTCCCAGAGGGGCATTCCGGGGTAGCCAATAGTGACAACCGCGCTGAACAGGAATGCAACCGCGATGGCCAGAGCTATCAGCGTCATCATCCCCGGCAGTCGATCCGCTATCTCCTGCAGCGCTCCCTTGATGAAGGGCCGACCACCGTAGATGAAGACTACCGTTCCGAATATGGCAGGCAGATACATCGAGCCCGGGAATTGTGGCGCGTTGTATCCCGCTACGTTCTGGAGCATGTGGCCCCAGATCAGCGTCGGAATCGTTAGTGCGAGCGAGAGCCAGAACCTGTCGCGGAACATCGCGACACTGTGTCCCGCGTGTCTGTCGTGCGACTCTGCCGGTTTCGCGTCCACATGCAAGCTGGCAGCTTGCGTTTCGTCCGCCTTGTGCGCCGGAGTGCCGGCGTGATGGTGATGATTGTGATGCTCGCGCGGATCATTCATGGCCGTCCTCCGAAGAAGGGAATGGTACGACCTGATCGCGGCTGCCCGATTCGCAGTCAGCTCCCGGTGTGAGCCAGCGCATCTACCAGAACGAGAGTCTGCGATTTCCCATGTCTGATCTGCAGCGCCATGCTCGCCGTGCCTTTACCCTCTGTCACCGCCACGGATGTTACACCGGGAATGGTCCGAGTGAGATGTGCGGTCGTGGAACCAGGCGCGCTCAAGATTATCTCGGCACTCCTGTCCGACTTATCGAAGGTTACTGCGCGGAGATGGTATCCGTGCACCTGAACCTGCGCACCGACGAGAGCATCGTCCTCCTCGACAGAAACCAGCTCCCCGCTGTTGCGCGAACTGAACGCGTCCAGCACGGCAGCAAAGTCTTTGGGGTTCGAGGTCGACGTTGTGCCGCGCATTTGAAGATCCAGCTGCAGCCGATCGGAGAAAGGCGGCGGCGGTGATGCAAGCACACTGCATAGCGCGCCATGGAAAACATCGGTCGCCACGCTTCCAACGAGCATGCGCCGAAACGCTGAACCAGCCTGCGTTCCCACGGCAATGAGATCCGCGTCTCGCTTCTCGGCAAAATTGAGTATCTCCGCCGCAACGTCGCCATCGACAACTGCTGTGTCGATGGTAACTCGACCTGACGCCTGGCCTCGCAGAATGCCGGCAGTCTTCTCCAGCTCGGTATCGATGCTTCTGCGCAGCGGGTCGTCAGGGGCAACTGATACTGGAAAGAGGTAATTAGGCGGGAGCACATGAAGCAGCGTCATTTTGCTGCCTTTGTCCATCATGAGGAGTGCTGCCTCTGCCGCGCGAAAGCTGGCAGCGTTGAAGTCAATGGCCGCAACGACGTTGGTCGGAAGCGCCTTGAGCCAGGGCGCTACGGAAAGAACAGGCGATGCTGCGCGATGCAGTATCTGCGCTGCTTTGTGACCGGCGACAATCCGGCGAAGGCGCCTGTGAGGCGATGCTCCAACCACTATGAATGTGGCGTCGAGTAACCTGGCAGTATCGCACACCTCGACAGCGGTTTGTCCCAGTACCACATCGGCGCTCCAGCTGAGCGACGGATTGATCTCCTTGACGTATGGTCCCTCGATGTTCGCCTCGCGTTGCGCGGCCGACTGCGCGTCCGCCGCGAAGGAGCCCGGCTGTTGCTCGGGAGGAAGACCGTAGTACATGAGTGGCTCGACGACTGAAATAATCTTCAGTTTCTGATCGGTTCGGCGCGCGATCAATTGCGCAACAGTGAAGGCTGACGATGAGTCGATACTACCCTTGGTCGCGAGGACCACTGGACCCCTCAAGGCACGGCTACTACCGGCCTCGGTTGCGGAGATCTCTTTTCTCGCGGATGTGGTTTGTCGTACGCGCGTGCGCCTGCTGGCGATTACTGACATAGTCGTTCTCCGTCATGAACTGGTTGATCGTTGCCACCTGACGAATAATCTCCGATGCCGGCGCTCACGAATCTGTCAGTGGTTGTCCGGTGCTTTGTAAGGGAAAATGACGATGCAGGGCGCATCCTCCGCGCCATCGCGCGTGGCCTGATCAGTCACCGTTCCTTGACGGCAAGAATGGAGACGCTTTTCACACCCCATTTTTCGGTTGCTCCTTTGGCGCTCTTCGAGAGGAATCTGTATTCAGGATTGTTCTGGACGGTTACGACCTTCAATCCGGCTTCTTCAATCATTTCGCGGTAGGAGTCCTGCTGCGCGGCTCCTCCAATACAGGCAGCCCACAGGGTCGCATCGCACGTGACATTCTGTGGCAGTTGCATCTCGGTGACTATGTCGGCGATCGCCAGCCTTCCACCGACCTTGAGGGCGCGGGCCGCCTCGGAAAACACCCGCTGCTTCTCGGCGGACAGGTTAATCACTCCATTGCTGATAACGACATCGAAACTGCCGTCGGGCACCGGTATTGATTCGATGTGACTCTCGATGAGCCTGACGTTCGTCACACCGGCCGCATCGCGGAGGCGCGCAGACTTTTTCAGCTGCGCCTGTGTCATATCGACGCCGACAACTTCACCGGCGCTGCCCGCGGCGCGCGAAGCAATGAACGTATCCATGCCGGATCCACACCCGAGGTCGAGCACTCGTTCGCCTGGCTCAATACGGGCGAGATGGAAGTGGTACCCCACACCCGCGAATGAATCAATGGATTCCGGGGGAATGTTATCGAGTTGTTCCGCTGAATAACCGAGGCGTTCAGCGAGGGCTCGTCCCATCTCGAAATGGAACTCGCCCTGCGGATTCTCGGCGACGTCCCTGTACATGCGTTTTACCCGCTCCTCGAGTTCAGCGGCATTCACTGTGGGGGTGGCGTCGGCGGTCTGCATCAATCCTCCGTTGCTGGCGTATTAGTCAAGTAGTCAAGCGAATACTTGAATAGTGTACCACCGTCGGCCCGTCCGGCGTAATCCCCTTCTTGACAGACATAGTCAAGTGTTCTATTGATTACTTCATGAGCGACAAAAAGCACCGCATCTTCAAGGATCGCCTCTACGCGCAGCTTGCCCGGCTCGGCAAGGCAGTTGCGAGCGCGCACCGCCTGGAGTTCCTCGAACTGCTGGCACAGGGCGAGCGCACAGTCGAATCCCTCGCCGCCGAGTCGGAGACGACGATCGCCAATGCATCGCAGCACCTTCGCATTCTGCTGCACGTCGGATTGGTCGAAACTCGCAAGCAGGGCCTGAACGTGTTCTACCGCCTGGCCGATCCCAGCGTGTATCAACTGGCCACTGCCTTGCGCACCACCTCTGAGAACCGCCTCTCTGAACTCGACCAACTAGTCAGGGATCACTTCGGCGACCGCTCGGACCCGGAACCTGTACCGATACGCGAGTTGGTCAAACGAGCCAAATCGAGCAGTGTGGTGATTCTCGACGCGAGGCCGTTGTCCGAGTACGCAGCTGGACACATCGCCGGTGCGATATCAGTGCCCATCGACGATCTTCACCGTCGACTCGGTGAGTTGCCGAAAACGAAGAAGTTCGTGGCATACTGCAGGGGGCCATACTGCATCTATGCGGATCGAGCTGTGGAACTCCTGCGCGCATCGGGGCGCAATGCCTCCAGACTTCTTGAAGGCTTTCCTGAGTGGCAGCTCGCCGGGCATCCAACGGAATCGGGGTTGCCCAAAGCAAAACGTCAGGAGTCCCGTCGCTAATGTTGTCGCGAGCGCACTGGTATGTCGCGGGACCGCTCCTCGGACTGATCATTATCGGCCTCCGGGCCTCGGTGAACAAACCGCTCGGGGCCCTTGGTGGTTATATCGACATCACCGATCATGCAGCGCGCCCTCGTCAGCTCGGCTTCCCCGCCTTCGTCCTGCTCGGAACCATTCTCGGTGGAGCGGGCTTTTCTCTTTTCAGCGGTACCTTCGCTCCCACGACAGCGTATTCCTCCTCGCAGTTACTCCTGCCGTCGAACATTGTCGCGCAGTACTTGGTACTCATGGGCGCCGGCGTTCTGATGGGACTCGGCGCGCGATGGGCCGGTGGCTGCACCTCAGGTCACGGGCTCTGCGGGAACTCGCTCGGTTCCGGAGCCAGCATGGCGGCGACCGCCACATTCTTCGCGACTGCGGTCCTCCTTGCAAACCTCCTTGCACTGATAACTGGTGGTGGGGCATGAGAGTGAAGGTCGTTGGCCTTTTGGCTGGTGTCGCCTTCGGTTTCGTGATCTCCTGGGCGCAGGTCACCGATCCAGCCGTCATTCACAACATGCTGTTGCTGCGCGAGCCGCACGTTTTTCTGATAATGGGATCGGCAATCGCGGTTGCCGCGGTGGGCTGCCGATTACTCCGTGCGATGGGGGCCCGCGCATTCCTTACGGGAGATGAAATCCGCTGGTCCGTGTTGCGTCCTCAGCAGCGTCACGTGGCCGGGAGTGTTCTGTTCGGCATCGGATGGTGCATTGCGGGGACCTGTCCCGGACCCGTTGCGGCGATGATTGGCCAGGGTAAGATCGGCGGAGTGGTGGTCGGAGTTGGAATCCTCGCTGGCGTCGTGCTTCAACAGGCAACGGCGCGCGTTATTGAAGCAGCTCCGCGTCAAGCGGCTGCGCGTGCGGAAGTGTTGTGAGGTAGGCGCCGGAATGATCTTTCGGCCATACTATTACAACGATCTCGGGTGTGCGGCCTACCTCCTGGGATGTGGATCATTAGGCCGCTGCGCCGTTGTCGACGCGCGGGGCGACGATATCGATGGCTATCTCTCGTTCGCAAGAGAAAAGCAGATGGCAATCACGCATGTGATCGACACACATGTCCACGCGGATCATCTCTCGGGGGGATATGAGCTCGCTCGCCGAGCCGGCGCCGTGTACCACCTGCACCAGTCATCCGATGTCGCACTTTCGTTTGTAGCACTTGGCGACGGCGACGTTGTTGAACTCGGCAACACATTGTTGGAAGTAGTGCACACGCCCGGACATTCTCCCGAAAGCATTTGCCTCGTCGGCACGGACCTGAAAAGAGGGAGTGACCCCTGGTTTGTACTGACTGGGGACACACTCTTCGTTGGAGCCGTCGGACGGCCGGACCTACCCGGCAATGCGCGCGAACATGCGGCGCAACTCCATGAGAGTATCCACAAAAGGCTTCTCACCCTTCCCGACGGCGTCGAGGTGTACCCGGGCCACTTTTCCGGATCCCTGTGTGGCACAGGTCTGAGCGGCAAGCCGTCCAGCACAATCGCGTTCGAGCGTCGCTGGAATCCCCTGCTCAGTCTCGACGTCGACGCGTTCGTCGACGCGCTCGCAGATGTCCCTGACAAGCCTGAGGCCATGCTGGAAATCATGCACGCGAATCGCGGACTGGAAGCAACAGCAGCGGGAGCGTGACAACAGCAGCAGTGAGCGATACCAGCGCCGAGATCAGACTCGGCTTGCGCGCGAACTGGTCGCAATTCGCTCTGCTGGTTCTCGTGAACGGCTTTGTCGGAGTGATGGTCGGAATGGAACGCAGCATCCTTCCCGCTATCGCCGAGCAGGACTTTCATCTGGCAGCGCGATCCGCTGTGCTCTCGTTCATCGTCGTTTTCGG
Source organism: uncultured Gemmatimonadales bacterium (assembly GCA_964556695.1). GTDB lineage: Bacteria > Gemmatimonadota > Gemmatimonadetes > Gemmatimonadales > Gemmatimonadaceae > CAZKXZ01. Next base: position 19,435 of record CAZKXZ010000055.1, read on the forward strand.
ATTGGTGAAAGCAGTAACCAACTATGCCGCCGGGCATCTCTCTGATCGCGTAGGACGAAAAGGTGTTCTCGTTGCAGGCTGGGTTGTTGCGCTACCAGTTCCCTTCCTTCTGATGTGGGCGCCGACATGGGGGTGGGTGCTCGTCGCCAATGTCTTTCTCGGCGCCAGTCAGGGGCTAACATGGTCGACAACCGTCATCATGAAGATCGACCTCGTGGGTCCGAGTCAGCGTGGGCTGGCGATGGGTCTCAACGAGTTCGCTGGGTATTGCGCCGTTGCACTATCCGCACTTGCCACTGGATACATCGCCGCGACGTACGGATTGCGGCCCGCGCCATTCTTTATTGGCGTAATCGCGGCGATATGCGGTTTGCTGCTTTCAGTTTTTTTTGTTCGGGAAACGCGTGCGCATTCGCAGCACGAGTCGCTGTCCGGCGGCGAGCGAAACCACGGCCCGGTCCCATCCGCGCGAGAAGTGTTCCTCAGGACCACGCTCATCGATCGCAATCTCTCCTCGGTAACGCAGGCCGGGCTGGTCAACAATCTGAATGACGGACTTGCCTGGGGACTCTTTCCGATCGCATATGCATCGGCCGGTATCGGATTGCAGCAGATCGGATGGCTGGCCGCGCTATATCCCGCTGTGTGGGGGATTGGCCAACTTGCCACCGGCGCACTCTCGGATCGGTGGGGGCGGAAATGGCTGATCGTCGCAGGAATGCTGATTCAGTCCGCGGGAATTGCGCTGGTGACCGTGGCGACTACGCTGAGCGGCTTTGCGATCAGCGCAGCCATGCTCGGCGTCGGAACAGCACTCGTGTATCCAACATTGCTTGCTGCAATCGGTGATGTGGCCCTTCCATCCTGGCGCGCATCAGCCGTCGGTGTATACAGATTGTGGCGTGACCTCGGATATGCCATCGGTGCAATTCTCGCTGGAATAACCGCTGACGCGTTCGGACTGAGCGCGGCAATTATTCTTGTTGCAGTCCTGACAATGTTGTCGGGCCTGATTGTCGCAATAAGAATGCGCTAGCCGATCACCCGGCACGTCACGCGCGGGCAACACCAGTCTGCCCCACTTGAACTGAATTACGAACGTGTGAGAAAGCGTGCCAGCGTCATTCCTGAGGCCGCAGCTGCAATGCACAGCGATGCGCTGAGAACAACGTACGTGGTGGCCTTCAAATACTCGCCGCCGTAAAGAAGGCCCAGCGTCTCGAAGCTGAACGCGGAAAAGGTTGTGAAGCCGCCGCAGAATCCGACCACGAGCAGACCCCGCATGTTCGAAGATGGCTCCATGTTCATGAACTGCTGGCCGAGGACTCCCACAATCAGACACCCGATGATGTTCACTGCAAGTGTACCCAATGGGAAATTGAGGGCAGCCGCTCGTTGCACCGCGCCGCCCAGCAGGTAGCGCAGAACGGAACCCATTGCTCCACCCAGTGCAATAGCGAGTATGGTCATTTGGCCAGGATTTGTTGCTACGTTGAACCAGCCTGCAATGCTACGATTGCGTTCCGAATGATAGCTCGCGAGGACAGAAGGAACATACTTGCTATTACGATCGCCACCGCCAGGAACCCCGTTTCCGCTTCTCCCGCTGAACACGCACGATACGCGGGCTCACCTTGATGCGAGCAGACCGAAGTTACCTCTAATCCGCACGATTTCAGGGAGAACGACCTCTGTGGTGACTTCCCGTACGTGCAACGCTCTGGTCCCCCGACAGATCACCCCGCCACGCACGATAGTATTCCCGGCAGACTCTGTCCGGAGGATTCGATGAAAGCAGGTGACATTATGACCCCCAATCCATCCGCTGTGACTCCCGATGAAACAGTGGCGCACGCGGCCATTCTGATGCGCGACATGCAAGTCGGATGCATCCCCGTGGTTGACGATCAGCTGCGTCGCAAGCTCGTCGGCCTGATTACGGATCGCGACATCGCCGTACGATGTGTTGCCGAAGGATTCGGCCCATCCACTCTCGTTCGCGATCACATGACGTGCACACCGCTCCATGTAGCAGTAGCCAGCACGCCAGTTTCAGAGGTGGTACGACGAATGGAAACTGCTCAGATTCGCAGAATACCGGTCGTTTCCGATGGTTACCAGCTGCTCGGCATTATCGCCCAGGCTGACTTGGCGACAAAGCTGGGACCCATGCAACCACTTGCCGTGGAGGAAGTGCTGGAGCGCATCTCGCGACGGCCGCTAATGATCGTCTGATCCGGAAGCTGTGAAGCGAAGACGATAGCGAGAAGTCGTCCGGGGGGCCTATGATTGTAGAATAGATGAGTTCAGACTCCACTTAGGTAACTTACTCGTGACCGCGATCGAACCGCACAGAGTTCCGGCAACCGGCCGGGCACATGACGTTCCGGATTCAGCTGCATCAATCGATGCCATACTCCGCCCCCGAGCGATTGCGGTAGTCGGCGCATCTCGCACTGTGGGCACCATCGGCAACCAGATTCTCGCCAACCTGGTACAGAGTGGATTCACAGGATCGGTATTCCCGGTGAATCCGCGAGCGACGTCAATTCACTCCATCAAGTCATACGCGTCGATGCTCGATCTACCCGAGCAGGTTGATCTCGCCATCGTGGCAGTGCCGGGTGAACGCGTGTTGGCAGTCGCGCAGGACTGCGTCAAAGCACGGGTCAGAGGATTGATAGTGATCTCGGCGGGGTTCCGCGAGATTGGTGGCGAGGGCGCGAAGCGAGAGCGGGAACTCACTCAACTGCTCCGTACGAATGGCATCCGCCTGGTGGGTCCGAACTGTCTCGGCGTCGTGAACGCGAACAAGGACATTTCCATGAACGCCACCTTCGCCCCCGGCATGCCCCCCGGCGGGGACGTGGCCTTCATGTCACAGTCGGGCGCGCTCGGTTTGAGTGTACTCGATTACGCGAGCGAGCTCGGGATCGGTATTTCGCAATTCGTGTCTCTGGGAAACAAGCCCGATGTGAGCGGCAACGATCTGCTGCTCTACTGGGAACGAGACGAAACCGTGCGAGTGATTCTCATGTATGTCGAGAACTTCGGCAATCCGCGCCGCTTTCTGGAGATCGCGCGGAGAGTGACGCAAAAAAAGCCGATAATCGTGATGAAATCGGGTCGATCCCGCGTAGGTGCGCGCGCGGCGTCGTCACATACTGGTTCGTTGGCGGCAAGCGACTCCGCCGTCGAAGCCCTGGTCGCGCAGGCAGGTGTGTTGCGCGCCACATCGATTGAAGAGCTGTTCGACATGGCAATGGCCTTCGAAGCCCGGACTCTTCCGGCGACGAGACGCACCGCCGTCCTCACGAACAGCGGCGGACCGGGAATCGTAATCGCCGATGCACTCGAGCCATTCGGCCTCGAGCTCGGCGAACTCAAACCAGGTACAATTGCGAAACTCAAAGCGATTCTTCCGGCGGAAGCTTCCGTGCAAAACCCGCTCGATATGATAGCGACGGCGACCCCCACCACTTATCGCGTTGCCCTCAGCGCACTCCTTCAGGATGAGGGCGTAAGCTCTGCGATCGCCATCTTCGTGCCGCCGCTGGGAGTGCATCAGGAAGATGTCGCAGAGGCCGTCGTTCAGGCGGCTGCAACGGTTCCCGGCAAACCGGTCCTTGCCGTACTGATGGGACGCAAGGGATTGCCTCAGGGGAGAGCAGAGCTGTCACCCGCGCGGATACCAGCCTACATCTTTCCGGAATCGGCAGCGCGAGCGCTTGCGACACTTGTAAGATACAGAGAATGGATCGAGCGCCCCGCGGATCCCCCGATGCGGTTTGAGGTGGACAAAGTCGGCGCCGCCGTGATAATCGAAGCGGCGCTGTCGAGTGGCCGTGATAGGCTTAACGAGATCGAGGCACTAGATCTTCTTGCTGCATACGGCATTCCTGTTGCGCGTGCGGACATGCTCCACTCGGCCGAGGATGCCCGAGAGTTCATGTCAAAGCTGGACGGTCGCGCCGTTTTCAAGATTGTATCGCCCGAGATCAGTCACAAGAGCGATGTCGGTGGCGTACTTACCGGCATTGCGTCCGCTCAGGAGGGCGCCTCTGCGTATGAGGCAATCGTGAAACGCGTGGCGACTGCCCTGCCTCATGCACACATCGATGGCGTTCTCGCCCAGGCCCAGGTTCCCTCGGGACGCGAATTCATCGTTGGCCTCGCGCATGATCCGATCTTCGGCCCGTTGATCATGTTTGGACTGGGCGGTGTATACGTGGAAGCATTACGCGATGTTGTTTTTCGCATCGTGCCCATTGGCAGTTCGGATGCGCGGGACATGGTGAGGTCGATTCGCGGAGCCGCACTTCTTGGCGCATTGCGCGGCCAGCCAGCAGTAAATGTGAAACTGGTTGAAGACGTGCTGCTCCGTCTTTCACTTCTTGCTCAGGACTTTCCGTCGATATCAGAGCTGGATGTCAATCCGCTGGTCGCTGTCGGTGATGCGATAATGGCCGTAGACTGCAGAGTCAGGCTGATACCAGGGTAGCTTCGTCATCTACCTCTGGCTCGGGATGGCCTGACCGGCGCGAAGCCTATCGCTTCGTTATAAGCCCGGAATACATCGAGAAACTCTGGGATTGTGAATGGTAGTTGCATGTGTGTCGCCCCTGTTGTCTCAACATACGCGACTGAACCTCGCGCCGGTGTCGGGCATATGTAGCCCGCTGCGTGCGGGAAACACCGGCTAAGCGGGCAGGATTCGTCGCTTTGATCGTACGACTAAGGCGATAACCCGAATAGGCGACCAACGATCGCCGTACACCCCATGGCAACCGCACCCCAGAAGGCCACACGAATACTCCCCTTGAGAACCGGAGCACGACCGAGGGCTGCGGCCGTAGCGCCGAGCAGCCCCAGTAGCAGCAATGTGGCAACGACCACGGCAGAAGTGATGCGCTCCGTGACCACGAATAGTGCAAGTAGTAAAGGTAGCGAAGCGCCGACCGCGAAGGACGCAGCGGAGGCCAGCGCCGCCTGAATTGGCCTTGCACGCGTTCCCTCTGACATGCCCAGTTCATCTCGAGCGTGCGCTGCCAGTGAGTCTCTCGCGTGCAGCTGGTCCGCAACCTGCGCCGCCAGGTCCGGCGTGAGCCCACGCCCAACGTATATGCCGATGAGTTCATCCCGCTCCCCCTCGGGATCATCGGCAAGTTCTCGTTTCTCGCGCTTGAGATCCGCTCGCTCTGTGTCGGCCTGCGAACTCACCGAAACGTATTCACCGGCAGCCATCGATAGTGCGCCGGCCGCCATACCTGCAACGGCAGCGAGCACAATGGCGTCGCGGCCCGCATTCGCGGCGGCAACTCCGACAACGAGGCTGCTTGTCGAGATCAATCCATCGTTCGCGCCGAGTACAGTTGCGCGAAGCCAGCCAACGCGTTCCGTGCGATGTAATTCACGATGTTCCATGAACCTTGTTGATTACTGGACAGACTGGCGTTGCCAGTGCGCACGCGGAAATGTACGCACTGGTGGCAAATTTCATCAAATGCGCCGACGGGGCTTTATCCGCCAGAGTCCGGAGCTGAATTCCTCGGGCACACCCGTCACTCGGAAATCCGCGATGCGATTGTGCTTGCACCGCGCAACGACGTCGGGAACTCAGTGTGAACTTTTTCGAATTCAGGAGTCACCATCCCCTCGACGCGAGTTGTGGCGCGCGCCGCGGCGTTCGATACGAGGCGGGAAGGCGGACGACGCCAGAGCGCGATGCCCAATACAAGGACCCACGTGAGCGCTGCGTACACATTGATGCGTTCCACAATTCCCATGCCGGGGGTGGGCTGCCCGGCGGCAAGTTCGTCGGCGTATGTGCCCGTCAGAGCGCCGAACACGATGAGTGTCAGGAGCGTCGCGAACGAATAGGTGCGGAATCGCCTGCCGCGTGCGAATGCACCGAAGCCGATGGCAACGAGCAGGAGCAAAACGAGCACACCGGTGAGAACAATGTGTGGAAGGTCGCTGGACAAACCACCAGCGCCGCGCTGGGACATTTCGAAGAACGAGGGCCCGGCAAAACCAGCAACCGCGTATCCAATCAGCAGGGCTCCCGCAATCCGCAAGTCGCGGTTTCGGCCCTCTCCTATCCGAAGGAGTCCAAACCCGAAGGCCACTACGAGCACGCCGTATATCATGAAGAGCGGATCGACGAAGGTCTCCGACGGTGCTCCTTTCGCCATCAGCTCGCTGATCGCCTGCGAGGTAAAACTGTACCCTTCATATCGCATTCCCCCCAGCACGTCGGTCGCGACGTACAGCAGTGAAGAGAGAACACCGCACACGAGCAATATCCGGGTCTTCATACTGCCGCTCCTTGTCTTGGTCAGCGGTGCGTGCGGGATTTTCACGCCGCACTTTGTAGGAAGCAGTATGGGCGTCCCCCGCTCGCTGAGAAGTCGGGGACTCCCTCGTTTGGTGTCGGCGAAGGGACGACAGGAATAGCGCCATACTCCCGATAGAGCCGTGGCGCGGCCGGCCGCATCATTCTCAGGACGAACAGTCTGTGGACGCGCACGCCGGAGCCAACATGTTCAGAAAACTTCTCATTCCCCTTGATGGATCACCGACGGCCGAACAGGCTATTGTCGACGCAGCCACCATAGCACGAACATCGCATTCCGCGATAGACCTGATGCTGGCGCATGAGCCGGTTACTATCGCTGCCATGGGCGATGCGCCATGGAGCCAGGAGTGCCTGGTCGCCGAAACCAGATACCTCGATGCCCTTGCACGCGATGTCCGGTTACAGGATGGAATCCATGTGACACACGCAGTTCTGCGCGGCGATCCTGAACGCACGATTTGCGAGCGAGCCGAGGACGTCGGCGCCGATCTGATCGTCATGGTGACACACGGTCGCACCGGTTTCAGACGCACACTGCTTGGGTCCGTTGCGGACGGCGTAGTCCGTCACGCAGGGATTCCCGTGCTCCTGCTTCGACCCGGCGAAGGCAAGCCCGATCGCCGCGAGGCGCGCGATTTGTTCAAGCGCGTCCTTGTTCCCCTCGATGGATCGGCGCCAGCTCTCGAGATTGTCGGTATCGCATCCGAGCTGGCACGCTGCTACGGAGCGCGGCTGGTTCTCCTGCAGGTCGTGCAACCAGTGCCACTCCCAGAGCTGGACGCTGGCGACCTCCTCCAGTTTGGCACAGCAGCCGTCGATGCTGACGCCACGGAGCGCGTTCGCGAGGATGCCAAGCAACAGCTGGACGAAGTTGCGCGCACAATCGCAGGATCAGGGAGCACAAATGTGGAAGCGCATGTGGTCGTCGCTGCTACATCCGTCGCTCACACAATAATTGATTTCGCGCGCCGCCATGACATCAGCATGATCGCCATGACGACGCGAGGCCGCGGCGCGGCGCGTCTGCTTCTAGGCAGCGTGGTCGACAAGGTCCTTCGCGGAAGCAATCTGCCCATGCTGCTCGGCCATCCTGCGACGATCGGTGATTGTGTGCCGCTCCTTGATGAGACGAGCCTTGTGAAGCAGTTGCCAGCACTGTCTAATCTTTTTGCAGCGACGCCGTGAACTGGACCTGCTGATGCGCGGACGCCTGCTGCCAGTGCTGGCACTCGCGTTTCTCGCGGCGGGCCTCGCCGTGCGGATTGTCAGCGCCTCTTCTGTCGCTGCCTCGCGGGTCCTTCTGGTCGGTCTCATCATCACATGGATCCCGGTCGTGTGGCGAACAATCCGGGGAATGTTTGCAGGTCGTTTCGCAGCGGACGTAGTGGCACTTCTCGCCGTGGTCGCAGCGCTCGCACTCAATCAGCCACTTGTCGGGTTGGTAATAGTGCTCATGCAAACCGGAGGTGAGGCCCTCGAGGAGTTCGCCCAGGGCAGAGCCAGCCGCGCAGTGAAGGAGCTGGAAGAAATGGCCCCGCGCACAGCGCATCGCGTTGTTGCCCACGGGATCGAGGAGATTCGCGCGGATGAAGTTCAGATCGGAGACAAACTTCTGCTGCGCCCGGGAGATCTCGTTCCCTGTGACGCAATTGTGGTCGAGGGTCGATCACATGTCGACGCGTCGCGGCTGACAGGTGAGCCTGTCCCCATTAGCGCTGTCGAAGGCGTGCGACTTATGAGCGGCAGCATCAACGGCGAGGGTGCGCTCACCCTGCTCGCGCTCGCAATCTCGCGCGAAAGTCAGTACGCTCGCATAGTGGCCCTCGTGCGCTCGGCGCAGGCGAGCAAGTCTCCGCTGCAACGCACCGCCGACAGGTATGCAGTCTGGTTTACCCCGCTCACCATTCTGCTCTGTGCGATCACCTACCTTGCTTCGGGAGACGCGCTCCGGGTTCTGGCGGTACTGGCCGTAGCCACTCCGTGCCCTCTGATCATTGCCACGCCAGTGGCAATACTCGGGGGAATAAACCGGTGCGCGCGCAGGCAGATCATCGTTCGGCATGGCACGGCACTCGAACGCGTCGGCGAAACAACAGCTGCAGTATTCGACAAAACGGGCACGATCACAGTTGGCATGCCGCGAGTGAGACGAGTAATAACGGTCGGTTCCCGAACTGAAAACGAGCTGTTGCGACTCGCCAGCGGCGTGGAAGAGAAATCGAGCCACCTCCTCGCGAGAGTCCTGCTTGAAGAAACGATCGCGAGAGGGATTCGCACACCGGAGGCCCGCAACGTCGTTGAGTCGCCCGGACGTGGCGTTGAAGGCCATGTGGAAGAACGGCACGTCCTCGTGGGCTCTGTTTCGTTCGCCCGCGAACGTTATCCGGCACTCGATCAGCGGCTCGAGCAAATATTCTCTGGCAACTCATCTGACGGAGTACGGTTGACAGCCTGTGTCGTAATTGATGGTGAGTTCGCTGGTTCTGTGGAATATGCCGACATGATGCGACCGGGCGCGGCTCCGTTGTTCGCCGACCTCGCCGCGCTCGGAATTCGGAACATCACGCTGCTCTCTGGCGATAGTGTTGCGAACACACGGCAAATTGCCGACAAGCTTGGAATTATCCGCGTTGAAGGTGATTTGCTCCCCGAAGACAAGGTGGCGCGGGTGCAAGCCCTTGTTCGAAATGGGGAGACCGTCATGATGGTTGGGGACGGCACAAATGATGCCCCGGCATTGAGCGCAGCGACGATAGGAGTCGCGCTTGCGGGGCACGGCGGCGGCATCACTGCGGAAGCTGCCGACATGGTGATTCTGACTGATGATGTTACGCGAGTAGCAGAGGCCATTCGCATCAGCCGCCGCACAATGAGCATCGCCCGGCAGGGAATCCGGGCCGGACTGGGACTGAGCATCATTGCAATGTTTGCAGCAGCTGCTGGCTTCATTGTCCCCGTGGCAGGGGCAGTAATTCAGGAGGTCATCGATCTCGGCGTGATTCTCAACGCGCTACGCGCGAGCTCGTCGCCACCGGCGCAACCGCTATAGATCTTTGCGTGTGTGACGTCGGGCCGTTCCGCTCTTTAGCGAATAATGGCGTCACTATGGGTTCGGTCGTTACAGTCCACTGGTCCGGCATCGGTGGCATGAGACGGTCCATCGCCACGAGGTGCACTATCTCATGCCGTAGATGCCCGGTTTTCGGGGGTCGGCAAGAAACTAGGCTATTCTAGCATGATACCAGTCTATTCTAGTGCTTGACAACGCCCGTCACCTTGAGTGGCTTGAAGACTTCGCCGTTGTCCGTCCCGGTGACTTTCATCAGTCCAACCGCGCCCTTGTTGAACGCACGGAAGATGGAATGATCTACAAGCACCAGGGTTCCGGCCTGCTCTGCCGTGAATTCGACAATTGCGGACCCGCCCGCAGGAACGAGTGTGGTCTGCACGTTATTCTGCGACACGTTCGTTCCACCTTCCCCGTAGACATTGTCGAATATCTCGCCGATTACATGGAAACTCGAAACAAGATTGGGGCCACCGTTACCGACAAACAGTCTTACCGTCTGGCCCACACTCACTTCGAGCGCGTTGTCTCCCGCGATTGCTCCGACAGAGCCGTTGAACACCACATGGGTCGGCTGCTCGGCCTCGCCTTTTTCCATATCGATGATATAGGGCTGGCCGGGAGCGCCACGCTTGGCGTAGAACTCGCTCTGCATTATGTAGAACTCGCGATCAACCGCCGGCAGTCCTTCACGAGGTTCAACCAGAATCATTCCATACATCCCGTTGCCAATGTGCATTGGCACGGGTGAGAGGGCGCAATGATACACATACAGCCCGGGGTTCAGAGCGCGGAACTCGACTCTCGCTGCCTCACCCGGCATCGCTATCGTTGCGCCTGCTCCCCCACCGGGACCGGTAACAGCGTGCAGGTCGATGTTGTGAGGCATGACGCTGCGTGAATCGTTCGACAGACGAAGTTCCACGAGATCACCCTCGCGCACTCTGATGAAGTTGCCCGGAACCTGACCACCGAAGGTCCAGAACGTGTAGTCGATACTGTCGGCAAGTCTCATCGTCTTCTCTATCGTCTGCAGCTCCACGATAACGCGGGTGGCGTATTTCCTGGTGATTGGAGGCGGCACATTTGGCGCTACGGAAAGCACTGCCCTTTCCTCACCCTTTATTGGCGGCAGCACGCCAGAGCGACTCCCCAGCGTGCGCGCATCCGCCGATGGACTGCTGCAGGCCTGGCCTGTTCCGAGCGACAGCGCGAGAAGAATCAATCCCAGCAGGCCCCGCAAACCGATATTCCTTGGCATTCTTGAGTACTCCTCGTATGTGGGATGCGCCAGTATCGACTTTCTCGACCACTGAGTGAGTCGGTCAAGCGCTTGTTTGTGCTGGGCGATGCCCGACGCCATGTGGGGGACTCCGCGCGTGGCAATGCCCTGCCTACGCAAGAAGGAATCCATGAGACGTTGACCCTGGATTTCCAGGCAATGAGCGCGTGATGCTAACCGTCAGGGTTTCCCTTCCGCGCGCGCGGGGGAACTCTCCCATCAAAACAGGATTGTTCTCCGACTGCAACACGCACCGCTATGGACGAACATTCACTCGTAGACCGATCCATTGCACAGGAGAACTCAAATGTCGACAAGCGTACTCACCTTCCCGACCATGAAATCGTGGCAGACCGCAGCTCCCTCCATTCTCGACGAGCTGCTTCCCCGCTACGACGCCACCTGTGTCGAGAGCAGAATTGTCCACGCCCCCATCGCGGTCGTGTATGATGCTGCAGTCGATTTTGATTTTCTCACGGTTCCGCAACGACACCTCACCACTCGCACACTCTTCGCAATCAGATCGGCTATTGAAAAAGTTCTTTTGACTCTGCACCTCGCCGCGCGCTCTGCAACTCACAAGCGTGCCGACATGCGTCTTCGTGATTTGCCATTCACAGGCGAATGGGTGCAACTCGGCGCCCAAAAGCCAAACGAGTTCGCGTTTGGAGCTGTCGGCCGCTTTTGGTCCGGCGAGACCAGCTGGGCATGCATTGCGGCCACGGAGTTCGCCAGATTTCGCCGCGATGGATATGCGAGGATCGGTTGCCACTTCCTCCTGGAGGAACAACCCGATGGCACTACCTTGCTCACGTACGAAGCGCGCACCAGTGCAACAGATCCCTATTCCCGCACCGCGTTTCTCCGCTACTGGCGCGTAGCGTCGCCCCTGGTCGGTCTGATCATGCGCGCAACACTCGCTGACATCGCACACGAGGCCGAGGAGATGATCCAGGACTAGCGTCGCGAGTTTCAATGTGGATAGCGCTTATACTTGTCATCCCGGCGAAAGCCGGGATCCATTTTGCCGGTCGAACATGGATCCCGGCCTTCGCCGGGATGACAAACCAGTTCCAGCCAGTGTCAGTTGGCGACGGGCACGGAAAAGTGGAAAGTACTGCCAATGTCAGGAGTGCTCTCCACCCAAATGCGCCCACCGTGAGCCGCGATGATGCCTTTCGCGATCGCCAGGCCCAGCCCCGTGCCGCGGACGCTAGATGCGCGGCGTGCATGCCAGAACCTGTCGAAGATGTGCGGTACGTCGTCTTCGGGAATTCCCGAGCCGGAATCAGCGATTGAAACGGTGACTTCGCTTCCGGACTCCACGGCACGAATTGTCACGGTACCCGCAACCTTGGTGAACTTGAGCGCGTTGCCCATAAGATTCGACAACACCTGAATTATCCGATCCGAGTCAGCATGCGCCAGGGACATATGATCAGGCAGGTCCACGAGGATCTTGATGAACTTCTCCCTGGCAAGGTGCTCGAACAGGTCGGCCGCCTTCATGATGGTGATCACGAGATCCACCGGCTTGCGTTCCAGCGAGAGCTTGCCGGAATCGATATTCGCAACATCCAGTAAATCCCGTATCAGTCGCTGCATCCAGCTCGCCGCATCCTGGATTGTTTGCGACAGCTCACGCACCTGAGCATGGTCAAGCCGCGCATCTGAATTCAGCCCGCTCGCACACATGGAAATCACACTCAACGGGTTGCGCAGGTCGTGGGACACAACACCGAGTACTTCATCGCGCAGTTGCGCGGCACGTTCCGCCAGCACGCGGGCATTCCTCTCGAGCTCCAGCAAGCGCGACCTTTCTTCCTCCAGACGCTTGCGGTCGGATATGTCGCGCAGCACCACCGTGAAAACCCAGCCTCCTTCCACTTCGATCTTCGAGATCGACGCCTCAGCGGGAAACTCGATGCCACCCTTCCTCAGCCCGTAGATCTCTCTGCGCTCGCCCATTCTACGCGCTATCATCCCGGATTCGGCGAACTGCTGGATATGGGCGCTGTGATTGGGACGGAATCTTTCAGGTATCAGCGCGTCAAGCGGCGCGCCGAGAATCTCGTGTGCCGCATAGCCGAAAATCTCTTCAGCACCCTTGTTGAAGAGAGTGATTCGGTGCGACTCGTCGACCGAGATGATGGCGTCCGCGGCGATCGCGACGATCGCCTCGAAGCGGTCTGCGTAGGTCGTGCCTGCTGCGTCCATTGCCTCGCTCAAGATGGGGCCCTGCGACTGGTCAGATAATCTACGGGGCATCCGGGACCCGGCACCACGTAGGGGGAACCCCGACGCACTTTCCTCAATTGTCTGACAGAGAATCCGGTGCTTCCCGACCTTATTCGTTGACGGCGGGGACGATCTTCACTTCGACGGAGATAATCACCCCAGAAAGAGACCTCGATGCCTTCAGCAACCATAGCTGCAACAGATTCAAGCACCCTCCTGAACGGAGCGACATCCCGTCGGTCCTTCCTGCGCGGAGCCGCGCTTGCAGCGGTCGGCGCAGGTGCGATGAGTGCCTGCCAGAGCAACACGCCCGACACAGCGCAAGCTTCGACGCAGCATGGCATGACTACCGGTGCACCGGCGCAGGACAGCGCCGCAGCCGCAGCTGCGATGGATGCCATGCACGAAAAGGGGGTCAAGGCATTCCCAGCCAAGACTGAAGGCAAGGGAAACCAGCTACTCAAGCCGCGGCTCGAAAATGGCGTAAAGGTTTTTGATCTCACAGCCCGTGAGATCCAATGGGAAGTCGAGCCTGGCAAGAAGGTTACTGCATGGGCCTACAACGAGCAGGTACCCGGACCGCAGATTCGTGTGAAGGAGGGCGACCGGGTGCGTGTGGTTCTGAAAAACGAACTCGCCGAGTCCACCGTGATTCATTTTCACGGAGTGGAACTTCCTATCGCAATGGATGGTGTTCCGTTCATTACTCAGCCTCCTGTCAAGCCGGGCGAGTCTTTCACTTACGAATTCGTTGCTCCGAATCCCGGATCGCACATGTATCATTCTCACCATAATGCGGCCGCACAGGTTAGCATGGGGCTGTTAGGCGCGTTCATCATCGAGCCGCTGGAGCCACGCGACATCGAAACGGTCGATCACGATCACGTCCTGGTGCTGAATGACGGATCGCATGGTTATACGCTGAACGGAAAATCGTTCCCGGCTACCGAACCGATTGTGGCCAAGCTTGGCCAGAAGGTTCGAATCCGCTATATGAACGAAGGGATGCAGATTCACCCAATGCATCTCCACGGAATGCACATGACAGTGATCGACAAAGATGGCTGGGCGCAGCCGGCGCCGTGGAAATGCGATACACTCAACATTGCTCCCGGCGAGCGCTGGGATGTAATCGTGCATTGCACCAATCCGGGCACGTGGGCATTTCACTGCCACATCCTGCCGCACGCAGAGGCTCCTATGGGAATGTACGGCATGGTGACAGCATTGATCGTGGAGAAGTAGGTGACCGTACCAGAGCCCATTCAGGCTGCGGTTCCCAGGCCGCTGCGATCACTGCTCGCGATCCCGCTTGCAGGGAAACTTGCAGGCGCGAACGCGATAATTGCTGTTGTTGCAATTGTGGTCGGGGTTGCAGGCCATGGCAGCGGTGCTGGCGATCAGCGGATGGTGGTCATTCTGACGGCGTCGCTCTTCGCGGCGCTCTTCATCAACCTGCTGCTGGTCAGGGTTGCACTACGTCCGCTCAGGCAGATAGAGGACATCGTGCAACGGGTCACAGGTGGTGAGTTGGGTGCACGGGTGCCGGGTTCGATGCTGGCGGACAGAAACATTGCACGCGTAGGAACGACGCTAAACGCGCTCCTCGATGTTCTCACCGAAGATCGCGAGCGGATGCGCGCACTTGCAGGGCGCGTTATCGCGGCGGGCGATACCGAACGAGCCAACATGGCTCGCACTCTCCATGACTCGGCGGCGCAATCACTGGCAGCGCTGGCATTCCAGACCAGTGCTGCCGCCAATGAGAGTTCCGACCCGGCGATGAAGGACAGGCTTGCCACAATACGAGATTTGTCGGTTGCCGTGCTTGACGAGGTCCGTTTGCTCGGTCAGACCCTGTATCCCCAGTCACTCGACAACCTGGGACTCGAGACGGCGCTCAAGGGGCTCGCTCGCCAGGTTGGTGAAAGCGAACCGGGAGTGGACATTACTGTGAAGGTGGAGGACGCACGCGTGTCAGAGCGCCTGCCTATTCGTATTGCATCCGTTCTGTACCAGGTTGCGCGCGAGGGGCTGACCAACGCTTTGCGTCACGGCGATCCCCGCGCGATTGATCTCGAGGTTGCAGTGGAAGGCGACAATGCGAGGCTCACGGTTGTAGATGACGGTTGTGGTTTTGATGTCACCAGTGCCGAGCGCGATGTGTCCGGAACCGGTCTCTTTGGAATTCGGCAGCGACTTGCACTCGTAAATGGCGAAGTAACAATTGACAGTAAGAAAGGGACGGGTACACGCCTGTCCGTAACAGTTCCTCTTGCAACAGTGAGGTCATGATGAGTGGTGGCGATACCATTCGCGTTGTGCTGGCGGATGATCATGCGATTGTTCGCGCGGGGCTCCGCGCAGTAATTGGCACCGCGAAGGACATTGAGATCGTGGCCGAAGCAAAGGATGGACGAGAGGCAGTCGCGTACACCGAACGCCTCAAGCCAGATGTCGTCGTAATGGACCTGACAATGGATGTGATGAGCGGCGTTGAGGCGACGAAAGAGATCGTCGCGAAACAACTCCCCTCGCGCGTGCTCGTGCTCACGATGCACGCGGAGGAAGAGTACCTGATTCCGCTGCTGGAGGCCGGAGCAGCGGGATACCTGATGAAAACGGCAGCCGACAAGGAACTGGTGGATGCCATTCGCATGGTTGCAAGTGGCGACATGTACGTGCGCGGTTCTGCCGCGCGACTTCTCGCCAAGGGGCTCACCCGAAAGGACCCGGCTCGCGAAGACAGGGAGCGCTACGAAAAACTCACCGAACGTGAGCGAACGGTGCTCCGTATGGTTGCCGAGGGTTTCAGTGCGCCGGAAATCGGCGAAAAACTCTTTATCAGCCCAAAAACAGTGGACACCTACAAACAGCGTGTTAATGAGAAGCTGGGCCTCTCCCACCGATCGGACTATGTCAAGCTGGCCCTGAAGCTAGGGTTGATCTCTGCCTGACGGCTTTCCCACCACCAGGACGAAAAGCGAGGAGCTCGGCGGCACCGTGTCGTCGTGCGGCGACGTCAATCCTGGAGAACGAAGGTCACCTTCATGAGCACGCGGTATTCGCTGATCTTTCCCTTATCAATCGTCACTTGCTGGCTCTTGATCCATGCGCCGCTGACGTTGCGGAGCGTTTTTTCGGCGCGTGCGATTCCCTTCTGAATAGCATCCTCAAAGCTCTTCTTGGATCCGGCTTGGATTTCCGTGATCTTGGCGACTGCCATTGTTGGCTCCGGGTTTGGTTGAGTCCCCGAAGGTATCGCGACGCAGAAGCGCACGCGAGTCCGCGTGTTTACCCGCAGCGGGTCACTTTGCCGTCATTCCGGCGAAGGCCGGAATCCATGTTACAGGGAAAATGGATTCCGGCTTTCGCCGGAATGACGAAAATGGACCC
>CAZKXZ010000056.1:0-35390 GCA_964556695.1 uncultured Gemmatimonadales bacterium
TACCCGTCATTCCCGCGAAGGCGGGAATCCAGAGAGGACGACACTGGATTCCCGCTTGCGCGGGAATGACGAAGCTCTAGGCGAGCATGCGACCAGCGACTTCTTTCACGATCTTCGCCGCCACCCTCGCTGTCATGTCAGTTGCGTCCTGCAGTGGATTGAACTCCACTATGTCGGCGCCGACGATGTTGCCGCCACACTTCTGAATGAGCTGCACAACATCGCGTACGCTCAATCCTCCCGGCTCGCGATGCGAAACGCCCGGCGCGAAGGCAGGATCAATCGCGTCGATATCAATTGACATGTAGACCCGGCCGTCGAGCGTGGGGCGCGCACCCATTGCCCAGGCACGCATGTCGATTACCTCAACGTTGAAACGCTTCGCCTGATCACGCTGGTGTCCGGTCATCGCACGAATTCCAACCTGCACGAGTCGAGTGGCGAGATTCTCCTCGAGAATCCTTGCGAATGGACAGGCATGCGAAAACCGATCTCCCTCAAACTCATCGTACAGATCGGGATGAGCATCTACGTGCAGAATTGTCGGCCGCGCGTAAACTGCGTTTATCGCACGCAGTACGGGATATGTGACCGAGTGATCACCGCCGAGTGCGATCGGTCGGAATCCAGTGCTGAGCAGCGTCGCTATGCCGGATTCTATCTGCTCTCGAGCCGCCTGAGCATTCTCTGGCAAAGGAAGATCGCCGGCATCCGTCAAACCGCCGGCTGCGGAAAGATCCTGCAGCGCTTCAGTCCAGAGATTTCCAGCAGGCGAGTTCAGCGCCGCCCGGATGAGCGGCGGCGCTTTCACCGGTCCGCGCAGAAAGGAAGAACTTGCGTCATACGGAAGTCCGATCAGCCGCGGTGCGCACTCAGTATTCACGATTCTGAATTCGACTGAGCCCAATCACCTTGTAGCGAACAACGCTCGCAAGGTCGTTGTCGTCGACCTCTGTCATCCACACGCGGGACGCCGTCGCTTGCCACACCCTGGATTTCGGCGAGGTCGCGATCCTGCCCACCTGGTTGCCCATTCCATCGAGTACCAGAGTTGTGCGTACATTCGCTGAATCGCGCAGAGTTATCCAGATTGTTTCGTCCATTCCCAACACCAGCGCTTGCACGGGCGCGTACACAGGGGGCATGCGCTCACGAGCAACTTGCTGAAATCGCTTGTCGAGGTCAGTCGGACCCTCTGTTGTTCCCGTGATCTCAGCCGCCACCGCGCTGTCCTTTGCAGCAGCTGGGATCGACACCCCAATGAACGGGAAGGATTTCACGAAGATCGTGTCACCGTTCGCGCGGAAGAGGGACAGAGTCCAAGCGCCACCTGCCGCCGACGTGATCTCAGTTGTGAGAAAGGCGAACCGGCTGCCGTAGGACGCAGTAACAATGAAAGGCATACCGGCAAATGGAACTGGTCGGCCAAACCCTGACACCTGCATCATCCAGCGTTCGTCGTACAAGAATGGTTGTGTGGCCACGATGCGCAAATCTCCTGCTGCAGAAATCTGCAGCATGTCTCGCATTTCTGGTTGGTCACGATCCACTGGGTCACGCTGCCGGGCCCGGAGGCCGCCTGCCAGCATCGACCCATCGGAGTACATGGCGCCCACCATGATCAGACTGTATCCACGCAAGGCCGGCTCGAATGGCGTCGGCTGCGTCACACCGCCGGGGAGTCCGCCTGTACGAAGGAGCGCCCCGTCGGGTGCGAAATACGTGAAGCGTCGCGTCCTGGAATCTTCCACCCAAAGTGTATCCTCTCTGAACCCCATCGCACCGAGCGCCTGAAATTCTCCTGGCGCCTGCCCACGTCGGCCCACTGACGCGACGCGCTTACCGGTGGAATCATAGATCCGGACTTGCGCGTCCTGGCGCAGCGGAATGACTATCTGTCCTTTGGGTCCGACGAGGACGTTGCGAACGCTGGAGAAGTCTTCGGCATTCGCATCAAGACGAAGGTCCTCCACCAATGACGCCTGCTTCTGCGCGGCATCGCTGCCACGATCGCGGCAACCGCCGACCGTCATGATGATTGCGGAGAGAGATATGACGTACACGTGCGGAGGCATCATTCGTCAGCGCGTTAACCAGAAGTCTCGTGTGGCAATCGCAGCCGCTCCGCCGGGACGCGCGGCGCTTACGATCATTGTGTAGTCTCCCGCCTGCAGTTGGGTCATGCTGAGCGTTACGATCCGACCCTGAATGGGAACCGCGCCGGACACGATGTTCATTGAACGCTGTGGAAGTGCTTCACGCCACTCCACCGCGATTGTACCGCGATCACGTGTTGCCAGGCCCAGAGCGTAGCCCAGTCGCCGCACGAAACCGGGACGTGGCTGATGTCGCTCAACCCGAATGCTGAGTACAACTGAATCGCGCGGTCCGAAACCATATGTCTCCCAGTACAGCCCTATCACCTGAGGATCACGAAATCCGACGTTCGTGTACATACGGGCAAGCGCGCTCTCGGGATTGTCAGCCTGCAGTTCATCCGGGGTCGTTGGATGAATGAAAACCGGAGGCGCGACGGCGACCTCTCCTGGTTGCAGCGCCGACAGCGGAAGCGGAGGTTCAATTCCAAATCGTGTTCGCGCCACTACTCCTGCCGGCCTTGCGCCGTGTAGTTCCAGAGATACCAGTTGCGGCTCACTCGCAACTAATGACTTAATCAGGTTTGCAACTCCCACCACAGCTGTTTTGCGCTGCACTCGCATTGACTGCGGGTTCGACCACGTGAATAGCTCACCTCGCAACGTATCTCGTGTGGCTCCCGAAAAATCCTCCGCGAACAGTTGCGTCGCCATCGCAAACAGGATGCTGTCCTGCCTCCTGAAAAGCCCGTGCTGACTCCACAGCTGAACCATGAGATTGCCACGGTCGTAGTGCTCGCGCGGCCACCACGACGGCGCGTCGCCCTGATGAATATCCGAATGCGCCCTAGCCGACAGCACCCAGTCCGAGTCCCACGCCTGCGTTGGCGAAGTGACAGCGTGCATCCTTGGCACCAGCCTGAACCTCGGTCCGGAGTACTCAGCCGTAGTAAATCTTCCGTGGTCGCGCATCTCAGGGTTACTGATCTCCAGATATCCATAGTGGCCCACGTCACCCGACCTTCCGGACCAATATGAAAAACTTGGCCAGCCATACCGAATCAACATCTCCTGTGTGGCTCTGCCACCGCCACCGCGCCGCATATCCCAACGCTCATTATATGTGGTCGCCGATCGCAGCAGGACCATTACGATGCGTGCGTAGTGCTCGGCACGTCGATCGTTGCCGCTGTCACTGTAGAGTGGGTCGGAGAGCCACCAGATCTTTGCGTTCACCGAATCGCGACTTTCGCAGGAGACCTTGCTGTACTCCTTCTCATCATCTTCCTCGAGCAGAATGCTGAGATCTGTCCAACGGCAGCGGTCTTCTGATGGGGGCATGAGCTGCAGCGATTTCTGAAATATCGAGTCCGCTCGGAGCACCTCTCCGCGCGAATGGACCGCGTAACCATCGAGTGCCGTACACCACCAGGTCGCTGCCCGGCAGTCGGAAACGGCGCGGCGCGCGAGGGCTGTATCCTTCGCGTCCAGAGCAAAACGGAGACGCTGACCTGCTATCCATCCGTCTCCAGGGAGCTGTTCCGAACCTCGCGTGAGCTGCGCCAGCAACAATGTGCGCGCTGCCGCGATGGGCCGCCTGAGTGGATCGAGTATGCCGTCGTCAATGGAGAGGCGCTCATCCCATGGCAGTACCGCAGACCACAAATACCAGTTCGGGCACACTGCACGTTTACCATCGCCACTCTCGATAATGTGAGCAGCAATCCGCGCGTATGACGTTCCAGGGGCACCATCCGGATGGCAGTGCAGGAGCGTTGTTCGCGAATAAGGGCTGACCGCCAGTCCGCGCGCGTTTGTTATTACGCCGAGCGAGTCCTGCGAGGAGAGGGCAATCGTATCGGCTCCCGGAGGTGGCCCCCACGTTTGACTGCTCACGCCGAAACGCGGAACCGATCCGCCGCGCGACGGCCCGACGAAGGTTGGTTGTGCCTGTGGGCGATTCAAGATCGCCAGATATCTGTATCTGTCGCTGATCTCCCAGTTATAGCGCCAGACTCTGACGAAGGAATCAGCAGCCTGTCGCAGATGTGAGATGACGATCAGCGAATCGGCGGCCGTGTGCGGGCTGCCTGTGAGCGTACGCCAATCAATCTCGGGAGGATGGACTACTGGAGCAACTCTCGACTGATGAACACAAGCCGCAATCAGCAGTGCGACTAGAGGTGCAGCACGGCGAGCACGCACCGCACGCTCAGCGCTTCACCATCAGATCGCGCGGCGCCTTCGTCGTATCACCGACAAAACCCCACTGAATGTTCTTTGCATAGGTCTCCACGGCCTTCTTGAGATCCGTGGGCACAACTTTCCTGAGAAGGTCCCGGTACTGCGCGGCCGAACGATAGTCGCCGCCGTACAGCTGGGCACGGGCCAGCAGGTCGGCGTAGTCGCCACTGGACTCGATCATGCGCGTATACGCACTCGTGTACGAATTGGCTGCCTCTGTAAGTACGAAGCGCGGAAATGCGACGTTTTTCGCGAGGTCGTCAATGGCATCATTGATGAGTTTCATGACAGTATCCGGTCGCGTGGTGCTCACGTATATCTGACCGCCGGCCGCACCCTGGTTCACCAGCGACGCCCCCGCTGAGTATGAAAAAGCACCAGTGCCGCGGACCCTGCTGGCGATCAAGCTGCCAAGCACCTGCATGGCGAAGTCGAAGGCGGGAAAGTCGGGGCTGGAGCGCTGTGGGCCGGCGAAGAAACCACGGATGTAGTTCGTCGGCAAGTTACGTTGCGCCATGGCAACGTCGGGTTTCGACGGCTTGAGTGCAGGCGGGAGCGACCACACGTAGCTTCCGCGTGGAAGGGTTCCCAGCGTGCGCGTGACTGCCTGCTCCACCTGGGACCTCTGAACGTTTCCTACGATAACCAGCAACATTCGCGAAGTGATCATCTGCGTCGACTGATACTGGCGCAGCCTATCCGCTGTAAGCGCGCTGATGGACTGCTCCGCGCCATCAGGATGCAGAGCATACGCATGGCCGCGATACGCGAGATCGCTCGCGAGCGCGGCACTTTGTGCATCGGGAGACTGATTGCGCGCGCTGATGTCGCTCAGGAACCTTGCCTTCACTAGCGCGATTGTTGCCGAGTCGAGAGTGGGGTGCATCACCCGGTCGGCGAAAATCGCCCACGTAGAGTCAAACTCGGCGGCGAGACCGTAAAAGCTGAGGCGCGACCAGTCACGATCGGCATCGCGGATGATCACACTTCCTGTACGGGCAAGCGCACGCCGTGAGGCTTCACCCGGATACGATCGTGTGCCGTAGCGCGAAGCCGCCATGAGAAATGATTCTGTGCCTGCGCTTTCAGGAGTGAGCTGACGCACGCCGCCGAGCAGGTAGAGGTTCACCGCGACGATTTCGCTGGTGGAGCGCTGATGGTGGATCACCTTGAGACCATTGATCTCGTAGGTGCGCGTGACGGTGTCCGCCTGAGCGAACGCCGAACGGTCGCCGGCCAACGCGATCGCGAGTACGGCGACGAGAGAGAACAAACGCGTGGGGGTCATCGCACGCTCCATGCGTTCAGGACCGCGTTCAACCCGGGTCCGATAATGCCCAGTGATTCCGACGAGAGGAGTGCGTTGACGGCCATATGCTTTCCGGCAATGTACGTGTCGACGAAGCGCCGCACGTCCGCCTGAGTGCGCGACTGAACTTTCGCGTGATAATCACGATAGTAGCCCAGCCCTGCCGAACTCCAGACATCCGCAATGGAATGCGCCACGGCATCGGCGCTTTCCGACATCAGCGCTGATATGACCCTGATTTCCTTCTTTGCCGGTACCATGTCGTCTTCCGTGAAGTACGCTGGCGCGGAAAGAAGAGCCATCTCTGCGCGCAGCGCGGTAACGGCCGCGACTGCCTTGTCCGGGCTGGTGCGCGCCATCAGTTCGATAGCGCCGACGTTGTTCTTCATGTCGTGATGCATCGAGACGCTCTGAAAAAGTCCTGATTCGACAAGCCGGTTCTGGGTTCCGGAGAGCGGCTGGTTGACGAGACCCGCGAACACATCGGCCGCGTAGGCACCGGATGTATCCTTCCCGACGCTGGGCCCCTGCCATCGCACAAGGAAAGTCACGTCGTAGACATTGTTGGCGATCACCATCTTGCTGCGACTCGCGGGGAGCGCTGGAACTTCCAGAGCGGGAACAGACGCGAGGGGATCTGCGCCCCTCTTCCACCCTTTGAACACCTTGATGGCCGCATCGAATGCTTCGCGTTGGGGAACGTCGCCGGTGATGATCAACGCGGCGTTATTGGGCAGATAGTAGCGTTTGAAAAACGCGTCGAGTCGTTGCGGGGTCGCGCCCATGATTGACAAAAGATTGCCGCCCGCGTTCTTGCGGGCCCAGCCCTTTTCGCTCCAGAGCAAACGGCCGGCTTCGACGTGGAGCAGGAACGTCGGCTCTGAGGCTTTCCGCTCCATTTCTCCACGGACGATTTTTTTCTCGAGCTCTATGGCTTCGGGACGCAGGTCGGGACTCCTGACGAGTTCCGAGAGGATGGCAAGTCCCTTGGAAAAATTTTTCGATGGGACTGTCAGGTAGTATCGCACAAGTTCGGCATCGGTTACGCCATTGTACGATCCTTCGAGATCGGCGGCGTATGAGCCAAACGATTGTCCCGTGAGCCCGCTGCCGCTTCTGAAGAGCACATGTTCGAGGAGGTGTGGCATTCCCTCCTCCGCCTCTGTGACCTGCGTGAACGCGCCGCTGCGGAAAACCATCTCCGCTGTTGCGACAGGGGCGGCTGGGTTGTGGACGACAATTATCTGGAGTCCGTTCTCGAGCGTGGTGTCCTTTATCGGTCGGGGCGACACCTGTGCGACTGCTTGTTGCGCACTTATTAGTGCTAATGCTAGTGCTATTGCTGGTTTGCGGACAAACTTTGTGGACATTGCGAGCACTCCCGGGGAGCATTGCTGATACTTCGCTGTCGGAATTCGTCGTGGCAACCTTCCGTCTGCGTCCATTATAGGCGATGTACCACGCAGAGGCCAGCCGCGTTTTGGTGCGCGCGCCGGCAATTGATGTATCCCCTTCGAGAGCCAATGGCAGTATTGCCATACGGTTTTCGGGTTGAGCGGATTGCGGGGAAGGAATCCGCATGGCAATGCTGCCATACCGGCTCTCTGCGGGGACACATCAATCGCCGGAGCCCGGAGTTCGCGAACTATTGCCAGTACTGCGCGTATGGAGATCCGGGATCGGCGACCACTCGATATCTCACCATTGTTTGCACGCCGAGTGAGTTTGCAACGGCCAGCCATACCTTGTTTGACATGGCAGACATGAATCGTGTGCTGTCCGCAAGTGTGACACGGCCCGCGAATTCGCCGGTGGGAAGGAAAATGTCGAATGCCACCGTCTCGGCCCAGTGTTCGACCGGTTGCGGCTTGGTTCCGTTTGCGCACTCGGTTGCCACCGGCGCCGCGCGCGACGCACGGCATTTCATTTCAACTACTCTTGTCGAGGGACGGTAGATATCCACCCAGATTCTTTGGCTCTCGTCGCCAAAGACCTTCTTGAAATAGGGCTTTTTGTCGGGAATGTGGGAGGCTGAGATGTTCACCGTCTTGTCATCGGGCCGCAGTTCTCTCGTTGTTACTGATGCGGCGTCCTCGCGCTCCGCCAAGTCCATCGGCGTTGCAGCAAGATCGCTTTCCATCCGAAGCAATCCAGTTGGCTGCTGATGCAGGAGGATGCTGTATGAACCGCTGTGCATTGACGCCCAGAGTCCAGGTGTGACAAACAGGTTCATAGAAAGGGGTGAATATGGAATCGGGAATTCCATCGGATATCCTTCCGACATGAATCTGAGGGTAATGTTTGGGGGGCCGAACGCGGCTGGTTCGGGAAGCGTTGCGAGCGTTGTTCCATCCGCAGCGGTGCGAAGTATCACTGTTTTCTCATCTGGCGCACCGCTGTCCCGCGGCTGTGAGAGATCAGTGTGCACACTGAGGACTCCTGTCGAGTCGAACGCTGCTTCCCTCATGTTGATCCGGATGCCTGGTGCAATTTGCAGGCGCCAGGAATGCAGGTATTTGCCGCCGCCGTCGTAGACCGCGAATTGTTTGTGTCTGGTATCCCAGTGCAGCAGCCTGCCATCAGCGCCGAGTACGACTCTCCCCGGTTGCCGGAATTCACCCGGTCCGTCGCCCCGTGCTCCATACGCGAAGGTCATCCGTCCGCTTGAATTAAGACGCTGAATTCTGTACGGACGCTCTTCGGTTATCACCACTCCTCCGTCTGCCGTGGCGCGTCCGTACATGATGTTGCCGAACATCTCCTGATCACCGCCGACGACTTTGCCGATGACGAGTTCAGGAACGAGCGTCAACTCGGCGAGAGGAGAGTTGGCACCGCTGTTGCGCACAACAGTTGTGTCGCCAATTTGCAACCGCTCGACGTTCCATGCGAATGCACCGGGCACAGCTTTCTCCCCGCATGAAGCGGTGAGAAGTGCGCCTAGTATGAAGACTGTGGCGTTGGGTGATGTTCGCAGCATGCGTCCTCACCTCCAGTGAGCGCCAGAATGATAACGCAGTGCGTGGAATTCGGCTGCTGAATTCAGCCGGCGGATGATTACCGACGCGCTAGCGCACGCGTCCCGGCTCCTGCCCCGGGTTCGGCAGCCAATCGAGTGCGGTGGAGTATGTGCCTGTTGAACTCTGCGCTGCCGTGCCTCCCTTGAACGACATCAGACCATCATCGTCGTTGAACACCGAGAGAGGAATCGTGGTCGACAGAGTATTCGATCCGACCACCAGATCCACGGTGAGTGGGACGTCGTCATAGGTCGCTCCGTTGTAGCGGTACAACTTCAGCCCTCCTTCCACGCCGGCTCCAAACTCGAGAGAGTAATCGATGCCGATCAGGTCATTGCCCTGATGATGCAGGCCGGTGTTGAAATCATCATCTATATCCAGCACCAGTGCAACGAACGTCGTCGCCTTGAGCGTGCCTGGTTGGAATACGACAGTGAAGGTCGCGCTGTCGTCCTCAATGTCTATCGATGCGCGAATCAGATCGGGCGCTGGTACCTGGAACACGCTGGGCGTGGCATCTCCTGCAGGGTCCGTCACCGTCCCACTGACACCCCCCGGGGCCGATGAATCGGTGCATGCCAACGCAGCGGACATTACAGCCGAAATAAAGACGTGACGTGCTTGCATGATCATGCTCCCGGGATTGATTCGCATAGTACCCGACTCACAGCTGCTGGTCCAGTGTCTGCACAGTGTTGAGAAGCACATTCGCTCCTGCTGTGATCTGTTCCGGCGAACTGAATTCTTGCGCCGAATGGCTCACGCCACCACGACTGGGAATGAAGATCATCCCCATCGGCGCCAGTTGCGCGATCTCCTGTGCGTCATGTCCCGCGCCGCTCGGCAAACGCATCGTGCTGAGACCCAAGGCGCGTGCGGTCCGTTCAATCACATCCTGGACTCGCGCGTCGGCAGCGGCCGGCTCGGTACGATAGTTCTCAACAAATTCGAATGGTGTGCCCGTTCCGCTGCCAATCGCCTCACTTTCACCTCGCACCTTCTGAAAGAGAGTATCGATGTTCCGCATTTCCAGATCGCGAATTTCGAGCGAGAGCGTTGCGCGGCCGGGAATGACATTGGGCGCGCCCGGCTCCACGCTGATCATACCAACAGTGGCGACGTGATTCCCAGGTGTCGCTCGCGCGATGCGATTTACACTATCGATGAATCGCGCAGCGCCGAGCAGCGCGTCCTGCCGCTTGTCCATTGGCGTTGTGCCAGCGTGATTTGCGAACCCGGTTGTCGTCACTGCCCAGCGCTTGATGCCGACTATTCCCTGCACCACTCCGATGTTCGTTCGCGCAGCTTCGAGCACAGCGCCCTGCTCGATATGCAGTTCCACACATGCGGCGATTGATCCGACTGCGCGGCGCGCGGAGGCAATGCGATCGGGGTCGCCACCGATGAAGCGGATGCCATCGCGCACTTTCTTGCCGCTCTGCGCCATGAGATCGAGATAGGTGGCCGGATCCTGCCCACGAATCGCCTTGCTTCCAATCTTGCCGTTCTCCTCGTTCTGGAAGATCACAACTTCGAGGGGATGCCTGAGAGTGACTCGCGCATCCGCCATGCTTTGCGCTATTTCAATCGCTCCCATCGAACCCACCTGCCCGTCATAGTTGCCACCTTCGGGCACTGAGTCGATGTGTGAGCCGATCATTATTGGAGCAAGTGCGGCGTTACTTCCATCGCGGCGCCCGATGATGTTGCCCGCGGTATCAGTTCGGACTGAGAGCCCTGCGGCCCTTATGAGGCCTGTGGTGTAGTTGCGCGCTGCGAGATCAGCGTCGCTGTACGCCAGGCGGGTGATGCCGCCTTTGTCGTTGCGACCGAACTGAGCCAAATCCCTGAGGTGTAAATTGAGCCTGTCGCCATTTACACGGAGTTGCTGGCGCTCTGCCAGGATGGTGTCTCGCTCGACGAAGAGCATTGCGGCGCCGCCAAGCATCTGCCGATTGAAGGTGCGACGGTTCATGATCGTGGCTGGATAGTCATCACCCGACCAAGCTATCCGCCAGACATCGAGTACGGAAGGATCCGAGTGGAGTGATGTGGAGATGTTGACTGCAGGGTATGTCATCCCGGCGAAGGCCGGGATCCATGTTGGCGAACGAAAATGGATCCCGGCTTTCGCCGGGATGACAGTGCCTGTGTGGTACTGGTTGTCAATTCCCGCAACCGGGATTCAGTGTCGTTGCTCAAAATCCCTTCGCGGTGCATCATCTCGGATGACTATGCCATTCAAAGTCGCATCTCATACCGCCGTCGCGGCGATTGCTATCGCATCTGCGTGTGCGCGGGCCGATTTGCAATCGCCGAATGCTGTGACTGTCGTGGATTCTGGAGGAACGGTAATAGTCCGGAACTACGCTCCCGAGTGGACCGAGAGTTCGAAATGGACGCTCGATACTGTTCCTATTGCGAGCGTTGGCGGCAACGAGAACGATCCGCAGCAACAATTCAAGATAATCGATGTCGCAACGCGACTTTCCGACGGTCGCATTGGCATTGCAACCGAAGGTGAGCTGCGCTGGTTTGATGCCAGCGGCAAGTATCTGATGACGAGCATGCCGCGTGGCGATGGGCCGGGCGAATTTCGCAGCATTCGCAAACTCTACAAGCTTTCGGGTGACACGATTGTAGCCGAAGGTAGTGGCGGCGCGTCGAAGACCGTGACCTTTGCCCCTAACGGCGCATTCGTGCGAGAGAATCGCCTCGACTGCGAACGCTTCAAGACGATCCCTGGCAGCATCAATTGCGCAGGCGAACTGTTGCCTGACGGCAGCTTTCTGACAGTTGACGACGATCCCACCATCCCGTACAACGAAACGCATCGTAAGACCATCCACCTGCCGGATGACGTGACGACCCTCGGAACGGGACACGTTCGGCAACTGTACCGGCGTTACATCACGCCGCCTACAATGGACGGCGCGTACCCGGCAGGCATCTGGGGCAACATTGAATACTTCCAAGTGCCCAATGGCCGGCAAGGCACCACGACGATCATTCATCCGTTCTACAGCAGGCGGTCGTATCTGGCGGCAGGTGGCACGCCGCTCCGAATAGTCATGGCGGCCAACCCCGCATACGAAATCGAGATCTGGACGCCGCAAGGAAAGCTCGAGCGTCTTGTGCGGCGTATTCCCGGACTACGCGTTCCCAACGAAACAGAAAAGAAAGATGCGATTGCGTCCATCGCGAAACAGATGGAGCAACGGGAGTCGCCTCTCACATTGGGACACGTTCTTTCTGCGATAGAAGCACCGGACTCGCTGCCGGCTGTGGTCGGACTATTCGTTGGTGCCAGTGGTGAGTTCTTCGTACAACGCGAGGGATTTCTACGGTCGCAGAAGTCGCATCTCTTCGATGTGTTCAACCACGAGGGCCGCTGGCTCGGCGAATTGCGGCTTCCACCGCGCGCCAAGCTGGTGGAAGTTGGTAACGACTATCTTCTCGCCGTGCGATTGCACGAGTTCGATGTTCCGCACGTCGAGGTATACCGCCTCAGGCGCTGAGTGCGCTCTCGAACGCGGCATCTGCTGCACACACACCAAAAAATGGCTGACCTGGTACTTACCTCGACCAACCTCACATTCACCGCACGCCTGGAGCGCGACCGTGCACCGCGCACATGCGCGGTATTTGAAGCGCTGCTTCCGTTCGAGCACTCCCTGATCCAGGCTCGCTGGAGCGGTGAAGCTGTGTGGGCGCCACTCGGCAACCTGGATATCAAACTTGCGTCGGAGAATGCAACGACTTATCCCGCGCCTGGCGAATTGCTGCTATATCCCGGCGGAGTGAGCGAGGTTGAATTGCTGGTTCCCTATGGAAAGACCTGCTTCGCGTGCAAAGAGGGAAAACTCGCTGGCAACCACTTCCTTACCATCGTATCGGGCATGGAACAGCTTGCGGAGCTGGGCCGCCGCGTACTCTGGGAAGGTGCGCAACCACTATTCATTCGACGCGCATGAAAGACGGCTGTGTACACTTCGTCATTCCGGCGAAGGCCGGAATCCATTATTGCCTCCACCATGGATTCCGGCTTTCGCCGGAATGACAAAATGAGGACTCGGTCTCTGACGGATGCGCACGCTGACTGGACCTTCTTCGGAGGAGAGATCCTCACGCTCGACTCCGAACGACCCGTCGCTGATGCGTTGGCTGTCGCAGACGGTCGCATCATTGCACTCGGCACCAGAGAAGAACTGCGCAAGTTGTGCGATTCAAGCACGCGTGAAGTGAACCTTGCGGGGCGCGTGTTGTTGCCGTCACTCAAGGATCATCACCTGCACCTTCAGGCAGTTGGATTCTCCCTGCTCAACATGAAGCGCGGCGGCAAGTTGTTTCTGGATCTCTCAACAGCGCGCTCGGAAATGGAGATGGTTGAACGTGTGGTTGCGCGGGCAGCCGCGACACCCACAGGAAGCTGGATCGTGGGCAGCGCCTGGAACGAGAATTATTGGGATGGTATGCGAATGCCCACCCACCATGCGTTGAGTGAGGCATTGCCCAATCACCCGGCTTTCCTGGTGCGCGTTGATTCGCATTCTGCACTGGTGAATTCCGCCGCGATGCGGCTTGCCGGGATTACCAGGGATACTCCCGATCCCTACGGAGGGGAAATTCGGCGAATGCCGGATGGTTCACCCAGCGGGATGCTCATTGAGCGTGCGGTGGAACTGGTGCTGGACCACATGCCGATTCCAGCCGACGACATTGTGCGCGAGGCAACGCTCCTTGCGGCTCGCTCCCTTGCCTCGCGCGGATACACGGAGATCTACGACGCGGGGATCATGCACTTTCCCGGGCTCGTCGCAATGAACTCCCCGATGGAGCGCTGGCTGGGAATTCTGCGCGAGGTGGACGAGAGCGATGTACTACCGATCAATGTGAACATCATGGTCGCCTGGCCATCGGCAGTGGCCGAGGATGTTCTGAGTGGAGCGGTAAACCGGCAGATGTCGCAGCACGTGCGGTACACCCATCTCAAGCTGTATGCGGATGGTGCGTTCGGCAGTCGCGGCGCGCTCATGAGCGAACCTTACAGCGATGACCCCGGAAACACCGGCATTTCTCGCATGACCGAAGAGGAAATGTTCGAGCAGTCGAAACGCGCGATCGCCGTCGGACTCGACGTTGCAATCCACGCGATTGGGGATGTCGCGGTGACACGAGTGCTCAACGTGTATGAGCGGTTGCTGAAAGATGACAAGAGTATTGCTCCGCGCCGATTGCGTCTGGAGCATTTCTCTGTTGCCACTGCCGCAGACATCAAGCGCGCTGCACGATTGGGCATTCTCATTGTTGCTCAACCGGGATTTGTCTGGCCCATGCCCAACGGCCGCTGCATGGAGGACTACAGGCTCGGTGCCGAGCGTGTGAAGCGCGCTTATGTGTGGCGCACATTGCTGGACCTGGGTGCGCAGATCGCAGGATCGTCGGATGATTACGGTGCGCCGCCGCATGCGCTGTGGAATTACTACGCTGCTGTTACGCGCAAGAATCCGGAGGGTGTGCCGCGCGAGGGTTGGCAGGCGCAGGAGTGCATCACGCGCGCGGAGAGTCTGCGCCTCTTCACCAGATGGGCTGGGGCTGGAGGTGAGTGGTACGGAGGCAAGCTGGTGCCGGGTGCGCCAGCTGATCTTGTTGTGCTCTCAGCTAATCCGCCTACAGTCGCAGATAATGCAATTCTCGATATTGAGGTGCATGCGACATTGCGTGAGGGGAGCAGCGTCTTCGGGATTCTCTAAAGCCCAATGAGCCGTCATCGCCATCAACTGTCATTCCCGCGAAGGCGGGAATCCAGAGTCGTTAACCCTGGATTCCCGCCTTCGCGGGAATGACGGATATGGGGTGGATTCCCGCTTTCGCGTGAATGACAAACACTGCGAGGACGACGCTGGATTCCCGCTTCGCGGGAATGACGGGTCAGCGGGCTTGTAGCGCGTCCATGCCTACTGCCAGTGCCAGGACCAGGCGGCGGTCCAGGGTGCGTTTTGGATCGAGCGTGAGGTCTATGTCGTAGACGTCGATGAATTTCCAGCGGCGGCGGCGGTTGTGGCCCAGTATCGTCTCGCCACGCTTGAACTGGAAGTCGTAGGGGATTGGCAACCAGTCGGCGATATCCTCTACAAGGGGGATGAACTGCAGCACGCGGCGGACTATCGCGACTGGAAGATTGCGTTCTTCTACTATAGCGGTCTCATTGCCATCAATGTCGTAAAGCCGATAGGTGGAGCGGAACAACGATTTGCCAAAAACCTTTTGGATCTTCCCGATGGGCTCCTCATCGCCGACGGTCACGTCGTAAGTCGCGCGCGGATCGAACCGCTGTCGCGCCTTGATGCGCATTAACTCTTTCGTCTTCGATTCATCCGTGTAAAAGCGGATGTCTTCCTTGAACTTGAAGCGTTTCTGCTCCACAAAGCAGAAAGGCTTGTCCTCTTCTCCGGCGAGCGAGAAAAAGTAACGATTGATTACCAGCGTCCACTTCTGACGCAACACAAACTGATCGTGCTCATTGGGATCGATCATGGGTGCTCACCGGTACAGGAATCCTGAATTCGCCGCCCCAAAACTATCACTCCAATCATGCTCTTGTCATTCCGGCGAAAGCCGGAATCCATGTTAAGGGGAAAATGGATTCCGGCCTTCGCCGGAATGACGGATAATACCGCGTCGGCGTCCGCCTTTGTGTCCCGCTGTTTGCGGCTCGCCGTTTGCGACCCGCCCGTCACGCCACCTTCGTCCCAGTCATTAGCCTGAGCAAATGCCCCTGCGACGCCTGCGCACGGCTCACCTCACCAACCAGCTGTCCCGCACGAAGCACAAGTATTCTTGACGACAAGTTGATCAATTCCGGCAACTCGCTCGAGATCAGAATGATCGCCACTCCGTCCGATGCAAGACCATCGATCCAGGCATGAAGCTCCGCTTTTGCGCCAACGTCTACCCCCCGCGTGGGCTCGTCGAGTATGAGGATTCGGCTACGCGTGGCAATGGATTTGGCAAAGACAATCTTCTGCTGATTGCCGCCCGACAGCGCGTCTGTGGCAAACTCCGAGTAGCGCGCCGGAATGTGAAGACGGTTGAAGAGACCCGACGTCAGTTCAGTTTCTGCGCGCCGATTTATGATCCACATTCGCGAAAACAAATCGACGATCGGAAGCGTCAGATTCTCGCGTGCCAGCAGCGAGAGAACCAGCCCCTGCACCTTGCGATCCTCAGGGACATAACCAATGCCGAGCTGAATCGCGTGGCGTGGCGATCGTATTTCCGTTTGCTTGCCGCGAATCGCGATCGAACCACTCGTTGGCTTCGTGAGTCCGAAGAGAGCCTGAGCGATCTCCGATCTCCCTGCCCCCTTTTGCCCGGCCAGCCCGACCACTTCACCCTCGTGAAGGTCGAAAGAAATATCCGCGAAGCCGCGCGCGGCGCTCAATGACTCCACGCGCATTACTGGCGCTCCACGTGTAGCTGTCGCGTGCGAAGGAAAGTACTGCTCGAGTTTTCGGCCAATCATCAGCTGAACGAGCGTCGCTTCGTCGACCTCCGAAATCGGCTGTGTGCTTACATGGGCACCATCCCGAAGAACTGTAACCGCATCACACAGCTTGAAAACCTCGTTCAATCGGTGTGTGACATAGACGAGCGTGACGCCGCGCTCCTTCAACCGCGCGATCAGCGAAAAGAGCCGCTCCGATTCCACGCCGCCGAGGCTGCTTGTGGGCTCATCGAAAATCACAACGCGGGCGTTGCCGGCCACCGCGGCCGCAATGTGAACGAGTTGCTGCTCTGCGATGCTGAGCGACTCCATCGGACGCGTTACGTCAATCCGCACCTCCAGTGCGCCCAGCAGTGTGTCCGCGCGTTCGCGCATGGCCGATCGCGAGACGAACGTATTGCGGGCAGGCAGATTCTGCAGGCACAGGTTCTCCATCACAGAGAGATTTCCGCAGAATGCCAGCTCCTGGTGCACAATCGCCACGCCGGCATCGAGCGCCTGTCGTGGTGAAGAGAATCTGCGCCGCTGCCCGAAGAGAACTATCTCTCCTTCGTCCTGAGGCGCGATTCCGGCGAGCATTCGTCCGAGCGTACTTTTCCCAGCGCCGTTTTCACCGCAGAGCGCGTGGCAGCTTCCAGCCGCGATAGAGAAACTCACGTTCCGCAGCGCGACAACGCCCGGGAAACGTTTTGTTACTCCGGAGAACTCGACCGCGGTTTCAGTCACGTGCAACACCCGTCATTCCCGCGAACAGCATTTTAACCACAGAGGTCACAGAGGTCACAGAGGTCACAGAGGGCCCTCTCTGTGACCTCTGTGACCTCTGTGGTAGAAATGCTTTTCGCGGTAATGACAAGGTAGGTGATCACTTCGGCAACGCGAGATACTTCGGATCCACATCGGTAAACCCCCAGCTCTTCAACTGGCGCGCCCATTCCCCGAGATTGTCCTTGCTCACGCGAATGAGATTCATCATCACGTGGGGAGGCACTTCCTTCTTGAAGTGAATCTTGTCGATGATTGTCTTCACAGATTCATAACCCCACGAAAAGATCGGCTGCGCAAGAAGAACCGGCGCTAACCCGCGCTCTATATACGGAAGTTCCACAGGCAGCGCATCTATCGCCACAATCTTAACTTTGGCAGGATCGAGATCCGTGAGAAGCGCTGTGGTAAAGAGCGGCCACCCACCAACCATCGCCCATCCACCAATGTCAGGATAGGCATTCTTCACACGCAGCACCTCGGCCGCGGCATCCTGCGGCGTTTCGCTGTGATAGAAAGTGTTCACGATGGTGATGCCCGGATGTTTTGTTGCTTCGTCGCGAATTCCGCGCACGCGGGCCTGCAGGTTGGGAGCGTTCTGATTGCCCGCCAGAATCGCGACCTTGCCCTTGTCTCCCATCTGCGTTGCAAGCTCCGAAAGAATCTGGCGACCGATGGCTACATCATCGCCACCATAGAATGAGAAGCGCTTCGACGTTGGCACATCGCTGTCGAATGTCATCACGGGCACACCCCGAGCGACCGCGTCGTCTATCGCGCTCACAAGTTTGCCGGCATCACTGGCCGAAACGAGAATCGCACTGGCACCCGAATTCACAGCTTGCGCGATGCGTTGCGCCTGTACCGTTCCATCTTCCTGCGGCGGAGTAAGCCAATCGATCGTGATGGAGATGCCATGCAACTTGGACAATTCAGCAGCTGCTGAATCCGCGCCGGCGTGCGCCGAGGCAAAGACCGGATTCGTGGAGCTCTTCGCGATCATCGCGATCGTATAGCTCTTCCCTCCCCCGGACGCTGCCGCCTTTGACGCCGAATCGCCGCCGCCACACGCGGAGGCAAAAACTGCCGCGAACGTGACCAGCAAAAGAGGAACACTGTGCAGTTTCAGTCCTGACATTCGCGACTCCGGTTTACTGTTCATTGAGGGCGGATCGTGGTATCCGCAATTTCCGCTACATGGGTTGCCGCTTGCGCGGCAATGACACACCCCTTTGTCATTCCGGCCAAAGTCGGAACCCAGTGACACACCCATTTGTCATTCCGGCGAAAGCCGGAACCCATGGTGGCGGCACTGACGCTTTAAGGTGGATTCCGGCTCAGCCGCTGCGCCAGGAATCTCATTCCACTCCTGTCGAGTACCACCGCGACAATCATTGCCCCGCCGATAATAATCCACTCATAGTTCTGATCAAGATGCAGCGTGCGAATTGCCTGTCGAATAAGAACGATGAGAAGCGCGCCGAGCATTGCGCTTACTGCACTCCCCCGTCCACCAGTGAGACTGGCTCCACCCACGACCGCGGCGGCAATAACATACAACTCATAGCCGTTGGCGTCCGACGATGTTGCCGAGCCGTAGAAGCTCGCGCCGATGAAAGCCGCCAGCCCGGCCGCGAGTCCGGAGAGAACAAACACTCCCACCCGAATGCGTCCCACGGGAAGCCCCGCATACCGCGACGCCTCGGCGTTCCCGCCCACGGCGAAGATATGCCGCCCCATCACCGTGCGAGTGAGATACACCCATCCGACAGCTGTAACAATCAACATTGTCAAAAGCGGGACAGGATAAAGCGACGCACCAAGTCCGAGCGATGCCTTTGCAACAGTTGTGAGCGACGGAGGCACGAGGATGCTCGCCGCATTACTCACCACGAACGCGAGCCCGCGCAGAATCCACATCGTGCCGAGGGTGATGATGAACGGATGCACGCCAAGCCCGATGACCATGAGTCCATTCCAGAGTCCACACACCACTCCAACCGCGATGCAGATGCTGAGGCCCAGCAGCGGCGCGATCGCAGGATCCAATGGACCGAGTGCACGAAGCACCAGCGCCATGGTTACGCCAGCCAGCGCGTAAATGGCCCCCACCGAGAGGTCAATTCCCCCCGAAATGATAACAATGGTGGCACCGACGCCCATGATCGCGATCGCGCTGGCGTCTGTGGCCATCTGCATGAGCGTATGCGCGTTCAGAAAGTTGTTGACCGTCGCGCCACTGAGAGGATCGACATGCGACCCGGAAGCGATGCTGAGTCCGATTGAGATCGTGACCAGAACTGCAATCAGTCCGAGCTGTTCTGATCGCAAAAGGATGTTGCCGGCGTTCCTCAGTGCATCCTTGGGATCGGAAGTGGGGGTACTGAGGTCAGCGGACATGTGGGGGAATATACGGTTGACCTCGAGCGCAATCAGGTCTAACTGCGGAGCGGGGACTGCGTTCACGGGAACTGCGGGTTCGGGGAAGGCGGAGCGTGAACGGCGGATCGGAAGGGGCGATTCAAGTCGCTGTTAATCGCAGTCCGCACAACCGCAGTCCCCGCACACGCCCTTCCCGAACCCGCAGTTCCCGCGAACGCCGTCCCCGCTCCGCCTAGCACTTTCCCTCTTGCGACGGACCGACCATAGCTACAGTATCAACCAATCCCACCCAATCAAAAGCATTTTCGCGCACCCGCGGAGAGAATAATGAGAATCGACAGCCGAATCGCGCGCTACTTATCGTTCGCTGCAATGCCCCTGCTGGTACCGATCTACCTCGCGCTACAAGCCAGACCCATCGCAGAGATCCCTCTGGCAGAACTCGACCTTACCAAGGTGCGAGTACAGACTACGGGCGGAGGTGGCGGCAGGAGGGGCGGCGGAGCAGCGCCTGCCACAGCGGTCGCGAACAAGTCTGTTGATGGCAACAGCATCAGAATCGGCGGCAAGGATTACGCTCAGGGAGTTGGTACGCGAACGACCAGCACGCTGTTCGTTGTTCTCGCAAAGGGGTCCGACAGGTTCAGCGCAGTGGTTGGAGCCGACGACAACACACCAGCGCCACCTGCCGCTGGACGCGGCGGCGCGCCCGCGCGCGGTCCGGCCACGCAGCCACCAGTCTCCATTGTCTTTCGCGTACTCGGCGACGGCAAAATCCTGTACGCGAGCAGGCCCCTAACGCGCGGCGATTCCGCCGAACCGTTGAGCGTGGATGTGAGGGGAATCGACACCCTCGTACTACAGGTACGACCGACCGAGGGAGGACGTGGCGGCGCCGCGAATTGGGCGGATGCGTCTTTCACGGTGCGAACCACGAAGCCGAAAGCCATCGACATTCCGATTGAGAAGCCCTACATCCTCACGCCGCCGGTCGCGGCAGCACCGCGCATCAATGGTCCGATTCTCACCGGGGTGACCCCTGAGAATCCGGTGCTCTACAAGATCCCCGTCACGGGCAACAAGCCAATCACATACGGTGCAACGAATCTCCCTGCAGGGCTCACTCTCAATCCCGCGACGGGAATCATCACGGGAGTCATCGCACAACGAGGGCGCTACCCTGTCACTTTTACGGCGAAGAACGCGGTGGGCAGTGCATCAAAGCAGTTCACATTCGTCGCCGAGGGGAAGCTCTCTCTCACACCATCACTCGGGTGGAACAGCTGGAACGTATACGGCCGCGCGATCAGCGATTCACTGGCGCGCGCCGCGGCTGATGTGATGGTTTCAAAGGGATTGATCGATCACGGCTGGACGTATATCAATCTCGATGATGGCTGGGAGCGAACGAAGCGCGCGGGAGATGCACTCAACGAAGGTCCCACACGTGCACCTGATGGCACGATGCTCACCAACAAGAAATTTCCCAACATGAAAGCGCTGGGCGACTACATCCACGCCAAAGGACTCAAGTTCGGGATATACAGTGGGCCGGGTCCAACAACGTGTCAGGGTCTCGAGGCCAGCTGGCAACACGAGTTGCAGGACTTCCGCACCTTTGCGGAGTGGGGAGTGGACTATCTGAAGTATGACTGGTGCGGTTATTCGAGCGTGCTTGCGCCAGATGAGGCGAACCCGAACGCGGCGCCGTTCAAGTTGCCCGTGCTCAAGCGGCCATACCAGGATGCTCGCATGGCGCTCAACCAGGTGCCTCGCGACATCATCTACAGTATCTGTCAGTACGGTTGGGGAAATGTGTGGGAATGGGGCGCGGACCCCGGCATCGAGGGAAACTCGTGGCGCACTACCGGTGACATCACCGATACATGGGAGAGCATGGCGGGGATCGGATTCCGGCAGGTTGGATATTCGAAGCACGCGGGTCCGGGGCACTGGAACGATCCTGATATGCTCGTCGTCGGCAAAGTCGGCTGGAGCGCCAACCTTCGTAATTCAAGGCTCACCCCCAACGAACAATACGTTCACATCACGCTGTGGACGCTGCTGGCCTCACCGCTGCTTCTTGGCAATGACATGACGCAGATGGATGCCTTTGAACTGAACCTCGTGACCAACGATGAGGTGCTCGCGGTGCATCAGGATCCACTGGGAAAAGCGGCGGATCGTGTTGCGAAGGTCGGAGACCTCGAAGTATGGGCGCGGCCTCTTTCAGATGGTTCGATGGCGGTTGGGTTGTTCAATCGCGACGAGATGGCAATGCCTGTTACGGTGAAATGGTCTGAACTTGGCATAAGCGGACAACATGTTGTGCGCGATGTCTGGCGGCAGAAGGATCTGGGTCGATTCGCGAGTGCGTTCACGGGTGTTGTGCCGCGGCATGGGACCCTGTTCATCAAGGTGTCCGCGGCTCGCTGATCTGCCTGTGGTTGGTACTCAGGCCGCGTGTTGTCCCGCGAATTCCACCACTTCGGGGCGATTGAGCAGCGCGTTGAAGACTGTCGATGGCACCCGCACGCGATCATCGCCAGCATAGAGTTCGCGCAGTGCAGTGAATGAATCATTGGGCGAACGCGTGAGCGCCGCGAGATGGTCGAAAAACTCCAGCTGTTCGTCCTGAAGTTTTTCGTCCGGATGAGGCATCGCGCCCCATACGTCCCAAGGCAGCATTTCCACCTTGTTGAGCGCGGCTACATCGTGAATCAGATCGGTTGCAATGAACCAGAGCCCGCGCTGGTTTCCCTTGAAGATGCCAAACCTGTTCGGATCTTCGTCGCCCGAGCGGCATTTTATCCACGCGTCGGCGGCGACCAGAAAGCGATCGCGCGGCACATCGAGCACGTCATGATCTATCTTCAGCTTTTTGCGCCACACTTCGTCGAACTGAGGATCAACGAGCAGCCAGCGTGATTCGGCTGCGTTCCAGTATTCGCATACCCAATGATCCTCGAAAAAACCGGGATTGAAATAGGAACCGAACCCGCAGCGCGCTCTCGCGGGAATCCCTTTGGCGCGAAACATGGCAACGAGCAGCAACATGAAGTGATGGCACACGCCGAACAGTCGCTGCTTCACCGGTCTCGGGACATCGAGCGGTTGACCATCGATGGCGAGGAGCTGATCCAGCAGCGCCTCCACCGACCGAATGTGGCTCTCACCCGTGCGCGACCGTGGAACTTTGAACCCGTAAAAGGGCCGCGCCACAAACTCATGAATCGCCAGCCCCTGAACGATGGTCGCCAGGGAAGCGGCGTCTGCCGGCAGGTCGTCCAGCAGAGCGGCATGACGACCCACGGAGGTCATCGGCGCCGGCCGCGAATAGTAGTCGAGGATGTGTCTGGCGGTCATGCCTTTTGGAACCGCAAATGTTTGGCCACCGCTCGCCACCGTTGCGCTGGTTCCCAGAGCGCCCCACATTGAGCATGTACCCACGGTGCAGTTGCAACCTGCGCCGTTCATGGCCAATCACAACATCCCAATAGCGGGGATTACCATGCGCGCTCTTCGATCGTCAGCGAGTCTCGTTGCTCTGGCTGCTTTGATCATTATCACCACCGCTCCAGCAGCGCGACAGCAGGAAACATTCGAATCGCTGGCGCGAGCATCGCTTGCGCAAATCGATGGAGCCATACCCCTCGCTGGTTTGAAGGACAGCGTCGAAATAATCCGCGACCGCTGGGGTGTGCCGCATATATATGCGCGCAACATCGACGATCTTTTTTTCGCCCAGGGTTTTGTACAGGCGCAGGACCGGCTCTGGCAGATGGAGATGTACCGCCGCACATACGAAGGAACGCTCGCAGAGATCATGGGACCGACATATACCCGCCATGATCAGGTGGTACGACTGCTCAAGTTTCGCGGACCGTTCAACGACGCCGAGTGGAGGAGCTACCATCCGGAAGGACGCCGCATTTTTACTGCATTCGCCAATGGCGTGAATGCTTTCATCGCCAACGCGGGCGAGCGGTTGCCTGTTGAGTTTCGGTTGACGGGAATCCGTCCGCAGCCGTGGACTCCAGAAGTCGCGCTTCTTCGCACGCAGACCGCGATGC
Source organism: uncultured Gemmatimonadales bacterium (assembly GCA_964556695.1). GTDB lineage: Bacteria > Gemmatimonadota > Gemmatimonadetes > Gemmatimonadales > Gemmatimonadaceae > CAZKXZ01. The sequence goes on from CAZKXZ010000056.1 coordinate 23,397, forward strand.
CGACCGGCGATGCGACGTCTGAGCTTTCTCTTGCCCGCAATGTCGTACAGCAAGGCGTGGAGGCCGCGAATCGCGCGGCAAGACCATCGCCGTATCGCGATCTTGTTGTGCCGAATGGAGTGGATCTGTCAATGATCACGCAGGCTGTTTCCGGCGGGCTTTCAGGGATGCGCGCTGGCGTAGTGCGGCCAGAGCTGCTGCCGCAATACCGCGCCATGACCGGCTCGCTCCCGAGTGAAAACACCGGCGCGCAGGAAAACTCTCCTGGAAGCAACAATTGGGTTTTGAGTGGCAAGCTTACCGCGAGTGGCCGGACGATTGTTGCCAACGATCCGCATCGCAGCATTGGCAACCCATCCATCCGATACATTGTGCATCTCAACGCACCGGGATGGAACATGATCGGTGCGACCGAGCCTCCCCTTCCGGGCGTTGCCATTGGACACAACGGGCGACTGGCCTGGGGGCTCACGATAGTTGGAACCGACCAGTCCGACGTTTACATCGAAGAGGTGAACCCCGCGAACCGCAATCAGGTGCGCTTCCGCGGCCAGTGGGAAGCGCTGAGGATTGTGCGCGATACAATCCTCGTGAAAGGAAGCGCCAGTGTAGTTGTCGAGCTGAAGTTCTCGCGACACGGTCCGGTGTTCCATGAAGACACGGTGAATCACAAGGCGTACGCGATGCGTTCGACCGCTTACGAACCGGGGAGCGCGGGCTATGTGAGCACGCTTCGCTACCATGCGCTCGACAATTGCCGCCAGTTCCTCGACGCGCTTGTCTATTATCTGGCGCCAACCGAGAACATGATCTGTGGCGACACCAGTGGAAACATCGCGTGGCAGGCCTCGGCAGCATCTCCGCGGCGTCCCAATTGGCATGGGCGACTTCCCGTACCGGGAACAGGCGAATACGAATGGAATGGATTGCGCAATGATTTGCCGCGTGAATTCAATCCTGAACGCGGCTGGATTGCCACAGCGAACCATGACATTCATCCGGACGGTTACGACCCGCCGCTCTTTTTCAAGAACGGGCCGGCAAGAGGCCGTTTCGATCGCATCTCGCAGGTTCTTACGGGAAAGACGGGATTCACAATGGCCGACATGCAGGCGTTGCAGCACGATGCATACTCGGCTGCGGCTGTGCGTGACATTCCCTTTTTCCGCGGCTGGACATCAAGCGACGCAGACGTAGAGCGTGCGCGCGCAGCGCTCGCCGGCTGGGATGCACAGCACAGGCGCGAGAGTCAGGCGGCGGCGATCTACCGCTTCGTGTCGAGCGAAATGACCGCGGAAGCACGCGCTGCAAATACGGCTGCCGATGCGCGTCGCACCTTGCTCGAGGGCGCCATCAGGACGGGGCTTGTTGCCTTGCGCCAGTCTCAGGGAAATGATCCGGCACAGTGGCGTTGGGGTCCGTTCAATAGGAGCCAGATGCCGCATTCGCTGGTTCGCGCCTATGATATTCCTCCGGTGGAGCGTCACGGTGGCTCCGGATTCGTGGCCGCTGTCGGTGCCACATACCGTGAGATCATAGACCTCGGCAATCTGGAGGGATCGCTCGCAACGAACGTTCCTGGGCAGTCGGGGCAGCCGGGAAGTCCGTACTATTCGAATCTCGTTGACACTTTCGGGCGCGGTGAGTATTTCCCACTCGCATATTCGCGACAGTCTGTCGAGCAGGTTGCGGCTCACAAGCTGGTATTGCGCCCCCGTCGCTAGCATGGAGATCAGCATGCGATTAGCACTCACTGCATTTGCACTCGTACTCGACGCCACGACAGTGTGCGTCGAACCGCTCTCTGCACAGGACGATCGCACGGCGATTCGTGTGTCCGCCGCGGAGCGAATCGGACCGATGAAACCGGTATGGGCGTGGTTTGGCTACGACGAACCAAACTACACGTATATGAAGGACGGACAGAAGCTCCTGTCGGAGATCTCTGCCCTGAGCCCCGTTCCGGTCTACGTTCGAACGCACAACCTGCTCACCTCGGGTGATGGCACGGCCGCTCTCAAATGGGGCTCGACCAACGCTTACACCGAAGACTCACTGGGGAGGCCCGTTTACGACTGGACGATTGTCGATCGCATCATCGACACATATTTGCAGCGCAAGATGAAACCGCTGGTGGAGATTGGATTCATGCCTGAGGCGCTGTCGTCACGACCGCAGCCTTATAGACATACCTGGGAGCCGGGAAGGAATTACAACGAGATCTATACCGGCTGGGCCTATCCGCCAAAGGATTATGACAAATGGCGGGAACTCATTTACCAGTGGGTGCGCCACTCGGTTCAGAAATACGGACGCGCAGAGGTCGAGAGCTGGTACTGGGAAGTGTGGAATGAGCCGGACATCGGTTACTGGCGCGGCACGGCGGAAGAGTTCATGAAATTGTACGACTACGCTGCCGATGGATTGAAGCGCGCGCTCCCGACGGCAAAAATCGGCGGACCGCATGTAACCGGCCCAGTGAGCATGGGTACGCAACGATACCTGCGCAATTTCATCGAGCATTGTTTGCGCGGAACCAACTTCGCAACCGGGCAGGTGGGAAGTCCCATCGACTTCGTCGCATTCCATGCAAAGGGTTCGCCCAGCGTGAGACCGGAAGGACATGTGCGCATGAGCGTGAGTAATCAGCTGCGCGCGATCAACAACGGCTTTGCGGTTGTGGCATCGTTTCCGGAATTGAAGAACATTCCCATAGTGATCGGCGAGTCGGATCCCGAGGGTTGTGCCGCATGTCCGATTCGCACCAATCCGCAGAACGGCTATCGCAATGGGACGATGTTCTCGAGCTACACAGCTGAACAGATCTCTCGCACCTACGAGCTGGCCGATCTGCACGGAGTCAATCTGCTCGGCGCTGTAACGTGGGCCTTTGAGTTCGAGGGACAGCCGTACTTCGACGGATTCCGCGATCTTGCAACGAATGGCGTGGACAAGCCTGTGCTGAATGTGTTCCGCATGCTCGGCAAGATGGGCGGTGACAGAGTGAAGGTGGAGAGTTCTGGGGCGCTGAGCCTCGCAGCGGTGCGAGACACTGGTGTGCGCGTGCGCGCTGACATCAATGCGCTGGCAAGCCGCAACGGCAACTCCATCGCGGTCATGGTGTGGAATTATCACGACGAAGATTTGCCAGCACCGGCAGCGAATGTGGATCTGGTGATTGAAGGGGTTAGTGGATCGAGTGTGCGCCTGTCGCATTTTCGCATTGACGCTGCGCACAGCAATTCGTACGAGGTATGGAAGAAGATGGGATCGCCGCAGAACCCAACTCCGGCGCAGTATCGGGAACTGGAGCGCAGCGGCCAGCTGCAAACGCTCGAACCGGAACGCCGGGTTCAGGTCGCGGGCGGTAGAGTTTCACTCACCTTCACCCTTCAGCGTCAGGGCGTGTCATTGCTGCTTCTGCAGATGTGACTACTCGTCACCCCGGCGAAGGCCGGGGTCCATTGTAAAGTGTCGTCATTCCGGCGAAGGCCGGAATCCATTTGAAGTGTCGTCATTCCGGCGAAGGCCGGAATCCATGTTGAGATCTTGATGCGGATTGAATTCTTCACTCGAGCTGCAGGTGCGGCGTTTGCGTTTGCTGTCGTTCCCGCGCTTGCGCAACAAGCGCCGGATCTCGACACCTCGCCTCGGCTCCGCCTTGTCGAAGAAGTTCGCATCGGCAACGCGACCGACCCCAAACTCGGATTCTCCAGCATTGGCGCAGTCACTGTCGACCGCGACGGGAATGTCTACGCCTTCGAAGTTCAGGAAGCAGCGATCCGGGTTTTCTCTCCTGCGGGCACGCTATTGCGAACAATTGGTCGTCGCGGCGATGGGCCGGGCGAGTTTCGCGATGCCGCATCGCCTATTGGTGTGAAGGGCGACACGCTATGGGTGAGTGCAAGAGGGGTGGTATGCGGTCGGAAGATCATGCTGTTCAAGCGTGATGGGACGCTTATCTCGAGCACGCAGATGACCGGTCTTCGGGTTGCCACGCAGAACAACATAGGCGTGGTGCTTCCCATGGGAATGCGTGCCGATGGGAAATTTGTGAGCGGTGAAGCCAGTTGCTTCACCGGCGGTGTCGCCGATGTTCCCAGGACGTACGCAGCAACTGACACAGTGCGTATACCGCGCGTTCTTTTTGACACCAAGGGCACGCTGCTGGACACACTTGGCTGGTACTCGCACCTCCCGTACCCGCGCATCACGCGTGACACTATCATGATCGAGGGGAGGAGGCACGCAGTTCCAACGCCGTATCCGGACGTCTCTCTCATTGTGGCGTTGATGGACGGGCGTATAGCCGTTGATCGTCCCTATGCACGTACTGCAGCGCAAGCGACGATTCGTGTTACGCGCACCCGCCTCGCGGGGGACACGGTTTACAGCCGGGTGCTCCGCTACACGCCCACCCGGTACATCAGCGCACGTCTGGACTCGATCGCGATGGGCGACGCCAAAAATGCCGGAGGCTTCACCGTGACCAACGGTGTTCCCACGCCAGCCAATCCTTTTGCGAACATGAACGCTGCGGCGGCGCTGATCCGGTCGAAGCTGAACTATCCCGGCTTTCAACTGCCGGTGAGCTACACCTTCCTCGGCGCAGACGATGGATTGTGGCTGCATCGCGAAGATGATGGTGGGCCCAGCCATCACTGGGTGCTGCTCGATCCGCAGGGCGTGCCTCGTGGCCGGCTTGATGTTCCTCGCCCAGTGAGAATCGTGTGGAGCAGTGGGAATACTGTGTGGGCGGTGGTTCCGGATTCTGATGACGTTCCCTGGTTGGTGAAGTACCGCATCGCTCCCTGAGGAATTGTCATTCCGGCGAAAGCCGGAACCCATGTTACCGTCACCATGGGTTCCGGCTTTCGCCGGAATGACAACTCGGGTGCGTGCTCATCTCACTCTCTCAATTACTCGGGCTCGTTGCGATTCCTTTTTGTCACCTATTTGAATCGTGACGAGATAATCGCCTGGGGGAATGCTGCCTCCCTGTTGCAGCAGATCCCATGTTGCGCGGTTGAGCCCTGCGTTCGCCGAACCGCGAACTGTGCGAACGGTTGTGCCGGAGACATCGGCGATTGTGATATTTGCGCCCGCAGTGGTGGCTGAACGCACGTAGTAATTGAAGACGATGCCATTGGGCTCGTTCGGAGTTACGAGGTGACTGTCACCGTACAGCCGGTAGTTGCCGAGTGCGCTCTCATCGCGACGTGCACCGGGCCGCACGGTAAAGAAGTGCAAATCCTTCGCGACGATGGAGTCATTCAGTTCGCGCAGCGGCATGATTGGTGTGATCCAGACTCCGCGGCCGTAAGTACCCACGACCAGATCTCCCTGGCGGGGATGAATCATCATGTCGTGCACGGGAGCCACGGCCATGTTTCCCTTCACTGGCATCCATGTACCGCCCGCATCTGTTGAAGCAAAAACTCCTCCGTCGTTCCCCAGGAAAAGAAGCCTGGGATTAACCGGATCTTCCACAATTACATTGACCGGTCTCTCGGGAAGGCCGCCCACAATCATCTTCCACGTCGCACCATAGTCCGCCGTCCTGAAAACCATCGGCCGGAAATCATCCTGCCTGTGCCGGGTTTTTGCGACGTACGCAACCGCGGGATCGTGCGAAGATCCAAACACGCGCGAAACCCAGGCATCCTCCGGTCCACCGGCAGTTGCAATTGCGGCGGTCACATTCTGCCAGGTTGTTCCACCATCGCGTGTCACCTGCACGGTGCCGTCATCGACACCAATCCAAATCACGCCCTGTCGCGCGGGAGATTCTGAAATAGTGGTGATGGTACAGAACTGAATTGAAGGGCCCTGACTGATCTTGGTTGGGTCGTTCTTCGTCAGATCCGGACTTATTTCCGTCCAGTTGTCACCTCTGTCTACCGAGCGGAAAAGCACCTGAGCGCCCGCGTAGATTGTCATCGGGTTGTGCGGCGAAAGGCGGAATGGTGCCACCCAGTTGAAACGCAATGACGGTTGACCCTGCGCTCGCGTTGGTGCGATTCGTTCTCGCACGCGCAGCAACTGATCGAAGCGGCCCAGTGATCCGAACTCCTGAGTGTTGTACACCCAGCGGCTGTTGGTGGGATCGACCTGGTTGTACATGCCATCACCCACTGCAACGGTGCTCCAATCCGCGATGCCACCAACACTCGCATTAACTCCATTGCTCGGCCCCTTCCACGACTCATGGTCCTGAAGCCCTGCGTAGATGTTGTACGGGTCCTCCATGTCGACAGTGAGCGCATACACTTCGCCGAGCGGGATGTTGTAGAGATGGTCGTTGGTGACGCCACCATCGTAGGAGATGTAAACGCCGCCATCAGAACCGGCGATCATGCGCTGCGGGTTCTGCGGGTCGATCCAGAAGGTGCGGAAGTCACCGAATGCGCGAGCGAATGAACGTCCCCATGTGCGACCCGCGTCTGTTGAGACACGCAGATTTGCACCGGTGATGAAGATGTGGTCGGGATTTGCCGGATTGATTCTGATCTGATTGAACGCGTAGCCCGATTTGTTGCTCAGGTCCTCAGTTTCGGCGCTGGTTTTTCGCCACGTGTTTCCGCCATCGTCGGTGCGATACACGCCACCGCCAACATTGCGAACAGCCGCACCACGTCCCGTTCCTCCAGCGCCGCCGCGACCGCCCGCGCCACCAGCGGCTCCTCCACGTCCCGGGGGAGCTGCAGCGCCCGGTACAATCGGCGCCGGATTGAAGTCTTCGAGAATCGCATACAGGATGCGCGGATCCTTCCGCGAAATATCAAGACCGATGCGGCCGATCTGTCCCGTCGGGAATCCACCGCCGAGTTTTTTCCAGCTCTCGCCACCATCCGTGCTCTTGTGAACACCGGAGCCCGGTCCGCCGTCCAGCAGAACCCAGGGCCGTCGCTGATGCTGGTAGGTCGCAGCGTATAGCGTGGCCGGAGCAATTCGATTGAGGACTATGTCGACCGCGCCTGTTTCCTCGTCGAAGTACAAAACCTTCTTCCAGTTCTTTCCTCCGTCCGTCGTCTTGAACACACCACGCTCTGCATTCCGGGAAAAGAGATGGCCCAAGGCGGCTACATAGACGATTTCCGGATTTGTGGGATGGATGACGATTCGCGCGATGTGCTGCGTGTCGTTGAGTCCCATGTGCTGCCACGTCTTTCCGCCATCCGTGGATTTGTAAATGCCATCGCCCACGTTGGCGCTGCGCGTTGCCGATGCGTCACCCGTTCCCAGCCAGACGATCTGATCATTGGATGGTGCGACAGCGACAGCACCCATCGACGACACGCTCTGGTTTTCGAAGACGTTGACGAACGTGGTGCCGTTGTTGGTGGTTTTCCAGAGTCCACCATTTCGCGCGGCAGCGTAGAAGGTGTAGAGATGCGATCGCGGTGAGTCCGGTACAGCCAGGTCGGAAATCCAGGACCCTGCTCGATAGGGACCCATGTTTCGATATTCGAAGCCGGTACGAACAACATCGGCCAGTCGCGACTGCGCATCGGCGTGCGTGCTGATGAGTAGTGCGAGCACAAGAGCAAATCGGAATCGCATCAGGAACCCTCGCGACGTAAAGTCAGCGTTCAATGATTGTTCATTACCATACGCGACAACCAGTCACCCGTCCAGTCCTGGTGTTCTCCGCTCCCTCCGCGCCTCCGCGTGAAACAAACCGCTGCCTGTTTTCACGCGGAGCCGCGGAGGGAGCGGAGAACAACAGATGAGTACGACTCGCTTAGCGTCCTGAAATCACCACGAAGATGAACCACGTAAGCAGAGGGGCGGTAAGGACCATCGTACCTCCCCAAACGAGCAGACCACGATAGACTTTTTGGCGTTCGGAATCAGCTGCGTTGGCAACGACAAGCGCACCGACGGTTGAGAACGGAGTTGAGTCCACAACGGTAGCCGAGATTGAAAGTGCCACTACCATACCCGTGGTTCCAATCTCCCCACGTGCCATGAATGGAACGGCTAAGGGAATCATCGCGCCCAGGATTCCGGCACTCGACGCGAACGCTGATGTCACTGCGCCTACGAAGCAAAGCAGCAGTGCAATCACCAGAGGAGAACTCAATCCTGCCAACGCATCGCCGACCGCTTGCACCGTGCCATAACGCTGCAGAGCGGCGACGTAAGTGACGATTCCGCAGACGAGCAACACTACTCCCCACGCAATTCTCTTTTCGGAGTCGGCGCTCGAGGCAGGAAAAAACAGCTGCAGCAGGACTGCGGCGGTGAGCGCGACGAAACCAATACTGAGACCAAATCCGAATGCGAGCACAGCTACCGCGAGAATGGACAACAAGGTGGCTATCTGCGGCGCGGCCAATGTCGTGTGAGACTGATCCAGAATCTCGTTGCCAGCGGCCTTCACATTCTGCACCCGACCCCGGAGGCGAAGACCACCAAAGACAACATAAATCACAGCGGCGAGCACCACGTTGTAAGCGAGGTTGCCGAGGAAGAGCGCGGTCACCGACATCGGCAGACCGCTCCGCTCTACCGCCTGAACCACGATGCCACTCAGCACATTGAGTGGCGAAAAATTCCCGGCGCCTGCGCCATGCACTACCATGAGCCCGATCATGCGGCGATCAATGTCGTGACGCTCCGCAAGTCGTAGCGACAGAGGGGCAAGAATCGCAACGCCCGCAGATCCCAGCGAACCAGCCATCGCAGGGAGCGATGCGACTACGAAGACAATCCATGGTACCCAGGCGCGCCCGTTGCGAACCAGGCGCGCAGACTGATGGATGATGTAGTCGACTGTTCCATTATTGGCGGCGATCCCGAAGAGCCAGGTTACTCCCACAAGCAGGAGGAGAAGCTCGACCGGGAAGCCAGTGAACATCTCGCGCGGCGCTTCGTGCACGAAGGCGGTTCCCACGAGGTACGTCATCGCCAGGCCGAGCGCGCCCAGGTTGACTGGCCGCAATGTGCCGATCACGAAAACAACTACGAGCCCGATGATACCAACTACGTGAACCGATGGCGTGTCAGCGACCCTCGATGGTGGCCACGCCGTCGCGCGGAAGGGAGATCTGCATGAGATCCTCACCCCATATCACGGCGCCGTCGAATTCCTTCTGGATTTCGTGCACTATCTGCTCGCGCACTCCTGGCTGGTCGATTTGTGGAAGAAGATGCGTGAGCACCAGAGTCTTCACTCCCGCGCGCTGCGCAGTGCGTGCGTTGTCGACATGATTGCCGCACGCGGCGCGGTAGCTCGCGGTCGGTTCGGTTCCACTGAAATGGTGATTCATGTGAATGAGCACATCGGCGCCGCGCGCGAGTTCTACGAGCTCTTCGCAGACGCCGCTGTCACCGGAATAGCAGAGCGAGCCTTCGTCCGAATCCAATCGGTAGGCAAGGCACTCGAGTTGCGGCTGCACATGCTGCGCATGTCCAACGGTGATCCTCCATCCCTTGCCATTCACGATATCGCCCGCGTGAACTTCTCTCATTCGTGGTGATGGACGCTTTCTCGGCGGCGTGCCGCCCCGAGCCTGGAATACGTCAATGCTGCTCTGATGCTCGATGCGCGCGCGGATGTCAGGACCGTACACACCTTCTTCGCCGAACAATTGTTCGGTCATCCGGGCGATTGGTGTGGGTCCGTACACCTCAAGATCAGGAATGCGATCTGCTCCCATATCCCAGCGCTGCAACACGAGACGCGGGTAGTCCATGCAGTGGTCGTAGTGCAGATGTGTGAAGAAGGCGTGACTGACGTCTGTCGCTCTTCGGCCGCTCTCCATCAAACGGTGGTGCGCGCCGGGTCCATGGTCCATCACTATGAAATCGCCAGCGACCTCGATGAGATAGCCCGAACTTTGTCGCGCGAGCGAGGGCGCGGGGGTGCCGGTGCCGAGTAGTGTGATTTTCAAGAGATGAGTGGCTTAACGCCGCACGATGCGCAGGATCGTTGCCGGAGTAACGAGCGTCTGTCCGTTGGCCGGCAGCTGCTGAATCTTTTTCACGATATCCATGCCCTTTGTAACTCGTCCGAATGCAGCGAACCCCTGACCGTCGGGATTGCGCTTGCCGCCGAAGTCCAGCTCGAGCTGATCGCCAACCATAATCGAGAACTGGTTGGTGCCGGTATCGGGGCCGTTGCGCGCCATCGACAGTGCTCCATCCACATGATGCAGTCCGGTTACACTAGTGCGCTCCAGCGGAATTGGCGGAAAAAACTGTGCCCGTTTCGCTCGCGACGGGCCCCCCTGCACCACCTGGATCTTCACTGAATCAGACGGCTGATTGTTGAGTGTGACTACGCGGAAGAAGGTTGCGCTGTCGTAAAGTTTTGCATCCACGTAACGCAGGAAGTTGGTGACTGTAATGGGAGCCTTGGCAGAGTCCAGGTATGCCTCGATGTTCCCGAATTGTGTCTCGATGAGAATCGGGATCTGACCGGACGTTTGTTGCGCGCTTGCGGTTGACGCAACAATGGCCAGCAGAAGCGCGAGTTTTCGTAGCACGTTTGGCTCCCGTCGTGAGACGCAGCAATATGGGACCTTTGTCATTCCCGCGAAAGCGGGAATCCAGAGAGGCCGAAAAATGGGTTGCCGCTTGCGCGGCAATGACACACCCTTTGTCATTCCGGCGAAAGCCGGAATCCATTTTGCCTCTAACATGGATTCCGGCCTTCGCCGGAATGACAGAAACAGCCTGACAGCGTTCGTTCTCCCTTCTGGCTGATACAGCCCCAAACTGGTAGTTTGACGAGGAAGACAAGGTCAAACACGGCGGGAGCATCCCATGATGATTCGATCTTCGAAGGTGCTGGCACTTACAGTTCTTTTGTCATTGGTTGCGTGTGTCTCAGCAGGCACGCGCTCGACCGACGCGGCCAGTGCCGACCAAAAGCAGGCTACGCAGGCGCAGCGTCCGCCTGCGAATACAATCCCTACCTTTGAAGTTGATTCCACCTGGCCGAAGGATCTGCCGCCCAACTGGACCTGGCGGCGGCCCACCGAACCACAATCCGACGTACTCGGCATCAACGTCGATTCACGCGATCACGTCTGGATTACACATCGCGGCCAGATTGTCGAGTACGATACCGACGGCAAATTGCTCAAGGTGTTGCCGCGCCCCGGTGAGCAGGGGCAATACACAACGATCCACGGGATGTACCTGGACCACAAGGGGAATATGTGGACGACCGCGCGAGAGGAGCACCAGGTTCTCAAGCTCTCGCTCGACGGGAAAGTTCTGCTGGCAATCGGCGAAAACAGAGTGACCGCGGGAAGCAACGACACGCTCCATATGGGCAGACCCGCCGAGGTGTATGTGGATGCGCAGACCAACGAGTTGTACGTCGCCGATGGGTATACGAACCATCGGGTGGTGGTCTTTGACGCTGAGACAGGAAAATATCTGCGACACTGGGGCGCATATGGCAAACGTCCTGATGATGCCGCTCGTGACAGAGCTGTGGCCGGCGAGTTCGCCAAGGTCACACAGTTCCAGGTTCCGCACGGCATCACCGGTTCCAGGGATGGTCTGATCTATTTGGCCGACAGAACCAACAGTCGCATCCAGGTTTTCAGACGCAACGGGGAATATGTGACGGAAGGATTCACACGAACCGGGACCGGCGGCGCATTTTCTGTCGCGCTCTCACCTGATCCGGGTCAGGAGTTTGTGTACGTAACTGATGGAACGCAGCACCGGATCTGGATTTTCAGGCGCAGCAGCATGGAAGTGGTGGGCCAGTTTTCGTCAGAGGGGCGCGCCCCAGGTCAGGTAGGCCGTCCGCACAACATCACAACCGATTCTCGCGGGAACATCTACGTGGCAGAAGCGGATCCGGGGCGCCGGGCCCAGAAGTTTGTATTCAAGGGGTACGTGCCCAGGTAGCATCTCCGTTGTTGCTCATGGCCCGGGAATCATCACCGGCATTGCAATCCTCGGAATCCACAGTATCAGATCGGGAAACAACACGGCGACGGCTACCACGATGAGCGAGATCAGGTA
>CAZKXZ010000057.1:0-34721 GCA_964556695.1 uncultured Gemmatimonadales bacterium
AAATGTGTAGCAACGCCTCGGTGCCGGACATGATTTCGATGAATGCGCCAAACGCAGTCGTGCTCTTTACCGTGCCCTCGTAGATCTCGCCAACGATCGGCTCCGCGGTAATGGCCATGACCATCTGCCGTGCGCGCTCCATCGCCTCGCCGCCAACCGCGGCGATCGTGACTGTGCCTGCATCGTCCACGGAAAGCTCAGCACCGGTTTCGTCCTGAATGCCGCGAATGGTCTTGCCCTTGGGGCCAATGAGATCGCCGATCTTCTCAGGATTGATTTGCAAGGTGACGATACGCGGAGCATAGGGCGAGAGATCCGGACGTGCTGCCGGCAAGCCCTTCGCCATTTCACTGAGGATATGCAACCGACCAGTGCGTGCCTGATCCAGCGCCTCTTTCATGATGCTGATGTCGAGGCCTTCGATCTTGATATCCATCTGAATGGATGTGATGCCGTGCTCTGTGCCTGCCACCTTGAAATCCATATCGCCGAGATGGTCTTCGGTGCCAAGGATGTCGGTGAGGACCGCGTAGCTGTCCCCTTCCTTGATCAGTCCCATTGCAACGCCCGCGACTGCGGCGCGGATTGGAACTCCGGCATCGTACAGCGAAAGCGATCCGCCGCATACCGACGCCATGGAAGACGAGCCATTTGACTCAAGAACATCCGACACGATGCGGATTGTGTACGGGAATTCTTCGAATGGTGGCAGCACAGCCTGAATGGCTCGCTCGGCAAGATTGCCGTGCCCAATTTCGCGGCGACTCGTGCCGCGCATGGGACGCACTTCACCGGTGGAGAATGGCGGGAAGTTGTAGTGCAGCATGAAGGACTTCGTCGTCTCGCCGGGTTCGTCGATCGAGTCGAGTCGCTGCACATCGTTCTGTGTGCCGAGCGTGGTAACCACGAGAGCCTGCGTCTGCCCGCGGGTAAAGAGAGCGGAGCCATGTGCGCGCGGGAGCAGCTGCGTGTCAACGCTGATCTCGCGAACCTCGTCGAGTTTCCTTCCGTCAACGCGCAGGCGTGTGCTCAGTACCTGGGAGCGCAGGCCATGATATTCGGCTTCGCCGACAAGGTGAGCAATGTCCTTCTGGTTGTCAGGAAACTCGCCAAGCAGCTGCTCGGAAATCTCTTTCTTTGCGGCTTCAACGGCTTCGATGCGCGTGTGCTTATCCTTCTTGTTGATGGCTTCAGCGATGTGGCCTGTTGCCAGATCCTTCACGCGAGCGATGAGTCCTTCCGGGTGTAAGGCCTTGGTCCAGGACATCTTGGGAACGGCCGACTTGGCCAGCATCTTCTGCTGAATCTCGATGAGTTCCTTGATTCCGCGGTGCGATACACTGATTGCTTCGAGAATCGCTTCTTCGCTGACCTCAATCGCGCCGCCCTCGACCATCACGATGGAGTCGGCAGAGCCGGTGACAACCAGCTCCATGTCTGAGTATTCGAGCTGCTGGAATGTGGGGTTGAGAACCCAGTTGTCCTGAACTCGTCCAACCCTCACGCCGGCAATCGGTCCAGCCCACGGGATCTTCGAAGTACTCAGGGCGAAGGAAGCCGCGACCAGTGCGAGTACGTCGGCATCATTTTCCTGGTCAGCGGAAATTACATATATGAAAACCTGGATTTCATTCTTGAATCCCTCGGGGAAAAGAGGGCGAATGGAACGATCGATGATACGGGCCGCGAGGATTTCGTGGTCGTGTGGCCTGCCTTCCCTCTTGATGAACCCGCCCGGGATTTTTCCCGCTGCATAGGTCTTCTCGCGGTATTCAACGAGAAGAGGAAAGAATGGCAGCGGACTCATTGTGTCCGCCACAGTCACAGCCGCGAGCACCACCGTATCTCCGAATTGTACGAGGGCGGAGCCAGCGGCCTGCTTGGCCATGCGGCCAGTTTCAATAACCAGTTTTCGGCCCGCAAAGACCGTTTCAACGCGATTCATCATTTAAGTTGTTTGCTCGGGTGTGCACAAAAAAAGCGCGGACGCAATACTGCGACCGCGCGGGAACTAAGAATCAGACACTAGTGACGGAGGCCAAGATCGGTTACGATCTGGCGGTAGGCGTCGACGTTGGTTCGCTTGAGATAGTCCAATAGACGCCGCCTTCTGCCGACCATCTTGAGCAGGCCGCGGCGGCTGTGGTGATCCTTCACGTGAGCCCTGAAATGGTCCGTGAGGAAGTTGATTCTCTCGGTGAGCAAAACCACCTGAACCCTGGTGGATCCCGTGTCTGTGGGGTGGTCGCGATAGTTCTCGAGGTTCGATGACCGCTGAAAAGCCATTATGTTTCAGTCTCCGCGCAGGTCCTGCGCTACATATCCAATTCGTTTGAGCACAGTAATTTACTCCCTCTTGCCTACACTGTAAAGTCAGCCTGAGTGCCCGAGAGACTGATCGGTCGCACCCTCGGTAAATACCGAGTTGAATCCCTGCTGGGTACGGGGGGGTTTGCATGGGTATTTGCCGCATCCGACCCCGACCTTGGCGTTACGGTCGCCCTCAAGGTTCTCAAGCCACAATACGCCGGCGACGTTGAGTTCGAATCGCGATTCCGGCGTGAAGCGTCCACTGCGGCCCGGCTCAAGCACCCCAACATCATCAAGATCTACACCGTTGGGAGCGAGGATAAGTCCGTCTACTTCGCGATGGACATGTACACACAGAAGCTCACGCAACAGATCGGAGTGATGGGCTCGCTCCCCGAAACGGCGGTTCTCAAACTGGGGCTGGATATCTCGAGCGCTCTCGGGTTCGCGCACCGGCAGGGAGTGATTCATCGTGACATCAAGGCCGACAACATCCTCTTCGATGATCACGGCAATGCGATTGTCGCTGACTTCGGCATTGCGCGCGCGGCAGCGAACTACGCGGAACAGACGGGTACGAATGTAATAATGGGAACGCCGCAGTTTTTCGCGCCGGAGCAGGCACGCGGTCACAACATCGATGCTCGCGCGGACATCTACTCGCTGGGTGTGACGCTGTTCGTTGCCGCGACCGGAAAACTCCCGTTCGATGGAACCGACTGGTACGAAATCGCGACCAAGCATGTGCAGGAGCCGCCGCCCGCACCGCGCTCGATCAATCCCAGCATTTCTCCAGAAATGGAGGGGATCATCCTCAAGTGTATGGAGAAGGATCGCGAAGACCGTTACGAGACTGCCGATCTGCTCTATGGTGATCTGGAATCGCTGGCGCGGCGTCGGGCCGGGGATGTGAATGCTTCAACGATCATGATCTCCACTCCTGTAACGGGACGGTTCCAGCTCATCCAGCCGACAGGAGCGCGAAGGGGCGGACGTTACAAGAGCGCGCTGGCAATTCTTGGGTCGTTCGTAATCGCCGCCGCGGTTTTTCTTTTCGTTGAGGGCTATGGAATGTCGAGCCTCAACCCACTTAACATGGTGGCGATCGTTATCGGTGGTGATCAGGTTGAGCCCGGAGGCGCCGGAGGCGGTTCCGACACGCCGGGGGGAGGAGGCAGGAGTTCGCAGTCAGGGGGCAACCCGGGGCGTGGTGGTACCTCGACTCTGCCCAGGCAACTGTTCTCCGTCGAGGCTCCAGCTGAAGCCGCAATCTTGGTGAATGGCAACGCGGTGGGCAGAGGAGCATGGTCGACCGATACGTTCCCACCAGGCAACTATCGCGTGACAGCACAATTGGTTGTGGCGAGCGACTGCCGTTGGGCACAGGAATCGACAGTTGTGGTGTTTTCGGGGACGATGCCCGCTACGGCGAAACTCAACCCGCGCGCCTGCGGCAAACTGGAGTTGGTGGTTACACGTGATAACAATCCCATCGCAGCAGGCTTCGAGCTGAGGTGGGACAACGGCGAACTTATTCTGGAGGATCGTGTTCCCATGACCGCGCCCGTGGTTGTTCCCCAGGGAACGCACATCCTCGTGGTCCGCGCGCCACTGTGCACACCGTACCGCGACACGATTCCACCCGGCACGAGGATTGTTGCCGAAAGTACCACCACACGCACGATCCGGATTCTCTGCGGAGTGCCCTTCCGCCACTAAGGTGGGCACCGGCCTTTTAACCACAGAGGTCGCAGAGGTCACAGAGAGTTGTTCTCTGCGACCTCTGTGACCTCTGTGGTTAAAAAAACCCGGAGTCGAAGTTTCCTTACCAGCGCTAGCCACGCCCCTCAACCCGAAGCCGCATCACAACACAAGTCCAATCCCCATGCCGATCAAGCCGCATATGCGCCACCATATCGCGCATCATCGGCACCACGATCATCTTGAGTTCCCTCGTAGCCAATACCTCGCGCGTAACAGGATCGATCACTTCGACCATTGTCACGAAATTGGACATCAAATCGGACATGATCTTCCGCGCACCATCGACATTGTCTCCGCCCTGCTGCATCGCGCTCATCATGTCATTGATGGGAAGCCGCGTGGGATCATCGACCATGAGTACGTGAGTCCAGATCAGCCCTGCAGAATCCTGGCGCACACCAAACATGCGCGGCCTGGTCAGCTCCGTCATTATGTCGAACTGCTGCCCTTCTTTCGGTGAGACCCAATCAGGGAACCAGTTGATCCGGCGTGTGAATCCCTGCAGCAACTCCCCGGACAAATTGTGACGGTCAATCCTGTAACTGTTCTGCGGTGCGGACCACACGGTGCCCGGCTCCAGTGCCTCTCGAAAAGTTCGCAGCCCGCATTCCGCGCACTTCGTGGTATCGGCACCGCGCAGAGCTACTTCCGGGCTCACCACGCCATTCTTGTCCAGGAGGTGGAACGCGTCCGGACCGGACATGCGAAGAATGCGACCATCGCCGAGGATTGTATTGAAGAAGGTCGCGTCACCGCCCTGCTGCAACGGTGCCTGGCGCACATGAGAATAATCGGGAGCGATTACATGCAGCACGCCGCCGCCGATGACAAGCAGCGTGTCAGCAGTGCTTACATGTATCTCACTGATGTACCGGAATTCACCGGGGCCCGCGCCGGCACGACCAAAGGAACGAATGAACCGGCCGTCCGGTCCGAAGACCAGGATGCTCGATCCTCCTTTCTCCAGCAGATAGAATCTGCCGCGAGAATCAGCAACTGGTGTGGCCCCTTCGTTGATTGCAATCGTGTCGGCTTCCTGCCCGAGCACCGCGAGTGTTTCGGCAACAATGCGACACCCTCCGCATTTTGAATCCGCGAGAAGTGGATGCGTTGCGGGTACTCTGGCATCGCCACCTGCGTCGGGCTGGCCGCACCCGGTCGCGACCACAAGGCAGAGTACGGCGATTGCGTGCATCATGCGCATCTCAACTTCTGCCGATAAAGAAGCCTATCGCGAGCCCAACACCCGCGCCTATCCAGAGGAACTTGTCCTTGAGGAAGGACTTCTTCGGAACGCGCAAGAGCGCGGCGTGAAAAACGGTGATTCGCGTGGTCGTTCCCGTGATGATTGCGCGCGCCGATTTGCCGTCAGTTTTGTCCACGCTGAATGTCGCAACTCTCTCGTCGCGCTGGCGGGGGTCAACTACTATCCCTCTCATTCCCTGCTTCACCCAGCGGGCGTCGCCCAGCACGATGGTGAATGTGGTATCGGTGGGCGCCACGATCTCGAAGCGCATCTGAAAGTCCTGTGCCGAGGCATTACCTGCCGTGAGTGACACGGCGCCAAGCGAGATGAACAGCGCAGTCACCGCGACGCGCAACATATCACTAGCTCTTGAACAGGCGCAGTACATCGTTGTACGAAACAGCCAGCATGAGCAGCAGCACCAGCGCTACACCGGTACCGAGTATGTACTGGCGCGCCTTGGGAGAGAACGGACTTCCCTTTACTGATTCGGCGATGAGGAGAAGAATTTGTCCTCCGTCCAAAACTGGGATTGGAAGAAGATTCAACACAGCCAGATTGATGCTCAACAGCGCGAGCAGAAACAGCAGTGATTCGAAACCCTCGCCAGCCGCGCGTCCCGATGCACGCGCAATTTCTATCGGCCCGCCCAGTTCCTTGAAGGAGACCTCCCGCAGGATGAGGCCCTTGAGCGTGTTCACAATCTGTCCGGCCATGTTGCCGGTCTCCTGCAACGCCAGCGTGAAGGCAGTTACAACACCGACGTCCTCGTGCACCCTGTCATCAGGCACTCCTTCGACTCCAATCCTGCCCGCTTGCACCTGGGCACGAGTCATTTGATCCTGAACCGTACCGAGTACCGGACGCACTACCTGGTCAACCGGTGCTCCGTCGCGAATCACAGTGAACTTCAGATCACGGTCCGCGGCTACTCGCACGATCTCGCGCAACTCCGGGTACGATCGTACCGGCGCGCCGTCTATCGCGATAACGCTGTCACCAGCACGCAGACCTCCGACAGCTGCCGGATCTCCCGCGACAACTGCGCGTATCACCGGCGGCGCATACGGCATTAATGCGCTCACCACCGAGTCGCGTGTCCGCGAACTCGGCGCACCCATCGCAACACGGACAGCGCCCCTGTTCGTGGTGATAGCGATTGTATCGCCGGGAGCTGTCGCAAGCTGAACGACGATATCGTTCCAGTTTGTGACCGGAGCACTCTGCACTTGCAGAATTGTATCGAGCGGTTGCACCTGTGAACGCAGTGACTGGGTTACCGGAAGTTCTCTGATAGCGCCTACAACTCTGGTCGGCAGCACCGTGCGTCCGTTGTTCAGAATGACGCCAAAGAGCACGAACACCGTGAGCAGTGCATTCATCGTCACGCCGGCTATCATGATGAAAAGCCTTTGCGGCAGTGACTTTGATTCGAACCAGCGATTAGCGGGAACAGGTTTTGGCCCGAATGGAACCATCGCGTCCGGATCCCAACCTTTGGGTGGAACGCCGGCTGCCTGATTCTTCAAGTCCGCTTCCGTTTCACTTCCGCCCTCGAGAAATGCGGTGGCTTCATCCTCTTTCGATGCCATTCTCACGTAGCCGCCAAGCGGAATGACGCCGATGGCGTACTGCGTCTCACCCCAGCGCTTTTTGGGTCCCCAACCGAAGCCAATGGAGAATCGCGGTGCGTATACGCCAGTGAGCTTGGCCGCGATGAAGTGTCCCATTTCGTGAACGAGGACGACGACGCCGAAGATGAATACGAAGCCACCGACGGACTGCAGAAACCCGATGATGCGAGCGAGTGAGATCAATTGAAAAGACCGGTTACGTGACGGCGAGCCGCCGCATCTGCCAGGAGCACCGACTCCCGCGAAACGACTCCGCCAGGTTCAAATGTCTCCAGCGCCGAACAGATGGCGCGTGAGATATCCTGAAACCCTATCTTGCGAGCCAGGAAGAGCGCTACCGCCTGCTCGTTGGCTGCATTGAAAACTGCTGGTGCAAGTCCGCCTGCCCTTCCCGCCTCGAGTCCCATCTTGAGGGCGGGAAAATCGTCGTTGCGAACCGGTTCAAAGGTCAGCGGTGACGCGCTCACGGGATCGAATGCTTCTACACCGCCGTCCGCCACTCGCTCCGGATGCGTCAGGGCATACAGTATGGGAAGCTCCATGCTCGGAAAACCCAGTTGCGCCAGAACAGACCCGTCCACGAATTCCACAAAGCTGTGCACTATGCTCTGCGGATGCACTACCACCTCGATACTGTCGTATGGCACACCAAAAAGGAAGTGCGCCTCTATCACCTCGAGCGCCTTGTTCGCCAGCGTGGCGCAATCGACCGTGATTTTTTTCCCCATCTGCCAGGTTGGGTGACGCAGGGCGTCATCAACCGTAACCGCGTCCAGCCCAACCTTGTCCGTAGCACGAAAAGGACCACCCGATGCAGTGATAACGAGTCGTCGAACCTCGCTCGCAGGTCGTCCCGCAATACACTGGAGAATGGCGCTGTGCTCCGAATCAACCGGCACGAGCTCACCCTTTCCTTCACGTAATGCATGAAGTACGAGTTCACCCGCGACTACAAGGGTTTCCTTATTGGCCAGTGCGACTCTCTTTCCTGCGCGCAGTGCGGCGAGGGTAGCGTCCAGTCCCGCCGCTCCCACAACCGCGTTCAGAACAATATCCACATCGGCCAGCGTGGCCGCTTCGGTCAGGCAGTCCTCGCCGCGGCACCAGTGTTCCGGCGCGGAGGCGCCAGCATTCACTATGCCAACATACTGCGGATGAAACGACTGTTCCTGGGTTCTCAACAAGGATTCGTTATTGAACGCGGTGAGGGCTCGCAACTCAAAACGATCGCGGTGTCTCGCGATGACTCGCAGCGCCGTGGTTCCGATCGATCCGGTGGAGCCGAGGATGGAAATTCGTTTCATGCTCACGGCAATCGCGGTGCAGGCATCAACATGTTGCTGAGCATGAGGTACGCGAGCGGCAGCACGAAATAGAGCGAGTCAAAACGGTCGAGTATCCCGCCATGTCCGGGGAGAAGGTTGGAACTGTCCTTCACACCAGCGGATCTCTTCAGCAGCGACTCGGCGAGGTCGCCAACCTGGGCCGCGACCGAAATGACGACACCAAAAAGGATTGTTGACATCATGGACGACGCCAGCTGTGCGACGGGCCGCAGTACGAGCGTGGAGTACAGTACGGCAACCAGTGTGGCACAAATAACTCCAGCGATCGCACCTTCTACGGTTTTCCCCGGGCTAACCGATGGCATCAATTTGTTCTTTCCAATTTTCTTTCCCACGGCATAGGCCGCGGCATCACACGTCCATGTAAGTATCAAGGGATACATCAACAGCGCGGTACCAGCGGCCGGTCCGACAGCGTAGTCGTGATAGCGCAGCAGATAGGCATAGCTGATGGTTCCGCCGGTATAGACAACACCAAAAACGGTGAGAGATACGGCGCTGGCAGGCTTTCCTGCTGCTCGCCTGGTCCAGAGCGCGGCAGCAAGCAGCCCCATTGCCAGAAGTACGACGCTCACAAGGGGAACACGGAACACTCCCAGTGTTTGGCCGTGCACCGCAAGTGGAACAGCCGCCGCGAGAACGACTCCGATGCCGGTGAGCGGCTCAGCGCCCTCGGTTCTGACGAGCGCAAAGAATTCGCGTGCGCCGAGCAGCGCGATCATTCCAAGCATGGCTGCGAGGGGCGCGCCGCCGATGAATGCCACGCCCAAACCGACCGGGATGCCGACTGCGGCGACTATGAATCTACGCGTCAGCTCTGTCATGGCGCGGCGCGAACTATCAGACTTCCATCACCTCGGCTTCTTTCGCCGTGAGAAGCTCCTCGACTCTGAGCATGGTATCGTCGTGCAGCTTCTGCAAATCCTTCTCTGCGTGTTTTACATCGTCTTCGGACACATGCTCCACTCTCTTGAGCTTTTCGCGACCTTCGGCGCGAGAATGGCGAACCGCCACACGTCCTTCTTCCGCCAGTTTGTGGAGGATCTTCACCATGTCGCGGCGACGCTCTTCGTTCAGTGCCGGGACGGGAACCCGGATTATCGCGCCCTGCGACATGGGGTTCAGCCCGAGATCGGAATCGCGGATTGCTCTTTCGATTGCCTGCGACAAATTCTTGTCCCACGGTGTTACCGTGAGCAGTCTTGCTTCAGGCGCGGACACTGAGGCAACCTGGGTAATCGGGAGCGTCTGACCGTAGGCCTCTACACGAACAGTGTCGAGCAGTGATGAAGTGGCTTTGCCAGTGCGAATGCCCGAGAACTCCTTGCGGGTATTCTCGACCGCCTTGTCCATTCCCGCTTTCGCGTCTTTGATAATCTGCTGAATAGAGATCATTGCACCAGTGTCCCCACGCGATCACCACGGATTGCGGCCGCGACCTCTCCGTGATGGTGAATGTTGAGTACTATGAGTGGGAGATGGTTTTCCTTGCAGAGCGTAATCGCCGTCTGATCCATCACGCCCAACTCACCCGCCATTACCTCGCGATAACTGATTGTTTTATACAGCTCGGCGTTGGGCGACTTCTTGGGGTCAGCGGAGTAAACGCCATCCACGCTCGTTGCCTTGATGATTACATCGGCTTTCATCTGAATTGCTCGCAACACTGCGGCCGTGTCGGTGGAAAAGTAGGGGTTGCCGGTACCGGCTGCGAAGATGACTGTGCGTCCCTTTTCAAAGTGTCGCAGCGCACGACGCCGTATGTAGGGCTCCGCCAGCTCTTCCATTCTTATCGCCGTCATCACGCGCGTATCCAGTTTGCGACGCTCCAGCACGTCCTGCAGAGCGAGCGCATTGATCACGGTTCCCAACATGCCCATATAGTCGGCCGCGACGCGGTCCATCCCTGCCTTCGAGATCTGCCCCCCGCGAACGATGTTTCCACCGCCAATGACCAGGCCCAGTGACACACCCATCTGTACCACATCCTGAATTTCGCCGGCGATCCTGTCGATGACATCGAAGTCAAAACCAACGCCCTTCTCGCCGGCGAGGGCTTCGCCGGAGAGCTTGAGCATTACGCGCGGATACTTCGGGGTAGCCACAGCCACGAACTTATTCGCTCATCTGAAAACGTGCGAATCTCCTGACAGTCAGGGTGCCGCCTGACTTGGCAGAAGCATCCTCGAGGACTTTGCGGATGCTGATCGTATCATCGCGAATCCATGGCTGCTCCAGCAGTGTGACTTCCTTGTAGTACTTCTCGATTCTGCCACCGACCATCTTCTGCACGATGTTGTCAGGCTTGCCACTTGCCTTCGCCTGCTCCTCGAAGATGCGGCGCTCGCGATAAAGCACCTCGGAGGGAATTTCCTCCTTCGAGACTCCCAATGCGACAGAGGGCACTCCCGCGGCCACATGTTCGGCGATGCTTTTTGCAGCGGCCTGAGCTTCAGGTCCCCTGCCTCCGACCACATCGACCATCGCGGCAACTTTGCCGTTGTGATGGATGTAGATGCCCAGCACACCGGTCGTGGCAAAGCGCGCGTAGCGGCGCACGACGATGTTCTCGCCCATGCGACCCACTGCATCCTTGATGATCTGCTCGACGTTCTGATCGCCGCCGAGCCATTTTTGCGAGTGCAGGCTCCCGGTCGCTGCATCGGCTACAACGCCGTCAAGCGCGCGGTCCGCCAGCACCTGTTTGGCGACCGAATTCGCCAGTTTGCCGAAATCGTCATTGCGCGCGACGAAATCGGTCTCGGAGTTGATCTCGATGAGTGAGGCTGCCGAGCCATCTCCTTCAACGGCGCTCACGATCTGCCCTTCGCTGGCGGCGCGTCCGGCGCGCTTTTCAGCCTTGGCAATCCCTTTCGCGCGCAACAGGTCTACAGCCTTGTCGGCATCGCCGCCGGTCTCTTCCAGCGCTCTCTTGCAATCCATCATGCCAGCGCCAGTACGCTGGCGCAGCTCCTGTACGTCTTTGGCAGTAAGTACCATTGTCAAATTCCCATTCTGTTTGTGAAAGCGCCGCCGGTCCAACGGGGCCGGCGGCGCACGAGTTCAAAGGCCCGTCGATTGCTCGACGAAAATACACTACTACTCGGCTGCGTCGTCTCCCGCACCCGCTTCTTCTTCAACAGCGGCACCATCGACTTCGCCACCAGCTTTGAGGCGTGCCGCGATGGCTTCAGGCTTGGCGCGACGACGGCGCTTGGGCCGCTTGCGGCGCCGCTCACCTTCCGACTCCGGTTCTGCTCCGCGATCGCTGCTATAGGTGTAGCTCTCACCTTCTTCGACTTCTTCGCGGACCGGCGCTTCGCGACGAGCTTCTCCAATAGCATCGGCCAGTGCCTTCGTGATCAGATCAACGGAACGGATCGCGTCATCGTTCCCCGCGATGGGCACCGTAATGAGATCGGGATCGGCGTTGGTATCGACGATCCCGACGATTGGAATGCCCAGCTTGTTGGCCTCGCTCACCGCGATTTTCTCTCGCTTGGCATCGATCACGAAGAGCAGCCCCGGCAAGCGCGTCATGTTCTTGATACCGGAGAGATTCTTGGCAAGCTTGTCGCGCTGGCGCGACATCATGAGCTGTTCTTTTTTCGTGTAATTCTCGAAATCTCCGCCGGCTTCGCTGCTTATCTCCAGGTCTTTCAAACGCCGAATCTGCTTTTTGGCGGTCTGGAAATTGGTGAGAAGTCCGCCGAGCCAGCGCTCTGTAACGTGTAGCGCACCAGCGCGTTCCGCTTCAACCTTCACAATTGCGGTAAGCTGCCGCTTGGTACAGACGAAGAGCACGTTGTCGCCGCGCAGGACGACCTCACGTGCCAGCTTTTGAGCGAGCTCCAGCTGCCGCAGGGTTTTCTGCAGATCGATGATGTGGATGCCATTGCGCTCGGCGAAAATGAAACGCCGCATTTTCGGATTCCAGCGTCTTGTCTGGTGTCCGAAATGCACTCCGGCTTCAAGCAACTGCTCTAACGTTGGCTGGGACATGTGGTAATTGTATTTCCTGTTGTTGGTTAGTCCGCCGCGGCAGTCATCATCGCGAGCCACCGTTCAGAGAACGGCACCAGGCAACGCGACTCGTGACGCGTGAGGTTTTGTTTTGCGCTGTAATTCCCCGAAGCCCCGCTCTGTCATTGCCGCGCAAGCGGCAACCCATTTTCATTAACATGGGTTCCGGCTTTCGCCGGAATGACAAGAACCTTCTACTATCTCTTGCTGAACTGGAATCGCTTTCTGGCCTTTGGCCGACCTGGCTTCTTGCGTTCCACAGCACGAGCATCGCGCGTGAGAAGACCGAGGTCTCTCAGTTTGCGACGATAATCTTCATCGACTCTCAGAAGTGCGCGGGCGAGCGCAAGCCTGAGCGCTCCAGCCTGTCCGGTGGACCCGCCACCTTCGCACTTGGCCTTCACATCGTAACGGCCCAGCGTGTCCGTAGCGGTAAATGGCTGCTGAATTGCAGACACAAGCGCCGGTCGCGGGAAGTACTCGCCCAGCGTTCGTCCATTCACCACCCACTTGCCTGATCCCGGGGTGAGATACAAACGGCAGACCGCCTCTTTGCGCCGCCCGACGGTGTGAATCGTATCAGCAGCCATCAGCCTGCCTTCTGCTGAGAGAGATCCAGCAAGGTCGGATTCTGAGCCTTGTGCGGATGCTCGGCGTTGGGATAAACGCGCAGCTTCAAACGCAGGACAGTGCGAGCGAGATTTGTTTTTGGCAACATTCCGTGGACGGCGTGCTCGATTACCTGCTCAGGATGCTGCTTCAGCATCTTGGCGTAGGGAATGAACTTCTCATGTCCCATGTAACCTGTATGCTTGAAATACAGTTTCTGCTCCGCCTTGCGGCCAGTGACACGCACTTTGGATGCATTGATTACGATGACGTTGTCACCGGTGTCGATATGCGGCGTGTATGTCGCCTTGTGCTTGCCCCTGATGATGCGCGCAACCTGTGCAGCGAGACGGCCGAGAACCATTCCGTCGGCATCAACAACGAACCAGCGATGTTCCACTTCGCCAACGGCGGCGGAATAGGTCTTCATCATTCCTTTGGATTTACGGACAAGAGAGCGGGGGCTTCAACTGCATTTGTGATTGAATGCGGTCGGAAGCCTCTAATTGACAGACAGTTAAGCTAGGTTGGCGGATGGGGCGTGTCAACCGGAGGTGGGGCTTGTAGTGGGTCACTTTGCCGTCATTCCGGCGAAGGCCGGAATCCATGTTAGAGGGAAAATGGATTCCGGCCTTCGCCGGAATGACGAAAATGGACCACTACCTGGGGCTGGCACCTGTGCGCGGCCAGCGCAAATCGACAGTGGATATTGGATGGGAGGAATTGAATTTGGAGGTTGAGTTTTCCAATTCATTGTCCACTGTCCAATATCTATTCTCCAATTTCTATCAACAGACTGCCTTTCTCTACGGCCCGCCCCGCGACGACGTGAATCCGCTTGATAATTCCCGCAGAAGTTGCTCGAAGTTCGTTCTCCATCTTCATGGCCTCCATGACGATGAGCCCCTGCCCAGCCTGAACAGTATCGCCTTCGGCAACGCGAACATTCACAATAAGCCCGGGCATTGGGGCTTTCAGGTCGGCAACACGGCGCGAGGTCTTGGACGCAGTGGCCTCCTCGATTGCTCGCCTTCGTTCATCGAGCGCATCGACTTCGAAACGTTCACCGTCGATCCAAATCGTGTAGTGTCCACGCCTCGGTTGGCTCGATCCATCCTGGATCTGTTTGCGCTCGAATGCTACTCGGTAGACTCTGTCACCTATCCGAAGAACCGCGGCATGCTCGGACGTGAGACGTTGGAGCGTAGCGTTCAGCTGTCTGCCGTCCATCGCGATGCTCTCTCCCACTGCTTCCACAGAGAGTCTCTTGTCGTTGACGACAACCGAATACTTCACGGTGCTCCTTCCCGCACCAGCTCACAGACTGTCTCAACATGTGCTGTCTGCGGAAACATGTCGAAACAGTGCAGCGACTTGATTGAGAATTCCGGAAGACGCGCGAGATCGCGAGCCAGCGTCGCGGGATTGCAGCTGACGTAGATGATTGCGTGTGTTACGGCGCCGGTCCCACAAAGAGCCGTTGTGACTTCTTCGCGGACTCCCGCTCTTGGTGGATTCAGTACAACCACATCGGTTGGGAGGCAAGCGGCAATGTGTTCCTCGACCCGTCCTCGTATCGCTCGCGATCCAGCTGGCAGTTGGTGACTGAAGGATTCGACCGCATCGGCGTCGCTCTCGATTGCTGTGACGCGCACCCCATCACTGGCGAGTGCGCGCGCGATGTCTCCGGTGCCACTGTATGCGTCTATTGCGCTGCGCGGCGCGTGTGCCCGCGCGACTGAAACGACATGCTCGCGCAGTTGTTCCGCTACAAGGGCGTTGATTTGCGCGAACGATGCTCCTGCATTGGACGCGCCCGCGCGCGAATACATGCGGCGCCGGACCCCGTCTTTCCCGGTCCACCAAACAGTTGCAATCGCCGGACAGGCGCGCGCCAGGTCGCCGGCAGTTGGCCAGCTCGTGCCCCCTTCTACCGAAAAGTGCGCGCTCCCGTCTATCACCAGCACCGACCCCCGCAACTCACGCCCGCGCGGCAGGAATTCCGGGTTGCGAAGAATGTCGCGCCATATCGAGAGAACAGAGTCTTCGGTAATGCTGCACTCTCTCATATTGAAGATTGCTCCCGGATCATCATATGGATGCAGGCCGGCTTGCCACTCCTGACCCTCACGACGCAGCGCCAGAGTAAGTCGACGCCGGTAGCCCCATTGCTTCGGGCTTTCGTGCATTGTCACCGCAACATCGGTGCGGCGCGCTATACGCTGCAGAGCATCTGTCACGATTTGCTGCTTGGCGCGCAACTGTTCGGCGTAGCTGATGTGTTGCAGCTGGCAACCACCGCACATGTCCCCATCATAGTGAACACATACCGGATCGACGCGGTGAGGCGAAGGTGATTCCAGTCGGCGCAGATTGCCGCGCGCGAAGGTGCCCCGCTGCGTGTATGTGACGAGTCCGCGGTCGGCTGGCGCAGTGCGGGGCACAAAGACAACGAGGTTGCCATCGCGCGCAACGCCGTCTCCTCCTGCTGCGACGGAATCAATCGTAAGAACCGCTTCAGGCATGCTCGCGTGGATCAACGTCGTTCCATTGAGCACGTGGCCAACCGTCGCGAAGAGGGCCCGGATCATTTGCTTTGCCACCGCGCGCTATTCCTTCGCGTTGCGAAGCAAGTGCACCGCAACCTTCTCTTTCGAGGAGCACCGCCACGATCGCTGCCGCCTTCGCGAGATCGTCGTCGTCATGATCGTTTTCAAGAAGATCCTGGAGCCTGCGCTCCAGCCATTGCACATCGAAGTTGCCCGCGATGAACTCCGGATCGCGCATCACACGCAGATGAAACTCGCGCGATGTGTCAACACCGACGATCACCAGTTCCCGCAGCGCGCGCTCCATGCGCGCGACCGCGCTGGCGCGATCGGGTGCCCACACGATGAGTTTGGCGAGCATGGGATCGTAGTGCGAACTGACTTCGGTGCCGAGTGCGATGCCGCCATCCCAGCGCACTCCGGCTCCCGATGGCAGAACTAGTTGCGAAACTCTTCCTGTTGATGGCAGAAATCCGTCGGAGGGCGATTCACTCGTGATGCGGCACTCCAGCGCCCACCCTCGCGGAACTACATCGGACTGTTGAACGGTGAGCTTCTCGCCGGCAGCGATTCGTATCTGCCACTGCACCAGATCGATTCCGGTAATCAGCTCCGTCACCGGATGTTCCACCTGAATACGGGTGTTCATCTCGAGGAAATAGAAACTCCCGTTGGCATCGAGAAGAAATTCGCAGGTGCCTGCATTTGTGTAACCCGCGGCGCGTACGGCGCGAACCGCTGTTTCTCCCATTCTGGAACGCAGCTCGGCATCGACGGCGATGCTGGGTGCTTCTTCGATCATCTTCTGATGGCGGCGCTGTATGGAGCACTCGCGCTCGCCGAGGTGAATGATGTTGCCGTAGCTGTCACCCAGCACCTGGATTTCTACGTGGCGCGGGCGCACGATGTACTTCTCGACATAGATAGCATCATCACCAAAGGACGCCTTTGCCTCGCGCCGCGCGGCGCCGTAGGCCTGCTCCAGTTCGGATGCTTGCGAAACCAGTCGCATTCCCTTCCCGCCACCACCTGCCGCTGCCTTAAGCAGCACGGGGAACCCCATCTTTGTTGCAATCGCCAGAGCTTTTTCGGCATCCGCGATGGCTTCAGTGGTCCCCGGTACAACCGGCACTCCAGCGCCCTCCGCCAGAGTGCGTGCTGCTGTTTTGCTACCCATGCGTGCAATTGCTTCAGCTGACGGCCCGATGAACACGAGACCCGCATCGCGCACTGCTCTGGCAAACCATTCCCTTTCGGAGAGGAATCCATAGCCAGGGTGGATGGCCGCGGCGCCTGTCGCCAGCGCCGCGGCTATGATGGCATCCCCTCGCAGATAGCTCTCGGACGCCGCCGCAGGGCCAATACGGACCGCTTCGTCAGCAAAGGAGACGTGCGGTGAATGCGTGTCCGCATCGCTGTACACGGCGACCGATTTCACGCCCAGTTCGCGACAGGCGCGCATGACTCGGATCGCGATTTCGCCGCGATTGGCTACTAGGACCTTTGAAAGCAATCGTTGCCTGGTGTGTTTGCGGTCGTTCGGCTGCGAGGGTTCTAAGGTACTAGTGCATTACTCCCCGCAGTAGTAGGTCAAGGGAGTTTCGTCATTCCGGCGCAAGCCGGAATCCATTTTCCGTCCAACATGGATTCCGGCCTTCGCCGGAATGACGAGATGGGGCCACTCGAATGACGGGTGAAGGATCTACTCCGTGCTACTAGAATTCACCCATGGAATTTCTTGCTGACCCGCAAACCTGGGTGGCCCTGGCCACGCTGACCGCGCTCGAAATCGTTCTGGGAATCGACAATGTCGTTTTCATTTCGATCCTTGCCGCGCGTCTGCCACCCGACGTACAGCGCCGCGCGCGAAGGATCGGATTGGGTCTCGCGATGCTCATGCGAATTCTCCTCCTGCTTTCCCTCGCCTTCATCGTGCGCGCGACGCAGCCTCTGTTCACCATCCTCGGACAGGGCATATCGGGGCGCGATATCGTGCTTCTTCTGGGCGGACTCTTTCTGATTGCCAAGAGCACCCACGAAATACACATTCGACTCGAGGGCGATGAGGGCCAAGCCTCGTCAGGGGTAGCTGCCTCGTTCACTGCCGTGCTCGTCCAGATCGTCCTACTTGACATCGTCTTCTCGCTCGATTCCGTGATCACCGCTGTTGGAATGGTCGACGAGATTCCCATCATGGTTACGGCCATTGTACTCGCCGTCGCTGTCATGATGTTGTTTGCGGATGCGGTCAGCAATTTCGTGGAGCGTCATCCGACCGTTAAGGTGCTGGCGCTGAGCTTCCTCATGCTGATTGGCGTGGCGCTCATTGCGGACGGTCTCGATCTGCATATCCCCAAGGGCTACATCTACTTTGCGATGGCGTTCTCGCTGGGGGTGGAGATGATCAATCTTCGGATGCGCAAGCCCAAGCAACATGTTGTGGAACTACGAAAACCATACTCCGATGACCCCCCTTTGGCCCCCCCAGCCTGAGCGCAAGCTGTAATCATTAACGCATTTGCCCTTCCAATCGTCCAAGCGGCGATGGGATGGGGCAGCCTGTGCCCGACCCCCTCTGATCAGCGGCAACCGACCCTCTCCGGGTTTGACGCCGCTTTCGCCACATCCCTCTGGGATTCACCCTCCCTGACCGCACAACCGACTAGGAGCACAAATGATCGTCCTGGCAATCGCATCGCTGATCTCGATGTCCTCCCAACAAGACACCATCAGAATGACACTGGAGGACGCCAAGGAGAGAGCGCGGCGAACCAACCCCGGGTTCATCCGCGAAACGCTCGACAACGACAACAACCGTCTCGGGTGGCTCGGAGCGAGGGCCGAGCGGTATCTGCCTGAAGTGGGTATCCAGCTGACCACACCCGAATACATCTCTGCGCTGCGGCGCGTGACGCTCCCGGATGGAAGCGATGGCTTCGTTCCCACCTTGAGGCGCACGGTGGAGGGACAGCTCGAAATCACCCAGCCCCTGCCGACAGGCGGCACCTTCAGCATCAGCGGTAACGTCACGTCACTCAACCAGCCCAATGAGGACGCAGATGAGAGGTTCTCCGGAGCAACATTCCTCGGCTTTCAGCTCAGCCAGGACTTTTTCGGAATCAACAACCGGCACCGCGAGTACAGGCTGGCGCGTGAAGATTGGGTGCGCGCACAAACAGAGTTTCTGGATTCGGAGCGGGAGCTGGCCAATGAGGTGATTTCCGAATACTACGAACTCGTGCAGGCAATCAAGGAGGCCCAGATCGACAGCGTGCTCTTCGTGCGCGACTCGATTCGAAGCTCCGGCGCGCGGCCAGTTCCTCCCGCCGGCATGAGCGAGACTGACAGGCTCCTGGACTCACTCAGGTTCGTGGCTGCAACCCTTGGCTCCAAGATCAGCCGCACCGAGTCGCAGCAGGAGCTGGCCAACCAGAGGGCCAGCTTCAACGAAATGTTTGGCCTGCCACTGAAAACGGTAATCATCCCCGATACCGCGGTGCAGTTCGAAAGAATCACTGTGGATGTACAGCAGGGCCTCGACTATGCGCGGGTAAACAGAATTGATCTCCAACTATCGCGGCTGTCGGTTGAAAACCGGATCGCTGGATTGCGCGATGCGCGCAAGACATCTCCCATCACAGTTGAACTGGAGAGCACCATTGGCTTTGATGGTTCCGGCGAGACTTTCAGCATGAAGTCAGCACTGAACCAAGCGCTTCGGGCACAGGAGCGTTCCTACAACATCCAGCTGTCTGTTTCGATTCCGCTCTTCGATCGCTTCGAGGAAAAGTACGAGGTGGCGGAGGCCAGAAATGATCTACGTGCCGCCGAGATAAGCCGCGACGAGCAGCTGCGGGAACTCGAGAGCGAGGTGTACCTTGCCGCACAGAACGTGACGAACGCCGTCACACAACTCACCCTTGCGGAGACGCAGTTTCAGATCACGGCGCAAACGCTGCGAATTCAGACCGAACGTTTCGGCCGCGGTGAGATTCAGTCGATGCAATTCCTCATTGATCAGGCCGATGCACGCGAAGCAGAGGTGGATCTCCTCGAAGCGCAGGTTGAGGTTCTGCAAGCCAACGAGGAATGGAAGCGGGTCATTGGATTGCCGCCATTTCGGAACTCAGTGGGACCGCCGCCTCCTGGCTCAACGCGACTCGCGCGTCCCGCGGCAATGCTTCGCAACACCAAATACAGGAGATGAGAGTCTTGTTTGTCATTCCGGCGAAAGCCGGAATCCATTGTAGAAGAAAAAATGGATTCCGGCTTTCGCCGGAATGACGAGCAACCGCCACGTGCTGACAACGCTTGCCGGATGCGAGTTGCGCGAGCAGTTTCAGACCTTCACCGCAGCCGTGCCGTGACGCTCGCTGCATCCTGGTACTCCCTCGCGGGGAGAAAGCATGAGCAACACTCGGGCAGCAACTCCAGCACTCGCACTCGCACTCACACTCGTGTCCGCCTGTAGCGCCGGAGATTCATCCGGCAAGAGTGGCGACGCGGCGGCTCGCGTGAAAGAAATTGCCGACAGATACGTCGCCGCTTATTTCAATGCTTGGCCGGAAGACGCGACATTCTCCGGAGTTGCTGCGGGCCCGCACGACAGACTCTCGGATATCTCTCCGGCTGCAAGAACCCGATGGGAAGCCACCGCGGATTCAATACTCGACGAACTCACGGCGATCCCTGCGACGGCGCTTCCGGATTCCAGCGCGGCCCACGTGACTCACGGATTTCTTGTCGAAATCCTGCGCAATACAAAAGAATTCCGCACCTGCAAGATGGAGTGGTGGAACGTGAGCCCCACCTGGACTGGTTGGCAGTCGTCGATGGCGACGCTGGCCAATTCACAACCCGTGGGAACTCCGGAAAAGAACGACGCAGCGGTCAAGCGCTTTTCACAGCTTCCTGGTTACATCGATCAGGAAATTCTGAATCTGCGCGCGGGGATGGCGGCTGGATACAGCGCACCGAAGGGCAATGTCAGCGCCGTGATCAGGCAAATGGATGCACTGCTTGCGGCGAAGGTAGACGAGTCGCCATTCGTGCAGATGGCCCCGGATACTGTGACCGGGTTCAAGCGGCAAATGGGCGAGCTCGAGACCACTGCAATCAGACCAGCCATCGAACGTTACCGCGATTTTCTCGAGAACGAGTATCTCAAAGCGGCGCGTGAGAAGATTGCCGTCTCGGAGAACTCCAACGGGGCCGCATGCTATCGAGCCGCAATCCGCTATCACTCCACTGTGGATATTGCGGCCGAAGACGTGCATCAACTGGGAAAGAATCAGGTCGAGTCTATCCGCAATGAGATGGCGGTGATCGCAGAACGATCGTTCGGATCCAAGGATGTTGCGGCGGTTCTCGAGAGACTTCGTACCGATCGCAAGTATCTGCTGTCGGGACGTGAGGAGAAAATGAAAGTGGCGCGCGATGCTGTTGATCGCGCGAAGGCAGCGGTTCCGAATTGGTTCAACACGCTTCCCAAGTCGGCCATCGAGGTTCAGGCTGTTCCGGCGTTCTCAGAGGCATCGGCGCCGGACGGCTACTATAACAACGCCGCTGAGGATGGCAGCCGGCCAGGCATCTACTACATCAATCTGCACAACGCGGACAAGACGCCTCGTGCGGGGCTGGAATCGACGGCATTCCACGAGACATTCCCGGGACATCATCTGCAGACGAGCATTGCACTGGAGCGCAAGGAGCTGCACCCCGCGTCGAGATATTTCTTTCTCTCGGGATTCGGAGAAGGCTGGGCGCTCTATTCCGAACGGCTGGCACTTGAAATGGAGTTGTTCACTTCTGACCAGGACAAGCTGGGCATGTACTCCGCCCAATCGATGCGCGCCGCACGACTGGTTGTGGATGCCGGCATGCACGCTCTGGGCTGGTCGCGACAGCAGGCGATCGAATACATGCTGAAGAACACCGCCGAGTCAGAGGATGCGGCAACGTCGGAAATCGATCGTTACATCGCTGTCCCGGGCCAGGCGACGTCGTACATGCTCGGTGCGCTGGAGATCATGCGCCTGCGCAAACAAGCCGAGTCGGATTTGGGTGCGAAGTTCGATATCAAGGCGTTCCATGACCGCGTTTTGGAAGATGGCGCTGTGCCGCTCAGCATGTTGCGCGCGAAGATTGAGAGGTGGATCGCTCGCACCAAGTGACTAAAGCGGAATATTACCGTGCTTTTTCGGGGGGTTGCGATCGCGTTTGCCTTGTAGCGCCTCCAGCGCATCGATCAAACGCGGGCGTGTGTCGCGCGGATCGATAATGTCGTCGAGGTAGCCGCGACCCGCGGCGATGTAGGGGTGCGCGAACTTCTCGCTGTACTCGACGACCCTCGCTTCGGTTGCCGCTTCCTTGTCGGGACTCTCTGCAATTTCCTTGCGGTAAAGGATTTCCACCGCGCCTTTCGGTCCCATCACCGCTATTTCAGCCGTCGGCCAGGCAACGTTGAAATCGCCGCGGATGTGCTTGGAGCTCATCACGTCGTAGGCTCCGCCGTACGCCTTGCGTGTAATGACGGTGAGTTTAGGCACAGTGGCTTCACAATACGCGTAGAGAAGCTTGGCGCCGTGCTTTATTATGCCGCCATGTTCCTGGGCAACGCCGGGAAGAAAGCCTGGAACATCTTCAAACGTCACGAGGGGAATATTGAAGGCATCGCAAAAGCGGATGAAGCGCGCGGCCTTGAGCGAAGCATTGATGTCGAGCACACCGGCGAGAACAGCCGGCTGGTTGGCAACTATTCCGGCCGACATACCGCCAAAGTGCGCAAAGCCAACGATGATGTTCTGCGCGAATTCCCTGTGCACTTCATAGAACTCGCCGTCGTCAACAACTCGCCGCAGCACATCGTGCATGTCGTATGGCTTGTTGGGCGAATCGGGGACGATGTCTAGGAGTTCCTCATCGCGGCGGTTGCGGTCATCGGCGCCCGAACCGCGCGGCGGATCGGTCATGTTGTTGGACGGGATGTACCTGAAGAGGTCTCGCGCCGCCTGAATAGACGCGGCTTCGGTATCGTGAACGAAATGCGACACTCCCGATGTGCCGGCGTGTGTGTCGGCGCCCCCCAGCTGCTCCATCGTCACGTCTTCGTGCGTCACCGTTTTCACGACGTTGGGCCCCGTTACAAACATGTACGAGGTGCCGCGGATCATGAAGACAAAATCGGTTATGGCCGGCGAATAAACCGCGCCTCCGGCACAGGGGCCGAGTATGAGCGAGATCTGAGGAACCACGCCAGAAGCGAGCGTGTTGCGCAGAAATATTTCGGCGTAGCCGCCGAGTGAGACCACGCCTTCCTGGATTCGCGCGCCACCTGAATCATTGAGGCCGATGACGGCGGCTCCATTGCGAACCGCAAGGTCCATCACATTGCAGATTTTTTCGGCCACCGCTTCGGACAATGAGCCGCCAAAGACGGTGAAGTCCTGGGAGAACAGATAAACGAGCCGGCCATTTATCCGGCCATGGCCTGTTACAACGCCGTCGCCGTAGACACCGTTCGAGCCGGAACGCGAAGTGACGAACTTGCCCGTTTCCACGAAGGTGCCTTCATCGACGAGCAGGTCGATGCGCTCGCGCGCGGAAAGTTTTCCCTTGGCGTGTTGTTCGGCCAGGCGTTTTTCTCCGCCTCCGGCTTCGGCCTTATCGTTCCGCTCTGCCAGTTGTGCGAGCTTGTCGCGCATGGACATGATTGCAGGAAAAGATACTAGGATTATCTCATGTCGCGCATCGCTGTGGTGGCAGTGTGGGTGGTTGTCAGTTATCTGCTTGGTTGCGTCAATGGTGCTTTCTATTTGCATCGGTTGCGCACTGGTGGGGACATCCGAATGGCCGGCAGCGGGAATGCGGGAGCACGCAACGCGTGGCGAGTGATGGGACGCGTGTTTTTCATTCCCGTCTTCCTTGTCGACTGTGGCAAGGGAGCACTGGCGGCCTGGGGTGCGCTGGCATTGTCACTGGGATCGGTTGGTCTCGCCATGGCGGTCGTTGCTGTGGTACTGGGACATATATTTCCGATTCAGCTTGGCTTCCGCGGGGGAAAGGGCATCGCGACCACGTTGGGGGCGATGCTGGTTGCCGATCCTCTGGTCGCACTCGCTGCCTGCGCTGGCGCCGTGCTCTTTCTGATTGTCTTGCGGCGCCCAGCACTCAGCGGCAGCCTTGCCGTCGCGGTGCTCCCGGTGATTGGACTGGCGATGGAGAGAAAGGGTGCGATGCTGTACCTGCTTTTCGCCTTATGCCTGTTAGTGATACTGTCGCATAAGACTGAACTCGGCGCGTTCTTGCGCGATCGACGTCCAGTCACTTAATCATTGATCTCATGATCAATCGTTCGCCGTCGGGGAAATAACTGTATGAAGAAAGCAATCCTGGTGACACTTGCCGCGGGTCTGGCCTCCGGAATCGCCTCCGCGCAGCAGACGGAATTCCGCGTTGAAGAAGCAAGCATCGCGCAGATTCAGAAAGCGCTGACGGATCGGACCCTTACCTGTCGCTCACTGGTGGATAAATACCTGGCGCGCATTGCCGCCTACGACAAGCAGGGCCCCGCGCTCAACGCGCTCGTTATCGTGAATCCTGATGCTCGCAGGATTGCGGATTCGCTCGACGCAGTCGTTGCGCGCCGCGCACCGGTGGGAAAACTCCACTGCATCCCGATGATCGTAAAGGACAACTACGAAACGATCGACCTCCCCACCACGGCGGGCTCCAAATCGCTCGAGGGATTCATCTCGAACAAGGATGCCTTCATGGTGAAGCGCATCAGGGAAGCCGGTGCGATTATTCTGGCCAAATCGAACATGGCGGAGTTCGCGTTCAGTCCACTCGAAACTCAGAACTCGATTCTGGGATACTCGCGCAATCCGTACGACACTTCGCGCACCACAGCCGGGTCCAGCGGCGGAAGTGCGGCAGCAGCTGCGGCAAGTTTTGGAGCTGCTTCGCTCGGCACCGACACTGGGAATTCCATCCGTGGTCCGTCGTCACATCAGGCGCTTGTGGGAATCCGATCGACGATGGGACTCACGAGCCGCGCCGGAGTGGTGCCACTCAGCTACGCGGCGGACATCGCGGGGCCGATGGCTCGCACGGTAGCAGATGCCGTCGTGATTTTTCAGGTTGTGGCGGGATACGATCCGGATGACCCGGTAACGGCCGCAAGTCGCGACAGAGTGACACCGGACTATTCCCAATCTCTCGTTGCCGATGGATTGCGCGGAGCACGTATCGGAGTGTTGCGGCAGGCTATCACGACGGCTTCACCGGACTCCGAAGTTCTTGCTGTCTTCGCCCGCGCCACTGCCGACCTGCGGCGCGCAGGTGCGACGGTACTCGATTCGGTAATCATCGCCGATTTCGATTCGGTACGCAGAGCCAATCCATCCAGCTGCAACCGTTTCAAATTTGATTTCGAGAAGTGGATTGCGAGTACTGGCAACCGCACCCCTGTGAAATCGCTGGAAGAAGTTGTGAACTCCGGGAAGTTTCATCCCTCCATCCGCGGGCGCCTGACAAGTTCACTCACTGCGACGGTCGCGCCGGAAAACAGCCCGGGGTGTCAGGCGCGGGAACGTCAGAGCGCTGAAGTCGGGAAAGCAATTGCGCGCGTAATGGATTCGCTCCGGCTTGACGCGTTTGTGTATCCCACCTGGAGTCACCCGCCGGCGCTGACCGCCGGAGGTAGTCCGACAGGCGACAACAGTCAGGTTTTTTCACCGCTTACGGGCTGGCCCGCGATCCAGGTACCAATGGGATATACTCGCGGCAATACACTGCCTGCGGGGATGACGATTTTTGGAAAGGCGTGGAGCGAGCCGCTGCTTATCAAGCTCGCGTATTCGTACGAGCAGGCGACGAGACACAGAAAGCCTCCACCGCTGGTACCGCCACTACCACCCCGATAAAGGGAATTTCCGGCAGGTCTGCAACGTCTGATCACTGAACACTGACCACTGCCCACTGAGGTCATCCGTCCTGGGATCCCGGTCGGATGACATCAGTTTGCAGTGAACGGTGTTCAGTGGTCAGAAGTGAGCTAAAAAAGGCGAACTAGCCTCCGCCGCGACCTCTGCCCGTCGTTGGTGGCGGTGTTGGTGGCGGTGTTGGTGGCGGTGTAGATGGCGGTGGTTTCGCGGCGCCACCTCCCGATGTCCCTGACGAACTGCTGCCAGAACCGGTTGTCGCGCCTCCCGAGCCACTGGTCGTTGTTCCTTGTCGCGGCTGCGCCGTTCGCACAGGTGGCGTGGCAGGAGGATTGGGCGGCGGTGTAGCTGCGCCGCGGCTACCGGAACTCGCACCAGCATTTCTTCCTGTTGCCGTGCCACGCGTGTTCGTGGATCCAGCGGTCGACCCGCTTGTTGATCCACTGGTTGAACCAGCAGATCCGCTGGTGGCACCCGACGCCGCACCCGCACCGCGACCGGTGACAGGCGTAGTGGTTGATGTCGTACCGGCAACATCAGAAGACTGGCTGGTTGTACCGGCGGTCGTCTGAGTTCCATTGGTATAGCCTTGACCACTGAGCAGCCGCACCGGCGGCGGCTCAGGAACTGGCGGGTCAACCACCGGAGGATTAGTCCCGCTACCGGGTGTGGGCTCCTTGATGATTATCACGACAGGCTGCGTCGGACGGTAGTATCGGTTTCGAAAAGTCGGCGTGTCGTAGAAAAAGAATCCGAAGGGCGAATAGTAGTTCTGGTCGTAGAAGTAATCTCCCTGTCCGCCATAGTAACGGCGGTCAGAGTAGGAACGATCGACTGTCACGGCGGTGCCTGCCGCCCCAGTCGCGACGAAATCGGGACTCGCAACACGCGTCGAGTTCACCGGTGTTTCGTTCATCGGGTAGAGGGCGAGCCTGCGTCGCGACAGCTCGGTTCCGAAAGTTTCGGAGTAGGAGAGCGCGACTACAACATCGATCACACTCGCGGGAACGCCCTTGTTATCGAGGTATTCAACGTGTCTTCGGTGCAGCACAAAACCCTGACGTCGCTCCAGAAGCCAGGCTTCGACCGTCGCGGGGGAGGCATTGGCGGACGCGTCCACGATATCATCGAGCGACAGAGCCCCGCCGCCAGCAATACGGGAAGCGGAGATTGCGAGACCTTTGTCTCTCAGTGCGGCTCTTACTTCATCCGCGACGACAGCAGGTGCCGCCACTTCGCGATAACGCTGCAGCGTGATGGAACTCTGTCCCGCGACATCAATCGTCTGAATATCAATCCACTCACCCGGTGAGAGCATTGCGACCAATCCGCTGGACTTGCGTTGCACTCCACCCTCGCAGAGGTAGTCCGATCGCAGATACACTCGCGACGAGCGTCCGCGCTGCGCACTCTCCCATCCTGAGCACCCTGCCCTGCTCGCGGGGATCCTGTCTCCCGTTGTATTCACGCGCAGGCGATCGACAACAGAGTCGCGAAACACAGTGACGAACTCGATTGCCGGCACACCTTCCACTGGCACGATGCACACCGCGCGGCCAGGTGTGCCCGCGGGAGATGCGGACGACGATGCAGCCACAGGCTGCCAGCAGCCGAAATAGGATTGCCAGCCTGCGCTTCCGACCGGCTGCTGCGCGTGCGCTGTTCCTGACGCAAGCAAACCAATGAGGAACGCTGTCGTCAGCGCGGCGACAGAACGCGAGCCGATCTCGTTCGTAAATTTGGATGTCATGTTCAGCAACCTCTTAAAATCTGATTCTCAAACCAACTGTGGCCGCGAGGCCCGACAGATCAATCTTGTCATAACCGCTGAAGTCATCTCCCATAGCCGCATTCGCCAGACTGAATCTCGCGTCGGCGACGAGTACCAGCATCGGATTAAGAGCGAATTCCACTCCACCGCCAGCGTGCACAATTGGCGCGAAGCCTGCTGACTCGAGATTGTCGCTGATTATCTCGCCATCCTGAAAATCGACGAAATCGCCGGTCTGCTTGAAGCTGTACCAGACCAGTCCGGCGCCAACGTCGACATAAGGCGATACCGCGGTCGGAAACCAAACGTGACGGCCGATAGAACGTCCTCTCGGAAGCAAATACATCCGCGCACCGGCGGTTATGGGTATCCGGGTGAATCGCGTGTTCTGCTCTATGGGGAGTTCATCCTGATCCACCCAGTCCCGGAACTCAGAACGCTTGCTGGAACCGGAGTAGTTCATCCCCGCGAAGACGTCAAACCGAGGCCCGATCTGAAACGCGTACTCGATTCCGAGTGACATCGAGTTGAAGTCACCTTCGTTGAGCGTCAGCAGAGAACGGGTGTCGGCGAATACGTCACTCGCAGCGTTCGCCCGCGCGAATCCCGCATGAAAGGTGATGGATCCCGCCGGCGGTTGAAAAAGGAAACCATCCGCCCGCGCCTGCGCCGAGCTTGAGGAAGGAAGCAGCAGCGCCGCGACAATCGCCGCGCCTGCGAGCCATGAGCGAACGCTCGACGGCGAAAATGCCGTCCCGAGCTTGTTGCTTTCCTGACCAATCATTGCCTGCCCCATCCTGCACCTCGCGCGAAACACGCGGCCGACTGTCTGGGAGCGACTGCTCAGCCTCATACAGCATAGTAGCGGTTCTGTTCCCTGACAATCAAGCGATCCACGGGGCACACGACTTGCCCTCAGTTTGGCTTGATAATGGCCCTGTGGGTCGGGAATCCGGTGGGACATCTCGCTTGCATGGCGCCCCCTTGACGGGGGAAGGCTGGCCATATCGATTACTCTGCGCTTCTTCGCGCAGACTAACCGTGCGGCGACACACATGACCGCAACCATTCTCTCACCAAACTATTCGAGGTCGCATGAGAAGGCTCAGAATCTTTGCTCCGCCGCTGGCTGCTGCCGCTGTCGCCTTGACGCTTCTCACCTCACCGCTGCATTCCCAGACCACAATCGAGGACGCGCTGCGCCAGCTCAACTCCGCGAATGGAAGGGGCTACCTGCAGCCCCTTGCGGACCTGTTTGGCGCAAACATGAGTTCCGGTTGGTATCATAGCGCCGCGATCAGCAAGACCTTCTCGATTGGCGTCGAGTTTATCGGCGCGTTCTCTGCGGTGGAGGACAAGCACAAAACGTATGTGGCGGAGGCGCCGACAGGGTTTTCACCGTCTACATTCGAAACGGCCACAATCTTTGGCGATACGGGCACGACGGTGAATGGACCGGGTGGAACATCCTACCGCGGCTCCGACGGTCTCCTGGAAGCGGAGTACATGCCGAGCGTGGTTCCGCAACTGCGACTTGGAATAGCAAGCACCGAGATCATCGTCCGGTACTTTTCTTCTTCATTGGTGCAACTGATCGACGAGGAAGAT
The DNA here is from genome assembly GCA_964556695.1 of uncultured Gemmatimonadales bacterium. Taxonomy (GTDB): domain Bacteria; phylum Gemmatimonadota; class Gemmatimonadetes; order Gemmatimonadales; family Gemmatimonadaceae; genus CAZKXZ01. The sequence continues at coordinate 28,805 of CAZKXZ010000057.1, forward strand.
TTCCCGGAGCTGAATCTTCTGGGTGTCGGCGGCCGCCACAGCATCAGCAGCCACTTCGAGAACTTTCCTGTCGATCTTTCCATCGGGGTTTTCTACAGCAGCCTCGATCTTGGCAACGACGAGGGTGGCGTCACGGCTGACTACACCGGGCTTGCAGTTGGGCTACAAGCGAGCAAGACCTTTTCGGTCCTCACGATTTTTGCCGGGGTTGCCAGCGATGGTGGGAAGATGACGCTGGGTTACACGTCAACTGACCCGGACGAACCGGACCCCGAGGTCTCGGTGGATCTTGACGTGAAGCGAAAGATGAAGTTCACGGCAGGTGGTGCTCTCAAACTTGGCCCACTCAAGCTCTTCGGCGACGCCAGTTTTGGTCCCGCAACAACGTATTCTGCCGGCCTGCGCATCGGATCGTGAGCGCCAGGGTCGTACACATTCTGTCTGGAGAATTCAATGCGTTTTGATAGAAAATCGATACTTCTCGTCGGCATTATCGCCGGTACCACAATTGGTGGAACCTGCATCCCCACCGTAAACGATGAGGGCAGGATTGTTGTCAACGTCCAGGACGTAAGCGGACACTACACCATCGCGCAGAATTCGAGTAACTTCGGGAATCCGAACAACTGCGTCACCAAGTCGGTATCCGACTATCTCGACTCGGATTACGGAACGGTGGTCGGCGGCCGGATCGTCGACGTCAGGTACAAGGCAAACGGACAGTTCGCTGGCAACGTGGTGAACGGAGTGGTGACGGTTAATGGAGCCACATTGCTCACGTATTCGGGCCCGTGGTCAGCGCTCTTAACGGAGCAGTCGCTCCTCGCGGGGAGTTCGATCATCGTCAAGGTCGCGGCTGGTGAGACTGCTCTGACGACTGCAGTGATGAACGGTTCTCCCATCACGCTGTGCGTGGCTGGTGGTTTCTCACCAAACACTCCTGCGGGTCTGTCGGTTGATGTAGCGGTCGACGCTCAGGTGGACGTCAACCCGGATTGACAGGTGATAACTCGTACCGTGCTTGTCAGGCGGTAAGAGGTTTGAACGGAACGAGGAGGAGCCCACTTAGCCATACGGCTCAGCGGGCTCCTGTCACATCGGTCCGCCAGGCAGCCGACAGGTTGCATGATCGGCACTGTCGGGTACATAGTTAATATCAGCACCTAAACTTGGGGGTAAGAGATGCGTTCGTTGCGATTCCTGGGCCTTTCCATGGCGCTGGTCGCCGTTGCCAATACTTCACTGTTCGCGCAGGGCTCAACTGCTGGCACCACACAGGCTGCTGCTCCGGCGGCACCGGTTGCACCTGAAGTTGGCACAATGGCACCTGATTTCACGCTGCCATGGGCCGATTCCTCAGGCGCCCGTTCCGCACCGGTGAAGCTCAGTAATCTGCGCGGCAAGGTTGTCGTGATCGCCTTCTACCCGGCAGATCGCACCCGCGGATGCACCGCGGAAATGACCAAGTTCCGCGATGAATACAAGACATTGTTCGGAGACGGCGTAGTGGTACTTCCCATGTCTGGCGATGGTCTTGAGAGTCATGCGTCATGGGCGAAGGACATGGCGTTTCCCTTCGCGCTGGTAAGTGATGTTGGACTCAATGTTGCGGATTTGTACGGCTCACGTAATCCCGGCGCCGCCACAGCTCTTCGCAACACCTTCGTAATCGGCAAGGACGGCAAGATCGCGACGCGAATCATCCGCTTCAATCCCACGTTCGAAGGCGCATACACGGCGCTCGCAGAAGAAATAGCGAAGGCCAAGGCTGCGCCGGCGAAGTAGTGGTCACGGCAGTGAGACAAAGAGCGCCGCGGACCAATTGGTTCGCGGCGCTTTTCTTGGAGATTGGATATTGGAAATTGGAGAGGAAAATGCGGAGTTGAAATTGTGAATTGAGATTTGCAACTGGAGAATTCCGAATTTCAATTGCCCCTCTCCAATTTCCTCTCCAATTTCCAATATCCACTCTCCAACCCTGCGTCAGCAGCGCGCCAGGCGCGCTGCGCGAGCCGCGATGCCTCTTCAGAGTGCTGCCAGCACTCCTTCCACCGCCTTCTTCGCATCGCCGAACAACATGCGGGTGTTCTCGTGAAAGAATAGTGGATTGTCGACCCCCGCATACCCCGTGGCCATGCTGCGCTTGTTCACGATTACCGTCTTGGCCTTCCACACCTGCAGCACCGGCATTCCAGCGATCGGGCTGTCGGGGTCCGTCTCCGCGCTCGGATTCACGATGTCGTTCGCACCGATTATCAGCACCGCGTCGGTCTCTGGAAAGTCCTCGTTGATCTCATCCATTTCAAAAACGATGTCGTAAGGAACCTTGGCCTCTGCCAGTAGAACATTCATATGGCCAGGCATGCGTCCCGCCACTGGATGAATCGCAAAGCGAACTTTGACTCCACGTTCTCGCAGTTTTTTCGTGATCTCGAAGACAGCGTTCTGCGCCTGTGCCACCGCCATGCCGTATCCCGGCACAACCACAACGCTCTCGGCGTCGTTGAGAATCTGCGCGGTTTCATCCGCAGTCACGGCGATCACCTCCTGCCCTTCTCCGACAACGGCTTTCGAGGTGGTGCCCCCTGAAGTTCCAAATCCTCCCGCGATTACGCTCAGGAATTGCCGGTTCATCGCTCTGCACATTATGTAACTCAGGATTGCTCCGCTCGATCCCACCAGAGCGCCGGTGACAATCAGGAGGTCATTCGAGAGCATGAAGCCAGTCGCGGCGGCGGCCCAACCGGAGTAGCTGTTGAGCATCGACACGACAACCGGCATGTCTGCACCCCCGATCGCCATCACCATGTGGACGCCGAATACAAACGCGATTCCAGTCATCGCAAGAATGGCGACAGACGCGTTCTCTTCACTCGTAAGGAACACAAAGCCAAGCACCAATACGGCAACGAGCATTCCCAGATTTATCCAGTGCCGCGCGGGAAGTAGCAGCGGCGAGCTGCGCACGATGCCGCGCAGTTTCCCAAAGGCTACAACAGATCCAGTGAACGTCACGGCCCCTATGAGAACGCCGAGATAGATCTCCACTTCATGGATGGTACGCTCGGCACCTGAAAGGCTCACGCCAGGGTCCATGAAGTTGGCGAATCCAACAAGCACCGCCGCCAGTCCCACAAAGGAGTGCAGTATTGCGACGAGTTCGGGCATCGCGGTCATCTGAACGCGTCGCGCGACAACCAGCCCCGCCGATCCACCAATCGCCATTGCCGCGACTATCGGAACAATGCCGCCGCTGCCGCGCAGCAACATTGTCGCGAAGATGGCCAAAGCCATGCCGATCATTCCATACACATTGCCGCGCCGCGCGGTCTCGGGGTGGCTCAATCCTCCAAGCGAGAGGATGAACAGCACACTCGCTACGAGGTAGGCTGCGTAGGTAACTCCATTTCCCATTCTCTCTGTCCCCTATTTGCGGAACATGTTCAACATCCGCTGCGTGACGAGAAAGCCGCCCGCGATGTTGACCGATGAAATGAGAATTGCGACAAGGGCCAGGGTGCCTACCAGGCCAATTGAGCTGGTTCCGACTTGCAGCAGCGCGCCGAGCACGATTATTCCGCTGATTGCATTCGTGACACTCATGAGCGGCGTGTGCAGCGCGGGCGTAACAGACCAGACGACACGATAACCCACAAAACACGCGAGCACGAATACGAACAGGTGCTTGAGGAATGCGTCGGGCGCGACGGCGCCGAGCGCTGCGAATGCGACGGCGCCCAGAATCATCATAACCGCTGGCGCCCATCCACTCCTGGGTTCTTTGTGAAGTGGAGTTGGCGGGACCGTCGCCTTAGCCGGAGCCTTCTTCGGCGCTGCAGAGAGACGCGGCGCTGGCGGCGGCCAGGTGATCTTGCCATAGCTGATCACCGTCGCACCACGAATCGCCTCGTCCTCCATATTGACAACGATATTGCCATCCTTGGCCGGACAGAGTTCGGTGAGCAGATGTCTGATGTTGGTGGCGTACAGTCGGCTTGATTGCGTCGGGAGACGACTGGGGAGATCGGTGTAGCCGATGATCGTGACACCATTCTTCTGGACAACTTCGCCTGGCACCGTCAGCTCGCAATTGCCGCCCTGCTCTGCTGCCATGTCCACGATGACGGAGCCCTCGGCCATCGACTGCACCATCGCGGCAGTGATCAACTTCGGTGCCGGCTTCCCGGGTATCAGTGCGGTGGTAATGATGATGTCCACTTCGCGCGCCTGCTTTGCGAAGAGTTCCATTTCCGCGCGAACGAATTCAGGGCTCATTGTTTTGGCGTAGCCGCCCTCGCCGCTACCATCTTCCTGAAAGTCCAGCTCGAGGAACTCGCCACCCATGCTCTTCACCTGATCCTTCACTTCAAGGCGAGTGTCGAAGGCACGCACAACCGCGCCCAGGCTCGCGGCTGTTCCAATGGCCGAAAGCCCCGCAACACCAGCACCGATCACCATCACCTTTGCAGGGGGAACCTTGCCTGCGGCTGTGATCTGACCGGTGAAGAACCGTCCGAAATGACTGGCCGACTCGATGACAGCGCGGTATCCGGCGATGTTGGCCATCGAAGAGAGCGCGTCCATTTTCTGCGCACGCGAAATGCGCGGCACCGAATCCATTGCCAGCACGGTTCCGCCGCGATCCGCCAGGCGCTGCAACAGTTCAGGATTCTGCGCCGGCCAAAGGAAGCAAATGAGCGTGCATCCCGATCGAAACAGATCGGCTTCGTGAACATTGAGCCGCGGATGTTGCGCCGGAGCGCGGACCTTGAGGATTAAATCGCACTCGGCCCAGAGCTGTCCCACATCGCTGACAATGGTTGCGCCGCTTTCACGATATGCCTCATCGGTGAAGTGCGACAACATCCCGGCACCCGATTCGACTGCGACTGTGAAGCCAAGTTTGATGGTTGCGGATACAGATTCAGGCGACGCCGCAACCCGTCGTTCTCCCGGAAATACTTCAGCTGGAATTCCAATTCGCATTAGTGATACGTGGATTTGTGGATTGAACAGCTGAGTTAAGGTACTGGGGGCGATGTGCTCATTGAAGGGTCCCAACGCCAACTCCGTTGCGCCATACAGCTAGTACGAGCATATTGATCAAGACTCTCACACGGTAACCGCGATGCCACAGAACCGCCGCACCTTCCTCGCGTCCATCGGAGCCACAGCTCTCGGCGCGCTTGCTGCCCGACAGGCCATGGCCGGGGCCAAATTGGTTGAGCTCAGCGAAGACGCGGGCAATCGCGACGCGCAGCAAAAACGGAAACTGGAACGCTTCGGGCTCCAGATCTACACGGTTCGCTCGGTGGCTCAGGCAGATCTGCCGGGCACGCTGGAAAAGATTGCGCAAGCGGGATACAAAGAGGTGGAGTTTGCGGGATACTATGGCAAAACCCCTGCCGAGATTCGCGAGCTTCTGACGAGGAACGGACTCACCTCTCCATCAACTCACGTGGGGCTGCCGGCCAATCCCGACGTGTGGAAAAAAGCGCTCGACGATTCCAAGGCGATCGGACATGAGTTCATCACTGTCCCTTCCGTTCCTGGTGGCTTCGATCGGGCAACGGTTGATGGCTGGAAACAACTCGCTGACCGCTTCAACAAGGCGGGCGCGGAAGCCAAGACTGCGGGCCTGCGATTCGCGTTTCACAATCACGATGCAGAATTCCGCGATGTGCAGGGCTCTGTCCCGTTCGACATTCTTATTGAGAACACCGATCCCGCTCTCGTGAACTTTGAGGTCGACATCTATTGGATGACGGTCGGAGGACGCAACATCCTTGATTACTACGCGAAACATCCGACTCGTATTCCCCTGGTGCATGTGAAGGACCGCGATCCTTCCCTCCCCGGACGCGGCCAAATGGTGGATGTCGGCAAGGGCACGATTGAGTGGGCGAAGATATTCGCT
>CAZKXZ010000058.1:0-31951 GCA_964556695.1 uncultured Gemmatimonadales bacterium
GAGCTGGGGAATGTCAAGTGGGACATCCCCGATCTGCGGACTCTGCTCGAGGACATTGTCCCCAAGAGCTCTGTCTTCGACGACTTCGAGCTGGAGCACACCTTCCCGGTCATCGGACGCCGGGTAATGCTGCTCAACGCCCGCAAGCTCCAGGCGGGGCAGCACGGCGAGCTACTTGTGCTGGCGATGGAAGACGTGACCGCGCGCAAGCAGGCGGAAGAGGCGCTGCTCAAGGCCGGGGCACTGCAAAGCGCGATCTTCAACAGTGCCAACTTCTCAAGCATCGCCACCGACGCCAAGGGCGTAATCCAGATATTCAACGTCGGTGCCGAACGCATGCTGGGCTACACTGCCGCTGAAGTAATGAACAAGATCACGCCGGCCGACATCTCCGATGCGCAGGAAGTGATCGCGCGTGCCAAAGCCTTGAGCAGTGAGCTCGCCACCCCGATTACACCAGGGTTCGAAGCTCTGGTCTTCAAGGCCTCGCGCGGGATCGAGGACATTTACGAACTGACTTACATCCGCAAGGACGGGAGCCGTTTCCCGGCAGTGGTCTCGGTCACCGCGCTGCGCGACCCTCAGGACACCATCATCGGCTATCTACTCATCGGCACCGACAATACCGCGCGCAAGCAGGCGGAAGCCGAGCGAATGGTGCTGGATCAGCGCGTGCGCGACCAGCAGTTTTACACCCGATCGCTTGTTGAATCCAACATTGATGCGTTGATAACCACAGATCCGCGCGGCATCATCACCGACGTCAACAAGCAGATGGAGGCGCTCACAGGATGCACGCGCGACGAGCTGATCGGCGCGCCGTTCAAGGATTATTTCACCAACCCGGAGCGAGCCGAGGCGGGCATCAAGCGGGTATTGGGCGAAGGCAAAGTCACCGACTACGAGCTCACCGCGCGTGCCAGGAACGGCCAGGAAACCGTCGTGTCCTACAACGCGACCACCTTCCACGACCGCGACCGCAAATTGCAGGGAGTGGTCGCCGTCGCCCGCGATATCACCGAACGCAGCCGACTGGAAATGCAGATGCAGCAACAGGCGGCGGAGTTGTCGGACCTGCACCGCCGCAAGGACGAGTTCCTGGCGATGCTGAGTCATGAGCTTCGCAGCCCGCTCGCTCCCATCGCCAACGCCGTACGACTGCTTGGTCTCCAGCGCGGGAGCGAGAACCTGATCCAGCAGCAAGCTCGCGGAATAATTGAACGTCAGATGGCTCAGCTTCAACATCTCGTTGATGACCTGCTCGAAGTTTCCCGCATCACCACTGGCCGGGTGCAGCTTCGCCGGCAACCGGTTGCCGTGTGCGGGATCGTGGAAGTCGCTCTGGAGACGGTTCGCCCGCTGCTCGAAAAACGCCGGCATGAACTCTCGGTGTCGCTGCCGCCTGAACCGATCTGGCTGAACGCCGACGCTGCCCGGCTGGAACAGGTGCTGGTGAACCTTCTGACCAATGCCTCCAAGTTCACAGAAGAAGGCGGTCATGTGTGGGTTGATGTCCAGCAAGAGGGCGATGAGTGTGTGTTGCGGGTGCGCGATACAGGGGTAGGCATCACTGCGGCATTACTTCCTTGCATCTTCGACCTGTTCACGCAGGCTGAACGTTCCCTGGACCGTTCACAAGGCGGCTTAGGCGTTGGATTGGCTTTGGTGCAACGGCTCACGGAATTGCACGGAGGAAGAGTCGAGGTTCACAGTACTTTGGGGCAAGGCAGCGAGTTCGTCGTGCGTCTGCCAGTGCTGCCGCTCCACTTACCAAAGCTGCCGTTACCGTCAACGGGCAAGGAAACCGCCCAGCTGGAAATACGACCTTTGCGGGTGCTTGTGGTGGATGACAACGTCGATTCGGTCTTGAGCTTCTCCATGCTGCTGAAAGCATCAGGGCATGATGTTCGGCCTGCTCACGACGGGCTTACGGCAGTGCGCGAGGCGCTCGATTACCGGCCCGACGCGGTGTTGTTGGACATCGGTTTGCCGGATCTGAACGGCTATGAGGTCGCGAAACTAATCCGGCAACAACCAGCTCTCACGAACGTCGTGCTGGTCGCGTTGACGGGTTATGGTCAGGATGCGGACCGGCAGACTTCAATACAGGCGGGATTCAATCACCACCTGGTCAAGCCCGCTTGTATGGAGCAGTTGCAGCAAATCCTGGCGACGGTTTCGGAGAAAGTGAGTTGATAGTTGCTGCCCGTCAGCACATCGGGTATGAATCGCCCGTTCCATCATAGTTTGCGGAGGCGTACATGACGTCGATCGTGTAATTCAACGAAGGACATCATGACGACCAACAACAGAATTCGCGAGGCGAACAACGATAGATTCACTGTGTCAGGTAGAGTCATCGGCATGATGCTCATAGTGATGCTGTCAGTCGCCGCGCCACTCGCAGCGCAGCAACGAGGGACGATGGAGCTCGGCGGATTCGCCAGCAGTACCGCTTGGGACAACAACCGTGGAATGGGCGATAGCTGGGGCGGAGGCGTAAGAGTAGGCACATTTCTCTTCCCGCGGCTGTCAGCCGAGTTCGAAGGCAGCCTGACCAACTCGAGTCGTTCGCTGGGACGAACGGATGTGAACGCTGCAATACTGTCGGCGCGGCTGACAGCCGTCCCCAACACCGCTCAGCGCGGTTTGGCTGCGATCGCCATGAGTGTGAGCAGCCCCTTCAGGATTTCAATCGGGCGCGGCGGGCAGCCCGGAATGTGCAGGTCCACCGGGACAACATCTGACACACCACCAACCACCGCATAACTGCTGGCGAAACAACCGCCATTGAGCGCACAATCCCCGACCGCCACCACCCACTTGGGGCTCGGCGTTGCGTTGTACGTTCGCTCCAGAGCTTCGCGCATATTCTTCGTTACTGGTCCGGTCACGAGCAGCACGTCGGCGTGACGCGGCGACGCGACAAAGCGCAAGCCAAAGCGCTCCAGGTCGTAGAAAGCGTTGTTGAGCGCGTGAATCTCGAGCTCGCAGCCGTTGCATGAACCGGCATCCACATGCCGAATGGAAAGACTGCGGCCGAGCCGCGCCAGCGCCTCCTGGTCCACCTTCTCCGCGAGTGCTTTTACCGCGCCCTCATCCAGCAGCGGCGGCGCTTCCGTGAGCGGACTCCGCACCAGGCTCTCGAATATCAGTCTGCGCACGTCAACGCCTCATCAGAGGTCGTGCCCCGAATAGGAACAGTTGAACGACTTGTTGCAGAGCGGAAAGTCCGCGACGATGTTGCCGTAGATTGCCGCTTCCAGCAACGGCCACTGAAAAACGGATGGATCGCGCAGATGACAACGTTCAATCAGTCCATTGGGCGCAATGCGCAACCAGGCTAGAACGTCGCCCCGGAATCCCTCGATGAGCGCGACTCCCTCGCGACTTGCGCTGGGCGCGCGAAGGTCGGCACGGGTGGCGCCAGACGGCATCTGCTCCAGAATCTGTATCACAAGCGAAAGGCTCTGCTCAATCTCCTTCACGCGCACCCAGACCCGCGCATTCACATCTCCGTCTTCGAGCACGGGCACGTTGAAGTTCAATACATCATAAGGCGCGTAACCCGGCGTCTTCCTGGCGTCGAAGCCTCGACCCGACGCACGACCGACATACCCGCCCGCGCCGTACTGCTCGGCCAGCGCCTGCTGCAGTACTCCCGTACCAACAGTTCTGTCCTGGAGAGACGCGGTGTCGTCATAGAGTTCCACGAGGGCAGGGAAGCGCGTCCCCATTTCCTTCACGAGATCCCGCAGGGTGCGATCTGCGTCGCTATGGAGATCAACCGTTACGCCGCCGGGGACCACACGATCGCGCATGAGCCGATGTCCGAAGCAGGAATCGGCCGCGCGCAAGACCCGCTCGCGCAGAATTCCGCAGTGAGTGTGAATGATTGCGAACGACGCATCGTTGCAGATGGCGCCGAAATCTCCGAGGTGGTTGGCAATCCGTTCCAGCTCCGCCATGAGAGCGCGAATCCAATGCGCGCGCTGCGGTATTGTTGCGTCGAGCGCCGCTTCCGCGGCTCGGGCAAAGGCGACCGCGTAGGCAACTGTGCTGTCACCGGACGTTCTGCCTGCCAGCATCGCGCCACGATTCAAATCGGCGCCTTTCATCAGATGCTCGATTCCCTTGTGAACGTAGCCGAGTCGTTCTTCGAGGCGAACAACCGTTTCGCCACTTGCGGTGAAGCGAAAGTGTCCCGGTTCGATGATCCCCGCGTGCACAGGGCCAACGGGAATCTGATGCAGATTCTCGCCATCGGCTTTGAGAAACTCGTATCGTGGCGGAGCGGTTGCGGCGCTCGCGCCGCCGCTCTGCATTGGATAGCGCAATCCCCAGCGCCCATGATCGAGCCAGGGTCGTTCATCTGGCAAGCCTTGCGGTTGCAGTCCGAACAGGTCGCGAAGTGCGCGTTCCGGGCGCAGCGCCGGCGGATGATGTTTGCTCACAGATGGATAGGTGCCATCGTTGCACTCCACGGACAAAACAGCGAATTCACCCGCCTTCTGATCGTGCACTGACATGTGCACAATATCCGCATCGCCCCAGAGCGCAACGAGTGTGAGACTGCCTGTGGCCATTGCTGCCGCTGCCGCATCCCACTCGTCGGAAGTGACAACCGTTCGCCGCCATGGATCATAGCGCTGGGTGATGTTTTTCATTTCATCATCTCGGCCACATGCTGAAACCACTTCACCAAAGGTCCCGGCAAATACACTCCTGCCACCAGTACCAGCGCGAGGTGGAAATACATCGGTACAAGAGATGCCTTCGCCGGCGCGGCGCTACCGCGCGGCTCCCCGAATGCGAGGCCATGCAGTCGCAACAGCAGCGCTCCGAACGCGATCAGCAACCCAAGCACAAGTGGAACAGCAAGCAACGGCGTGCGCGCAAATGTCGAAGTAATGAGCAGGAACTCACTCATGAAAACTCCGGACGGTGGCAGGCCGGAAATCGCCGCCACGCCGGCGACCAGGCCCCACCCCAGCCATGGATGCGTTTCCGTCAGTCCGCTGATATCGGCGATTCTCTGCGTCCCCTTTACCTGCGCAATGTGCCCAACCGCAAAAAAAATCGCCGACTTGGTGAGGCTGTGCATCACCATGTGCAGGAGACCGGCGAAGTTGGCGAGGGCGCCGCCCAGGCCGAAAGCGAGTGAGATGATCCCCATATGCTCGATTGACGAATACGCGAACATCCGCTTGATATCGCGGCGGCGGTACAACATGAACGCCGCGAAAATGACCGACGTGAGACCCATTGCCACCATCAGTGGACCGGCAGCAATGGCACCGGGATTATTTGCGAGCAGCAGCTTGAAACGCAGCAACGCAAACAGCGCGACGTTGAGGAGAAGTCCCGAGAGCACCGCCGATATGGGCGTCGGTCCTTCCGCGTGCGCGTCGGGGAGCCATGCATGAAGCGGCGCCAGTCCAACTTTCGTTCCGTAGCCGAGAAGCAGAAAGACGAAAGCGATGTTGAGAAGGGCAGGATCGAATTCGGCCACGCGCTGGACGAGGATCGTCCACGTCATGCCATCCATTCCTTCCCCTACCACCGGACGTGCTGCCATGTAAACGAGGATTGTTCCGAAGAGCGCCAGCGCAATTCCAACGCTTCCCAGGATGAAGTATTTCCAGGCTGCTTCCAGCGCTTCATGAGTTCTGTAGATGCCCACCATGAGCACCGTGGTCAGCGTCGCGAGCTCGATAGCAACCCACATCAGCCCGATATTGTTCGCGAGCAGGGCCAGATTCATGGCAAAGATCAGAACCTGGTACATAGCGTGATAGAAACGCAGGTAAACCGCTGTCAGTCGTCCGGTCTCGAGTTCGTGCTCTATATATGTGGCGCTGAAAACGCTGGTCGTGAACGCCACCAGCGTGTTGAGAGTGAGGAAGACGATGTTGAGATCATCCACAAGCAGGTAGCGTCCAACTGCCGGCCTGCTACCCAGCAAAAGCGAGAGCGCGAAAAGAAAAGTGAGTAGCGCCGCCAGCACGTTGAGGCGTGCTGTTCTCTTGTAACCGGACAACAGCGTCAGCAATATCGCGGCGACCACAGGGATCACGAGAAGCGCCGTCACGGCATTGAACGAAAAGAACCTCATCGCTGTTCTCCGCGGTGCCTGTGCATCGCATGTACATCCACCGTGTCGAAGCGCTCGCGAATGCGGAAGAGGAAGATGCCAATCACGATGAGCGCCACGAGAATTGAAAACGCGACGCTGATCTCAACAACGAGGGGCATTCCCTTCGCGCCGGTTGCCGCGAGAACGAGGCCGTTCTCCAGGCTCATGAAGCCCACTACCTGGCTTACCGCGTTGCGACGTGTCACCATAATGAGCAGCCCGAGCAGCACCACCGCGAGAGCGAATGCAAGGTCCTCGCGCGCCAGCGGGTCCGCTGCCACTGTGACTGGCAGCATCACAGCCATGGAAAGCGCCACCAGCCCCATGCCAAGGAGCATCGTGGAAGCAATTCCTCCCACTGTCTCTATTTCCCGGTGAATCCCCATGCGCTGAATCATCCGGTGCAGTGCGACCGGAATAATTATCGCCTTGAAGACGAGGGCGATGCTGGCGGTCACAAAGAGATGCGGAGCGTCCTGGGTGTACGCTTGCCAGGCAACCGACCCAGCCAGCACAACTGATTGAATAGCGTACATGTTGAGCAGCGCCTGGAGCCGGTCCTGATAAAGCATCAGAAAACTCACCAGCAGTATGCCGCCGGCGAGCAAATGAGCGACGTCGAAGATGAAGCTGTCCATCTACAGACTGCGCGAGACGAAGAGAAGGAGCGCGCCGAGCAGCCCCAGCATGAGCGCGGCGCCGAGGAAATCCGGGACGCGGAACACGCGCATCTTGGCGATCACCGTTTCGAAGACAGCCAGCGCGGTGCCGGCGATGGCGAGTTTGACGGCGTACACTACGGCCGCGAAGAAGTACGCGGGAGGTGCGGCGTTCGACTGCGCCAGTCCCCAGGGAGCAAACACGCATCCGATGAGCGACGCGTACAGCAGGAGCTTGAGCGCCGCGCCGTATTCGATCAGCGCGAGGTGGCGACCGGAATACTCCAGCACCATCGCCTCGTGCACCATGGTCAACTCCAGATGTGTAGCGGGATTGTCAATAGGAATGCGCGCGTTCTCGGCGATGGCCACCATCACCAGAGAAATGAGCGCCAGTCCCAGCGACACTCTCAGGCCAACCTCCGACGAGGCCATGAATGTCGCGACGGTTGAGATCTGGGTAGAGCCGGCGACAAGGGCAAGTGTAAACGCGACCAGCAACATCGCCGGCTCGGCCAGCGATGCTATCATCACCTCGCGGCTTGAACCTATTCCGCCGAAACTGGTGCCCACATCCATCCCGGCGAGCGCGAGAAAAAAGCGCGCGGTCGCGAGCAGTGCGGTTATCGCGATGAGATCGGCGGTCCAGCTGAAAAGCAGGCCGGTGGCGAATGTAGGAACGAGTCCTGCTGCCACCCACGTGACGGCGAAGATCACATAGGGCGCCGCTCGATAGAGCCAGGAAGCGTTGTCAGCGATCACGGTCTCCTTGCGCAGGAGACGATGTATGTCACGGTACGGCTGCAGGAGCGGTGGACCCTGGCGGCGCAACAGGCGCGACTTGATCTTGCGCACGAATCCCGTCAGGAGGGGCGCAACCAGCAGCACGAGTATCATCTGCACCGTCTGCACGAAGAGTTCACGGATCAGCCCCACAGCGCCACCACCATCAGGAGGATGACCAGAGACGCGAAGACGAGACTCAGATAGCGTCTGATCGTGAGGAATTGCAGCTGGTTCAGTCTGCCCGCGATCGCGCTCACAATACCGGCAATCGGAGCGTAGATCGCGTCCCAGATGCGATCTTCACTTGACACGACAAGAGTGGCGGGTTGCATGTCACCGGGAGGTGGCATCACAACACGCTCCCGCGCACGGAAGATGCTCGTGCCAAATACCCGGCGGATTGGCTGTGCGAAGCTGGTTCCCGTGTACTGTGTTGCCGTACTCGGTTCCGGGTATCCGCAATCCCATGCGGGGCTCCTGCGAATGGCACGCGATGACAATCGCCGCACAAGAAACGCGATCACCGCCGCTGTGAAGACGAGGTAGGTGAAGAGCAGCAAACCGTTGTAGGAGCTGCGGCCCTCCGTGATTGGTACAACTGTGAGCCAGCGAATTCCCGACTGAGCCGGCATGTGATCGGCCACCAGCGCGTGAGCGACGGGAGAAATCGCATCGATGAAGAATCCGGGCAGTATTCCCGCCACGAGACAGAGCAGCGCGAGAACTGCCATCGCAGTCAGCGAAAATATGTCGGTCTCTTTGGCGTTCGCCGCTGCCTCACTGCGTGGCCTGCCGAGGAAGGTGACTCCGAACGCCTTTACAAAACATGCCGCGGCCAGCGCGGCGGAGAGAGCGAGTAGCGCACCAACCGCGGGGAGAAGGACGCGCAGCACCCACTGCGGCTGCACAGGACTCTGCACGATGGCCTGGAAGGTGAGCCACTCCGACACAAAACCGTTGAGCGGAGGAAGTGCCGAGATTGCCACGCACGCCACGAGAAAGATGAAACTTGTGGCTGGCATCCGGTGAATGAGGCCGCCAAGGTTCTCCATGTCGCGCTCATGGGTCGCTGACTGCACAGCGCCGGCGCCGAAGAACAGTACACTCTTGAAAAGCGAATGATTGAAGACGTGCAGCAGCGCCGCGGTGAAGGCGAGTGCCGCTGCCGCGTTCATTCCGTTCGCCTGGAAGGAAAGCGCGAGCCCCAGTCCAATGAAAATGATTCCGATGTTCTCAACAGTATGGTATGCCAGGAGGCGCTTGAGATCGTGCTGCATGAGCGCGTACAACACGCCGAGCACCGCTGTGATACCGCCGAGGAGCAGCACCAGCGCGCCATCCCACCACGACGATTCGCCGAGCAGGTCGAAGACGATGCGGACGAAGGCATAGACAGCAACTTTCGTCATCACGCCACTCATGAGCGCTGACACATGGCTGGGAGCAGCTGGGTGCGCCAGTGGGAGCCAGACATGCAGCGGAACAATACCGGCCTTGGAACCGGCACCCAGAAGAACCAGTAGCAGAATTCCGGATGCTGCGAGCGGCGAATGCATTTGCGCCTGCATCATCGAGAATTCGTACTGCCCGGTGGGACCGGCCAGCACTCCGAAGGCCAGCAGCAACGCGAGCGTTCCGAAGTTCGCCATGACGAAGTAGATGTAACCCGACCGTGTATTCTGCTCTTCGCGATGATGCGCCATGACAAGCGCCCACGAAGCGAGCGACATGAACTCCCAGGCGAGCAGAAAAGTGAATGCGTCGCTCGCGAGTAGAACAACGTTCATTCCCGCGAGAAAGGCGGGCACAAATGGCAGGACGCGGTGCGGTGCCGGCTCGTGTATTCCGTAGCCCAACGCATACAGGCTGGCTGCCACGCCGCCGAGATTCACAACGGCGAGAAAGAACTCGGCGAGCGCATCGATGCGAAAATGCGCGCCAAGCCACGGCAGTCCGATTGGCAAGGTGAGTGTGACCTCCGCGATCGGATGTGTCAGGAGCTGAAATACGCTGGTGGCCAGCGCGACACCGGATGCGACCAGACACAGCGCATATACCGCTCGTGTGGCGCGGTGCGAGCGGCCGGCTGCTATCGCCGCGATCGCCGTTGCCAGCATTGCGGCACTGCACCAGAGCAAGACCTGAAGAGCCATCTATTATTTCGGTTTGTGCCGGGGTCGGGGCCCCTTCTTATTGTTGGCGCGCGCGCGGCGTGTGGCCGGCGCCCTGGGCGCGATCTTCTTCAGTCGCAACCCTCGGCCTCCCCGCTCGCTCACCGCACCCTCGGCTATCAAATCGATGCCGCCGGAATCGAGTGCCACGATGAGTTTCATGAGCGAGTCCACATTCCCGCGAACGACGCCGCTGCTGGCTTCCATGCGTTGGATTGTGGGGACAGAGAGTCCCGAGAGCGCTGACAGCTCTTTCTGGTCGATTCCCAGCAGAGCGCGAGCGGCTTTGAGCTGCGCTGCGGTAATCATGTTCTGAACATCTGTTCTGCAGCTACTGACATGTAATATGGTGTGTGGTCTCACAATATTAATAGCTCAGGCCTCAGGCGCAAAACCGCCTGTTTTGTGCGAGATTCCCGAAGAGACGCGAACCTTGACCGAGCAAAAGCGATACTATACGTTAGCCTTGGTTAGACTGTCCTCCCACGGACGGCATCATGATTAGATCGGCAAGACCCAGAATCATTGTCCTTCGCCCTGCGCGCGCGGGGATCGCGCTCGCGGTTGCGGTCGCCACGGCATGCATAGCCGTCGCCTGCGCCGGTCAGAGCCGGTCGGTTGCTGAGCGACGCAACCCCAACTTGATATCCGCTGCCGAAATCGAGGAGATGCACAAGGCGGGGGTGCGCGACCTCTACGAGCTGGTGAATCGTCAGCGCCCGACTTGGCTCATGACGCGGACGGAGCGGAGTCTCCAACTCCCAACCACCCTGCTGGTCTACCACCACGAATCGCGACTTGGCGGCATCGAGGCGCTACGCGGCTACCCGCTGTTGCTCGTCACTTCCCTCCGCTACCTCGATGCGGCGCAAGCAGGTTTGCTCCCCGGCGCCGGATCTGCTCATGTTGAAGGTGCAATTGTCATACATACGCGTGCTCGCTTCGGCGCCACTCCAGTTGTTTGAAACCCTGCGTTGTTATCATCTGAATCCAGCCTACCACATTAAGGCACGCTCCCCTTCCTAGCCCTGGTTCCATTCATCAAACGAGGACGCAATTATGCCTGACCTCATCCGTTCGCCTCTTCCGGTAATAGTTGCAGCATTGCTGCTCTGCACCGCACCACCCATAGCGGCGCAAGGTACCGGAACGATCACGGGAACCGTCCGCAGCGGGCGAGATAGCACGGTAATTATGGCTGCGTACGTGTCTATCCCAGGGCTGCAGATCGTCCGAATGACCAACGCGGCGGGCCGCTACGTACTCACCGATGTGCCGGCTGGCGCACACACAGTCGCCGTCCGCGTCATCGGCTTCGCAGCCGATCGGCGGGAGAATGTGAGCGTTGCCGCAGGGCAGACAGTTGTCGTCGACTTCGGGCTGCGCACGCAGGTGCTCACACTCTCCAACGTCGTGGTTACCGGCGTAACGGAGGCGACGAGCCAGGCGAAGCTCGCATTCACAGTCGCGAGCCTGAACGCATCAGATATCCCCGTCGCTCCGACATCGGCGCTCTCGGCACTCCAGGGGAGGGTGGCGGGAGTAAATATGGTGAAGGGTACACAACCGGGGTCGGGCCCGAGCATCCTGCTCCGCACCCCAACAAGTATCAACCGGACCACGACGCCGATGATCGTGGTCGATGGCGCTATCCTGACCGAATCGTCCGTGGATATCTCATCGCTGGACATCGAGAGTGTGGAAGTGGTGAAGGGTGCGGCGGCGGCGTCGCTTTATGGCTCTCGCGCCGCGGCCGGCGTGATCCAGATCCGCACGGCGAGGGGCTCGCACATTCAGCTGGGCCGCACACGCTTCGTCGTGCGCAGCGAGCTCGGTACCAACTCGATCATGAACCCAATCGGGTGGGCGAAATACCACAACCTGCGCATGACTCCCGACCGGACCGGATATCTGGACGCTGCGGGCAATTCTCTCGACACGACGGCTGGCGTTATCGCGCCAGTCCAACGGCAGTTCGCCGGCCCTTCGTTGTATCTCTTCCAGGATCAGCCGTTCGCCGGCCCGACATACGATCAACTGGATGCATTGTTCGATCCGGGCCAGTACATGACTAATTCATTCACGCTCGGCTACAACGGCGGGAATACGAGCTGGATCGCCACGGCAAGCCAGCATCACACAGCAGGCGTTGTTGAGGGCAATGACGGCTACAGCCGCCTCGACTTCCGCACGAATCTCGACCATCAGCTGCGCAATGACCTCAATGTGTCGGTGAGCCTGTTCCACCTGCGCAGCAGGCAGGAAGATACTGGTGGCAACACCTTCTTCGACTTCATCCATCAAGCGCCGGACGTCAACCTGCTCCAGCCTGATCCCGACGGGACGCCGTACATTTTCCAGCCCGACCCAACCGGAATTCGCGCCAGCCCGCTGTATCAGATCGCGACTCAGGAGCACTGGGACCGGCGTGCGCGCACACTGGGCAGTGTCGAGATGCGTTACAACCCGGTCGATTGGTTGGGGGTCGTGGCCAACGCGAGTTATGATCGTTCGGACCGTACTTCGACCGACTACGTCCCGCGCGGAGTGAAGACACCGAACAATCCGAATGGCGACATCGGTTCCTCGTCACGCGCCAATTCAATCACCACTGGACTCAATGCGTCGGCGGGCCTCAGCGCCTCTCGGGAGTTTGGACTGTTGAACGCGCGCGCCTCCGTGCGGGCCGTGCTCGAGCGTCAGGACGATGAGACGATCACCGCCGGCGGCGAGGGCGCCCTGGTCGGTGGCATCCCGGACATCGACGCATTTGAAATACTGCAGAGCGGTTCCACCGAGAGCGCCATCCGCGCGCGCGGTTATTATCTCACGCTCGACAGCGACTACGCCGAACGGTACATCGTCAGTGGCCTTTTCCGCCGGGACGGCAGCTCGCTATTCGGCGCGGAAGAACGGTGGCACAGCTATTACCGGGCGAGCTTTGCATACCGCATCAGCGCCGAGGAGTGGTGGCCGTTCGCCTCGTCGATTAACGAGTTCAAGTTGCACTATTCGCGCGGAACGGCCGGCGGCCGCCCCAACTTCGCGGACCGATTTGAAGTCTTCAACCTCGGCACCAGTGGTCTCACGCTCGGCACGCTGGGTAACATCTTCCTGAGGCCCGAGAAGACAACTGAGCAGGAGATCGGGATCAACGCAGTGGCATTCGAGCGTTTCTCGCTCGGCCTGGCCTATGCCGAGCAGCGAACCGAGGACGAGCTGGTTCAGATGCCGCTGCCTTCGGTCTTTGGTTTTACAGCTCAATGGCAGAACGCAGGCACGATCGAGGGCCACACGGTCGAGGGAACGCTTGAAGCGCGCATCATCGAGCGCCCCAGTCTGCGTTGGTCGACGACTTTGATTGCGGACCGTTCACGAAACCGGATCGCGCAGTACGACCGGCCCTGCCACTCGGACGGCCTCGGTCAGCGTTGCGCTGGCGCGAGGCTGGGCGAAATGTGGGGTCAGAAGTTCTGGACCAGCTTGGCCGAGCTGCCAGCCGTGCACGCCAATTCGCAAAACGCTTTCCAGATCAACGACGACGGGTTGCTCGTGCCTGTCGGAATTGACACGACTGGCGCGACTGACACGCCCAGAAGTTTTCGTGATGGCGTATCGGGCTGCACAGATCTCGCGCCGCAAACTTCGGGGGCGACCGGATGCTGGGGGAGAACGATCGCCATCGACGGCGTCAACTACTCATGGGGGCTGCCGCGACGCGTGCTCGACGCTGCTGGCCAACCCGCGCGCGTCCTGATCGGCAATGCCAACCCGGATGCAAACTGGGGGATCGCAAATCAGATCCGCATCGGGAGGTTGGATCTTTATGCGCTCATCGGTGGCCAGATCGGTGGTGATGTCTACAACGGGACGAAACAGCGCATGTTCCAGTACTCGCGCAACGGCGAGATCGATCAGGCTGGCAAGCCGGAGGAGTTGAAGAAGCCCTCGGGCTATTACTCCAACTCTCTCTATAACGCGGACACGGGCGTGAGCTGGTTTGTAGAGGATGGCACCTATACGAAGCTGCGCGAGGCGTCGATCCGTTATTCGATCTCGTCACAGCAGCTGCCCGTGCTTGACCGTCTTGGCACGCGCAACATCACGCTGTCGGTCGTGGGCCGGAACCTGTTCATCATTACAGGCTACAGCGGATACGACCCGGAGATCGGCGGCGTGTTGACCCGCACGGACAGCTTCGACTTCCCGACGTATCGCACCATCACATTCAGCATCGACATCGAATTCTGACCACGAGCAGAGAGGAATACACAATGAGAGTCACCAAACTGCTCGTCCTTGCGCTCCTCGGGAGTGCGATCGCTTGCGGCGATCTTGATGTCACGAATCCGAACAACCCCAATCGCGGTACCGTCGTGCGTAGCTCGCAAGATGCGCTCGCCCTTATCTCGAATGGTCTGCTGCAGTGGTTCAACCGGTCGGCGCAAACCACTCCGGCAGTGACCCTGTCGGTGATGGCCGATGAGTTCTCTACGGGGTTCGCCGATTTCGGTGGCCAGGATCTCTCGAAGGAACCGCGCGAGGCAATCAACATCCAGAGCCCGGCAAACGGGCCACCGCATCACGCCACGTTCCCCGATTATTACGCCAACATCGCGGCGCTTAATACGGCGCTTCAGGCCGTTTCAAAGTTCAATCTGGTGCTGCGCAATTCCGCGGGTGTTGACGTGACCACTCAGGCACACGCTTACGCGAAGTTCGTTCAGGGACTCAATCACGGTTACGCCGCGCTTATGTTCGACAAGTCGTACGTGTATAGCGAGAGTGTAGATCCCGACACTTTGGATTTTTCGAGCGGGAACGACGAGGTACAGAATCTCATCCGACCCTACGATGAGGTGATGGATACGGCGCTCGCCGAGATGAGTGCGGCGCTGACGCTCGCGAATTCAGCCACCTTCACCTTTCCATCCACGCCCTCAAATCAGTGGTTCCTCGGCGTGCCGCGTACGAACGCGGACTTCGCGCGCGTGATCCACTCGTACATGGCCCGGTTGATGGTGTATGTGGCCCGCAACCCGACGGAGCGGCAGGCCGTCGACTGGAACGCCGTTATCCAGCACATAGACGCGGGGATCACAACCGATTTCGCGGTTATTGGCGAAGTGGGCGTCGTGGAGAGTTTGTTCAAGCAGCGCGCTGCACGCCTGCGGACGACCATACCTAGCGATTTCATGCGCGTCGACTATCGCCTCATCGGCCCGGGTGACGTGACGGAATCCTTCAGGAACTGGTACGCGCTGCCATGGTCCGGTCGCAACCCTTTCCGCATGGTCGGTACGCCCGACCGGCGCATTCAGGGAGCGACAACGCGTCCAGCGTCGTGCCTGCCGGCTACCATCCCCGCCGCAGATTGCGGGCTCTACATGGGCTATCACCAGGCAACAATTTTCAATATCGATCGCGGCACCGGCCAGCGCTCGTACTATTTCTTTCACCGCTACGGCAGCGGCACGACTTACCAGCTTGGACCAATGCCGATCATGACTGTAGCTGAAATGGACCTGCTCAAGGCTGAGGGACTTGTTCGTCTGAACCGCGCTGCTGAAGCCATTCCGCTGATCAACAAGTACAGAGTTCCCAACGGGCAGCTATTGGCGGTGGACATCAACGGTGCTCCGGGGACCGCGCCCAACTGCGTGCCGCGCAAGCTGAATGGCGATTGCGGCAGTCTTTGGGACGCGCTGCGATACGAGAAGCGCATTGAGACGCTGGGAGTGGAGGGCGGCCCCGCATACTACGATGCACGCGGTTGGAACTTCCTTGTGCAGAATTCGCCGATCCATTTCCCAATCCCGTTACGCGACTTGCAGCTGTTGCGGCTGGAACCATACACGTTCGGCGGCACGGGCGGCGTGGGCGCGGCACCTGCACCAGACCCGGAGAGGTGCCCAGTGGTGTTGCCGCGCTGTTCGTAGGGAGGGCGGAAAAAATAGACTTGGTGGCGCTTTGATGGTTTGATTTGGGCATGAAGGACGATGAGCCCAGCGCCACGGCGCTGCTGATTGCCAGGTCACAGGTTCTGCTTGCGGAGAGCGGAATGGGCTGGGCGCTGGGGGAGGGAAGCGCGCGTGAGCGCTATTACCGGGCCTTCGCTTCAGAGGCCGCGGGACGGCCCTGGACTCCGGGCCCATTCGAGCGCCGGAGGCTCTGGCTGATTGAGCGCATAAGCATCCCCGGGATGTACCTGCACTACGCGCTGCGCAAGCTCTGCATCGAGCGACTGGTGCGGGAGTTTCTCAGCGAGGCTGGTCCGCCGCGACAAATTGTTGTCATAGCGGGAGGGTTTGATCCGTTGCTGGCGATGCTCGCGGACGAGCAGGTGGACGCGGCCCTGTTCGAACTTGACCACCCAGCGACACAAGCGGTCAAGCGGAGTGCGCTTGGTAAGATGTTCGCTGACGCATCGCGCATCAGCCTTGTCCCAGTGGACCTGACCAGGCAATCGGTCGCCGACGCGCTCGCGAAAACTGATTTCTCACCGCAGCATCCGACGCTGTTCATAGCGGAGGGCATCACGATGTATCTCACCGCCGCGCAGATTTCAGGGTTCTTTCGTTCAGTGCAATCCTGCGCTCGGCATCCGAAAAGCCGCTTTCTGTTCACATACATGAACAAGTCTCCCTCCGGGTCCGTCCAGTTCGAATCGGCTACGGTTCTTGCGGACTTGTGGCTGCGTCTCAAGAACGAGGTCTTTAAATGGGGAATAGCAACCAGCGATCTGCCGAGTTTCCTAACTGCACTGGATTGCAGGATGATCAGCGTGTTCGATTCTGATGACTTGGTTCTCGCACATCCAAAAGCGGCCGCACACCGCTTCGCACGGGGCGAGAGTATTTGCGTGGCCGCACTCACGCCTGACTAATTGGTACCCCAAACCCCGGTGCGCCGACGAGCAATGGGAAGCTCGACACGTCGAGAATGCCGCCTTTTCCAAACATGATGGGTGGATCGCACACATCTCGCTCCAGGAGATGCGTGCCGAATGCGCCCTCCTGCGCCACCAGCAGATCACGACAACCGTTGGCAACCGTCAACGCGGCCCTTGTCAGCAGACTCGTTTCTCCAACCTGAGCACCAACGATCACGCCGATGCCGTGTTCGCGTGCGCCTCTCACCACCTCGAGTGATCGCAACAAACCGCCCATTTTCGATACTCGGAGATTTATCAGCCAATGCGTGGGATCATCACGAATGAAAGCGAATTGCACGGCTCGCAGAAAGCTCTCGTCCAGGATGATCCTGCACTCGAGCGCTTCCGCAATCGTACTCAGCGCCGCATAGCTGCCCGCGCTTACCGGCTCCTCTACGGCGAGGAATCCATATTCCAGCGCGCGCAGAAACGCGATTGCCTCGTCCGCGCTCTTCCAAACGTTGTTGGCGTCTGCTCTGACTGTCTTCGGCGCGGGCAGCATCCCTCGGAGAATATCCATCTTGTCCGAGTCGCGCCGCAGCTCGCCGCTCAGCTTCACCTTGAAATCAGTGAAGCCCTGCGCACTGTAACGCTGCGCAACAGCTCCGAATGTCGCGGCTTCCGCGTCGCCCAGCACTGCACTGTACTGGAATGACCCTTGAAGCTGCGGGAGCGAGAGATACTGCTCAATGGTTACGTCATTCTCTTTGGCCAGCATGTCGAGTATTGCCAGCTCCATTGCACACCATGCCGCGGGGTTCGCGTCAATCACATTCTCATGTGCGGCCATCCATCCCACGAGTGATGCTAGGTCGACGATATCAGACCGGAGTGCTGCCTGGTGCTCTGCAAAGAATCTCTCCGCGGATTCAACGCTTTCTCCAGTGACGTACTCCCTTGGGCACGACTCTCCATATCCAGTTGCGCCGGTCGGCGATACCGCCTCCACCCATACGCTCGCGCCTTCAGAGCGATCGGCATTAGCATGACGGAAAGCAACCTTGAAGGGGATGCTCAGCCGGCTGAGTCGCAGTTCCTGAATTACCGTCTTGGACACCGCGTCACCCGACAGTATGCTCGTGGAAACTGAGGGACAAATCCTTTCGATATTGCAAGACGGCTGGCTTGAATTGCATCTCACGCTGGCCCGCCTTGACGCACACCGCTTTGTATTCCTCCGCGGTGCCCGCTCTGAGCCAGTGCACGGTTAGCGGTGCGAGACGTTCGCTCTTTCGCTTGCTCTCGTACTCGATGTTCAGTTCACCAAGGCGCCGGTCAACTGCTGTCGCAATCTCTCGCACATCCAGCTGCACCGGATCATGCGCTTCAATGAACAGTGTATAGGCCGCGGCAGCTTCGTCGGCAACCAGTACGTAGAAACTCGCAGCAAGTCCGACACGATTTGATATTTCGCGCACCGCCTCAATTACCTGCGCTTCGTAGAGTTTTTCGCCGGTAATATTGGTAACACCCTTTCCCTTCTGCACGAAACGCAACAGCGGCGTCTGCCGATAAAATCCGTCAACTTCAACGAGATCGTTCATGAAATAGCGGTACAATCCCGCGGCGGTGGTGAAAAGGATGTAGTAGCGCTTGTGCTCCTCCAGCTCGTGAAGTCCCAGAAACACCGGATTGTTGCCATCCCAACTCGATTGCTCCACGAATTCGAAGAAATGATGTGTGAGCGGCGGCAGTCCAGCGCCAATTTCCGTCGATAGCGCAATCGTCCCGCGGCATTCAGTTGACTGATAGCCGAGTTCCATCACCGTCGCTTGTGCCGGGAGCGACATGCGAACCACATCCAGGGCTATTCCGCAGCTGCCTCCCGTCCAGCAGGTCACGAGGCGAATGCGTGGCCAAACATTGGCGAACGACAGTTGCGCAAGACCTGATATCTCTCTCGCTCGCCCAGGGTTGCGGCGCAGCAGCGCTGCGATTCTGCTTCTCAACGGCTGGTCGAGCGCGTTCAGATCATCCAGAGGCCCTCCCTTGAGTGACTGCATGAGCAAATCGCGTTTGCCGTTCAGAATGTCGAGGAGCCGCAGGAAGGTGGAGGGATTAGGAGAGCCGAGATATGTGATGTCCGCGTTCGCGAGCGCCAGGCGCAGGATCACGAGGTACTTCAGTTCGGGGTCGGCAATACTGAAAACATCGGGCGGCACGACGAAGCGGCTGCGCACGACGGTGGGCAATGAGCGATACAGATGTCCTGAGACGGAGCCCACCGTGTGCCCTGACTCCAGCTGCGCTTCAACCGCAGCGCCCATGATGCCGAGAGCCTTTCCCTCGAAGGCGGCGGGGCACGCACGAAACTGCAGATAGGTGAAAATTCTCTGTTCAACCTTGTGCAGTGCCAGCATTGTAGCTGTGACAGGAACAAACTTCGGCTTGCCGGTGCTGCCACTCGTCTGCGCGTAGAAGAGCGGTTGTTCCGCGGTGAGTGCTGTGGCGCCCGTAGTGCGCTGTTCTTCGATGTAAGGTCGTAGCGACTCGTATTCCTGTACCGGCACGTGCCTCTGAAAATCAGCCGCGCTTCGAATGGCGGCGAAATTGTGCTCCGTCCCGAAGCGTGTGCGGCTGTTGGCGGCAATGAGTCGCGCGAGCACTTCCTGCTGTGCGACTTCGGGGCGATCGGTCATTCGGTCCATGCGGTGCCAGTGTTGCTTACCGGTCCACATGCCAATGCGCACGATGGCGCTGCTCATGATGTGTCTACCGCCGGAACGGTGCGCGCATCAATTCCACGAATGTGCGGGGATAATCGCGCTCCTGCAGACCCAGATCCTCGATCTCACGATCTGAGGGCAGGTACCAGGTACCGAATAACAGATCCCACACAATGACCGTGTTACCGTAGTTCGAGTTGGATTCCCGCGGGAGGCGCGAGTGGTGCCAGCGATGTGTTTCCGCGCTGCCAACGATGTAATTCAACACGCCGTAGCGCAGCCGGATGTTGCAGTGCTGGAAGAATCCGTTGGTCGCATAGGCGATATAGTACAGCGCCAGCACTCTGGCATCGACTCCCATGAGGAGAAAGGGAAGGCTGTCCAGACAGAGCTGCAGGAACTTTTCAACTGGATGAAAACGCGCGGTGTTGAGCCAATAAAGTCGTTCCACAGAGTGGTGCACAGCATGAAAACGCCACAGAGTCGGATTGTGATGCGCGGCGCGGTGCAGCCAGTAGCGCAGGAGATCCACGACAAGGATCATGAGAATTGCCTGCATCCAGATGGGCAGCCCATGAGGCCAAAGCGCGGTTGTCGGAAGGTTCAGTGAACTCACAGGCCCGAGCAGCAAATAAGCGAAAAGGAATTTCACAAATGGCGGCACGGCGAGCTGCACGACGGTAATGAATGCGAGATCGGTCTTCACTTCGCTCGCCGGTGGCCGCCATTCGAGGCGATGCGGGAAGTGATGCTCGAGCCAGGCAACGAGACCAGCCGCGAGGAAGACAGGTGCAAATGTACTGACAGCCAGGGGCATCCCGACCGCCTGCAGCAGCACAAAGAGCAGGAATACGGCTGTAACTACGGCCGGATACGCAAGCCAGGGAATCACCGCTACGGCGGCGGCAACTTGAGCGTTTCGCGAATTTGTTTCGCCGTCATGCCTTTCACATACACCGCTGTGTTTCTGTCGAACTCCTTCGAACGCGCCAGGTTCCCGACGACAACTGGATCGAAGCCAGCATCCTTCACCAACTGGACGACAGTGGCAACGGCTACCTGATCATCGCCCGCGACCGGAATGCCAAGTTTTTCGCCGGCGCGGTGTGCGTCACGCTGCACCTGTGTGGCGCTCAGCGCGTTGAACGCGCGCACCAATCGAACGCCCGGAAGAAACTCGGCCGATGAAAGTCCCGTTCCCTTCGCCATCGCTGCATCGGCCATGGGTCCGTCGCGGTCCGCGCGAGGATTCCCGAGGTCAATGACAACTTTGCCCTTCATGAGGGCCGCGTAGTCTTTCCCCACTTGTGGAAGCGCGCCGTAGGGAACTGCGATGAGCACAACTTCGCCAAAAGTTGCAGCCTCCTGAGGAAGGCCAGCCTTCGCTTTCGGTCCCGCCTGTGCGACAAGGGCCTTGAGCTCCTCCGGATGGCGCGACGAGAAAAACACCTCGTGACCCGCCTTGGCCCACAGCAGCCCGATGCTCCCGCCCTGCGCACCAGCGCCAATAATCCCGATCTTCATCGGCCGCGTTGTTTGCGGTGCGGTTGCCGTCTGGGCAGACCCGAATGACGCTGTCGCAGTAAACGCGATGAATGCGATTCCAAGGATGGCAGGAGCTTTTCGTCTCATATGATGATCCTCAACGTGCATCGCACGAGTTACGCGGCATCATATATCTACTCTGGCTCTTCATGACGGCAAGTAGTGACGCGTGCTGCGCGAAAGGAGAGGCTCGCGCCCTCCTGCAGCGGCTTGGGGCTTCCTGTTGACATTCCTCCGCCAGGTAGCGATATTAACTCCAACCATACGGTAGCGTATAGTTAGTACAAACACTTGACGAAATGGAGTGGTTATGCGACAGTACGGATACGTAGGTTTGGCGCTGGTCGCGGCAGCGCTGGTCAACGCACCTCTTCGGGCGCAGACTCTTGCGGAGGTTGCATCAGATTCTCTCGTCCGGAATGCTCGCGGATGCAAGCCCACGCCTACGCCGCGCCAGTGTCGCGCCTTTGTCCTCACGAATCTGGGCGCCTATTCGAGCTTCGACCACAGCGGCTATGGTGGCCCGGAGTATCAGGCGGTCGCGGACCTCGGTTTCCTGGTGAATGTCGGCACACAATCCGCACTCGGCGCATCGTTCTATGTGAGTGCGGGCAAGGACCTCCTGGTGATTGGGCCTACACTCCGTTACCGGCGCTGGCTGGATGGAGCACGTTCTCTCGACTTTGGCCTTGGCGTTGGTGTTGTCAATGACACTCCCAACAAACTGTCAACGCTGGGGCTCATCAAGTTCAACGTAGACGAGCGAATCGGAATTGCCCTTCGTCCGGAGTACCTGACGGCGGTGCGTACAGACTGCACTCCGCTCGCATGTACCTTCGAGCCCGAGCAGGTTCCGCGGGTATCCGTTGGTTTGGAGGTAGGGGGCGGGACTGGGCGCAAAGTGTTCGGAGTACTGGCGGTCACTGCAGCGATCGTGGGGATAGCTGCGATGATAGCATTGCAGAACGGATCGTTTGGTCCGATTCTATAGGGACGAGTACTTGACGCGCGAGCGCGACGAGAAGTTGGGACTCGCCGCTCGCCGCTCGTCACTACTAGCACTCCCCCCACAAATAGCCGTATTTTCGGCCTAATGTCCGACGACCTTCGGGACCGGCTTCAATCAACATTAGGCGACCACTACACTCTCGAACGCGAGATTGGTGGCGGTGGAATGTCGCGGGTTTTCGTCGCCGAAGAAAAAGCGCTCGGCAGGAAGGTTGTCGTAAAAGTATTGCCGCCAGATCTCGCCGCAGCTGTGAGCGTTGAAAGATTCAAGCGCGAGATCGTTATGGCCGCGCGTCTTCAACATCCCCACATAGTTCCGGTTCTTTCCGCCGGAGAAGTGAACGGGCTCCCCTACTACACGATGCCTCTCGTAAGAGGTGAGTCGTTGCGAGCGCGGCTTGTGCGTGAAGGCGAGTTGCCGGTGAACGAAACGGTTCGCATTCTCCACGATGTTGCAGCAGCTCTCGCGTATGCACATGCGGATGGTGTCGTGCACCGCGACATCAAGCCGGACAACGTGATGCTCACGGGTGGAGTGGCGGTCGTCACCGACCTGGGAGTCGGCAAAGCAGTGCAGGTGGCGGCGACGGACTCCGGAAGCGTACATCGCGAAGCTGGGCTCACGTCGATGGGTGTGGCACTCGGCACTCCCGCGTACATGTCGCCGGAGCAGGCTTCCGCGGATCCGGGCGTGGATCATCGTTCCGATATCTACGCGCTCGGATGCATCGCGTACGAAATGCTCACCGGCTCGACTCCCTTCGCAGCGCGCTCGGTGCCGCAAATGCTCGCGGCTCACCTCGCGGAAGCACCCGACCCGGTAGAGAAGCGGCGCGGGTCAACCCCGGTGCTGTTGGCGCAGCTCGTCAATCGCTGTCTCGCAAAACGACCGGCGGACAGGCCGCAGTCTGCGAATGAAATCATGACAGTGCTCGAAGGCATGACGTCGACTGGATCCACAGTGGCGGCCATGCCCGCGGCTGCGTCCACGGGTTCTCTGCAGCGAGCGCTCACCTGGTTCGGTGCGGCTGCATTCGTCGTCGTGGCGCTTGCGTACGGAGCCACGGAATTCATCGGACTTCCGTCGTGGGTTCCGAAGGGTGCAATCGTCGTGATGGCGCTGGGCCTGCCTGGAATCCTTCTCACGGGTTGGGTGCAACGCAGATCTGCGCGAGCGGCATTGCATCCAACACACACACCGGGTGGAACGGCGGCGCGCCTTACCGCCATCGATTCCATAGCCGTTCGCGTGAGTCCGCACCTGAGCTGGCGCAAAACAACCATGGGCGGTGTGGCAGCGGTAGGCGCATTCGTACTGCTCGTCGTGGGATACATGGCTTCCCGTGCAATGGGAATTGGTCCCGCGGCATCGCTGGCGGCTTCCGGCAAAGTGGACAGGAATCAGAAAGTGCTGGTAGCGGACTTCACCGCGAGAGGCGCTGATTCCGGTCTTGCCATGCTGGCTGCCGAAGCCATTCGTACCGATTTGGCGCAGTCACCGGCACTCATCCCTGTTCCGGAAAGCGAAATCGCAGCAGTACTCAGGCTGATGGGCCACTCTGACACTGCAAGAGTTGACCTGGCCATGGCGCGGAACATTGCACAGCGCGAAGGGCTGCGTGCGATCGTGACGGGGGATATTACGCCGCTCCCGGGCGGCGCGGGATTGGTGGTTGCTGTGCGTCTGCTGGCGGCAGAGTCGGGCGACGAGCTGGCTGCGTATCGCGAGACAATAGGCGGACCGGCTGATCTCATCCCCGCACTGGGACGGCTCTCCAAGACATTGCGCGCCAAGGCCGGAGAGTCACTCAAGTCAGTGCGCGCCACACCGGCTCTGGAGCGCGTCACAACCGCATCGCTCGAAGCACTGCGCGAATACGTGGAGGGCTCGCGGGCAAATCAGAACAGGCAGTACATCAAGGCCATTGAGCATGCGCGACGAGCAATAGCTATTGACAGCAATTTCGGATCTGCCTGGCGCTTGCTGGGCCTGAATCTCAACAATGCTGCAATGCCCCGGGCGCAGATCGACGAGGCTCTCACCAGGGCGTACGAGCTGCGTGATCGCATGTCACAAGTGGAACGCTATCGAGTCATGGCGGCGTACTTCAGCCCTGGTCCCGGTCGCAGCAGGGAACAGGCGGCACGAGTGTACGAAGAGTGGCTGCGAAAGGACACTGCATCTTTCATCGCTGCCGGGTCCAACAATTATGCGGGTATTCTGAACGGGCGACGCCAATTCCAGAGGGCGGAGGAAGTAGTCGCGCTGGCCCGCGACGCGGGGCAGGACCTGGCAATCATGCAGGATAAGATTGTCAGCGCACAATTCAATCAAGGCCGTATCAAGGAGGCACAGGCTTCGGTAGAGAGTGCCATGCGGCGTTACCCCGACGCCCCAACACCAAATTCATGGGAGATTGCGTTCCTTTATCAACGAGGCCAGCTCGATTCTCTGGAAGAACTCCTCGGTCGTCTTCGTCGCGAGAGAACTGCGGCCGCACGCTCAGGTGCGATCCAGATCCTCGCCCAACTCGCTATGCTGCGCGGACGCTTGCGAGACGCAGGGGACCTTGCCTCGGATGCAAGAGCCGTTACTGCCGAACGAGGGATAGAGACAACTCCCTGGGCCCAGGCACTGAACAGGGCACGCGATGACATCTGGTATCGCGATGAACCTGCGCGCGGCGTGGCGCATTTGGATTCGATTCTGCGCCTGCACCCGCTGTCAACCGGCGCGCCGGGAACTCGGCCCTACACCGGCTTTGCAACACTCTATGCGCTGGGGGGTCGCGCCGACAAAGCGCGTGAAGTCATGCGCGAGCGTGAATCCGCGCTAACGGACACGATCGCACGGCGCGCCGGCGAACCCCTTGCCCAGCGTGCGACCGCGGAGATTGAACTTGCTGAAGGCAGGCCGTTGGAGGCCATTAAGCTTTGGCGCAAGGCAGACACGTTGCCCGACGGACCGATCGACTCTTGTTTGATCTGCCGGCAGGCGGACATCGGCCGCGGGTTCATGAAAGCGAACATGCCCGACTCGGCGATCTTCTGGTTTGAGAAGTTTGTGAACACGCCCTATATGACTCGCTACGCGAACAGTATTGATGCGCTCAACCTGGCCGCCGCTTACAAAGCGCTGGGCGAGTTGTACGAGGCAAAGGGCGAGCGTGCCAGGGCGCGTGACTACTATCAGCGCTTCGTGACGCTGTGGGACAAGGCGGACGCTGATCTTCAGCCTGTGGTGAAATCAGTGCGCGCCAGAATTGCGCGATTGTCGGGAGAACCACCTCCGCCGTGATGAGTAACGACGATCTGCGGGACCGTCTCCAATCGCAACTGGGCGACCACTACACTCTCGAACGCGAGATTGGCGGTGGCGGAATGTCGCGGGTCTTCGTTGCCGAGGAAAAAGCATTCGGCAGGAAAGTCGTCGTCAAAGTATTGCCGCCTGATCTTGCTGCCGCGGTGAGTGTCGAAAGATTCAAGCGCGAAATTGTGATGGCTGCGCGGTTACAGCACCCGCACATAGTTCCGGTGCTCACCGCGGGTGAAGTGAATGGACTCCCTTACTACACGATGCCACTGGTGCGAGGGGAGTCTCTTCGCACCAAGCTTCAGCGCGAAGGTGAGCTTCCGATCAACGAGACCGTTCGCATTGTGCGCGACGTTGCGGCCGCATTGGCACACGCGCATTCCGACGGTGTCGTACATCGCGACATCAAGCCCGACAACGTGATGCTCACCGGTGGTGTGGCGGTTGTCACCGACCTTGGCGTAGGCAAGGCGGTAGACCTTGCTGCGACTGACCCGGGGGGCCACGGTCGTAACGCCGGCCTCACTTCGATAGGTGTTGCTCTTGGAACTCCCGCGTACATGTCGCCCGAGCAAGCGGCGGCCGATCCCAATGTTGATCATCGCTCCGACATCTATGCGCTTGGATGCATCGCATACGAAATGTTGACTGGTGCAACGCCATTCGCGGCGCGCAATGTTTCGCAAATGCTCACGGCGCACATGACGGAAGCACCAGAGCCAGTCGATAAGCGGCGCGAATCGACTCCGGTGGCTCTGGCGCATATTGTCATGCGCTGCCTTGCAAAGCGCCCCGCGGATCGGCCGCAGTCAGCGAACGAAATCATGACCGCGCTGGAAGGAATTACTTCTTCTGGAACTACCGCAGCCGCGGTGCCGGCGGCGAAGCTACCAGCGGCAGCAGCGCAAAGTGGAGCGCCGCTGTCGCGCGCGCTCACGTGGTTTTTCGCGGCTGCATTTGTTGTGGTGGCGCTTGCATACGGAGCTACAGAGATAATTGGACTGCCGTCGTGGGTTCCGCTGGCTGCGATCATCGTAATGTCGCTTGGTTTGCCGGCCATTCTTTTCACAGGATGGGTGCAGCGCAGAATGGAACGAACTGCGGCGCACCCTACGCACACGCCGGGTGGAACCGCCGCTCACCGTGCTGGCCTGGATTCCCTCGCTGCGCGCGTCAGCCCGCACGTGAGCTGGCGCAAGACGACAATGGGCGGAGTGGCTGCTGTATCGACACTCGTCATTCTCGTAGTTGCGTACATGGCCACGCGTGCCATGGGAATCGGACCAGCGGCATCGCTATCGGCAGCCGGCAAGGTGGACAAGAATCAGAAAGTGCTTGTCGCGGACTTCACCGCGAGAGGAGTTGATTCGACGCTGGCCATGCTCGCCGCCGAAGCAGTCCGCACAGATCTGGGACAATCGTCCGCACTCATTCCGGTGACCGAGAGCGAAGTCGCCGCAATCCTCCGCTTGATGGGTCAAGCGGACACAGTGAGAATGGACCTGGCGCTGGCGCGAACCATCGCGCAGCGCGAAGGGCTGCGCGCAATAGTAACTGGAGACATCACACCGCTCCCGGGAGATGCTGGAATGGTGGTGGCGTTGCGACTTCTTGTCGCAACCTCCGGCGACGAACTGGCTGGCTATCGCGAGACCATCAAAGGAGCAGCAGAGCTGATTCCAGCTCTTGGACGACTGTCCAAGACCTTGCGCGCGAAAGCCGGAGAGTCACTAAAGTCGGTGCGTGCGACGCCGCCACTCGAACGGGTTACAACGTCGTCGATCGAAGCGTTGCGGGAATATGTCGAGGGACAGCGAGCAAACAGAGTAACCCGTCAGCCGCTCGAGGCCGTCGCTCATCTCCGCAAGGCCGTGGCCATTGATAGTCTCTTCGCCGTCGCATGGAGTTCGCTCGGTGTGAATCTCGGCAATGCGGGAATGCCCCGTGAACAGGGCGACTCGGCGCATCAACGAGCCTACGACCTGCGTGATCGCTTGTCGCAGGTAGAGCGCTACCGAGTGGTCAGCGCTTACTACCGATTTGGACCCGGTCGCGACCGCGAACAAGCGGCGCGGGTGTATGAGGAGTGGCTGCTCAAGGACACCGCGTCTTTCCTGGGCGGGGTTGGCGCAAACAACTACGCCGCTCTGCTTGCGACTCGTCGCCAGTTCCAGAGGGCGGCAGAGATAATGGAGATGATGCGAACCGCCGGGGAGGATGCGGAGATTCATCAGGCCTTGCTGGTTGACGTGCAGTTCAACTCGGGCCGCTCAAAGGATGCGCAGGCATCGGTGGAGAGCGCCAAACGCCGATTTCCAGCCATGGCAACGAGTACACCGACTGCATGGGAAGTCGGTTTTCTGTATGAGCGTGGCCAGCTCGATTCAGTAGAGGCAGTTCTGGAGCGCCTGCGTCGCGAACGCAAAGACGCGCCGCGCTCTGGCGCCATCCGGGCCCTCGCTGTGATGGCACAGCTGCACGGACAGCTGAGCAAGTCAGTACAGTATCATGAGGAAGCGCGCGCGGCCGACATAGCGCGAAGGGCCACGATATCCCCATGGGCTGTCTCGTTTCGCAAGGCAGAAATGGATATCTGGTTCCGCGATTCGCTGGCACGAGGCGCTGCCCGCATCGATTCGATTGTAAAGTTGTACCCAATCTCGGCGGGCGTTACAGGTAACCGTCCCTATATTGAAGTAGCAACGCTCTACGCGAGAGCCGGACGTACCGACAAGGCGCGTGAGGTGTTGCAATTGCGCGCGCGCGACATTGCCGACACCGTTGTGCTGCGAACGAGTCAATACCTGCCACAAGGGGTTGAAGCCGAGATTGCACTCGCAGAAGGAAAACCGCTGGAGGCAATCAAGCTATGGCGCATGTCTGACACATTGCCAGATGGCCCCTCCACTGGCTGCGCGATTTGTGTGTACGTGGATCTTGGGCGGGGCTTCGTGAAGGCGAACATGCCGGACTCTGCGATCTACTGGTTTGAGAAGTATCTGACCACACCTCAATTCTCCCGCCTCACCGGGCCGAACGATCCGACACATCTGCCTGGAGTGTACAAGACGCTGGGCGAGCTGTACGAAGCAAAGGGGGAGCGTACCAAGGCGCGCGACTACTATCAGCGCTTCGTCGCGCTGTGGGACAAGGCGGATGCGGACATGCAGCCCCTGGTAAAACAAGTGCGCGAGCAGATTGCGCGGCTCTCCGGAGAACCGCCACGGCGGGAGTAACCCAGGCTGTCAAAGAACAAGCAGCGGAACCCTCCCACCGAGATCACCTTCGAGGTTGCTTGCGAACGCATTGCTGCCGCGTTGCGTGGCAACACGCGCCGCGAGATTCTAAACGCCGCGCTTGAGGAGGGGAGCACCGTCGGCGCAATTTCGCGTCTTCGCGCGGGAATGCGCGCGCACAGCTTTCCCACTGCTTCGACTCCCTGCAATCTTCGCAAGCTGGTGGACAAGTTCGACGCGCGCTCACGCCGCGAAGGACTGCATGTGCTCGAAGGCTGGGACTACCTCGCGCACAAGTTCCCCGAAGACATCGCAGCTGTCCTTCTTCTTGACTACTGCGCGCGACTGGGAATTCCCGCGCACAACGCGCGCGGAGCGCTTGCCATCCTGCTGGACCAGTACTTCCTCTCGCTCTTGATGCTCCTTGCCGTGCGCGCATGGGACGACGGCGATGCCAACGCGAACCTCGACCGCGTGACCGCGCTGCTGCACGACCTCCACGGACCGCAAGGCGGCGGACTTCGCGTTGCGGAGGATGCAGGAACTCTCCTGCTGCTTGCCATTGCGTACTACAATCCTGAAGAGAAGAGTTTCGGTGTGTGGATGTCCAAGGTTCGCACGTTGGATGAGACGCACCAGATGAGCGTCGCGTTGCCGTGCGCCGGCATCATGGGCAGTCACCTGCGCTGGGGATTGCGCTTCATGTACCAGCGCGACGTTGGCAGGATGCGCGACGACAACGTTGTGGACTACCCATTGCTTCGTTTTGCCATTCTTGTGCTGCTGCGCGCCTACGCGCGCATGTGCGACGAAGGAATTGTCGGCGCTGAGCGCGAGGCTGTTGCCGAAGGTCTGCTCAACGGACTCTCCGCAGATCCGTGGGCATTCACCGGCACGATTCCGAAAGTCCTCTCGGATAATCGCGCCGAGTACGACGAGTGTCGCGACCTGCTCGACCGATACCGCGCGCAATTGTTGAAGGACCTCGAGCCGCTGCAGCCGTCAAAAAAGACGTACTCACCGCTGGGGTTCGGCGCCAACTTTCTCTCCAACGCTGCCGTAGCGACCGTTGTCATCGCGCTCGGCAACGCAAACGCGCGGCAGCAGGCGACACTCAACGCGCTTTTCACGCGGGAACGTGCCGGCGTGCTACCGGAGGAATCCGCGGAGCGCCTCGCTCTTGGGCTCATGCAGTTTTCGAGCGCGGAGCCGGAACGACTTGGCGCAGCTGGCGCGCCGCTCATTGTGTACGACCCGTACGACGCTGTTTATTGGTTCAACGAAGTCAGGCGAACTCTCTAACGAGGCTTCGCCTCAGACCTGCGAGAATGTATTTCGCGTAGGGGAGCGAGGAGGGCTAGCGGGACTCGGCAAAACACCAGTCCGGCATCGCTGGCATGAGACAGTTCATCTACACGAGGTGCAGGGGTCGGAGTATTCTGTGGAGAGTTTTGGGGTGTCTCGCAACTGCGTGGTTTGTGATGAGTGGAAACTGCGTGGTTTGTGATGAGTGGAAACTGCGTGGTTTGTGATGAGTGGTGAGTTCTGAGTGTTTGTGTTGAAATCGAAGGTGTCGGCAGGGATTTGATGATGCATCTGCGACCACCCGATGTGAATATGGCGCGATCACTGGTTCTCCATGCGCCGCACTATGTCGAGGAAATGCTCGATGGGATCCAGATTGTTCATTGCCTCGATCACCCGGTCCATATCCAGCTCCACGTAGTCGTGAACCAAAACATTCCGGAAGCCGGGAAGTTTTTCGAGTTGTGTCACGAGCGACTCTGGAAATCGCTCGTCGCGGACGAGATTGCGCACGGCCTGCCGGTAGTCTTCGAATCGGTGGCCTTGCCGCGCTGAAAGATCGCCCGCGATGTCAATCACCAGCTGGCACACGGTGAGCAGGGAAAACAGAACGTCATTATGCAGCGACAGGTCCGAATCCAGGTCCGCTCTGGTGGAGACCTTCTGCCGGATTTCCTTCAGGTGATCAACGTGCCGGCGCAACTCGAGCAGCCGCTCGACGAGATATGGAGTCATTTATCCAATGACTCGAGCTTCAATTTTGCCGATCGAGTGATAAATGGGAGAAGGTCTGCCGCCCTGAGCTGTGAATCGCGCCGGAACGCGTGCTCTGCCTCTGCGTCGGAGAGATAAAGTTGCTGTCCATCAGCCACGATGCTTGCGGCCAGGCCAGGTGGTGCATCATTCAGGACCACGAGGTCAACGCGGTCAGCATCCAGAGCTGCCGCTAGCGACGATGAAAGCAACAGGGCGCGCTCAAAGCGGGCTTTTCGGGACGCGACCTTCTGAAAGTCGAATAAGACTCCGATGTCCACATCGCTCTCGCGATGAGCCCTGTCCTCAGCGTGACTTCCGAACAGGTAGGCGGCAACGATGTCGTCGGGACGCAGCCGGGACAGAAACGCCCGTAGCTTGTCGAGAGGGCTACCGATTGGTGAGTGCATGGCTACCGTCAAGATAACGGGCACAAGGCTCATTGGCTGGCGTCTCGCCACTTTGCTCGGCGCGACTCGTCGTTGAGTTAGCAGCTTGTGTCGGCAACCCCGGAAAACTGCGGCTTGCCTGGTTGCCACTGGCTGTTGACTCGGTCGAGGGTGAGGACGAAGGTGTGAACCCATCGAGCCATCGGGCCCGGGCGAGGATCGCAGCGGGTAAATAAGCCGCGCAGTACCACTTGTGTGTCGGAGAGTTGTACGGTGGAGAGTCGCAGCAGGAGCATGAGCTGCGTGACGCTATCAGCTACCACGTTCGGCAACAGCGTCCGCACCTGAGCACGAATCAGTTTGAACCACGTCGACGTCGAATCCATTGCTGTGGTATCGATTCCTGGCCCAAACATCTGGCGTGCCTCCAAGGCAACGCGTCCATCAGGCCCAAGCTTCTTCTCGATCTCAGGCGACAACGATCGCGCGATCACGACGGCAATCGCCTGAGAATCAGCGGCAATGACTTGTGCCTGCGCTGTCGTCGCGAAGCCGAGCGTCCAGATCGTGGCTGCCAACATAAGCATGATACGGCTATTCATGCTGATGAGACGCGCCCCTGTATCGCTCATGCACATGTATGGCGGCTCGGTGATCAACTCGGTGATCAACGAACTCGGTGATCAACGAACTTGACAACCCTCGACCGCGCTCGCATCGTGCAACCTCAAATAGGCTTCGCCAACCAATCGCGCGGGATCTGCTCATGGCTGTCGCAAGAAAAGTTTTCGCGCTGTCCGCCTTCGGACTTGTTGTCGCCTGCAGCGATTCATCCACCGCACCCGGCTACACAGTTGGTGGCACCGTCACCGGGCTTGTCGGCAATGCTGGTCTCGTGCTTCAAAACAACGGCGCCAATGATCTCCCTGTCGCGACCAATGGGAGTTTTACTTTCGGCTCGCGGCCGAGTGGCAGCTCATACATTATCACCGTGTTGTCTCCGAATTTTGCGCGCGAGAACTGCACTGTTGGCAATGGCACCGGGACAGT
>CAZKXZ010000059.1:0-31733 GCA_964556695.1 uncultured Gemmatimonadales bacterium
CGCCGCCGCGACCACCAGCAGCAGCTGCGCCGGCCATAAGCGGCGGCGCGCCCGGCGCGCCAAGTCTCAGATCCCAATGGTACCGGTTGATTCCCGCGCGCCCCGGAATATCGGCAGCGAACTGCCGGCTTCCGTCAAGCGACGCAACCTCGACGCGCACCGGTCCCGCCGTCTTCAGATAGAAATTGACCGCGGCCGAACTCCTCAATTCCGAGGGCGAGTTCGCAGGAGCAGATGCCGCGATCGAGAGCGGGTTGCGCCCGGCGAACAGGAAGTGACCGCGCGTTGCGCCGCGACTCACACCGCGCCAGATAGTTGCAACCTTGCTTGTGAAGAGATGCGCGTCGGCTGCCTGCACTTCGGGGGTCAGTTGTTGCAGCGGCGTGATGTCGTCGAGAATCCAGATCCCGCGACCGTGCGTGCCCGCGATCAGATCAGACTCACGCGGATGAATCACGAGGTCGTGCACCTGTACCACCGGGAAATCGCTCATCAACTTCTGCCAGCTACGTCCCGCGTCCAGTGATGTGTAAATCGAACCCGACGTTCCGACAAAAAGAAGATTCGGGTTTTTCAGGTCTTCCTTGACCACGAACACCGGCTCGGAAGCAGGAAGATTCGCGGAGATACTGGTCCACGTGCGACCGTAGTCTGTCGTCTTCAAGACATGGGGACGGAAGTTGTCACTGCGATGGCCGTCGAAAGACACGTACGCCGTGGCCGCATCGAAGTGAGATGGCTCAACGCGACTCACCCACAGTCTCGCCGGCACAACCGTGGCCGGAATATTCGTGCGAACATTTGTCCACGTCCTTCCATTATCTCGCGTCACTTGCACGTTGCCATCATCAGTTCCAGCCCAGATGACACCTGGGATGAGCGGAGATTCCATG
Organism: uncultured Gemmatimonadales bacterium; assembly: GCA_964556695.1. Lineage (GTDB taxonomy): Bacteria > Gemmatimonadota > Gemmatimonadetes > Gemmatimonadales > Gemmatimonadaceae > CAZKXZ01. The sequence goes on from CAZKXZ010000059.1 coordinate 894, forward strand.
ATGGTGATCAGGGATGCGTACGTCTCGGCGCTGGTGCGCTCGCCCATCCATCCCGGGGCACTCGGAGCGCGGAATGCGGGATCATTTGTAGAGAGATCGGGGCTGATGATTCTCCACGTTTCACCGCGATCAGTGCTCCTGAACACGTATTGTCCGCCGAACAACAACGTCTTGGAATCGTGGGGCGAAAGCACGAACGGCGCGCTCCAGTTGAAACGGAAGCCGGCACCACCGCCGCCACCACGCCCGCCTCTGCCACCACCAGCAGGCGGCGCAGCGCCCGCGGCAGCCGGCGGAAATACTTCCGCATAGTTCAGAATGTTGCCAGCGTTCGGCTGAATCCCGCCGCCCTGCTGCCGGAAAATCGCATCGTGCCTCTGAATGCCACCGTTCTGCGATTCTGTGTAGACGATGCGCCAGTCGTTGGGATCGGGCGTGGTGTGGAATCCGTCTCCTGAGTGGAACTTGAACCAGTGGTCGTTCAGGATGCCGTTGAAGTCGCGACTGTTGCTGGGTCCACCCCAGTTGCCACTGTCCTGAAGACCGCCGTATACAAAGTAAGGATCGCGGTTGTCCGCGGTGACGGCGTAGAACTGCGCAATGTCCATGTTGTCGAACATGGTGAAGCGCAAGCCGCGGTCGTATGTGACATAAGCGCCCTTGTCATTGGCAACGTAGAAACGGTCGCTGTTGTTCGGATCAATCCACAACGCGTGGAAATCGCCTTCAATCCCTGGCAGGTTGCGCCCGAAGGTGCGCCCTCCATCCTCGGAGACCGTGGCACTTCCCGCGAGCATATAGAGTCGCTGAGAATTATTCGGGTCGAGATAGATGTGGCTGAAATAGAATGGGCGGCCGTTGGATCGGTTCACGTAGGTCCAGGTGTTGCCGGCGTTCTCGGTGCGGTATATCCCCGTTCCGGGAACGGTAAGATCTGCGCTCTGCGGCGCTTCGACGATCACACTGATAATGCGCGAATCCTTGCGATAGATGCTGAAGGTGATCTTTCCGGTAGGTCCGGCCGGAAGCCCGTTCGTCATCTTCGTCCACGTCGTGCCACCGTTCGTTGTTTTATAAAGGCCGCCACCCATTCCGCCGCTGTTGAAGACGTATGGAAATCTGGTGCGCTCCCATATTCCCGCGTACAGCACGTTTGGATTGGACGGGTCCATCACGATATCGCTGCCGCCCGAGTGATCGTTCTGGGGAAGTCCACCCGCAAGTTTTTGCCAGCTCCTGCCGCCATCGATTGTCTTGTAGATGCCTCGCTCGCTGTTCGCTCCCCAGAGGTGTCCACCAGCCGCGACGTAAGCGATATCAGGGTTGGTATGATGCGTAGCGATGCGTCCTATGTGATGCGATTCGCGCAATCCCATGTTCGTAAAAGTCCGGCCACCGTCTGTGGACTTGTAAACACCATCTCCCCATCCGACGCTGTTGCGCACATCAGCCTCACCGGTCCCCACCCACACGATGTTCGGGTCACGCTGAAAAAGTGTGACATCGCCGATGTTGCCGGTTCCATAATTTGAGAAAATCGGCTCCCACGTGGTTCCGGCGTTCACCGATTTCCAGACACCTCCCGATGCCGTCGCCACGAATACAATCGCGGGATTCGCTTCCACGGCGTCAATATCGATGATGCGTCCCGACATGTTCGCGGGACCGATATTGCGCCAGCGCAAATCCTGAAGTGGATCGGAAGCCTGCGCGGCGCCTTGCGCGGCAAGGGGCTCAACGATCGTGACGAGTGCTACGATCAGAAACGCGCGAACAAAAGGGAAGCGTGCTCCGCTTGATGCAAACATCGTGAGGCTCCTGTTGATCCAGAGGGAAGTACGGCCAGCTATGGTGAAATGAGCGCGCGTTCTACCCGCAGTCAAGCCCCGATCGTTTGCCTATCCGCCGGGCTTCAATCCGCGGAAAATGGGAGCGGCCGCATCAGTAATGTCCTGAAGGCGCATTACCACCGCCACTTTCCTGGTTTCTTCGAATACGCGCAACGCGTCGTCGGTTTTTCCTCGCAGCGCGAGCGCGTGTGCCAGCTCCACTCCCGTTACGACGTACAGGTACGGTATTGTCACCGAAGGCCGGTCGATCCATGCACCCTTTTTGATGAACGACTCCTGCGCCAGGTATACCGAGTCCCACAGGGTCTGCGTGCGTTTGACATCGAGCCAGCCTTCCCCCTCAACGAAGACGGTGTCGGCGCTGAATACTCTCTTGCGCGTGCTATCGGGTGGGACAAAGACCTTCGAAGCAAGCCCCTGAATCAAAACTTTCTCGGCCAGTCCCAGCTGGCGCGGGTACGGTCCCGAGGAGCGCGAGAAGTAAATGGGACGCTCAGTCCAGGAGTCCTGGATGATTCGAAGCACGAAATAGTCGGCGCGCAGGAGAACGCCGTACTCGAGATTGCGCGCGTCGATGATTGCCTCGAGTTCCCCAGCACGAAAAGACTGCGGCCCTGTGAACTGATAGTGTGATGGCACGGAGTCCGCTTCATTCAGAGTCATCTTGAGCGGCGGAGTGGGAGGCTTGGTCCACTGCTTGTCGCGATAGACCGCCGGTCCCTTCGCCGCATCGTACTCGTATATCGGGCGCTGGATGATCTGCCGCGGATGCCAGTCAGTGCCCAACAGCGATGTGTTCGCGACGACCACATCCTTGCGGATCCCCTCCACCTCCTGTGCGTACCAGAGCGGGAATGTGTCATTGTCGCCGACGACGATGAGTACTCCGTACGGCTCCAGGGAATTGAGCATGTCGTGCGCGAAATCTCTGGTGTCGTGATGCCCGGCGCGGCTCGCCCAGCGCCAGTTCGAAGCCATCGGTACCAGCGCCAGCAGCAGGACAGGACATGCGAGGGCCCAGCCCCGTGTTGTCACAGTCGGACGCGCACTTGCTTTCTTCGCGGCGGTATTGGTGCTGGCGCCGAACATCTGCGCCAGCGACTCCCAGATGTAGAAGAGCCCTAGCGCCGCCCAAATGCCCCAGGGCGAGAAACTCCATATGTAGAAGTAGTCGCGATCGCGCACCTCGTGCGGCACCTGAAGGTCCGGCGATTGTGACGCACCGTATTTGAAGTTGAGATAGAAGATCAGCAACAGAGTGACCGTGAGCATCAGCGGGCCGAAATACCAGAAGGTGCGACGATCTCGCTGGAAATGCACCCACGCACCCAGGAAGCCGAGTAGCAGGAATGTCGCAGCAAGTGCGTTCTGTGTTACTGGATTGACATTGTTCGGATCGCGTAGCCACTGCCACTTGAAATACAACCACCACATCCCGATCTGTGCGTCGAAGGGTGCCTGACGTTCCAGCAACTTCGCCTTCGGGTACTGGTCGCGGTTGAAGTTCTGCAGAAACAAGTCGAGCGTGCCCTTGGAGAAGGTGCAGGAGAACTCCAGTTTGGTGCGGCACGCCGATGGCGCTCCCTCATTTATCGCAGGGAAATGGCCAGCTCGAATTGGTTGCGTAGCGAATGGGGTCAGCCCGAGAAGCATCACGGCCACACCGACCGCAACGAGCCGCCAGCGCATCAGAAGGCGGGGACGTTGTGACACAATTGCCGCGATGATCGCCAGCACGGGCAGCATCCCAGCCATGTGATTCGCGTACCCCAGCCCGCATAGATACGCCATCATCACAAGCAGGCGATCTGCCTTGGGACTGTTGGGATTCTCCAGCCAGCGCACGGCAAGCCACGATATGATCGCGATTCCCGCCAGTCCGATTGTGTAAACCTTTTCGTTCACAACAGACTGGTTCCAAACCGTGAATGCGGTTGCACCAATCAGCGTCGCTATTGCGGCGCCGAGCATGGATTGCCAGCGCGCCTCCAGCCACCTCGAGAACACACGCTGCGCTATGAGAAACCACATCCCAGCCGCGACCGCACTGCAGAGCGCCGCCAGGATGTTGACGCGAGCTCCAATATTCGAGGAAATGGGAAGAACGGAAAAAACGCGACCGATGATGATGAAGAAGGGATTCCCGGGCGGATGCGGAAGGCCGAATGTGAACGCGGCCGCGATGTATTCGCTGGCATCCCACATTGCCGTGGTCGGCGACAGCGTTATCAGGTAAAGCAGGAAAACGGCCGCCGCCGCAATTGCTGCGGCACCATACGGAGGTCGCTCGTCTGAATCATCGCCTGCAGCTCGCGTTGCAACCGGTGCCGGTTTGCCAGGTTCAGCGCGAAAGTACCAGATGCTCATCGGGATGAGCACGCAGTGCGCGATTGCCAGGAGAAACGCGGAAAGCGTTATCCCTCCGCGGATGAGATCCACATAGCCCAGTACGAGAGCCAGCGCGGCGAGGGCCGGAAGCAACGGTCCCGATAATGTTTTCATCATTGTGTATGTCAGTGTCCGCTGGATGTGTTTTGCCGCGCGAGTGCATACTGCGCCCAGGCCCGCACCCGCGGGCTGGGATCGGAGGTCGCTGCCTGACGGGCCGCTGCTACAGAGTCAGTGCGTTGCGCGAGGCCGATTACCGCAAACGCGCGCGACTCCCAACGGGAATCGAGCATTAGTTCCGCAAGCGTCTCCCTGGTCGGCGCAAGTCGCACTGCGCCGATGGGAAGCGCAACGACAAGAACCAGCGCGGCGGCGAGAATCTGCCGTGAGGCACCAGGCCCGCGCACATCGCGCTTGGTATCGAGCACCTCGCGCAGCCTTTCTCTGAGCCCCGCACCCCGCGCAAGTGCGAGTGTGGAAGCGTGCTCCGGCAGCGGCGTGCGCAGAGTGTCAGCCGCGAGCGCCAGTAATTCTGCATAATCGCTCGGGCGCACACCCGCGGCGAGCACGCTGTCATCGCAGGCGTATTCGCATTCCCGTTTGAGGCCGCGCGCTATCCACCACGCTCCCGGATGGAACCAGTACAGCGCGCACACAACCCGCGCGAGGAGAGCGATGGGCCAGTCGCCGCAGCGTACATGCGAAAGTTCGTGCAGCAGAACGGCGCCGCGTTGTGTTTCGGTCCACTGCGATGCTGCGACGGGCAGCAGCACCACGGGACGGATGAATCCCAGTGTACGCGGCACCACAGCATCGCTGCTCATGCGCAGCCTCACACGGCGTCGAACTCCCAGTGTTCGCTGCGAAACCGCAAGTTGCTGCAACCAATTGCTGTCGCTCACACGCCGCGCGCGCGCCACGCGCACGCTTGTCGTGATAGACGCGACGACCGTCGGCGCCAGCACAACGACAACTCCGGCCAGGTAGATGATGAAGAGGAGCTGAACAAGCGGCGCCGGGTCGCCCTCGAGTGATGCAAGGGATGCGGTGGCTTGTTCGTCGCCTGGCAGCGCTGCGCTGCCACTACTTACCTGCACCCTGCCAAGCATGATGAGCGGTGCAGCCAGCGCATTGGGAAGAACCCACGCCATCCCCGGTATCGGAAGCTGACGCACTACATAGGTGATCAGGAGGGCGAGTACGGCAGAACGCCAGATCAGGGAGCGGGTTCCCGCTGGTGACCGGCGCAGCAGGATTGCCGCGATCGCCGCAACGAGGAGGGGAACGATCGCAAGCAGCGACACCGTGTACATCCCGGCCACTGCGCGTGCGCTGTCGGCCGGTGTCTGCATCCACCCTGATGCGGCGACGGATAGTATGGCCCTCACCGTCCCTCCGTTCGCAGGCGCCGGATCACGGCGTCGAGCTGTTCACGTTCGGCGCGGGAAAGGGGCCGGTCCGATTCATCGAGGAGAGCGGCCGCCGCGGCCGCGCGTGATCCATTGAAGAACGTTCCGATCAAATGGCGCACAGCAGAGCGCTGCGCGACGGAGCGGGGCGTCTTGGGGAAATAGATGTGTCGCTGGCCATCCTTCTCATGCCGCAAGTGTCCCTTGTCCTCGAGGATTCGCAGCATGGTGCGCACCGCGGCGGCATGGGGCGCATCGGGCAGCTCGCTGTGGATTTCCGCGGCGGTTGCGTGCCCCGCGCGGTAAACAATGTCCATGATTTCGCGTTCGCGGCGGCTCAGTGACGGTAGCATCGAATTGGAGATTGGAAATTGGAGAGTGGATATTGGGGAGAGAAGTTCTTATCTCGATATGATAATATTTTGTCAGGTGGGCGCGCGGAAGTCAAGGGGACTGGCGGCCTGCACCACGAACGGCGGAGCGGGAACTGCGTCCACGGGAACCGCGGGTGCGGGAAGGGCGGAATCGGGAAAAGCGGCTGCTGGAGCAGCGATTCAAAGCGCTGCTAATCGCCGTTGTCGTACCGCAGTCCTCCCGCCGCAGTCCCCGCACCCGCAGTCCCTGTGGACGCAGTTCCCGCTCCGCAGTCAACCGCCCCACCCTCTAGCCACAGTAACTCGTTGCACCGCAATACTTTCCGCTCAAGCCCGTTCCCCGTGACCCAATCCCCCGGCCCGGGGTCCAATGGGTATGGAAATGACCGACGCTATTGCCGTACGCCGGGTACTCGACGGTGACAGTGATGCGTTCGCAATGCTCGTCGCAAGGTACCGCGACCGCTATGTGCGCTACGCTACGCAGATGCTCGGAAGTCGTGAGGATGCCGAAGAGGCTCTTCAGGATGCCTTCGTGCGTGCGTACAGATCGCTCGTCAATTGCGAAGATCCCGATCGCTTTGGAGCCTGGTTGTTTCAGATATTGGTGAATCGGTGCCGAACCACCGGCGCTCGACGAGGACGGAGGGAAAAAACATTCGTGCGTGATGAAATCGCACTGATGAGCGCGGCGAGTGAACATCCTGCCGATCAGCGAGCGCTACGTGAAGAGATTTACCTGGCTTTGGATGGACTGGACGTAGAACAAAGAGAGGCCTTTCTTCTGAAGCATGTGGAAGGGCTGAGTTACGAAGAGATATCGGAAATGACCGGGACCGGAGTATCCGCTCTCAAAATGCGAGTGAAACGGGCATGTGATCGCCTGAAGGTGAGCTTGCAGGAGGTCTACCTTGGAAGGACGGGATGAAGAGATGATCGACCACATCGCACAAGTTCTGCGCGATGAACCCATGCGCAAACCAGCGCCATCGTTCGATGCCAGAGTGATGGCGGCGATCCGTTGGAGCACGCCGCAACAGCCAACGGGCGTGCGCGCGATTGCAAACTGGGTCGTGCGTCCGCGACGTATATCGCTTTCTCCCATCGGCGGTCTGCTTGCGGCAGCGTCGCTCGCGGGCATTGCGTACCTCGGCGCCGCGTCAGTAACGCGCACAATGATCAATCAAGTTGTTGCTACTCAGGGCGCTCCAGTTGCCTCTGCAACCGACGGGAAGCAGATGGTGCAGTTCGTCCTGGTCGCTCCTGATGCGAAGAGTGTTTCACTCGTGGGGGATTTCAACGATTGGAATGAGAAGGCCAATCCTCTCAGCTCGGAGTCGGGGAATATGTGGTCGGTTCAGATTCCACTGACACCGGGGCGCTACAACTACATTTTCATGGTTGATGGAACCAAGCTCGTTCCCGATCCGTCGGCGCCTCGTGCTCCGGCAGATGCATTCGGGCAGCCAAACTCTGTCGTCACCGTTGGGAGCTCTTCCGATGATCAATAGAATCAGCGCGCTCCTTGTCGCTGTCGCGCTTACTGTATCTGGCGTTGTTCACGCCCAGGCGGCTAAGGGTGGGCGCGCGACGGACGAAGAAATGAACAGCATCAGCGCGTCAATGCGCACGCAAATACGCGTAATCGCCGATTCTGCCTTTGCAGCCGGGCTTCCTGTCGAGCCCATTCTGGATCTGGCTCGTCGGGGAAAGAACAGGCCAGCCGACTCAGTAGTTCCTGTCGCGAGTCGGCTACTCAGCGATCTGCGCACCTCACATGCCGCGCTCGGCGCGGGTGCAACTATGGAAGACATCAAGGTTGGCGCGGATGCAATCAAGGCGGGGGTGAAAGCTGCTACGTTGACGAGGATAGCGACAGAAAAACGAAACGCCGAGCTGTACGTGTCGCTGAGTGTTCTCTCCGATCTAGTAACCTCAGAAGTTCCTATCGATACCGCGGTTCGCATGGTCAGTCGTTTACTTGCTGCAGGCATAGGGAATGCCGACTTGACTTCGTATCGCGACAATGTTCGTGAGGACATTACGATTCGAGGTGCGATCCCTTCCGCGGCAGCTACATCGCGGGGAGAAGCGACGATCCTTCGTGCTGGCACCACTGACTTTACGACTAACGGGCCAGGCGCCCGTCCAACAACCGTTCGGGTTAAGATCCCACCCGAAGAGAACTGATTCCACTTGCCGGGCCGCGGGGGACGCCCCTTAGGGCTCGCTGCATTCATGCTCCTCGTCGCGCCACGCATCGGCGCGGCACAACTCTCAGCGTCGTTCGATGCTGGCTGGGCGTCGGTTGAGTTCGACGGGTATTTGCGTTCGTCTGTAGTCACTCTCTCTCCTTCCATTCGTCTGGATTCTCCGCTGTCAGTGATAGCTGGCCGCGGAACGCTTTCTCTGTTTGCGAGCGGCAGCAAGAGTGTCGACCTTGCACTTGCCGCCTCCACTTTTACGAAGGCGCTCGGACCGTGGCGCGCCGAGTTCACGGGGAGCGGCGGCGGAACCCTGTTCAATGGATTCGGCACCGGTTACGTGTCGGCAAGCACTCGTATCCACGCGATCTGGCGCAACAAGGGATTGTGGTTCGGCGGTAGCGGCGGCTATGTGGATGACGGAATCGCAAACTCAGCTCTCACGAGATACGGCGCGGGAGTCTGGGCGCGTTTCGGCGGGCTGAGTGTCAATGCTGGAGCAACGCATCTCAGCGCAGTGAAAGTCGGCGTCAGCGATTTAGAGACCGGCGCGCGTTACTCGCGCGGCGCAATGAGCTTATCGGCGAGTGGTGGCGTGAGGCTCGGCGCAAGTGACTTGCTCGAACCAAAGAGGTGGGGCGAGCTCACTGGCGTATTCTGGCTCAACCGGCATCTTGCTCTGACTGCAGCGCATGGCCGCTATCCGTCCGAGCCTGGGCGCGGCACTCCAGGTGCGAACTACACCTCTATCTCTCTGCGAATTGCAAGCAGGCCGATGCTTCTCGACGTTGCAGCCGAAAGGAATCCGCGCTACCAGACTCCGGCAATTGCGCGCCCCGTTGTAGCTGCCTTCCAGGTGAAGCGGATTGGCGATTCCACGCAGTTGATCAGCATCCGTGCGCCTGGGGCACGGCGAGTGGAAATTACTGGGGACTTTACCGACTGGGAACCAGTGGAAATGGAACGCAAGGCCAGCGGTGACAACTTCACTCTCAAACTCAAGGTGCCAATTGGCTCACACAAGTTCAACGTGAAAGTGGACGCCGGAGAGTGGGGAGTTCCCCCCGGCGTCCCGATGTTGCGCGACGAACTCGCGGGCGTCGTCGCGCTGCTCATCATCCCCCCGTCCTAGCCGCGACGTCCATGGTGGGTTTCGGGTACACGTTCACCCGCAACTTCGCCGCGATGTCCGGTCGCAGAAGGTGGCGCACGACCATTGTGTACTGGCCGGGACGATCCTTCACGAGTCCCGATGCGGTCAGCACCAGCGAATCCCGCGGCGCAAGCCGTACCGTCATCGAATACGCGAAGCAGAGAATAAGCGGTTCGTAGCTCTCGAAGTTCATGTCAGTCCTGATTTCGAGTTGGCAAACCAATGCTTCCGCTTTCTTGTATTCATCGCTGGTGTTGCGAACCACCGATCGGATTCGGAGGTGGTCCCCCGGGTGCAGCCTCTTTGGCTCGATCTGAACTGTTTGCTCCAGACCCGGTTCGAGTTCCACTCGCGCAGTGCCAGTTTCGTCAACAAGCAGCGCGTCTGCATCTTTGTCGACGAGTACGCCGGACGTTTCACTGCAAGCGCTCGTCGCGGTCAGAACCGCAGCAGCAGCGGCCACTGAAATCGCGCGGCGCAACAACCAATCCCCTTTCGGGCTCCTGACGGACAGTCCAGGCATGGAACAGCCTCCTTGTAGAAGTTCGTGTGGTTCAGCCTTCCGGAAATGAGACCCGAGCCCGTGTGCTGCGCGTCACCGATGGAGCTAAGGGGAAGTTCTTACAGCGTTTAGGATGGTGAATCGGTTCGCGACACGATTCGGTGTGGCGCCGCCGCGATATAGAACTGCGCAGGCAGGTCTGCCAATGCTGACCACTGACCACCTTTTCACTGGCCTCTGATGGCATCCGAAAGAGATCCCAGGACGGATGCCATCAGGTTGCCGTGGTCAGTGCTCAGTGTTCAGAAGTTGCAGACCCACGCTGGCCATCCCCGACCACCGTCACTACCGGGCTACCCACAGAAACTCTTACTATTAAGGCTGAAAGGCTGGTTCCATCTAAGAATCAAGGGGTGAAGCTGTGAGTAAGAGAAATGCACGCCGACTTTCGGGCGCATTCGCGCTGATAACCGTGCTCGTTGTGGTTGCTTGTGTGGCGAGCGCACGTTCGACTGCAACAGCAGCGACCACCCCGGCAGCAGCGCAGGCGATGCCACCGCAGGCCTCGTGGCCGAAGACGCGCGCTGAGATTTCCAACTACACGGTTACTTCCAGTCACGCTGATGTAGTCGCTTTCGTGGACTCACTGAAGAAGCTTGCCGGCGCCCGGATTTCGGTGGGTTCCATCGGCAAGACGTCGCAAGGACGCGATCTCCCGTATGTGATTGCATCGCGACCGCTGGTCACCACTCCAGCCGCGGCGCGTCAGACAGGGCGCCCCGTCATTTACATCCAAGGCAACATCCATTCGGGTGAGGTCGAAGGGAAGGAGGCGCTTCAGGCTGTGTTGCGCGATCTCGTGCTTTCTCCGCGTCCCAATGTTCTGGATTCCGTCGTGCTCATTGCGGTTCCGAACTACAACGCCGATGGCAATGAGAACGCTGCTCCGCAAGGCACCAACAGGGGTTCGCAGAACGGACCCGAGATGGTTGGCACGCGCAACACCTCGCTGGGAATGAACCTCAATCGGGACTATTTCAAAGCGGTCCTACCCGAAACACAAGCATCGCTCAAGATGTTCACGGCGTGGGACCCGGATGTATTTGTCGATCTGCACACTTCGAACGGCAGCATGCACGGATATGCGCTCACCTATTCACCGCCGCTCAATCCTGCAGCCGTGTTTACCTATCCCTTCACTCGTGACTCGCTTCTCCCCGAGATAAGGCGCAGGATGCGCGAGGTGCGCAACTACGAGACCTTCGACTACGGCAACTGGAGCGGCAATTGCGGCACCAACTGTGTCTTCGGCACATACGATCACACTCCGCGTTACGGGACCAACTACTACGGAATGCGTGGCAGAATCGCCATACTCAGCGAAGCTTTTTCTCACGATCCCTTTGAAAGACGGGTGAAGTCGACCTACGCGTTTGTCTCAGAAATAATGTCTGTCGTTGCACTAAAGTCGCGCGCGGTGAAGGCAATTGTCCGGCGCGCCGATTCTCTCACCGTGGCATGGGGAAGGAACCAACAGGGAGCTCCGCAAATCCCTGTTCGTGCGCGTCTCACCGCCACTGGATTCAGGGGCCCAATTCTCGTTAGTGAAGTCCTGGCTACCGCGGGAGACACGACACGATACGAGCCGGGGCTGGGTCGCGGCCAACGTAAAACGGGAAAGGTTGTCACGCAGGAAATGACGATTCGCGACCGATTCGACGCCGTGCTCTCGCGACCGATTCCATACGGCTACGCGCTGAGTGGACCTATCTCTGACAGCACTCGGGACCAGACCGTCGCGCTGCTGCGATTACACGGCATAGCGGTTCAGCAATTGGCGCAGGACTGGAGTGGACGGGCGGATGTATTCAAGGTCGCGACCATGACGACCGGACAGTACGAGCGCATTCCCACGACCCTTCTAACCGGTACGTGGCGCACCGAATCTCGTTCTGTTCCGCGCGGAACTTATGTGGTATCAACCTCGCAACCGCTCGGAATTCTGGCGCTCTATTTTCTGGAGCCCGAGTCCGACGAAAGCGTGGTGTATTGGAAGTTGCTTGATTCAGCACTCAAGGCGGAATCGGACTTTCCGATAATCCGACTCGCACAGCCACTTCCCGTACGCTGACCCGATTGGGACAAACAAGGTTCCGGCATTCTTTTTCTTTACCACAGAGGTCACAGAGGTCACAGAGAAGTTCCTCTGTGACCTCTGTGACCTCTGTGGTAAGAAAAAAGATCGCCGGAATTCATGTTAATACCCAGTTAGTTTCCGGCAATCCGTGAATCCGATACCCCGAACTGAGAACTGATGCTTCGACGGTTCCTGCTCTACCTCTCCGACAGGCAGCAGCTCTACAAGTTCATCCGCAGGAACAGACTGGCACGGTACTTCGCAAGCCGATTCGTACCTGGTGAAACGCTGGAAGAGGCGGTCGCCGTTGTGCGCACCCTCAACAAGTCCGGTATCTCGGCTTCACTCGACAGGCTCGGCGAAAGCGTTACCAACGAGGCTGAAGCCCGCCAGGTTGGTGCGGAATACCTCAGAATTCTGGAGCGCATCAACTCTGACTCCCTTAACTGCAACGTGTCGCTCAAGCTCACCGCAATGGGTCTCGACATCTCCGAGCCTCTCTGTGAGGAAATTGTCCGCGGTGTGCTGGACAAGGCAAAAGAGTACGACGTCTTTGTGCGGCTCGACATGGAGAGCAGTGAATACACCGAGCGCACGCTGCGCTTTTTCGAGGACCGTCTCTACCCGCACTATCCGAAACATGTGGGGATTGTCCTGCAGAGCTACCTCTACCGCACCAGAAAGGATGTCGAACGCGCGGTTGAGCTGCAGTACCGGGTGCGGCTCTGCAAGGGAGCCTACAAGGAACCGGATACGGTTGCATTTCCCCGCAAAAAAGATGTGGACCGGAGTTACATTGAGTGCATGCACCAGCTCATGTCACGCGGCAACTATCCTGGCATCGCAACGCACGATGAAAAAATGATCGTGGACGCCAAGCGCTTCGCGAAGGATGCCGCGATTGACCCGGAGTGCTTTGAATTCCAGATGCTCTATGGCATCCGTCGCGATCTGCAGGACACCCTGGTGCGCGAACGCTACCGCATGCGCGTCTACATTCCGTACGGATCCCAGTGGTATCCCTATCTCATGCGCAGGCTCGCGGAACGGCCGGCCAACATCGCCTTCATCCTGGCCAGCGTAATCAAGGAAGGCAGACAAGTGCGAAAGCGATGAGAAATGCACGGCGCGTTCATACCGCCTGAACCCGACAAGGGTGACCCCAACACCATCGGTGGTTACTCCGCGGTGCATGGCCGTCCCGCGGCATTCGAGGGTGTTGATGGTCTTTCCTATTCGGTGGAACTCGCCACCGATTCTACGGGCGAAGCCGCAAGGCCATACGGAGCATTCATACTTTTTCTGCGCTGGAACCAGACAGCTGACCCGGTTGTGACCGGTCATATCGAGACAGCGTTCCTCGAGTTTGGCAACAGTGCCCAGGAGGCGCGCACCAAACTTGGTACAATGAAACTCACCGAGGTGCAGGAGATGCTCAATCGCATGATCGTCGAACTGCGGAGCAACGAACGCACACGTCCCTGGTGGGATGCGATGCGCGCTGAGGACGAGAGTTGACCGAGAGCACCAGCGCGCTTCGCGGAGTAATCATGCAGGGCACCGGGGGAGTCTGGAGGGTGCGGACCGAAGCTGGTGACGAAGTGGACGCGGCGCTGCGCGGAAAGTTAAAACAGGAAATATCTGGTCAGTTGAAGCTGGCGGTGGGAGATGTTGTTCTCATCGAGCGCGACGAACGCGGTTCCGCGTGGGCGATTCATGAGATATTGCCACGCCGTTCCGTGCTCGCACGGCGATCGCCCGGCGGAGCAATGGGGGAGCGCGTGCTCGTCGCTAATGTGGACCAGGTGATTATCGTTTTTGCAGCGGCGAATCCCGAGCCGCATCCACGTATGCTGGACCGCTTTCTTGTCATCGCCGAGGCGAACGATCTGCGGGCGATCGTCGTGCTGAACAAAGTCGACCTCGTGGCTGCGGGCGCCGCACAGGAAAGGTTTTCGCTCTATGAAAAAGTTGGCTACCAGGTTTTCTACACGAGCGCCAAGCGCGGCGACGATCTCCTCCCCTTTCACGACGCCATGGCCGGGAAGACCTCTGCTTTGAGCGGCCCATCGGGGGCCGGCAAATCTTCATTGCTGAACGCGATGTATCCGGGTTCGGGACTGCGCGTGGGTGAAATAAGCGCATCGGTAAACAAGGGGCGGCATACAACTGTGGGGGCGCGTCTGCTGGCGCTGCCGGACGCAGGTTTTGTGGCAGACACACCGGGCCTGCGTGAGATCGGTGTGTGGGGATTGGCGGAAGGCGATCTCGATCGCTGCTTCCCCGAAATGCGTCCCTACATCGTGCAATGCCGCTTCAAGGATTGCGCGCATATTGCGGAGCCCAAGTGCGCAGTTCGCGAAGCTTTGCGCTCAGGTGCAATTCAGGTGGTGCGCTACGACAGTTACGTGAAGCTGCGCGGAGAGTTGGCGGACCTGGCACCGCGCTACTGAACCTACCTGCCGCGGAATCTCTTCGGCACTTCGTACGCGACCAGCGACGGATCCCGCGCTCCCTCGAGTGCCACAAGCCATTTGCCATCGGGTGTGACGTCGAGCGACAGTGCGCTGCGCTGCAAATAGAAGCCGCCCCTCAAAACGCCATTCCAATCGTAAACGTGCACCTGCCGTGCATAAGGCTCTGGAGTTCTCGTGGAAGATCGCGATAGCGAGCCGGAATAGAGGGCGAAAATGAATTGCCGCGTAGCTCCGCACCAACGGTAGGCAAGTCGCCCCAGGTTCCCCCGTTGATCGAACACCACCTCGCCCGTCTCGTGCACGATGAACTGTGGATCGAAAAAGGTCTTCTCCCGTTTCTCGTTGATTTCCTGTCCCAGGGAATCGAGTACAAGCAAGCGACCTGAGAATTGAAATGCGCGCGCCAGTTTGCTCCTGTTGGGGCTTGCACAGGTCTGACCTTCCATGGCATCCCGCGCCGCTCCAGGTGTCACCCAATCCTGAGCGAGCGTTGCGAGCGACATACCGCTGGGCTCAGACAATCCACCGTCGGGAAGTACGAACGCACGCAAGGAACTGTCGCGCACCGGCTCAACGCTGATTCTCCCGTCACGATGCCACACAACCCCATCGATCGCTTCAGGTGACTTGAGCATCAGGGTGCGTACCACGGTCACTGGCTTGTCCTGATTACCGACGCGAAACGTTGTCAGGGTGCTGCCGAACATGTCATAGCCCATGAATTCGAGGGGGTCGTGAGGCGATGGCGCAATGCGGTGCACATTGAATGCCTCGACCGGGTCCTCGGCGGTGATTACGAGGGGCCACAGGTACGTTGCGCGGCGCAGATTGACGAGATGCATGAATGGCGGGGCGCGGTCCACGATTATTCCCAATGTATCACCCAGCGCGTAGAAGGCGAACGGGCTGCGCAACGCAGGGGACGACACCGTCCAGGCAACTTTCGCGACATCGTCTGATACGATCGCCGGCTTGTACTCCCCGCTGACTATTCCGCGCGGCAAGCCCTCCTGAACAAGTCGGCCACGCGGTTGATCATCGCACGCGGCCACAACAAGTGCGGCGGCAACGAGTCCGATTCTGGCTCGGGCGGGCATCGTCATCTCACCTGAACTGTTGCTGCCTTCTTGCGGCGCAGAACATAACCTGAGGGTGCGCGATGACAGCCGAGTCGTTCGAAAAAACCCGCCGACTCAGGAGGCGATCCAAGCAACACAACCCCGGTTGCCGACAACTCCAGTGCCTGCAGCATCAATTCTCGCCCGATTCCGCGGCGCCGGTATTCAGGGTCCACGATCACTTCTGGAATTGTTGAGTAGAGATATCCATCGCTCAATACACGAATCGCGCCCACCAGCCTCTCTCCGTCCCACGCGCCGATGTTGATCGTCTTTTCAAGAGCGGTCCCAGTGCGCGCCGCATCATAGTCGCCTGGAATCACCTTGCGCGTGAGTGCCAGGAATTCATTGACTGCAAATCCGGCGTTGTCGAACCGGATGCTTGCATCGGGACGGGTTGTCGATGAGCCTGCGACTGCAACGGATCGATTCTCCGCCAGATGTGCTGGCGCGCGTCCGGATGCGAATCCCGTGCTCGATTGCACTTCTTCAAGCGCAGAGGCCTCGCCGCCATCACTCATTGGTGCAAGCCGACCTCCCGGCCGGCTTGACTTGTGGACCTGTTCCCAAATCCATCCAACCGCGATGCCAGCAATAAGTCCCAATACACCGCCGACGAGCGCATTCCGAAGAAGGCTGAGCACAAAGACCGTCAGCCCCGCCGTCTCCTGCCCAGGGTTCTCGAATCCCTCAATCAGATGTGTCGCGGCAGTATAAGCCGGCACGATGAAACCGACGACGAAACCCAGAAGCGCCAGGGCGTCGGTGATTTTCGAGCGACGTAGCTTGTAGAACTCAGACATTCAATTGTTACCTGCTGTCATTACTGTTCCCCTATTCCTGAATGCCCTTCAATAACGTACTCTATAGAACTCGGAAAGCACCATGAAGAGCGACGACACCTACTGGTTCAACCTGTTCTCTCGCAGGCTCACGCGCCGCGATTTCGTGCGTGTGGGTCGCGATGCTGCTGCATGCATTGCGCTGAGCTCCATCCCGATGCCGCGCGGTGGTCTGCGGCCCCGCGCAATCGCCGATCCCTTCGCATTCGGTGTGGCATCTGGCGACCCTATGGATACGTCCATCGTCCTCTGGACGATGCTCGACCCGGCAGCGTTAAGCGCCACCGGTTCAGCGCGCGCTCCGATAGAGGTCGCCTGGGAGGTTGCCGGCGACGATGCGTTCCGCCGGATTGTTCGCAAGGGAAAGGGACCAGCGGTAACCGAACTGGGACATTCGGTCCACGTGGAAGTGAGGGGGCTCGAGCCAGGGCGCGAGTACTGGTACCGCTTCATGTCGAGTGGATCGACAAGCAAGGTGGGGCGAGCCGTGACTGCTCCTGCGCGCGGCGTTACGCAGCAACAATTCCGCTTC
Source organism: uncultured Gemmatimonadales bacterium (assembly GCA_964556695.1). Taxonomy (GTDB): domain Bacteria; phylum Gemmatimonadota; class Gemmatimonadetes; order Gemmatimonadales; family Gemmatimonadaceae; genus CAZKXZ01. The sequence goes on from CAZKXZ010000059.1 coordinate 17,880, forward strand.
GCGTTTGCGTCTTGTCAGAACTACGAACACGGCTATTTCACGGCGTACCAGCATCTCATCGCCGATCGCCCTGACCTCGTTGTGCACCTTGGCGACTACATCTACGAGCGGCAGTACGGTACCAACAGCCCGCGCAAACATGAGTCGGGGGAGATTCTCACACTCGATCAGTATCGCGCGCGCTACGCCACCTATCGCAGAGATCCCGATCTGCAGGCGGCGCATGCGCACTGCCCCTGGATTGTGACGACGGATGATCACGAGGTAGAGAACAACTACGCGAGTGACATGGCGGAGGACAATGCTCCGCGCGATGCGTTTCTCTTGCGGCGCGCCGCCGCGTACCAGGCGTACTACGAGATCATGCCCCTGCGGCGCACTTCGATGCCCAAGGGTCCGGACCTGCCGCTCTACCGTCGCCTTGGATTTGGAAATCTCATCGAGTTCAATGTCCTCGATGAACGCCAGTATCGCAGCAACCAGCCCTGTGCCGATGGCACCAAGGCGCGTTGTCCTGAATCACTGGACCCGGCGGTCACGATGCTTGGTGCGAAGCAAGAGGGGTGGTTGTTCAAGGGGATGCGGGCGTCGCGCGCACGCTGGAATGTGCTGGCGAATCAGGTCATGGTGTCGGACATCGCGCGGGGAGCGGTGGACGCTCCCACGTTTTCGATGGATCAGTGGCCTGGATACTATGTCGCGCGCAAGCGTCTCCTCGATTTTCTGGCGATGGAGAAGCCATCCAATCCCGTGGTTCTCACGGGCGACATTCATTCGAACTGGATATCGGATATCAAGGCCGATTTCGGAAAGCCGGAATCGGCGGTCATTGGTTCGGAATTGATCTGCACGTCGATCACCTCCGGTGGTGATGGTAGCGATGCGACCAGCGCGCCCGTGCTCGCGCGCAATCCACACATCAAGCACTACAGTAATCGTCGTGGCTATGTCATGAACACAGTCACTCCCGAGCGCTGGACTGCGGATCTCCGCACGGTGCCTTTCGTTACGCGTCCCGGCGCGCCGGTCGAGACCAAAGCGCGGTTCGTGATTGAGAATGGGAAGCCGGGGGTGGTTCCCGGCTAACATCTTGTCATTCCGGCGAAGGCCGGAATCCATGTTGACGGCGTTCAATGGACCCCGGCTTTCGCCGGGGTGACGTTTGTTCGCCGGGGTGATAGTCGCCTGCCAGTGTGCAATCCGACTCGGCCGGTGACGTCCTTCATCAGACCTATGCGAGGACGCTATCATGCAGTTGCATCCATTCAGTTCACTGCTGTGCCGCGGCCTGCCGCGAATTCTTGCGGCCGCATTTATTCCAATTGTCGCGTTGCCGGCGCAGGGCAGGGGGGAGGGGCAGCTCCGACAACGACTGCTCGCAGAAGCGCGCACTCTCGTTAGCTCTTACAACGAACAAGATCGCCGCACGTTGGGTAACGCGCTGGTGGACCAGTTCCTGCGGCGAAAGGATCCCGAGAGCGCCGCAGAACTGGCTGTCGAAATCGACGTCAGAGATGGCTACGTCTTCGGCAGAATAGCACAGGTTTTTGTCGAAGCCGGAGACACGCGGCGAGCTATGGCGATTGCATCTCTTCCTCGCGACTCAACGGCGCGCGATGCTGCGTTCATGCACCTCGCTTACAGTTTCGTCGCTTTGGGGCCTGACGCCGTGGATGAGGTAATCTCAGCGATGAGTGACCCGCAACAGCGCCTCAACGCCTTGATCCAGGTCAGCCATCAGGGGTACCGGGCCAGCCCGCGAATGACATCGCTATTGCAGAAGTGGTGGCCGCGCTTTTTGTCGGATACAACTCGCGAAGGCAGGCAACGCGCGACGCAGCTCGCCACAGCAATGCTTCAGCAGCGCGATTTGTCGGGATTGCGAGCTCTGAATGTAGCTTGGTCGGAGCGCACCAATCTGTTCTATCAGATGATGAGCGCCGCAAGCCAGTTGCGGTCGCGCGGAGATGTGTTTGCTGATTCGGTCTTCGCCGCTGCAGTGCAAATGGTTCGAGCCGAGGCGGATTCAGCAAAGCGTAACTCTCTTGATGTGATCTTTTGGCAGCAGTACGTACCCCCGAGCGGTGAAGCGCATTGGCGCAAGACGGCGGACAGTCTGCAGAATCCCACGACGAGGCGAACGTACCTGACGACAGTCGCCGGACGGAGAGCGCAACAGGGTGACTACCGCTCGAGTGAACAGATCGCGGACTTGTTCTTTGCGAGCGGTGACACCAACACGGCGCGCAATATCCTCCATAGTGCTGCCCAGTCGCTGAGCTACGGATACGCACCGTATGCGGCAACGCCTCCGTCGGTGTCGCTGCGGCTGGCGCAAAGAGTGATTGATACTGGGAAGAATATGGATCCCGCGCGCGACCATCTGAGCAAATCGGCTCGTGCGATCGTATACCGTCTTTCCATCGAACAGGTGAGACAGCTGGCGCAGGACCCTGCCTTCCCGCAGATGGATCAGCAGATTCAGCAGTCCGCCATAAACGCGCTCATGAGCGTCGACCTGCAAGCAGGACTGGCGCTCGCACTGATGCTTCCCGACTCCGTGCGCGCCAGTCGCCACCTGCGCAGTGGAGCGGAACGCCTTGTCAGCGCCGGCATGTTGGATGCAGCGCTCGGCATTGTCGCGCGCATTCCAGTTCCCGCACAGCGTGTGAGTCCCCTGGGGCAGGCGATGCAGCGTAAGATGCAGAGCGGTGACACCGTGGGCGTGCGCTCAATGCTCGGCGAAGTGATGAATGTGATCGATTTTCGCGCTGACAGTTGGGTGCTGTCCGAAACGATCATGCCAGTTGCGCTCAAGATGGGAATGCTGGACGACATGCTCGCGTGGGCAAGCCGGCTGCCATTTGAAACGCGCGCGTTTGTGATCGTCGCGGTTTTGGGAAAGATCGGCGAATAGCACATCGGCTATCGCACGTTTTCGTACCACTTGAGATTTGCTGTTGCAGTTCCAATGCATGCGAGGTCAACGCGACCGTCAGCGTTGAGATCTGCAGCCACGCAACTCGCGGCCGGCATTGATCCGGCATCGAGATTGGTGCGGGTCCATGCCTCGCCGGACACGTTTGCTTTGTAGATCCTGACCGTGCGCGCGCCGCCGCGCTCACCCGCTACTATCTCGTCGCGGCCATCACCATCAAGGTCTGCGGCCAACAAAGCGTGGGCATCAGTGAGCGTTGTGTCAATCACAACGCGGCTCCGCGCCCGACCTACGTCGCCGCGATATACCACCACCTTCTCACCATGCCATGGCTCAATCGTCGCCAGGATTGATTCGGCGCCCACTTGGGCGAATGAAACTTCGCTCGATCCGCTACGGGGCCATGGTGCGGGATCACCGGATGCAGCGGGCATGCGAAATATGCGGTTCCCGACTCCGGTTACCGAATAACCTCCGACCCCGAGGAACCCAGCGACTGCCAAGCCATCGTTCTGGAAGGCAGGGAGACGCGGCATCACCTCAATCGCGTGCACTACTCCTTGTTCCTCGAGCGTGAGCACTTCTCTCTTCCACAGCGGCGGCCGATAGATATAGATCGGTGTAACGCCGCGGTATTCCGGCGCTCGCACGCTGTCACCAACGAGTGGCGCGTTTACCAGCCACTTTTCGCTGCCGTTCGGTGATGTCAGCCATCGCACCCGGTGCGATGTTGGTACGCGGTCGATCTCCCGCACCGTCCAAGGTTGCGTCAAATCCGCAACGTGGGTGAGCAGCGACAAATTCCCGGGGCTGCGTTCAGGATTAGTGGAAAAACCGTGCGCCAGAGCCAGCTCCGGTATTCCGTCCTTGTCGAGATCAGTTGCCGCAACGTTGATCATCCCGGTTAGTCCGGTCGCGATCACGTGACGTTGCCAACCAGGATTCTCGTACCACACCAGATCCGGAATGCTGCTGGCCACCGCAACCAGATCCAACCTGGAATCCTTGTTCATGTCGACGGCGATCACTTGATATCCACCGCGCAATCCTGTTCCTACTTCGTGCGTCACGAAGTTCAACTGCGGCGCAGCAGACGGCGCGCCGCTCACTTGCAGAACCGCGAGAGAAACAAGAAGCGTCAGATAGCGCATGAATACTCCGGGCGATCGGAAAACGATTGTCACCACGCTCTCATTCTACCGGGCGCGCGCAAACGGCGCGAGCCCTCACTACCGCTGTCATTCCGGCGAAAGCCGGAATCCATGGTAGAAGAAAAAATGGATTCCGGCTTTCGCCGGAATGACAGGATGGGTGCTCCGTTCGTTACGGTACTCGCGCTATCTTCCTCGAACGCCATGTCATCCGTCAGCTTACCACTGAAATGAAAAGATCCGCGGACATCGTAATCTGCGGCGCCGGTATCGCCGGAACGGCGGCTGCGTATCACCTGGCGGTCAGACATGGCGCAAGACGTGTTGTTGTTGTTGATGAGCGTGAACCTCTGACCCTCACCAGCGACAAGGGCACTCAAGGGTATCGCAACTGGTGGCCTGGGCCCGATGCCACGATGCTGCGTTTCGTTTCGCGCAGCATCGACATCATGCAGGAACTCGCGCGCGAGAGCCGCAACGCCATTCGCATGAGCAGGCGCGGCTATCTCTTCGTCACTGCACGCGCGGAACAGTTTGCCGAGATGCGCACCATTGCTACCCAGGTGAGTGAGTTCGGTATGGGTGAGTTGCGCTCCCATCCCGGACCATTGCCCTACCAGCCCGCCAGGGCCGAAGGGTTCGAAGGTGCCCCAGACGGCGCCGACCTGCTGCAAGGAGAGCATGCGCTTCAGGCTTTTCCCTGGTTGAGCCCCACCGTTCGGTCGGGTGGCGCGCTGCATATCAGGCGCGCCGGTTGGCTGAGCGCGGTCGCGCTGGGCGACTGGTCACTCACGCGCGCCGTCGCACACGGAGCGGAATTTGTGCGAGATCGCGTCTCCAGCGTGCGCGTGATTGGTGGACGCGTGCGCGGCGTGCACCTCGCTGGCGGCGGCGAGATTGCAACAGACAAGCTGGTGATTGCTGCCGGACCAAAACTTACTGACGTCGGACGGATGCTTGGCCTCGAACTCCCCGTGGTGCACGAGCTGCACGCCAAGATCACATTTCGCGATACGGTTGGTGCCGTGCCGCGTTCGGCTCCATTCGCGATCTGGACCGATGGATTGCGAATCGACTGGAGTACTGCTGATCGCGTGCGTCTGGCCGCAAGCGAGCACGATCGCCGTCTACTGGAAGACATGCCGGGCGGAGTCCACGTTCGTCCCGTGGATGGCCCCCATGGAGACGAACTCTATCTCATCTGGACCTACGAAAACGCGGAGTGCGCACCGGTCTGGCCTCCTGTTTTCAGCGCGAGTTATCCCGAGGCGGTGATGCGCGCGATCGTCGCGATGGTACCCGGGATGGCGCTATACGCGAGCCAGGCATCGTCCGGCTTCGTCGATGGCGGCTATTACTGCAAAACGCGCGAAAACCGTCCGCTCGTCGGCCCGCTCCCGGTTGAGGGGGCATTCGTGTGTGGCGCGCTATCGGGATACGGCGTCATGTCAGCGCACGGCGCGGCGGACTTACTCGCGGCGCACGTGATGGGCGCCAAGTTGCCGGAATATGCGCGGTGGTTTCACCCGTCGCGGTATGATGATCCCAACTACGTGAAGGAAATGGAGGGTTGGGGCGCGTTGGTGGGACAGCTGTGATCGCGCAGAAACATGGGTTCCGGCTTCCGCCGGAATGACAACAATATCGTGTCATTCCGGCGAAAGCCGGAACCCATTTTGTTCACTATCCGCCATCCGCTCGCCGCTACATCCTAAGCCTTATCCCCGCCGACACCGCAAAGTTGTGCGAGATGTCGTTCTTGATTTCGAATCCGGTCGCATCCCGGAAATCGAATTTCCCGATGTAGTCACGCGCAAGCAGTCGCACTCCCAAAGATTTTCCGAGGTCGGCGTCCACACCAACGCCCGCCACCCACGCAAAATTGGTCGCGGAGAGTTGGAAAGGCCCACCTGTGATGTCATAACTCAGTCCGCCGGCTCCGGCCTGAACGAACGGGCTCACGCCGGTTTTCATTTGGGCGCGCAACTGCAGCGTAGCGTCGTACGCCATCACCTCGGTCTCACCAACCTTGAGTCCACCGAGAATCGGCACGCCAATCTCCAGATCGGACTTCCCGTACGAGAAATTGCCAACGAGCGCCACACCGGGAGCGAAATTGAGTCCGAGCTGCGCGCCGAACACCGGTGCGCCGGCGGTCGCGATGCTGGTTCCAATCGGACCTTCGAGGTGTTTGCCGAATACCATGTAGCCCGCATACGGAATCAGCTCTATCGCCCCGGTGGATTGTGCTCTGGCCACAGTTGCCCAGGCCAGCGCGAGTAGTGCTGTTCCAACAAGTCTGACGAGTCTTGTTCCCATGTTCCTCTCCCGTTGTTGCGGTGCTTTTCGCACCGATGTCGCACTAGACCACAAGGCAGGGAAGGTGCCGGATCGCATTTGCGCGCACGCGTCATATCAAGTTGTTGTATTGGGCCGACTTGATAGCCAAGCCAAAAAAACGCTGCGCGGCTAACTGTACCACTGAATAGACAGATGGCTGTCACTGTGTAGATGCGGTGGAGGTGGGAATGTGCGCTGTCTCACTTTGCTTCCAGCGCACCGATAGTCGCATCACCAACGGAGTTTCCATCAGCGCGGTTCCTTGCAGCGCGGTGGCTTGAAGGCGCTGTTTCCTGAAGCGCAGTTACACGCAGCGCGGTTCTTCGCAGCGCTTTAGAAACGGCGCTGCAAGGAACAGCGCTTCTAGGAACAGCGCTTCGGGGTACAGCGCTTCAATGACCTGCGCTTGCCGGCCACGGCGCTTCAAGGACCTGCGCTTCAGGATACCCCATTGGAGGGGTTGACGCCCGGACCCACCCGCATTATCATACCCTCACAATCGAAGTCTCGTGGTGATTTGCCGCATATTGCAGCCACGTAAAACAACTTGCTAAAAAGCTGAGCCTGCGGCGCAGTAATATGTCCGCGGGCTTTGTTTTTTTAGGGGTGAGAATCGAGACCTCAGGCGATCGTGTCGCTCTGAACTCATTCGCAACCCTGCTCTCCCCGGAGCCTGTTGTCTTGCGAGCTGCGCCAACGCAAACGGGTCCAGCTCATGGCGTCGTCAACAACAAACCCTGCAGTAGTTGCATCGGCCGCCGGTCGTCGCGCGCAGAAGGTAACCCTGGCAGCGCTGCGCGCGCTCAAGGCCCGCGGCGAAAAGGCGGTGTTCGTCACCGCCTACGATTTCCCTACAGCCACATTTGCTGAACGCGCCGGCGTCGACATGATCCTCGTGGGCGATTCCGCTGCCATGACGGTCATGGGTCTCCCCACAACAGTGAGTATCGGGATGGATGAGATGACCCTGTTTGTGCAGAGCGTCTGCCGCGCGGTCAAGCCACAGGGGAGGGCCTTTGTCATCGGCGATCTCCCCTTTCTGTCTTATCAGCCCAGCGATCGGGACGCCGTGATCAATGCCGGCCGCTTCGTCGCTGCCGGATGTGATGCGGTCAAATGCGAAGGCGGTCGGCGCATTGCGCCGCGCGTGAGAGCGATGGTCGACGCAGGAATCAACGTCATGGGTCACCTCGGACTCACGCCACAAAACATGACACAACTGAGCGGTTACCGCGTACAAGGGAAAACTCGTGAAGCGTGCGACCGTCTTGTTGATGATGCTCTCTCGCTTCAGGAGGCGGGCGCGTTTTCCATCCTCCTCGAGGCCATGCCCGCGGAAGCGACCGCGTACATCGGCGCGCATCTCGATCTGCTCATCTACGGCATAGGTGCAGGACCGTTCGTCGACGGGCAGCTCGTCATTTCGAATGACATGCTCGGCAATTTCGTCGGTGATATTGCCCCTCGCTTTGCCAAGCGCTACGCGTCAGTGGGTGAGGCGGTGCAACGCGCCTTTGCCGCGTATGCAGCGGACGTGCGTAGCGGACAATTCCCGGCAGCGGAGCACTGTTACCCGATCGACAGTGACTCAGAGGCGGAGCTGCGCCAGGCTCGCAACGAAATCGTGATTCAAAAACAACGGACCATTGAGTCCGCCGCACAAGGAGCGAACTAGGATGACAATCGTATTGACCAACACGCTGCTCGTTGGAGAAATATCGACCGCAGCCCCCGCGAAACCGGCAACCTACACGGCCCTGCCGCTGATCTGCAGGCTCTGCCGCACCGAGTTTCCCCCCACTCCCAGCGCCATCTGCGAAAACTGTCTCGGTCCGCTCGAGCCGCTGTACAATCCTGATCGCGCCCTCCCCACGCGCGCCGATATCGAAAAGCGCCCTCGCTCAATCTGGCGCTACCGCGAATGGCTTCCATTCGAGGGCGAAGTCGAACATTCACGCGACACGGGCTGCACCCCGCTCCTCGATGCGCCGCGACTCGCCGCGCGACTGGGCGTCAAACGCTGCTGGGTGAAGAACGATGCGGTGTCGCATCCGTCGCTCTCGTTCAAAGACCGTGTGGTTGCTTCGGCCATCAACGCGGCCGCGGCGTTCGGACTCGACACAATCGGCTGCGCCTCAACTGGGAATCTTGCCAACGCCGTCGCGGCACACGCCGCACGTGCCGGGTTCAAGTCGTGGATTTTCATCCCCGAGTCACTGGAGCGCGCCAAGATTCTCGCGTCGCAGGTCTATGGCGCGAATGTCGTGCGTGTTCGTGGCAACTATGACGACGTGAACCGGCTCTGCGCTCAAGTGAGCGATCACTTCGGCTGGGGCGTGGTGAACGTCAATCTGCGCAGCTACTACGGCGAAGGCTCAAAGACCTTCGCCTTCGAAATTGCGGAACAGCTCGGCTGGCGACTTCCGACAGCGGTGGTGGCCCCGATGGCGGGCGGATCACTGGTTACGAAACTTCACAAGGGATTCGGAGAGTTTATCAAGGCAGGACTGGTGGAGGGCGCCGCGCCGCGGCTGTATGGGGCGCAGGCAGACGGCTGTTCGCCAATAGTAAATGCAGTTCGCGCGGAGACAGATCAGGTGGTGCCCGTAGTGCCGGACACGATTGCACGCTCGCTCGCAATCGGCAATCCAGCTGATGGACTGTTTGCCTCGCGCGTCCTGCGGAGCAGTGGCGGATGGGCGGCCGCTGTCTCTGATGAGGACCTTGTGTCTGCAATCAGGTTGCTGGCAGCGGAGGTTGGCGTATTCACCGAAACAGCAGGCGGCGTCACACTGGGAGCCGCGCTCGCTCTCGCGGCCGAGGGCAGGCTGCGCGCGGACGATGAAGTTGTTCTTTGCATTACGGGCAATGGTCTCAAGACACTCGATGCCATTGATGGGCAGGTAACAGAATTGCCGGTGATCAGCGCGCGCCTGCGAGAGGTTCGCGCGCTTGTGGAGAACGTCACATAACCAGGTCTTGTCATTCCGGCGAAAGCCGGAATCCATGTTAACGCTTTTACACTGGAGTCCCCAATGTCAGTAACACTCAGCCTTCCAACCGTTCTTGCACGCCTCGCCGATGGGCAACGCAACATTCTCAGTACCGGCTCCACAGTTGGTGATGTGATAAAAGAAGCCTCCGTCAGGTATCCCGCTCTCGCTCCCCGATTGCGCGCGGATACGGGAGAGCAGTATGCATTCGTGACCATCTATCTCAATGACGAAGACATTCGCTTTGCCGGTGGCTTTGACGCGAATGTGAAAGACGGCGACGAAGTGGTTGTCGTCCCCGCAATCGCGGGGGGCTGAAAAGTGGAGGCGGTAATGGTGAGCACAGACAACCCGCGTGCGGCCAGCGGGAGTGACGATCTCTCGCGTGAGGAACTGGTACGCTATAGCCGGCATCTCATCCTTCCCGACGTTGGCGTGGATGGTCAGCGCAAACTCAAGGCATCGCGCGTACTCCTGATTGGTGCGGGAGGGCTGGGATCGCCAACGGCACTCTACCTCGCCGCCGCGGGTGTAGGCACGCTCGGCATTGTCGATTTTGACAAGGTGGACCAGAGCAATCTGCAGCGGCAGATCATTCACGGCACCAAGGATGTTGGACGTCCCAAGATAGAATCGGCCAGGGATCGCATTCGCGATGTCAATCCCAACGTGCACGTGGAAGGGTTCAACGAACCCTTCACCTCAGAGAACGCGCTCCGGATTGCCGCGGATTTCGATGTCATAGTCGATGGTACGGACAACTTTGCAACGCGTTACCTCACCAACGACACGGCTGTTCTCCTGGGCAAACCCAATGTGTACGGAAGCATTTTTCGTTTCGAGGGACAGGCATCCGTTTTCGCGACGGCCGATGGCCCGTGTTATCGCTGCCTCTTCCGCGAGCCCCCGCCTCCGGGACTCGTGCCCAGCTGTGCGGAAGGCGGAGTACTCGGTGTGCTGCCAGGTCTTGTCGGCACCATTCAGGCAACGGAGACAATCAAACTTCTCCTTGGAATCGGCACGTCACTCGCCGGTCGCTTGCTGTTGATCGATACGCTCGAGATGAAATTCCGAACGGTGACAGTGCGCCGCGACGAGACCTGTCCCGCCTGTGGTACGCGAGAAATAAAGGAACTCATTGACTACGAACAGTTCTGCGGCGCTCCGCTGCCGCACAAGGCAGAAATTGCTGTTGCGACGCTGAACGGCATTGTACAAATGACTCCTGCGGAACTGAATCGCCGCATGTTGAGGGGTGACGATCTCGATCTGATAGATGTGCGCGAGCCCTTCGAATGGAACATCGCGCGCCTGGAAGGCGCCCGTCTCATTCCGATGGGAGACCTCGCCAGCCAGCTGCACTCACTGGACCGCGACCGACTGATTGTGCTGCAATGCAAGACAGGTCGCCGCAGCCAGTCAGCCGCTGAGCAACTGCGAGCCGCTGGATTCAGCCGAGTCGCAAATCTCGCAGGCGGGATTTTCAGATGGACTGACGAAGTGGATCCGTCAATTCCCAAATACTGAACGGACCCGGATGCGTCATTCCCGCGAAAGCAGGAATCCAGTATTGTCCTCGCTGGATTCCCGCCTTCGCGGGAATGACAAAACCCTCATTTAGTTACCAGCACTAACCACTAGCACTAGTCACTAGTCACTACCTCATCCACCGCCGAGTGGAAGCTTCAGGGCGATAGTGAGATCGAGGTCGGTGTCGTCGGCAAGTCTGGCACCCAGTCCACCGCTCAACGTCAGCCTGCCGAGCATTAGGTTTATCCCGCCGAACAGCACGGGGTCATTCTCGGAAAAATCGACGAGATCGGTCTTGAACTTGCTCATTACGATTCCGCCGCCGAAGTAGATCGCGGCCTTCTCCGATGCCGCGACCTGAGCTGCGGCCTGAATCGGGATGTTGGTCTCAGTCACGCCAGAGTAGCTCATGATCGAAACACCGGCCTGCGCATTCAGCTTGAACTTGCTGTCAGAGCTGCCGACCACTTGGAATGCAGCTGTTCCGCCGAACATGACCTCGCTGAAGTCTTCGCCACCACCATCAGCGCCGATCATGCACATACCGACAGACGGTGCAATCACGAACCGATCGCCAAGGCCGAGTCCAAGAGTCCCAGCCACAACCATCGACCCAAAGAGGTCGTCGGTTGGCGTCAGGACACTAAGAGCGAGACTGGTGCCTCCGGCACGGAGGTACTGTCTGTTTGGACCCCACTCACAGGCATCTGCGATGGAGGGTCCTGCCACACCTGCTACCACTGCAACCAATGTTAGCGCCTTCCACTTCATGAGGCCTCCTCATTGTTGGACTCTTTGCGATGCCATCAATGGTCAATGGCGACGCAATATAAGTTGACCGCTTAATGTCGAACAGATTCGACAGTAGCGATGGCAATAAGACGAGCACAACTGCGCGATGGCACAAAGCAAAACCGCGAGCACATTTGTACTCGCGGTTTTGCGAATGTGGAAAGTTCGGATCGGTGACGGCGCGTCGCGTCAGCGGGGAGGAGGCGTCGTCGTCGGCCACACCACGCCTTGCTTGGCTGGTACGGACGCAATGCCCTTGTACACAAACTTCTGAAGTCGCTTGCCGTCGTATGTCTCCGTCGTGAAGATGTTGCCTCTGGAATCGGTAGCGATGCTGTGCACAGCGAACCACTGGCCTGGCTGGCGTCCACCAGCGCCGAACTGTGTGAGGATCTTCAATGTCAGCCGATCAATCACATAGATCCGTTCGTTTTTCCCGTCTGCGAGATACATGTACTTCTGCGCTGCATCCTTTGAAAATGCGATATCCCACACGGAACCGTCGCCCAGCGTGCGCTCGGCGATGCGAACTTCGCTCACGAACTGTCCGTTCTTGCGGAAAACCTGGATGCGATCGTTGGGACGGTCGCAGACATAAACCAAACCATCTGTTGACGGCTCCGCGCAGTGAACGGGAGTGCGGAACTGCCTGATTAGCGGCGCATCCGGATTGTAACCCGGAATTGTAGCATCACTCGGCGTTTCGCCATAAGCGCCCCAGAAGCGCTTCAACTTGCCAGTGGTCATGTCGACAACGGCAACGCGCCGGTTCTGATAACCATCCGCGAAATACGCTTCGTTCGCAGCTTCATCGATGGAAATCTTCGCCACGCGTCCGAACCGTGTTGAATCGAGGCTCGCGGCTGCGGTGCCACCCGGCGTTCCGATCTGCATCAGGAATTTGCCATCACGGGTGAATTTGAGAACGTGCGAATCGCCGCCTCCATTGCCGCCGATCCATACATTGTCCTTGGAGTCGATTGCAATTCCATGATTGGACTCGGGCCACGTATAGCCCTGTCCCGGACCTCCCCAACTTCGTACCAGATTGCCGTCGGGATCAAATTCCAATACCGGAGGTGCGGCCGTGCAGCACTCGCTGGAGCCGTCTCGCAGTCCAGCTTCACTTGCCTGCAGCGATGCACTGGCCCGGTGAACGATGTACACGTGGTCGCGTGAATCCACGCCGACGCCGATGACGTTCCCGTACACCCACTTGTTGGGAAGCGGCTTGGGCCAGAATGGATCAACTTCGAACCTGGGCGCCTGCACCATCTGGGATTCGCTCTTCGCATCGAGCGCCGCCTGGCCAATGCCAAGTGCAGCGATTGCCGCGACCAGCGCGGCGCCGAAAATCAACTTTCGATTCTTTGTCATCGTCGTGGCCATAGAATGCCCTGGTTCCTCGGCACTGATCCAATTCCCTTGAACACAAACTTCTGAACACGTTTTCCTTCGCTGGCCTCGCCAGTGTAGACGTTTCCGCGAGAATCGACCGCGATGCTATGAACCGCGAGAAAGGCGCCCGGTATCCGGCCACCATCACCGAAACTGGTTAGCACTTCGAGCGACTGCCGATCGAGCACGTGCACTTTCATGTTGCGGCCATCGGCGACGTACATGAAACGCTGCTGCGGATCACGCGAGAAAGCGATATCCCACACTGCTCCTTCGGCCTTCGTCGCCGGCATGATCACTTTTTCCTTCACGAATGTGCCGTTCTTCTGGAAGACCTGAATGCGATTGCTGGAGCGATCGCAGACGTACACGAAGCCATCGTTTGCCGGTTCGGCGCAGTGCACGGTTCGGAAGTGCTGCGAGACAGGTGCGGCCGGATCATATGCTGGAACAGCACTATCAACCGGCGGCTTGCCATACGCGCCCCAGAATCGTTTCACCGCGCCAGTTTCCATGTCCAGAACAGCGACGCGCCTGTTGCGGAACCCGTCCGCGACATACGCCTCACGCGCCTGCGCGTCGAAAGAGATCTGCGCTACTCCACCGAAGCGCATAGTGCTCGTGCTGTTGGGAGGGAGCCCACCTCCGCCTCCACCTCTGCCACGACCGGCACCGCCGCCGTGCTGGAAAAGGCCGGGCTGAAAGTTCAGCG
>CAZKXZ010000060.1:0-30981 GCA_964556695.1 uncultured Gemmatimonadales bacterium
ACGCTTCGTACTGGCGGGAAGCGGAACGATCTTCCTCGACGAAATCGGCGACACATCTTCGGACCTGGAGAGCAAACTGCTGCGCGTACTTCAGAACCGCGAGTTTCATCCTGTGGGAGCCGATCGCGGCGAACACACAAGCGCCCGCGTGATTGCTGCTACCCACCAGAATCTCGAGGAGATGGTGGAGCAGCATCGCTTCCGCGAAGATCTGTACTATCGCCTGCGTGTGGTGGAGATTCGCATTCCTCCGTTGCGCGATCGGCCCACCGACATCCCGTTGCTTGCCGAGCACATGCTGCGGCGAGCGGCGTCTGTGATGTCAAGCGCAACACCTGTTCTGTCACAGGAAGCGCTCGATCGGCTGATAGGGCACAGCTGGCCGGGCAATGTGCGCGAGCTGGAGAACTGTGTCATGCGCGCGGCGGTGCTCGCGTCGGGCAATGTCATCCGCGGTGAACACCTTTCCATTGAATCACCGACAGCGTCAGGGCGGTCCACTCTCTCCTCACTTGAGGAAGTGGAGCGCGAGCAGGTGTCGCGAGTGCTGGCGGCGACCGGCGGACACAAGGCACGGACAGCGGTGATCCTGGGAGTGTCGCGCCCCAGACTTATGCGCCTCATGCGCAAATACAACCTGGAATGAACATGCCACCGGAACGTTCGGCCACCGCGGTACGCACTCACGTGCTTCTCATTGTGCTCTTCGGTGCGCTGCTCCCACTCGGCGCTCTGGGATTCTGGCTTTCCAGCAGTGCCATCCGCGCTGGTGAAACGCTGCTCAAGCAGCATCTCGACGAATCTGCGAGCGCTTTCGCTACTGCGGTTCAGGAACGGTGGAAATACCGGTATGGCAACATGGGTTTCATCGCTAACAATCAGGTCACGATTGATGCGATTCAGAGTGGCACACCGTCGGCGGCCGAGGCGCAGTGGCTGGCGCAGCGTACAGACGAACTGCGCGAGACCATCCAGGCCGTCGAACTGCGTCGGAACGATGGTTCTGTTGTGTGGAGCGCGGAGGATGGAAGCAGCGCATTGCCCAGATTCAAGAAAATGCGCACCTCCATTCCGATTGTTGACTCCAGTGGTTCAACCATCGGCGAGGCGCGATTCGCTGTTCTTTTTACTGCGATAGTTCCTGCCGACACACGCACGCTGATTGCTGGCGGCGAATACGCCATTCGTGAGCGCGGGCAGGACATCGCTCTTCAGAACTTGCAATCCGCCCAGTTGTTTCCCGCAGATACCTTCCGCTCCGTAGCAGGAAAGCAGTGGCGTGCGGTAATCCACCGGCTGGAGTCACCGCCACTCGATATCGCGATTGCCGCGCCGCTCGTAGGCTACACGCGCGTCTTCGAACGCAATGCGCAGATCGGGACGTTTGCTCTTGTGATCGTGTCGATATTCGCGGTCCTGCTGACGCTCGCTCTGACCCTGAGGGTGACGCGCCCGCTGGAGCGACTGGCCGAAGCTGCGGACGCAGTGAGCCAGGGAAATCTGGAGCGCGACGTCGGTGTGGCCGGCCCTGCGGAGGTGCGCAGGTTGGGGCGCTCGTTCAATGCGATGATACGGAGTCTGCGCGAAACGCTCGAAACGCTTTCTCAGCGCAACGCGCTTGCGGCTGTCGGTGAATTCGCGACGGCGCTCTCGCACGACGTCCGCAACGCGCTCACCTCCATCAAGCTCGATCTACAGCGTGTGTCACGACGCAAGCAATCCGAGGAACAATCGATGGTTCTGGTGAACAGAGCGCTCAACTCTGTGATGAGGCTGGAGGCAGCGGTCACTGGCGCACTGCGCGTGGCACGGGGAGCGCGGATGGCATCGCAGCGTCTCGATCTGCGCGATCCCATTCACGCGGCGGCATCAATGGTGGAGGGAGCATTTGCCGCAGTACCTGCCCGTCTCGATCTAGATCTTTCACAGGATCCCATCTGGGTAAATGGCGACGCATCCGCTCTGGAGCAGCTCTTCTCCAATCTGCTGTTCAATTCTGCGCAGGCATTGGGCCCAGGCGGATTTGCCAGCGTCGGTGTCGAGCGCAACGCGGAAAAACTGAATGTGATAATTCGCGACAATGGCGCCGGGATGGGTGCGGCGGAGATACGGGAACTGGACAAACCTTTCCGTTCGTCGAAGCGCGAGGGCACAGGGCTCGGCCTTCCAATCGCGCGCCAGATCGCGACCGCACATGGCGGACAACTGCTGATAGAGAGTGAAGCGGGGAAAGGAACAACGGTGACAGTACAGTTGTGACATCACGACGGCCAACCCGAGCGCGTCTACAACATTGGTGAACTTGTAATGACCTCATCATCCGACCCACGCAACCCTTCGCGGCGCACGTTTCTCGCGACGGCGGGCGCCATAATGGTGAGCCCGGCCATCCTCGCGAGGCGTGCTGAGGCAGCGAGCGCTCCGCAACTTGGGTTGCCGCCGCTGCTGTCGCGTCCCACTGGATCCTCCATTCTGATCAACGCCCGGAACGGACCGGAGGATGGAAGCGCGGTCGTCGAGCTGTTGGCGGGCGGCACGCAGGAAGTGCTGCGAACCACTCCGTCGATCACGGTGAATGCCGGCGGCATGCTCGAGGTGACACTCGACCGACTCTCGCCCGCGACGCGGTACGGTTACCGGATACGTGTGCTTGCCGCTTCCGGCGCGGAGGCGGTCGTGGCGCAAGGCGGGTTCATCACGACGCGCGGTCCGGACGAGACGTTCACTGCGGTGCTGATGACGGATCCGCACACGGGCACCTTCGCCGAAGGCAGTGCCCAGGTTGCGGTGATGGATACGGTCATCCGCAACGTCGTGCGCGACAAGCCGGACTTCGTGCTTGCACTCGGTGACAATGTCGCGTGGGGCAGTTCGCGGGGCGAGGCGCAGCAGGCCGCTGCCGGCGCGGAAGCCGCGTACGAAATGTACCGGCGGCACATGGGGCCGATCACCTCGAATGCACCGCACTTCAGTGTCGTGGGCAATTGGGAAGGAGAGTCAGGAAAGTTTCCACCAGCATCACTCGACATCGTGCGAGCGGTGCGCCATCGCTTGTTGCCCAATCCCGACCATCGCACGTATCCGGAGGGAGGTGGTTCGGGACAGGATTACTTCGCGTTTACGTGGGGTTCGGCCCTGTTCGTGATGCTGAACGTGCAGAGCTACACCAAGCCGTCGGGAACACTGCCGTTACCTGCGAGGGGGGACGTATCGCTCGTCGATGATTGGACACTGGGGCCGGAGCAGCTGGCCTGGCTGGAAAACACGCTCCGGAGATCGACTCAGCAATTCAAGTTCATCGGGATTCATCATGCGGTCGGCGGCAACGCTGGCAATCCTACCGACACGTTGTACGGGCGTGGCGGCGCGCGCGCGGTGAGCGTTGGCGAGCAGCGCGTTGTACACCAGATGATGCGGGATTACGGCGTTCAGATTTTCTTCTACGGCCATGACCACGTCTTCGTGGACGACATCGTCGACGGTATTCACTACACGCTGCCCGGGAGCTTCGGGGCCCCGTGGCACTTTGATCCCGGTGTCACCGGCTACTCGCGCTACTGGGCTGACTCTGGCCACGCGCGATTGACCGTGAGTCCGAAGGAGGCCAAGGTAGAATTTGTGAATGAGGCGGGATCTGTTATTCACGAATTCAGGGTCGCACCCCGCCCGTAATTTCGGGGGCGACCGGCTCCCGCGTTTCGTGGTTCGTTGTTCGGTCGCGCGTATCTTTGAAACATCATGCAAACACGCCTCCCTGCGACAGCGATGCCCGAGTGGCTCGAACCGATGGCGGCGACGTTGACGCAGGAGCGTTTTACAGCTCCCGGATGGACCTTCGAGCGCAAGATCGACGGCATCCGTTTGCTCGCGTTCAAGAACGGTGACGTCGCGCGCATGTACTCGCGAACGCGGAAGCCGCAGGACATTCCGGGGATCGCCGCCGCGATCGCGGCGCTGCCCGCTAACAATCTGATCCTCGACGGCGAACTGACGTGGGACCGGTCCTCCGGCTTCCACATCTTCGATGTCCTCTGGTTCGACACACGCGATCTGCGAGAACTCCCACTTGCCGAGCGGCGCGCGATCCTCGACGGGCTTCCGTTGCGCGCGCCTTTGCATCGTGTTCGCCCCGTCGACGGCGACGCACCTTGGGAGCGCGCCTGCGCCGAAGGATGGGAAGGTGTGATCGCCAAGCGACTCGACGCTCCATACGAGCATCGTCGTTCGAAGCACTGGCTCAAGATGAAATGCGAGTTGCTCTGCTTGTCGGCTACTACGAGGGTGATGACTTCGTATTCGCCGGCAAGGTTGGTACGGGATTCGATACGGAACTCCTCACCAGCCTGCGCGCGCAACTCGATGCTGACGAGATTCCGACGACGCCGTTCACCAAAGCAAAAGGATTACCGCGTGTGCGCGAACACTGGGTGAAACCGCGAATCGTCGTGCGCGTCGCTTTCATCGAATGGACGGTACACGAAAAGCTGCGTCACTCGCGCCTGCTCAGCATCGTGACTGATCGAAAGCCGCGTGACGTCGTGCGGACCGCCGCGCAGTGACAATCCTATCAGTCATCCCGATAAGGTGATGTTCCCTGAGAGGCGCGCGCGGCTCTGCTCAGCGCTTCCGCACGACGATATTGTCCACGGACACTGGAGCATCATCGGCTGTGCGCCGCAGTTGTACCTCCACGCGCCGGCTATTTCGCTTGTCGATGTATTCGACCGGACCAGGCCGCACCCATTTATCGCCCCACTCGGTCAACGCGATAATGACCGGCTTGAGCTCCATCCCCTTCCGGGTCAGCACATACTCCGGTGGATCGCTGGATCCCTTCGCCACCCTGCGCTTCATGAGCCCCGCCGCAACAAAACCCTCCAGTCGTGTGGTGAGGATGTTGGGGGCGATGCCCAGGCTCTTCTCGAACTGGAGAAAGCGCGTGCAGTTGCCGAACATCGCGTCGCGCAGGATCAAGAGGCTCCAGCGTTCTCCCACGAGCTCCAGCGCCTTGGCTGCCGAGCATGACTGACCGTCGTACGAGCGTCCCAGCATGAGAAAGAAATCTAGCTCTTGACTTGCATGACGCAAGTGCATATTGTCTACTAGCATGATGCAAGTGCCCATAGTCAACAAGAACCCAGCAAGAGAGGAGAACATGGTAGACATTATTCACAGAATCGGCATCAAGGCGCCTGTCGCGAGTGTTGTGGAGGCGGTATCGACCGTTGCTGGCGTGGCGGGCTGGTGGACGCGAGACACAACCGGCACATCCGGCCCCGCTGGTTCGATGACCGCTCGCTTCGCAAATCCGGCCGGCGAGCAAATCGGAACGATGAACTTCGACGTCACGAAGGTGGATCCGAATTCCAGCGTCCACTGGCGCTTCACGGACGGGCCGCCTGAATGGATTGGCACCGATGCAACCTTTGATGTGTCGCGGCAGGGCGAGTACGCAGTACTGATCTTCGGTCACCGGAACTGGCGTGAAGCGGCTGAATTCACGGCCCATTGCAGCATGAAGTGGGCAACGTTCCTATTGAGTCTCCGGGAGTTCGCAGAGACCGGCAGGGGCTCGCCGTCTCCCAACGACCTCAAGATCGATAACTGGAACTAGGGCGAAATGCCTGCTCAAACGCGTGGGGTTTACTTGTCGGCGGCAATTTGCTCAAGTTAATCGCCACGGGAAAGCCTCAGCCGAGCCCGTGGTAGTGATACCACAGTTTCCTGGACAGGGGCAGCAAATAAATATGAGAAGTATCAACAACACCATCGCGGGACTCGAACTCGCCCAGATCGGTGGACCACCCAATTGCGCGCATGGCTTTCTTCGATACCTACCAACGGCGGGCGTTGCCACCGAGATTATGGGCATCACGCCCGAAGGATGGATTGCCATCGAGCAAATGACGAAGGCCCGGTGAGGATTCACTGACGACGCCGGCGAGCGACCTTGCGTTCATTGACGCGCACGAGATTGAGTTGCCAATGGATCTTGCCTCGACGTGGGCCGCGTTGCAGACGGCCATCGCGCGCTCCTTCTTGCTGGGTCCGCGAGGCTTTCCTGAGCGCGAAGAGTTACCAACGCGCTGGCTTCGCCTGAGTGGAGCGCATCTCTTCGCGGAATACGAGTTGTCTTTCGAGCTCGAAGCCACCGGCCCGAGTGCAGGAAGCGGAGCAACCAGAGTGCGCGCGGTGACGCGGGCGATGTTTCGGCCCGGAGTCGGAAGGCTCTACAAAGTCATTGTGATAGGGAGCGGCGTTCATGCATGGATCGTGCGCCGGTTCCTCCGGGGTTTGTCGAACCGTAGCCGGCCCACGCGAGCGGCATTACCATCTTGATGCAATGCAAAGTGCGCTGCGCGCGCAACTCGATGGTGACGAGATGCCGACGACGTCGTTCACCAGGGCAAAAGGATTACCGCGCGTAATGACAATCGCTATCTCTCATCCCGATAAGGTGATGTTCCCGGATGACGGCATCACCAAGGGAGAGCTGGCGGCGTATTACGCGAGCGTGGCGGCGGTGATGCTGCCGCACCTCGCAGGCCGCCCAGTGACGATGGAACGATTCCATCGCGGAATCGGCCAGCCGGGTTTCTTTCAGAAGAACGTCGCCAAAGGACCGGCATGGCTCGAGCGCGTGGCCGTGCCCAAAAATGATGGCATCGTGAACTACCCGGTGGTGACGGACGAACGCGGACTTCTATGGTTGGCGAATCAGAACTGCATAACGCCGCACGTGTGGACGTCGCGCGTGCCGCATCTCACCCAGCCCGACATCTGCGTCTTCGATCTCGACCCGCCGGACAACGTGGCGCCGGAAGCGCTGATTCAGGCGACGGTCATGCTTGGCGATATTCTGCGCGAGTTTGGCTGCACTCCCTGGGTGAAAACATCGGGCTCCAAAGGCTTCCATATCGCTATGCCTCTCGACGGATCTGCTGAATGGCAGATGGTCGCGCGCTTCGCGCACCACGTGGGGCGCGAGCTGGTGGGCCGAACGCCCGAGCTGTTCACGCAGGAATTTTACAAGGCTGACCGGCATGGTCGAATCCTGGTGGATACGGGGCGGAACGAGATAGGGCAGACATACGCGGCGACGTATGCCGTGCGCCCGAAGCCTGGTGCGCCCGTTTCAGCGCCGTGTACCTGGCGTGAGGTGGAGAGCGGGGAAGTCGGTCCGCAGTCGCTGACACTCCGGATGATGACGACGAGATTGGCGACCGTCGGAGATCTGTGGGCTGACTTTCATTCGAATCCATCCGGGCTGCCCGAGATCGCCTGATGCATCGCGGATTCCGCACAATCCAGGTAGTGCGTCGATGTTTGAACCTCCCACCTCACTCCAGATGCTCATAGGGTTCATCGATCGTGTCCTCAACGACAGAGTGGATTCGGACATCGAACCACTCATGAAACATTTTTCGCGTTCGGCGCTGAGGCCATTCCGATGGATCAGTGCTCCAACCCTCCAGCCAGGAAGTGAAGAAGTACTGGAAGTTCTTCGTCACGAAAGCATCGACATCTTCAACGTATGTGAGTTCAGGTCCCAGAAACACGGTGAGCTCGTCGTTGGCCTCCGAAATCCTGAAACGGGGACCATCGTCATCGAGTGAGTTGGCCCAGTCCTCATATGGCTTCTTCGGTATCAGTATTATCGCAGAACGATTCAGCAACGCCATCGTCTTCTAGCTCGCCGCTCGCAAGACCGCGACTTCCTTGCGCAGCCGATCACCGAGTCGATCACGCTCCATCTCCAGGTCATAGCGCGCCTGCAGGTTCAGCCAGAAGTGGTCCGTCGTTCCGAAGTAACGGGCCAGCCGAAGCGAAGTGTCGGCAGATATCGCGCGCGTGCCGTGTACGATCTCGTTAATCCGTCGAGGAGGAACGCTGATATCCTTCGCGAGACGATACTGCGAAATTGCCATCGGTTCAAGGAAATCAGCCAGGAGGACTTCGCCTGGATGAATTGGGGCGAGTTTGCGATTAGCCATGTCGCGTCTCCTCAGTGATAATCCACGATCGCAACTTCGAACGCGTCTGCTCCTTGCCATCGAAAGCAAACGCGCCACTTCTCGTTGACTCGAATGCTGTATTGGCCGAGTCGATCGCCTCGGAGCTTCTCGAGGCGGTTGCCCGGTGGGACGCGCAGGTCCTCAAGAGTTTCCGCTGCATCGACCGCAACGAGTTTTCGGAGCATCGCTCTGCGGACGTCGGCCGGGAACCTGCGGACTGGCTCTCGAGCGAACAGCCGTTCGGTGTCGCGATCGCGGAACGATTTGATCACTTATGATAACGCATTGCGTTATTATGGTCAAGCCCAGGCAGATGGGCCTTCGATTGTGATGACCTTACTGACGGTGAATCAGCACCGCGAACGTCACGTTCGATATCCGCTCACCGGACAGGCGAAATTCTCCGTTCGGCGTAGTCACCGTCGTTTCAGGAATGATGAAACTGCCGTCGGGTCGCTGTTCGATGCGCAATGCGTCAATCGACATGCTTCCCAGCGGCAGATCGCCGGGTTGAATGACCCTCCTTGTCGGCCCGGAATTACCGTTCAACACGCCATCGGTGGGGATGACCAGCGCAGCGTGCCACACGATGACACCCTGCGCTCCTCGCACACCTTCGGCCGCAATCTGCATGCTGTTGTCAGGATAGTGAGTCAAGCTTCCCGAAATCAGACGTTCTTCCGTGCCACCGGCCGACATTGCGAGCGTGACAGACGATGGACGGAGTGAAAGAAAGTCATGTAGCGGCCGCGTCGGATCGGATTGCGGTGGGTTGTACATCACAGTGGCGTTGAGAGCAGACGCGGACGTCCGGATAAGCAATGTGTAAACGGTCCCTGATGAAGAGCGGATCTGGAGACGATAGGTGCCCCCCGCCGGCATTGGTAGAGCACGGGCCGTCAGATCGCGGATGTGTTCTCGCACAGCGTCGACCGTCGCTACTGACTTCTCGTGAAGACGAGGCCTTGCCGACAGTTTCGCCTGAAAGCCTCGGAATGCTTCGGAAGGTGCTGCCTGGAGCGACGAGTCAGATGGCAACGCATCGAGTAGGTCGAGTGCTTGCTGTGCGTTCATCGTCGTGGCGCTATCGGCAGGTGACGGATTCTCGGGCCAGATGGGATGCCCGCGTATCACCCACACATCAGCAGTGGGAATTCCCTGTACCCAGTGGCGACGCTCTCGAAGCGACCCGTAAAGAATTCCACGCATACCGATAGGGAGCCAGCGCGAGCTAGCGATCCATCGGGTGAGGCCGCAGTTGGAACCGAGGCCCCAGGGTACGAGCACTACTCGCCGCTCTCCTGGCGGCATGTCGGCGGGCCGGCGCAGAGAGAGTCGATCGATGTCGACCAACTGACCGAAGCGCGTGGACCCCAGAGAGGGAAGAGAGAATCCGCTCAACATTCCGGTAAATGCGTCCACAAGCGGAACACCAAGAGTATCGGGCCGCGCCGACCCCAGAAACGCGATGTCGCTTCCCGATGGAATCAGCAATGGCGGTGATGCCTGCACCGCCATTGTGCAGCGTCGAAGGGAAGCTGTGCTCTCAGCGAGATTCGCGCCGCCGCGCCCAGTCGCGGGCGGCAATAGTGTATGTGCGGCGGTCAACGTGAGCGCAGCCATTGTCAACGGCAAACTCCGGCCAACAGGTATCATTGTATTTCCTCACAGCGGATGATGCCGAGTCCGTCAGGGCGCTCGTCATTACGATGACGTCGCCGACCAGCCGCCTGTGCACACGATGTTAGTTCGGCTGGCGACGTTGTCTGGAATACGTGTAGCGGCGTCGACTTGCGCCATTATATCTGATCAGATATATTAAGGCGTGAATGAAATCCATGCTTTGCGCCTTGCTGCCGGCCTCACGCAGGCCGCATTCGCGGAAGCGGGCGGTACATCGCAGCCGACCGTCGCCGCGTATGAGGCCGGTCACAAGAGTCCTACACTCTCAACATTGCGTCGCCTCGCCCACTCGGTGGCGCTCGACGCCTTTGTCACATTTCATCCGCCACTGACCAGGGAAGAACGCCGATCACTCGCATTGCACCGTGCGATCGCGCGGCGTCTCTTAGCGGAGCCAGAGGCGGCACTTCGTCAAGCACGCCAGACACTGGCGAGGATGTCACTATCCGTTGCGGCCAATTCCACTTTGCTCAGTGAGTGGGCTCTCATTCTGGAGCGGCCCATTGCTTCCATTGTTGATGTTCTGCTGGATCCGTCTCCGTGGGCGCGCGAGCTCCGTCATGTCACGCCGTTCGCGGGCGTGCTCAGTGCTCAGGAGCGCGCGTCGGTGTACCTCACGTTCGGACCATCAGACAACGCGGCACTGCGATGAATCGCGCTGAATTTGAGCATGCCATTCGAGCGGTTGGAGGGGTACTCGGAGTGCGCGAGGTCCTCGTTATCGGGAGCCAGGCTTTGCATGGCAGCGTGGACGGAGAACTGCCGGAAGAGGCACGGCGATCAATTGAAGTTGACGTTGCGGCAATGAAGGATCCGGATGGAAAGCTCGCGGACCTCATCGACGGGAGCATCGGTGAGGCTTCGATGTTTCACGCCACCTTCGGTTATTATGCGCAGGGCGTCGTCGAGTCCACCGCCGTCCTTCCGAGTGGCTGGCGCAGCCGGCTCGTTCGCTTCGAGACGCCCGCAACCAATGGAGTCGTTGCATGGTGTCTTGAGACGCATGACCTCTGGATATCAAAGGCGATTGCGGGGCGGCAGAAGGATGTTGAGTTTTGCAAAGCAGCGTTTAACAAGGGCTACGTGCGCAGCAAGGAGCTGCGCAAGCGATTGAGCAAGGTGCGCGGCCTCGATCCTCGTATCCGCGATGCGGTTGCAGGACGCATTCCCCAGTGAGGAAATAACGAAGGACTACGGGGTCATGCGCGCGGCGAAGAAGTAAGGTTACAGGCTATATGGAGCGTTCATCACGTTGAACTTGACAACTCTGTAACCACGCTCGCATAGTGCAATATCAAAGCAGCTGAACAAAACCAATCGCACAGGATGAGATTATGGCTGCCGCAAGAATGATTCTCGCGTTGTTCGCCTGCGGGCTTGTTGCCGCCTGCAGCGATTCAGCTACGGCACCAGGTTACACAGTTGGTGGCACCGTCACTGGTCTTTCGAGCGCAGGCCTCGTGCTTCAAAACAATGGCGGCAACAACCGCACTGTTTCCGCTAGCGGGAATTACACCTTTAGCACCGGTCTTGCGGACGGCGCCGCATACAACGTCACGGTGCTGACCCAGCCCGCTTTCCAGAATTGCACAGTCAGCAATGGGAGTGGGGCAGTTGCCGGCGCCAACGTCACCAACGTTACGGTGACATGCACCACTGCGACGTTCACACTCAGTGGCTCTGTCACCGGTCTTGTCGGCCTTGCTGGTCTCGTGCTTCAAAACAACGGCGGCAACGATGTCCCTGTCGCAACCAATGGGAATTTTTCTTTCGGCATGATTCCGAGCGGCAGCACGTACAGCGTCACCGTGTTATCTCCGGCGTTTTCGCGCGACACCTGTACTGTTGGCAACGGCTCCGGGACTGTACCAAAGGCCAATGTCTCGAACGTTACCATCACTTGTTTCGCTCCTTTCGCAGGCCACGAAGTTGTAACGTCCACCGTGACGACGGGAGCAGTCGGCACACTGGGAACCGCTGCGGTGATTTGCTCAGGCACAAAGCGCGTTTTGAGTGGCGGCTACAGATCGCAGAACAGCAGCGAGGTGTGGCGGGTTTGGAGGAGCAGACCAGTCGATGCAGGTGGAACGCAAACAGGCGACCGCGGGTGGGCGATTTCCTTCTTCTCTGTGGTGGCTGGTCAGAGTGTCACAGTCCATGCCGTTTGCGCCACACCAGGACCCAACATGGGCTACGAAGTGGTGACAGCGTCGGCAGCGACGGGAACCGCGAGCACCGCAGGAGCCGTTTCCGTGCCGTGCCCCGGTGCGAAGCGCGTGCAGGGCGGCGGCTACTCGTCGGAGAATGCAGTCGAGGTATGGCGGATTAGAAGGAACCGTGGAGTTGACGGTGGTGGAGTGCAGACAGGGAATACGGGGTGGGCGGTTGACTTCATTTCGGTGGTAGCTGGTCAGAATGTTAGCGCTCATGCTGTTTGCTCTCAGGCACCGCAGGACCTGGGTCATGAAGTGGTGACTGCCAATGCCACGACGGGAACAGTGGGCAACGTTGGAACGGTTTCGGTGTTTTGCCCCGCCGCGAAGCGCGTGCTGGGTGGCGGGTTCACGTCTGTCAGCGCTGCTGAGGTTTGGCGGGCGTGGAGGAATTATCCTGTCGATGCCGGAACGCAAGTTGGCGATCGCGGGTGGGCGGTTGACTTCACCTCGGTGGTGGCTGGACAGACAGTCAGCGCTTATGCGGTTTGTGGGTTTGCTCCATCATAGAGCAGCTACCAGCCGCCCGCGGTCCGCAAACCTCGTCGCTTTCGCTCGCCCGAAAACGCCCTTCAATAACGGAGATTCTATCATGAACTCTCGCATTTTAATACGAACCGCGCTGATGTTCTCCGTCTCTGCCGCTTCCGTTAGTTCCGCACAGGCAACGCAACCGGTGATTCGCGACAGCTCCGGCGTTCGCATCGTGGAACATGCGACTCTCAAGGTAGCCCGAGCGCCGTTCGCGATTTCCGAAACGCCACGCCTCTCCTTCGGTGGTCTATCCGCCAACCCTTCCCAGGAATTCACTGGTGGTGACGCCCGACTGATGCAACGGTTCTCCGACGATCGAATTCTGATTGAGGACAAGGATCACGTTAAGGTCTACAACGCGCAAGGACAATTCGTTAGAGCGATCGGTAGATCGGGGCAAGGTCCCGGCGAGTTCATCCAGATCACAACCGTATGTGTGGTGCAACGCGATACCATTCTCGTATTCGAAAGGCCAAACGACGTAAACGTGTTTGATGGTGCGGGCAACCATCGCAGCACTCACACTTTCGGGACAGGGCAAATTCCCGACACTCCCTGTTTCAGTGATGGCAGTTTTCTCAGGACGACACTAGCCATAGCGAATCCCGCCAGCCGCCTTCCCCCCGATAGAGCGCGAACCGAAGATGCAGTGCGACTGCTTTTGCTGCATCGACGTGACGGCTCCATCCTGGACACCATTGCCGTTTTTCCTGAGCTTGTGAACCCTCGGGTTGCGCGAACTCTGTCGGTTACCGTGCGTGACTCATTGATCTATATCAACCACGGTGAGCCAGGATTTCGCGTGTATACAAAACAGGGCCGGCTGGTGAGCATCGTTCGTTCGCGAGACCCTCTCGAACCAGTTACAGCGCAAACGCCTGGTAGTGCAGCATCAGCACGAGCCGGTCAGCCCGTGTCAACCGCGCCACAGACCATTCCTGCATTCATCAGGGTACATGTCGACAATGGCGGTCGCGTGTGGCTGACGCGGCACCCATACAATGCTCAGGTAACTGGGATGACCGTCTTTTCTTCGAGTGGAGATTTGATCGGCAATGTTGCCCCGCTAAAACTTGCAACAGAAACTAGTTCAATCGTGTTGACGGGCTTCTTCGGCGACGATGCCGTTCTTCTTTGGCGTGACGTCGCTAACGGAGCCTTTCACGTTTCGAGTCACCCGGTCAGAGAACCATGATGTAGAGGTTCAGCGGCCCAGCGTTGCCGCGGTTTACGACGTATACGAAAGGACGGCACACAACGATTGTGTGGCAACGGTCAAGTGTTTCTGATTCAATGGAGATAAATGCGTATAGTGATCCTTGCTGTCGCAGCTCTGCTGATTGACGCGGTACTGCTGAAGGCAATTCCGCAGCAGAATACGCCGCGCTCGCTCATTGAGGAAATCAGAATCAAGTCCGACGATTCGTCGCCTGCCACAATGATCGGCACCGTTAACAGCGTTTCCGTTGCCAGTGACGGCATGATTTTCATTGCCGACCGCAGTGCGGGTCGCGTACGGCTCTACGACGCGAATGGAAAATTCGTGACTCTGTTCGGACGCACGGGTGAGGGTCCGGGAGAGTGGCGTCCCAATAATGGTTTCAACTTTCAGGGCGTTGATGGCGATACAGTGCGTGTGCAAGACGTAACTATGCGGCACATGCTTGTTTTTCTGCGAAACGGAACGTATTTGCGCACAGAGGCCACAGGGGGGACGGCAGGCAATGTGGCGCTGCGGGCGTACCTCGGAAATGGGCGCTCGGTTGTGAGAAGCGTCTACCGACCCAATGGCCCTCCAGGACCCGGACCGTCGCCTCCGGGCGATTCACAGGCATATCTCATAGTGGATTCCCTTCGGCGCGTGATCGCGCGGCTCGCGGTCGAACCGCATCGCGACATGGGGATGAATCCTTTTCGCAATCAAGGCTACTCTCGCAACATCGCGCAACCGTTCGCTCAGGAGATCGATGCGACAGTTGCGCCCTGGGGCCGTCGCGCACTCGTCATGGTTCCATATACGAGGTTCGGCGGTAATCCTGGTCAGGTAAAACTGATTGTAGTCACAGCGACGGGTACGGAATCCGAACGTGTAGTCGACCTCGGAGCACAGCGGCTCACGCCTGCAATTCGCGATGCATGGATACGAACGCGTGTTGATGGAATTGCGGACCCGTTGAGGCAAGCGGGAATCGGACGCGGCCTGGCCGAGGATCTGCTGCGCGGTGAAATCAAGATGCCTCCGTATCTACCTGTATATCAGGAAGCGCGGCTCGGCGGGGATGGTGCAATCTGGATCAGACTGTTTCAAGGCGCAGAGTGGATGGTCCTTCCGCCCCGCGGCGCACCGTCGTTTCGTGTGCGCGTTCCAGCAGGCGTCACGGTTGAGGCGGTGCAGGCAGACAAGATGTGGGGCATCTTGCGCGACGCCGACGGAACGGAGATGGTTGTGCGCTATCGCGTAGGATCCGGAGGCTGACCCTGCCCTCTGCATCGCAGCGCGAGGAGCTAGTCTCGGAGCATGATTGATCGACGCATTTTCCCGATTGCGCTCCTGGCGCTAATCGCCTCGCTTGGTTTGGGCGGCTGCTTCTTTCGCCGCGTGTCACTCCTTAAGCCCGCCGACGCGCGGTTCACGCAGGCTGCGCCCGATTCGTTCGATGTCGAGTTGACGACCACGAAAGGTCTGATCGTCCTTCGTGCTCACAGAAACTGGTCGCCGCATGGCGTTGACCGGTTCCACGCTCTCGTGCGCCACGGCTTCTACACGGACGTCGCCTTTCATCGCACGGTCCGGAATTTCGTAGCGCAGTTCGGTATCCACGGTGATCCGGCAGTGTCTGCCGTGTGGAACGGCAAGAACATTCCCGACGATACGGTGCGCGTGAAAAACGAGCGTGGCACACTGGTGTTCGCGCGCGGCGGGCCGAACACACGGGGAACGCAGCTCTATTTCAACCTCGTGTCAAACTCGCCGCGGCTCGACACACTCAATGGCTTCGGCTTCCCACCCATCGGTCGCGTGATCGAGGGCCTGTCGGTGATGGATTCACTCAACTCGGAGTACTCCAGTGGTCGCGGCGCGATGGGACCGCAGCAGGACTCGATCCGACGGGCAGGGAACGCATATCTCCGTCGACAGTTTCCGAGGCTCGATTACATCGTGCGAGCGCGGGTGGCGCGAAAGTGGTGAATAAATGTGCAGCGGGACTATTCGCAGCGTTGCCGGCGGTGAAGTAGCCACTGTTCTCTTCTCGCGACATACGACGCGAGTTCTACGGGAGCATCGAACTTGGCCCATCGCTCCACGACGGTTCCCGTGAAAGCGAAACCGCACTTTTCCAGGACGCGGCGGGACCCAATGTTTGCCGAAGTCGCGGTCGTCGCTATGCGTTCCAGCAAGTTGAATGTTTCGAAGCCCCATCGCACGACCTCGCTCACGGCCTCCGTCATGAGACCACGGTTCCAGAGTTCTTCCGCAAGCACGTAGTGGATTGAGCCCATCGAATGGTCGCTGAGGCCGAATTCGATCGCGCCTCGCGCTGGTCCTTCCGGAGACAGACGAATGGCCCAGCAATAGTCAGAGACATAGTTGCGGACCATCTCGATGAAGCCGGTCGCAGAAGCGATGGACTGGTGGGGATGCCACATGGTGTGGTCGGCAACGCGTGGGTTGCGAGCATACTCAAATACCGCCGGGCCATCCGAATCAAGAAACGGAGTTAGCCACAAGCGCTCAGTACGAAGATCCGGTTGCGGGCCGAGGCGAATCACCCCGATAATGGCTCCTCTGCTGCGAGATTCGGGCACCGGCGAATAGCGAAGTCAGAAACTAGTTTATTGTCCCCGCTCCGTTTCCAATTTCGCGTTTAGTCATGTGGCAAGCTTCACCAGGTGATAGTACCGCCATCGTCCTCTTGATACCTCCCGTCATTCCCGCGCAGGCGGGAATCCAGGGAGGACGACACTGGAGTTGCGATTCACCGACACTCGTTGACACTTCCTGGTATTACTGATATTCTAGTACTGGACGCACAGTAGAAAACATTCACACACTAACCTCGGAGTTGCGCGCATGCCTCGATTGCTCAGATGTACGGCTGCGTTGGTGGCCGCGCTCTTGCCGGCTATGCTCTGGGGTCAGGCACCCCTCACGCTCGGGCGCCTCGATGCCGAGTTCAAGACAGCTTTCACCAGAATCGCAGCTGTGCGCGAACTAAAGGACGGACGTGTGCTTGTTATTGATGCGAGAGAGCGGAACGTCCAGGTGATTGATTTCAAATCAGCCACTGCGACCAGGGTTGGCCGAGTGGGGACGGGCCCCGGCGAGTACACTTTGCCTCAGCGCATCGTGGCCTTGCCGGGTGACACCTCCGCAATCTACGATCCGGCGAACCTTCGCTACCTGCTGATCGGACCTGACGGCAAGGTAGGTCCGACCTTCAGCCTCGAAGAGACGCTGAGTGGTGGCCGTGGACGGCCGGGCGGAACCGCACCCAGGGGAAGCGATGCGCGCGGCCGATTTTTTTTCGAGGGATTGCCGTTCGCGACGACAGCCGATGGTGGCATAGTGCCAGCCGACAGCGCGCCAATCATGCGCTACGATCGTGCGACGAAGAAGTTAGATACAGTAGCGTATGTGCAACTTGCCAAGGGCAACGCACAGGTTTCCGGTCGACAGGGAATGGTGCAAATGGTAGTCGGAAGAAAACCTTTCCCGATGCGCGATGACTGGGCAGCCATGCCCGATGGCGGCGTCGCAGTCGTGCGCGTTAACGACTATCACGTCGACTGGTACCCGGCCGTCGGGAAACCCACATCGGGCACTTCGTTGCGCATACCTCGCGTTCCGGTTACCGAAGCCGACAAGGTGAATTGGCGCGCGGAGCGACAAGCCGTTGCCGCTTCGGGATTGCAGGAAGGCAGAGGCGGTGCGCCACCCACCGGCCGACCAATGTCTACACTCCCAGAACCAGAATTTCCCGCGTTCAAGCCACCGTTCGCGGTGGGGGATGTTTCTTCCGGTCCGAATGGCGGGCTATGGGTGCAACGCTCGCGCAAGGCGACGGATAACGAAGCCGTTTACGATGTGTTCCATCCAACGCGCATGACTGCGCAGGTAGTGTTTCCGCCGAGGACGCAGCTTGTCGGATTCGGAAATAATGTTGTCTACGTTATGCGCATTGATAATGATGACCTTCAGTATCTTCAGCGATACCGCACGCCCTCGTTCCGCTGACAGATCGAACAGCGACAGAACGCGAGCGGTCTGACCGGAGATTAGAACGTTTTCTGGACAACGTACGCATGGGTTTGTGGGGGTTGAGCCAATGAAAGAGGGTTAGCCCAAGTTTAAATGGGGTAGTATTGACTCGTTACTACCCCATTTCTAGGTTGGACTACCTATTTCACCAGACGACCAAATGCATTCCCTACGGCCCTTCCGAGGCTCGATTACATCGTGCGAGCGCGGGTGGCGCGAAAGTGGTGAATTGAGTGCCCCTTAGTTCTGACTTCTGACCTCGCCGATCGCCGTTCTGACTTCGCTGTTAACGGGCCTGATCTGCCGCGCGCACCGCAGCGGTCAAAACGTTCGCGCCGTTCGTGATGTCTTCAGCTTTCGAGAACTCCTTGGGCGAATGGCTAATGCCGCCAATGCTCGGAATGAAGATCATCCCCATCGGGCCGAGCTGCGCCATCGCCTGCGCGTCGTGCCCCGCACCGCTCGGCATTGTGCGCGTCGACAGGTTCAGTGTGCCGCAGGCGTCGCCGATGATCTGCTGCATCTTTTTATCGCTCGGCGCGGCCTCGTTGATGTGAAGGTCCGCGAACTCGAATGTCGTTCGTGTCGCCTGGCCAATTGCCTGCGCATCTCGCTGAATCTGCGCGAACAGCGCCGCAATTTTGGCGTCGGCGAGATCGCGAAGCTCGAGCGAGCAAATTACCTTGCCCGGAATTACGTTCGGCGCGCCGGGTTGCGCCTGTATTCTCCCGACGGTGCCTACCTGGCGGCCGGGCACACTCCGAACGACGCGATTCACCATATCGATGAACCGCGCGGCCGCGAGCATCGCGTCCTGCCGTTGATCCATCGGCGTCGTCCCGGCGTGGTTCGCGAAGCCGGTGATCGTGACGTCCCACCAGCGGATGCCGACTATGCCTTCGACGATCCCGATCTGCGTCGAAGTCTGCTCCAGCACGCCCCCCTGCTCGATGTGCAGCTCGAAATAACCAGCGATATCACCGCGCTTGCGCACGATTTCGCTCACGCGTCGCGGGTCCCCACCGAGGAACGACATGCCGTCCTCGATTGTCTTTCCGCTGCGCGATACGTGCTTGAGTTCATCCGCCTTGAGTTGGCCGCTGACTGAGCGGCTTCCGAAAAGACCGCCTTCTTCGTTCGCCCACACCACGACTTCGATCGGATGGCGAAGCTGAATGCCTTGCTCCCGAATTGTCTGCGCCGCCTCGATCGCGCCGAGCACTCCGACGTTGCCGTCGAAGTTGCCGCCTTCGGGAACCGAATCCACATGCGAGCCGAACACGAGTGGCTTGAGCGCCGGATCGCTTCCCGCGCGGCGCCCGATAATGTTGCCGGCAAAATCGATCGTCGGTTCGAGGCCGGCTTCGCGCATCCAGCGGACCACGGCGGCCCGCGCTTCTCGGTCAGGCTCGCTGTAGGCGAGGCGCGTCACGCCGCCAAACGGATTCGCGCCAAACTTTCCGATCTCCGCAAGACGCCCGTTGAGGCGTGCACTGTCGACCGCCGTCACGTGCAGTCCGCCGCGGCGAAACCTGACCGGCGGCAGGCCGACGAACGCTCCACCCAGGCCTCCCATAAGGATCTTCCCGAACACACGGCGGTTCATGAGTTAAATCTCGCAGATTGGGGACTCGTATAGGTAGTGGCGCAGCTCATCCCCCAACTCTCTGCGCGACAACGAATCGCGTTCCGTCCGCGCTAACATCGTATTCGGGGTTGTAGGAGTTCATCAGATTGGTTTCACCCATGCCTGCCTGGGCTCCCGTGAAAACTCGTCGGGGTGACGCAGGTTTGAATCCGCCCTCGCTGCTGAAGGACACAGCCATGAGCGAGTTCCCCTCCCAGTAGAAAAGTTCGTTGTTGCTCCACTTCGGCCATGTGCCGCCGTTGCTGGAAACTTTCCAGCGCGCGTCGGACTTCGGGAACATCGTCACGTAAATCTCGGCACGGCCATCCTGGTCGGATTGATACGCGACGAAGCGCCCGTCGCGCGAAATACGCGCAAGCGCCTGAATGCCGGCGTCGGCGACAAGCACTCCCACTTCCTTGCTCGCGATGTTCATGAAGCCGAGGTCCCTCGCGTTCGTCGCGGGGTCATGCGTGTGAAAGACAATTGCGGACGCATCGGGCGTCCATGAAGGATACCATTTGTGCATTCCGGTACTCTCGATGAGCGGGGTGTCCGATCCGCTGCCGTCCACGGCACGTACGTACAGGTTCGATACGCCGCCGGTATTCTGGATGGAGTACGCAATGCGGCGTCCGTCGGGAGAGAAGATCATGTGACGCTCCGCACCCTCATTCATCGTGAGACGGCGTGCTGTCGAGCCCTCGATGATGTAAAGGTGGTCGGTTTCGCCCTGGGTCATCCGCCCGCGCACAGCCACACGGCTTCCGTCCGGAGAGATGGCGGGATCGAGGATCGAGTTCATGCGTGGACCGACAGGCCCCTGTACTTCGCCGGACCGCGACACCCACACGAGCTGTCGCGCGGTCTGAACGGCACCCACACGACCCTGCGACGGAAGCAGCTCCGCACCCATGAATCCGATCGCGAAAGTGATCCAGAGAAAAGAAACGCAGATCTTCATGGTATGCCTCTTGTGAAGGTAGGAGCAATTGATTGCAGCTCGCATCGAAACACTTCATTGACGGATTGCCGTTGAGCCGTGACGCCAACTTAAGATGCAGCAGACGAACGCAGTTCGCGAGTGACTTGGGCGAGGAAACAGGCGGATTGGCCGCGATGGTCCGTGCCAATTCTCCGAACCGCAAACAGCGGAACCGCTAGGTGCTAGAGATCCAGAACCAATCGGAGGCCGTGATCAACCGCTGTCATGATAGTCCCCGGCACGCGGCCCACACGCTGCGCCAATACGTTCCTATCGACTGTGATTACTTGCGACACGTTAGCAACGGAGTCTTTCGAAAGTCCGGTGCTGCGCTTTGGTAACAGCACGTTCCCAGGTGCTTCGACAAGGTGCAGATTGGACGCGAGCGCGACAGCTATCACGGTCTCGATGCGACTGCGGTTGAAAGAGTCCGCCTGAACGATCAGCAATGGTCGCCGATACCCGGGAGCCGAGCCGCGTGGTTCCTCGAGTTCCGACCACCAGACCTCTCCTCGCTGGACTACCACTCGGCGCGCTTGAGAGCCCGGCGTTGTGCGGCGGTCACACGAGTACCGAGTCGGCTGGTTTCTTTTGCATAGACCGCGTCCAGGCGCTCAGTAACCCTGGCCGCCTGGAATTTGGCGACGTACTCGGCCAGCGCCGTAGCATAGAGCTGACTGCGCGAGATGCCGAGCCTCTTGGCAAGTGCATCGGCTGACGCGAACACGGAATCAGGAAGTGAGATGGCAGTTTTCATACCTAAGTTATACTATGGTATAACCAATGGCACAAGTGGGAGATACCGTACACTGTTCGTAAGAGCAAGTATTTGGACAGCGTTCTCCGGACTACGTTTTTTGAACAACGCTTCCAAGGAACGTTGTCCCGGACACGTTTCTTGAGAATACGTTTCTTAGCAACGTTTTCCAGAAGCCGTTTTCTTCACTCGCTGTGCTGGACCTTGGCGCGCATTACACTTTTGGAGGCAGGGGATCGTGGCTGCACGACGGCGACATCGCGCATACGGGAGCTGATTCGTACGAACTGAACCCATCGCGTGGAGACATCAAGTCTTTCTCGGTCGTGTTTGGACTGCGACTTGATCTAATTCGGTTGCTGCAGCCTTGATTCAGTAGTTAATCCCGTTTTTAACCACAGAGGTCACAGAGGTCACAGAGGTCACGAGGAAAGCACTCTCTGTGACCTCTGTTCGCAGCCCATAACGCTGCGTGTGTTACCGGTGAAAGTCCGGTCGTGGGAATTGGCTGTCAGCCCACGTAGTCATACTCGACATCTTTTGGAGGTGACTCCGGAGGTGAAAGCTCGAATGTAAAAATCCTTGCCGGTGCAGGGTGAACAAGTCGTTGGGCCGCAGCATAAAGCGAACTTTGCAGCCTCGAAACACAAACCGCGTGAGAACCGGCGTGCGCGGAGAAGTGGATGCCGAGACCCTGCAGAGAGGGCGAAGGCTTGAACGAGTGGGGAAGCAACAGCCAGATGCACCCACCTGGTCCACCGGGGTACGGAAGGCGGCACGAGGACAAACACATGCGGAATAAATTGGGGACCCTCTCGGAGTTGGCCGTAGGGCAAAGACCCGACGTATAAGACATAAATCGGCGGGAGGCACCGAGAGGCGCAGATGAGGCCATAGTAGCGATTGAGGTGGTGGGACAACATCGCCGAGCGAAGGGCCTCTGGATGGAAGGTCATGAGTGACGGCTCGCTAAAATGCCCGTGAGGGCTACAGAGCCAAAGCAAATGACTTGGAGCACGTATAAGTCGTGAAAGGACGAAGGTCGTGCTCGACGTTCCATTTGAAGCCGTACTGGGGAAAACCCGCCGTACGGAATTTTAGAGGGGGAGAGGGAAACACGCAGACACCAAGTGCATCTTCCAAATGCTTAATGGACAATGGATATCCTTCTTCGTGAATGTGGTGCGCCCTCTCTCTACTCGGTGGTTAAAAAAGAACGCGATGCCTGAACGGGCGAAGACTCGACTGTGCAAGGCACACCATCATCCGGCGTCTCCCCTCTGAACCCCATCGGAGGAGGATGCATGCGCGCCTATTTTGTCGGACTTTTCGCAGTCTCCCTTGTTGCTCGTCAGGTACCGGGTCAGGCCAGCCCGCCCGCTTTGCCTCAGGTCGCCTGTCCCCCACAGGGGTGCAACGTTGGGAGCTCACACGTTGTACATATCTCGTCCAGCGCAAACGTGCGCCTGGTGAATGGAGTGTTGCATTATGTGACGGGTCAGGTTCTGCAGAACAACGGCGGTGAGAACGCCGAGGTGACCTGGACGTTGCCACTGCCGCCGTCAGCTGCGTTTCACAATCTCACCATGTCGATCAATGGCGAGATGATCCTGGGCGAGATCTACACGAAGGCCCGTGCGCGTGCCATTTACGACGCTATCGTTGCGACAAAGAGGGATCCGGCTCTGGTGGAATGGATCAATCGCGATCTGCTTCAGATACGCATTTACCCGATATTTCCTGCGGAGACAAAGTACCTCGAAATGCGCCTTGAGGCCGTTGCGAAACAAACAGCAAACGTCATTCGGGTAGACTATTTCGCGGGCTCAAATTCCGCTGGCCATCTCGCACGGGATGTTGCCACGGTGACGATGAGCTTCAGCTATCCAGACAGCGCACATTACGGAGCCCCATTCTCGAACACGCACACCGTGGGCAACCCGACGGTTGCTGGCGGTATGAGAACTGTAACCGTCAGCGGCAAAACAACGGCTGCCACGCTTTTCCTGCCCGTTGCTAATGCAGGAGCCGGTTCGATTTCCGTGCTGCCGCATGCTGTGGCGGGAGAAGACGGATATGCGCTGATCAACATTGTTGCGCCTGCGCTGCGGCGACGTGACGTGCCGCGCGATGTCGTGATTGCGTTGGATGTCTCGTCTTCGATGTCCGGTCAGAATTTCACTCGTGCCATCGACGGAGCACGCGCGGCACTCTCCGCTCTGGGTGCGAGAGATCGATTTCGCATCGTTGCCTTTGCAAATTCGGTCCGCTCTCACGACGCTGGCCCGGTGGCGGCCACGGAGCGGAATATCGGGCGGGCCAGTCGCTTTTTGAGCGGGCTGGAACCTGCGGGTTACACGAACACCGTAGCCGCTCTGGAAGATGCATTCAGTTCTTTCGATAGCACCGCTGAAGACAGGTCTCATACGCTGCTTCTGCTGACCGATGGAGCGCCGTCAACAGGAGAGGTGAGGTATGACTCAATACTTTCGCGTGTTGCCGCGCAACGCGGTCGCGCACAGATATTTGTGTTCCAGGTTGGATCGAGCGGTACCCGCATTGATTTGCTGAAGGATCTCGCTCAAATGGGGGGTGGTACTGTGCATCCTGCAGACGCCGCCGGCTCCATCGTCGATCAGGTTGGTTCCGTCATGCGAAGCGAAGAGGTGCCCGTCATTAGCGACCTGCGCGTGCGTGCGCGGCCCATCGAGCTCAAAGAAATTGACTCCGCAGCACTGGAGAACATGAGTCCCGGCGAATCGCGCACCTTCGCTGTGCGATACCGTGGGTCGGGGATGGCTACTGTAACGGTCAGCGGAGTCGCGGGCGGCGACCATGTGTCGTGGAGCGAGCGTGTACAATTCCCAAGCGAGAACCGTCTTAATGCGTTCGCCGCGCGATTCTGGGCTACGGAGAGGATTGGCGCTATTGTGCTGAATCGCAGCCGTGGTTGCGGCATAAGTGACGCCGACTCAGTGATCTCGCGGCTTGGTTTTCGGCACTCCATTCCTACAACTATGACTTCGTATCTCATCCTGGAGCCAGGCGTCAGGATTGGTGCGAATGGGCAGGTCTTGAATGCCGATGATTTCAAAACTCAGAAACCCGTAAGTGGCGCCGTTGCAAATGCAGCTGCGAGATCGGGCGGTGCCGCAGGGGGTTCGGGTCAGGCGCTCACGCTGACCGCCGTCGTGACAACGGGACTCGCGGATCCGGCAACTGGAACGCGCGCACCGTTCTCGGTCGCAACAGTGAGCGCTGAGAAATTGGAGGTAGCGTCGTTTGGAAGCCCGCTCGAGGCTCTCGCTGGAAAAGTCGCGGGACTTCAGGTTCGCGGTGGCAACCTTCCTGGTTCGGACGTGGTTATCCAGATCCGCAACCCGCTAAGCATCTACGGCTACACACAGCCGCTGATCATCGTGGACGGCGTTATCCAGATGCAGGATGATCCCACAATCGGAGCCCGCGCTTTCAACGGAAACCCGCTCAATGTTGTGTCGGAGAACATTGAAACGATCGAAGTCCTGCGCGGTGCGGCTGCCGCGGCCTTGTACGGACAAAGGGCGGCCAACGGCGTCATCAACATCACCACTAAACGTGGTAATACACTGCCACTCATTAACAGGAGTACGCCAGTCCGCAACACGATTACGCCACGCAGCAACACGAGTGGGGCGAGTCAGGTTCGCGATGTGCCGGCTGCTTCGGCGGTGCAACGTACGTGCGACGCGAACCCGAGAGCGCGATGATTTAAGGTTGACGGTCCAGCTTGGGCTTTTTTAACCACAGAGGTCACAGAGGTCACAGAGGAAAGCACTCTCTGTGACCTCTGTGACCTCTGTGGTTATAAAAGAACGCGATGCCCCGAACATTACCCGTTCACCATCCTCTTGATGCCGTCCCGCATTCGCTGCACATGAAAGTTCAACAGTAAGCCAACCCTTCTGTCGCTCAGCTTCAGATGAGACAGAAGCTGTGCTTCATGAACAGGATGAAGTTTCGAGACCGCTTTGGTTTCCGCAATCACAATGTTCTCGACAAGCAGATCGATGCGATATGCGAGATCGATCTTGTGACCTTCGTATATGACTGGAAGCGGTACTTCCTCCTGAACATCGAGACCACGTCTTCGCAGTTCGAAGGCGAGGCATGCTCTGTACGCTTTCTCGAGGAGGCCCGGGCCGAGCACCGAATGCACCTTGATGGCGGCATCTACTACCTGGGCGGAGACAATGTCTGGATCTTGTGGCATGCGAGGTAATTCTAGCGGCCAGCGTCAGCGGGGCGTCAGCGAGCGTCGCGCATCTCGTTCTTTTAAAAAAGATCGCGATGCCGTGAACCCACGCGATCTTTATCGGACCGATTTCTCAAACTCGACCTTCGCAATCTCAGCCCACTTCAAATACTCAGGCCGCTCACTCCCTCCGACAAAAATGAGCATCCCCCCGTTCCGGTCGGCGAGGTCGCCGTCACGCTCGAGCAACAACTCCTCGCCACTCCGCAGACTCACCTTCACTCGCTGCGTGCTCCGTTGCTCGACGGCGGGCAACGCAATCGCTGCTATCATCCCGAAGGGAATCGAGTAGTTCACACCATTTGTTTGAGCGTCGAGTGTCTCAGTAGTCTCGCTCTCGTCGAGGTCGTAGACCAGACGGCCTTTAAGAGTGCGGCCGGACCTGGTTGTCACGCTCCCGGCCAGCTGATGCCCTGCAATGAAGTCGCCATATGCGGGACCAGTGCCGCCTTCACTGAAATCGAGGTGCTGCAATGCATCCCACTCAATCAGCACCCGTCCGTAGCGCGCGTCGTCGACATAGATGCCACGTCCGGCCGGTGAGACTCCTCGATTGCTGGTGAGCGCGACTTCGCGCCCATCGCGCAACGTGACTGCAGCACTATCGTGCGAGCGCCGAGCAATGGATCTGATCTCGTCGAAACGCAAACCGCGCCCTTCCGAGGTCACTCCATAAAGAATGTCGGAAGCAAGACATTGTTCCCGGTTCCACTGAATCAACCCGGTGAAAACACCCTGCGCTGTGCGCACCGAGCCATACAGTGGAAGCGGAGCGTCGCCGGAATCGGGACCGCCCAGGAACTCGATGCTGCGAATCCCCCATTCGACAAGATTCACGACGCCGCGCGCGTCCCACACTCGGACGCCATCAGCAAAATCATCAGCACCGTAGCGGGCGACGTGGACAACGGTGCCGCTCTTGAGTGTCACATTCAGCTCGCGACCCTTCGCTTCGATGCGCGCAATGTCACCGAAACGCGTCATGAATGGACGGTCAACATCGGCGCCGTAGTTGATGGTGCCGAGCTTGACACCCAGGACTGCGATCGTCTCCTTTTGGGTCGGCATTTCGTCTGGCGGCACGAGGTCGTCCCACGGGTTTCCCCTCTTGGCGCCGTTGAAAAAGTTGCTCCATAGCGCTTCCTCGTCGCCGCCGAATCGCAGCCGTCCTTCGTATGTACGGCCGTCGTTGAGTGTAACGCGTCCGTAGAGAAGGCCCCGGTGATATCCGGTGGTCGAGTCGATGAACGTGGGCGCGGTTGAGGTGCCTGAGTCGATTCGTCCTTCCCGGTTTGTCTGGCAAGCGGCAACGAAGAGAAGGGTGCCCATGATCCGAAGCAACCAAGCGGGTGTGGCTTTCCTCACGATCAGTTTCCTGCTAAAAGAGAGTGACGCGGGCGTCCGGACGGAGCTATTGCGGCCCTGCAATGTACTTTATCGTGTAAAGTCCACCGAGTCAAGGGGGGTGGACGTTGGTCTTCGGTGCGGCGTCGAGGGGTTCTGGACGGGTTCGGCACTTTTTTTAACCACAGAGGTCGCAGAGGTCACAGAGAAACTACTCTGTGACCTCTGTGACCTCTGTGGTTAAAAAGGAACGAAATGCCAGAAGCTGGCGTCAATCTATCTAGTTCGAGTCCTGCGCTTTCGCTGCGGCCACCGGATCGGCGACAAGTGCTCCACCTCGAACCGTTGCGCCGATCACCAACGCGGCCGAAAGCAGCACGAGGTTCTTGATGATGTACTGCCCCTCCAGTGTCGGAGCGAACGGCACGCGATAGAAAACTTCCGAAGGGAAAAGGAAAAGCGGTGTGAGTGTCCCGATCATCTGGACCACGAGCAACAGAATGATTGCCCTGAGCGCCACTCCGAATATCAGTCCCAGGCCGATGAGGCTCTCCCATGCGGCCAGTGCGTTGAGAGCGACCCGCGGTGGAATCGCGCCATTCGTGAGCACGTCGATGGTTCTGGTCGCGATATCCTGGGCCGGGCTCATTCCAGGAAAAAACTTCAGCACTCCAAACCAGAGAAAGACAACGCCGAGGCTGATGCGCAGCGCTGTAATGCCGTGACGCGCCGCAACACGCGTTAGCGTCCTGTCCAATTGCCTGAAGGCTTTTCCGGGTGCGCGCACGTATCACGATACTTGCCGCTGCATCTCACCGCAACACTACCGGAGCAGCTTTGTCCGCTCCAAAACAAACCCGCTCTTGGTCGTGGGGGTGCGTCCCTCCTTTTTTTACCACAGATGTCATCGTTGAGATGGTGAGCGCCAGATGCGAGATTCCTCACTCAAATGGGAATGACATCTGGAAGGCGCGTGCTTCGAAAGGGAAGCGAAGTGCAGCTGACGTTTCGCGACGCGAAACCCAGCGATGCACCAATGATTGCCGCACTCAAGAATGCAGCCGCGGGTGCACTGACGGCTCGCTATGGCGAGGGACACTGGGCAACGCTGGTCTCCGAACGTGACTCAATTCATGCGCTGCGCCACGCGCGGGTTCGAGTTGGATGTTCTGGCAAGCGGATTCTGACAGTTCTCCATCTTGCCACCAGGAAACCGTGGGCGATTGATGTTTCCTATTTCAGTCCCGTGAAGAAACCGATCTATCTCACCGGAATGGCGGTGTCCGTCGCACATCAAGGGCAGGGACTGGGACGCCGCGCCATGGAGGATGCGCGCGCCGTAGCGCTGCGGTGGCCAGCGCAGGCAATTCGACTCGACGCATACGACGCAGAAGCAGGAGCAAGTGGGTTTTATCTGGCCTGCGGTTTTAGTTCATGCGGGCACGTCGTGTACAAGGGCAATCCACTCGCATACTACGAGCTGCTGCTGACCCTCTCATAAGTGTTCAGAAGTTGCGGACCCCCCCTGGAATTGCCGCAGCTGTTGGTGACCGCCTCAACGCGCTTGCTTCGCAACAACGTTGACCATCCAGCCAATTCCAAATTTGTCCGTGAGCATGCCGAAAGTATCTCCCCACATAGCCTTCTCAAGCGGCATACCGATCGCTGCGCCATTGGAAAGTTTGTTCCAATACTTGGTTAATTCATCCCCGTTCTCCCCGCTGAGGGAAATTGAGATGTTGTTCCCGGGAGTGTGCGGCATGCCCGGAGGAGAATCCGAGGCCATAAGCGTCATGCCGTTGTCAGCGACGAGCATGGCGTGCATGATCTTGTCAGCGTCGGCCGGATCGTGCGGCATGCCTCCGTCTTTGTAGGTGACCATTTTCAGGTTGCCTCCCAGGACGCTGTGATAAAACTCGATTGCGCTTTTGGCTTGACCGACGAAACTGATGTAGGGGTTAAGTGTGCTAGGCATTTTGAGCGTAGGTGAAGGTGGCTAGTTAGGAGTGAACTTCAAAAATACAAGCGCCGCCCCATTCCTGGTCGCTCTTTGCGGCAAGCCGCTCACAACCCATAGGTTTTTGCTCTACGGGGGACTCCACATGGCAAAAGCAGAGATTTCCGGCATCTCACCCTTTTTTATCGTGAGCAACGTACCGGCATCGCTCGCGTTTTATCGGGACCAGCTTGGATTTGAGATCACCTTCCAGGGGCCCGAACCTGACGACATCTTCTTCGGCATCGTTCGCAGGGATCGGGCGCAGATCCTGCTCAAAGACGTTGGCGTAGCTCCCGTGCCGAACTACACGCGAGACATCAAACAAGGAATAGCCCGCTGGGACGCGTTCGTCAGCGTCATGGATCCCGACGCACTTGCGGCCGAATTTGCTTCGCGCAATGTCGAATTTTTCGAGCCAGTGAAGGACACTGATGACGGGTTGCGTGGTTTTGAGATCAAGGATGCCGACGGCTATCTCTTGTTTTTCGGGCGTACTCGGTGATGGGTGTTTCCTGATGAGCGTGGCGCGGGCGCGAAGCGTGGCGGCCTCAGTCACACCTTCCCGAACCGGTTGCCTGCGTCAATCGCGTTGCCTTGCACTCCCCAGTCGTACAGCGCACCTCGTACGTGATTGATGGTCCACCAATCCTGCATGCGCCTCGCATCATGGTTGCGAGGTAACCTCCGGCGCGTACCGTGTAGACACCCTCCGCATTTCGTGTCGGTGTTGCAATCGAGAGCACAAACGTATCGAGCACGTAGGGCGGAGCTGGCGCCGTGACTCTCAGGGCGACCGATGAAATCTCCGACAGGAGCACGCTGTCATGTCGCCCGCCGCTCGGCCCGGATACAAGTGGTGACAAGAGGAACACGCGGGAGGATCGCTGCCCGGCCTTGACATCCTCCAGCGCCGCGATCATTGCGCGTGCCCGCTCGCTCTTCTGCTGGCCGAAGGAGCCGGCTGCGATTACGATAATACACATCCCGGCTAGCAGCAGTAATCGGTTCATTGCGCACTCCCCTTAATACTGAATACTGAATGAAGGACAAAACCCCGACGGGGACAAGAGACGCCGCCTGATGTATTCCACATGTCTCTTCTGCCACGCCAACCTTGGCTCTAATCAGGTGCTGGAGGCATTCCCGATCGGCGGGCGTCTGGCCTACGATCCGGAGAAGGGGCGCCTGTGGGCGCTCTGCAAACGTTGCGGCCGCTGGAACCTCTCGCCGCTCGAAGAACGATGGGAGGCACTGGAAGATTGCGAGGGTCTGTTCCGCGCGACCAAATTGCGCGCCTCCACAGACAACATCGGACTCGCCAGACTCGCGGACGGGACAGATCTCGTTCGCATAGGTCGGCCGCAGTTACCCGAGTTCGCGGCATGGCGCTACGGCAAACAGTTCGCTCCGCGCTACCGGCGAACACTCCTGGTCGAAAGCCTCGCACACGTTGGGCTCATCGGAGCGGTCGTGGCCGCACCCAACGCTTTAGTTATCACGATACCGGCTGTGGCACTGTATCTGGGAGGTGCCATCACCTATGCGTATCGCAAAGAATGGCGAGTGGTGGCGCGAGTGGATACACCATCGGGTGCGACTTCCATCATTCGGGGCCATCACTTGAAGTCTGCTCGCGTAA
Source organism: uncultured Gemmatimonadales bacterium (assembly GCA_964556695.1). GTDB lineage: Bacteria > Gemmatimonadota > Gemmatimonadetes > Gemmatimonadales > Gemmatimonadaceae > CAZKXZ01. Next base: position 30,351 of record CAZKXZ010000060.1, read on the forward strand.
CTCCCGACAACGAAGGCGCGGACGATGCCAGGTGGATTCTCTCCACGCGCGCTGATGGAGAAGATGTAAAACTGCGTGGCGAGCACGCAACATGGCTGGTTGGAAAAATTCTCGCGCGCATCAATCACGTTGGTGGAGGCGAGACCGTCTTGAACGATGCCGTAGCGCGGCTTGAACACGAAGGCGGTAGCAACGCACTCTTCCACCACATTGCAGAAAAGCCACCCTATGAGAAATCCGCTTGGGCACGATGGTGGTACGAGACCGGTGGCGCGGCTGGTGCAATTTCGCAGCCGGGAACGCTGCAATCAATGCCCGCTGCGGACAGACTCGCGCTCGAGATGGCGTCTCATGAAGAGGCCGAACGGCGCGCGATGGAAGGTGAGTTGAAAGCGCTGGAGGCTGCATGGCGCGAGGCGGAGGAGATCGCCGAAATCTCCGACTCACTTTTGTTGCCGCCGGGGACGGAGGAGTTTCTTGAAAGGCACCGGAGGAGCAGCGATCGAACGATCGAACGATCGAACGATTAAATGATCGAACGATTAGGCGATCGAACGATTAAACGAACGAGCTATGCGATCGAGGGTCGTAATACCTAAATCCGTAATCCGTAATCCGTAATCCGTAATCC
>CAZKXZ010000061.1:0-29987 GCA_964556695.1 uncultured Gemmatimonadales bacterium
CGAATCTTTACAATGTTGACCTTGCGGGCGACGGCGGCCGCGACCTGCGTTCGGGCGTCTTCCGGCGTGCGGGGGGCAAGCACGGGACCCGAGACGAATACCCGGGCACGAGCGAGCGAAGCGGTCGACTGCGCGTCGCGGGCCGCGAAAACCGGCGGTGGTTCATCGCCCAGGCTCACGACCGTGGTAACGCCGTAAGCGGCATACACGGCAAGGTCGCGGGTCGAATCCGACACGTGGCCGTGGGCGTTGACGAGGCCGGGAATAACCGTCTTCCCATCGAGCGGGACCCGCTGAGCGCCTGCGGGAATGGTTACGCTGGCGGCAGGCCCGGCGGCCACGATCCGGCCATCCCGGACCACAATCGTTGCGTTCGGGACGGTGGCCCGGCCAGTCCCGTCTACCAAAGCCAGTCCTGTGAATGCTTTGACCGTAGCTGGCTGGGCGGACATCGCGGACGGAAGAGCCAACCCAAATAGGATCAAGCCGTGCAAGGCTGAGCGCAGGGTACTCATGGGGGCAAATATAGCACCTGCCAATCCGACGGATTAGGGGGATTACCGAAAGCTTTTAACCACAGAGGTCACAGAGGTCACAGAGAGATCTCTCCGTGACCTCTGTGACCTCTGTGGTTAAAAGCCCTCCCTAATCCCTCAATCCCCCGGGCTACCTTTTTGCATGGGTATTTGACAGTCGCAGCCATCTTCACTATAGTAGCAGTCAACCGTCGGTACTCCCCGCACGCTTGACGGAGGCTGGAATGACGAGAAGCAATAGTCGGAAAGTAGTCGTCGCCTCTGCTGCAGTGGCGATTATTTTCGTTGCGCTTGCCTCCCGCCCCGCCAATTCCTACAGCTCTACTCACGGCTTCCCGGCGAGCCGCTATGCCGCGCTCGATACAGTCGTGAAGCAATATTGCGCTGGTTGCCACAGCGAGCGACTCAAAACAGGAGATCTTTCTCTCGAAGGATTCAGCGTCGATGGAGCCCCCGCGCGTGCCGAAGTCGCTGAGAAAATGATCAAGAAGTTGCGCGCCTCGATGATGCCACCACCGAATGCCCGTCGGCCGGGAGGCGATTCACTCATCAAGCTCGTGCAGTCCATCGAGAACGCGATGGATCAATATGCGGCGCGCAATCCCAATCCCGGCACCCGCACCGTGCAGCGCATGAATCGCGCGGAGTATCAGCGCTCAATTCAGGAAATGCTGCACCTCGAAATAGACCCCGGTCGCTGGCTTCCGCCCGACCAGATGAGCGCCAACTTTGATAACATCGCCGATGTCCAGGGAATGAATGCAACGGTGATGAGTGCATATCTCAACGCCGCGCGCGACATCAGCAGCATCGCGCTGGGTGACCGTAATGCACCGTCGAGCACAATCACATACACGGCGTCGGAGTTCTATTCGCAGGGTCAGCGTGACCAGCTCGAGGGCGCGCCATTCGGCACGCGCGGCGGCATTCTGGTCACGCACGATTTCCCCGCCGATGGGAACTACGTCTTCCGCATGACAACGGTGCTGGGTAACGGCTCCAAGCTCGAGGACGTCGACGTCTCGATAGATGGCGAGCGTGTAGCACTGCTTCAGTACGAGCGTGGGGTGGCACTCAGAACCGACACGGTTTTCATCAAAGCGGGCCAGCACAAGGTTTCCGCAGCATTCATTCGCCGCATTGAGGGACCGCTGCAGGATCTCATTCGGCCCCACGATTATTCGCAGGCAGGCACGGGGAACAGCGGCGCAGGCACAACTTCGCTGCCTCACCTCCGCGACCTTGTCATCGTCGGGCCCGAGAAAGTAAGAGGCGTATCCGAAACACCGGCACGCAAAGCCATTTTCTCCTGCCGCCCCACGAAGCCGGCGCAGGAGCGCTCCTGTGCGCAGGAGATCATCACTCGCATCGGTCGCGATGCCTACCGGCGCCCACTCGAAAAGCGTGACATCAACTCGCTGATGTCCTTCTACGACAGCGGCTCTGCAGACGGAAAGGGATTCGAGGCCGGAGTGCACACTGCCCTGCGCGCAATTCTGGCGAGCCCGCACTTCGTCTTCCGCTCGGAGCGACAGCCGGCAAATGTCCGCGCTGGCGAGAACTACCGCCTCAACGATCTGGACCTGGCAACGCGTTTGTCATTCTTCCTCTGGGGACTGCCTCCCGATGAAGAACTCCTCAAGGTCGCCGGCAAAGGTAAGCTCTCAGGAAAGACTCTCGAGCAACAGACGCGACGCATGCTTGCCGATCCGCGCGCCGAAGCTCTCGCTACGAGGTTCGCAGCACAGTGGCTGCGTCTGCAGGATCTCGACAAGGTCACTCCTGACGCATTCTGGTACCCCAACTACGACCGCAATCTTGCGGGTGCTATGCGCCGCGAGACGGAGCTTTTCTTTTATAACATCGTGCAGGAAGATCTCCCCATCCTCGAGCTGTTCAGCGCGAGTTACACCTTTGCCAACGAGCGCCTCGCACGCCATTACGGTTTTCCCGGAGTTCTTGGTCGCGATTTCCAGAAGGTCAGCTACCCCGACGACACGAGGCGCGGTCTTTTCGGCCAGGGCTCCGTTCTTGTTCAAACTTCGTTCGGCAACCGCACGTCACCAGTATTGCGGGGCAAGTGGGTGATGGAAGTTCTGCTCGGCACTCCTCCACCGCCGCCGCCTGCGAACGTCCCCGACCTGGAACAGACGGGCGAGACAAAGGACGGCAAGGCCCTTACAACGCGCGAGCGGATGGAACAGCACCGCGCTGCTGTGGCATGTCGTTCATGCCACCTCTACATGGATCCCATCGGGCTGGCGCTGGACAACTTTGACGTGACGGGCAAGTGGCGTTATCGCGAAAACGGATTGTCACTTGATACGCGTGGAAATCTCTATGACGGAACGGCGGTTGCATCGCCGGCGGAGCTATCTCGGGCACTTCTCGCTCGTCCTATTCCACTGGTGCGCAACTTCACCGAAAACCTCCTGGCATACGCTCTGGGACGCCGGGTTGAGTATTACGACCAGGCAGCAGTTCGCGCCATTGCGAATGCTGCCGCGGCCAAGGAGTACAAGATTTCGTCCTTCATTCTGGGCGTGGTGCAGAGCACACCGTTCCAGATGAAGAGGGCAGATGCAGTGAGTGCAGAGCCGGCAAACAGGTAGGCAAACAAAAACCTTAGGTGAGGTTATGGCCATGAACTCGGTATTCCTGACGGGCAAGCACATGAAGCGCCGCACATTCCTTCAAGGCGCGGGAGTCAGTGTCGCGCTTCCGTTCCTGAACGCGATGGTACCTGCGGGGAGGGCACTCTCCAGCATCGCGCCACACCTGGCCGGAAAAACGCGCTTCATCGCCATCGAAGAGGTGCACGGCCTCGCCGGCTGCAACGCGCTCGGCGCTTCGCAGCACTTGTTTGCACCGGAAACGGTGGGCCGCGATTGGGTTCTCAAGCCCGAGAACGCGCTCAAGCCCTTGGAGGCATATCGCGACTACATGACCATCGTCAGCAATACCGACGTGCGCATGGCCGAGGCTTATGCGACTCCGGAAATTGGCGGTGACCACTTCCGCTGCAGCGCTGTTTTCCTCACGCAATCGCATCCGAAACAGACGAATGGCTCCGATCTTTTCGTGGGCACGTCCATCGATCAGATGTACGCGCAGCGATTCGGCCAGGATACCGCGTTGCCGTCGATGCAGTTCAGCATCGAGAACCTGGATCAGGCGGGTGGTTGCACCTACAACTACTCCTGCGCCTACACAGACTCGATCAGCTGGGCATCACCGAGCAATCCGCTTCCGATGATTCGCGATCCGCGCGTGGTGTTCGATCTCATGTTCGGTTCTGGCGCAACGCCGGGTGAGCGCATTGCGCATAAACAGGCCGACCGCAGCATTCTGGACTGGATAGTGGGCGAGGTCGGCTTCCTCAAGAAAGATCTGGGCGCCAGCGACCGTCAATGGATGGATCGTTATCTCAACGACATCCGCGAGATCGAGCGTCGTATTCAGCTCATTGAAAAACGCAATACCAGTGGTGATCCCCGCGAGATCCCCGAAGCGCCGGCCGGCGTTCCGGATTCCTATGGCGATCACATCAAGATCCTCTTCGACCTTCAGGTGCTGGCTCTGCAGTCCAACCTCACTCGGGTCATCACGTTCAAGCTGGGCCGCGATTCTTCCAACCGCGTTTTCCCGGAGAGTGGAGTCAACAAGTCGTTCCACCCTTCATCGCACCATGGAAACAGTCAGGCCAACTTGATGGACTTCAACAAGATCACACAGTGGCGCATGAGTTTCCTCCCGCACTTGCTCGAGAAGCTCAAGACGACGATGGATGGCGAGAGCAGCCTGCTGGATCAGTCGCTTGTTGTGTGGGGATCACCGATGGCAGATCCCAATATCCACAACCATCGCCGTTGCCCGCTCGTGCTGTTCGGTCATGCAAATGGACAACTCGGCGGCAACATGCACCTCAAGGCCCCCGATGGCACATCGATGGCCAATGTTCTCCTCTCAGTTGGACACAAGCTGGGGATGGAAGACATGAAGACATTCGGTGACTCCACCGAGGCATTCTCGATTCCGTAGCGAGCTGTTAATGCGTCAGATGCAGCTGTAGCGAGCTGTAATGCGTCAGATGCAGCTGTCATTGCCGCGAAAGCGGCAACCCATGTTATTCGGACGCAAATGGGTTCCGGCTTTCGCCGGAATGACAGAGGTGAGGGAAATGACCAGAGTTGCGCCACCCAAAACACCGATGGGGATAAAGGCATGAAAATGGATCTGCGCGTGAAGCTTCTGGGCGCCGCCGCCGCGGTGGTGTTGCTGTCGGGAATGATTGCAGTCGCTGACTCGCCTGTCGCGGATGCGGCAATGAGGGGCGATGTCGCGCTGGTGCAGTCGCTCATCAAGAAGGGTGCGGATGTCAACGCCCCACAGGGCGATGGCATGACCGCATTGCACTGGGCAGCGGAACGGGGCAATGCTCAACTTGCCAGTCTCCTGCTCAAGGCAAAGGCCAATCATTCAGCCGGGACGCGTATAGGCAGCTACACGCCATTGCATCTCGCCAGCCAGGCCGCCGATCCCGTGATCGTCAACCTGCTGCTGGCCGCTGGTAGCAACGCGAATGCGGTGACAACGTCGAGTGGCGTAACGCCATTGCACCTCGCCGCCGCTTCGGGCGAGCCAAAAGTTGTCCTGGCGCTCATCGAACATGGCGCAAAGGTTGATGCACGCGAGCCCGAGTTCGAACAAACGCCGCTCATGCTCGCAGCGGCGTACAATCGCGCCGAAGCGGTCAAGGTGCTGCTCTCGAAGGGCGCAGATATCAATTTGGTTACGAGGACTATTGTTCTGCGCGAGCTGACCGCCATGGATGCCGAAGCTTCCAGACTGCGCACAGCCAAGCTCAACGAACTGAAGGGAGATACCAGCAGGCGCGTTGAGGGAACACCGGCGCAGCTTCAAGAGGCCATCCGCGTCTCGCGCGAGGTATACCAGAAGGCAATCAAGACGGACGGCGTTGAAGAAAAAGACACTACGCTGCGTGAACCAGGTCAGGCACCACCGCCAACCGGAACCGTTTCAGCACTCGGTGGTCTCACCGCGCTGCACCACGCCGCTCGTGAAGGGAGTGTTGAGGCAGTGAAGGCTCTTATAGCGGGCGGTGCAAAGCTCGACGTGCCCAGTGGTGGAGACAAGACGACGCCATTGCTCATGGCAACTTTGAATGGCCAGTTCGATGCGGCGATGTTGATCATTGCCGCTGGTGCAAATCCGAATCTTGTGAGTGAAGCTGGAACGTCGCCGCTGTACGGTGTGCTGGAACGCCGCTGGGCCAATAGGACGCGCTATCCGCAACCGATCGTGGTCGACTACCAGAAGACCGGCTACCTGGAAGTGATGGAAGCGCTGCTCAAGGCCAAGGCAAATCCCAATGTGCGCCTCAACAGACATCTCTATTACATGACATACACGGGCTGCGGCAATTCCAATTGCGGGCTCGAGACAGTCGCAGGCGCGACAGCATTCTGGCGCGCTGCATACGCTACTGACGTTGAGGCGATGCGCCTTCTGGCGAAGTACGGTGCGGATCCCATGATGGCGACGCAACGCATTGCGGCAGCTGGTGGAGGCGGAGGCGGTGGTGGTCGCGGAGGAGCAGGTGGCGCCGGTGGTGGCCGCGGTGGTGGAGGCGGAGGTCGTGGCGGCGGTGGCAGAGGAGCAGCCGTTGCAGCAACCGATAGTTCGGCGGGAGCAGCTGCGGGTGGCGCAGTTGTCGCTGCCGCTGCAGGTGGACGCGCTGCCGCTGCAGGAAGGGCTGGCGCAGCTGCGACGATGGCAGGAGCCGCTGGTGGACGCGGTGCAGGAACACCGGCCGACACAACGCCGGCCAGACCAACAGACGTTGCCTTCCCGATTCATGCAACAGCGGGCGTCGGATACGGCCAGGGTTTCGCCGGCAATTCACACCGCCACGCACCTGATGGCTGGTTGCCGTCAACCAAGTTCCTCATTGAGGAATTGAAAATCGACGTGAACCTGCGCGACGCAAATGGCTACACTGCGCTGCATCATGCAGCCGCTCGCGGCGACCTCGAGTTGATCAAGTATCTCGTGTCAAAGGGCGCGGACGTGAAGGCCGAGAGCAATCGCGGGCAGACGACAGCCGACATGGCCAACGGACCGGTGTCGCGAATCACACCGTACCCGGACGCTGTGAAGTTGCTGGAGAGCCTGGGGTCAAAGAACAATCATCGTTGCGCGTCGTGTGAGTGAGTACCCGTCATTCCCGCGAAGGCGGGAATCCAGAGAGGACGACACTGGATTCCCGCCTTCGCGGGAATGACGAAACCACTAACCAATCATCTGTTACAGTCCACTAGACTAGTGACCAAGCGATTGGATAGGAAAATGGGTTCCGCCGAAAGTCGGAACCCATTTTTTCAGATGTTATCCGCTACCCGCTATCCCTTGAGGATCATGCTCATGCGTCCACGCTGGTACGTCAACTTTCTGATCCTCCTATATCTTGCTCTACAGGTCGGCTATCCCATTCGGGGGTTTCTGCAAGACAAGTTCGACGCATGGGGCAGGTTCACCTGGAACATGTACAGCCAGAGTTACCAGTGCCGGGTTCTGTACCGGGTCGTTGCGGCGGACGGAACGGAATGGCGGGTCAACTACGAGCAATTCTTTGCGCGCCGCGACAGGGCCGGACTTGTGTTCAACCGCGAATCGCTCCCAGGCTTTCACAAGTTTGTCTGTGAGCGTCTGGCTGAAGAGGGGCAGCGCGGGAAACTCATGGCGACCGCCGAATGCACCATGAATCGTCTTGTGACCGAGTCGCTCGTGGACAACACCGCTGATGTATGCAATTCTCCGAACTTCGCAGTAACTGCAGGATAAGAATCGGCGGCCAATGCCCGATGGCGGTACGGTAGTGGGAGCGAAGCTGGTAGAGAGCTGGAACCGATTCTGGTTCGCCGAAGGCAACACCTTCAGCCTCGGCGTCTTCAGGGTATTGTTCGCCCTGTGTCTGCTGTGGGAGATTCCGGTCACACGGGCAAAGAGCGTGTCCGGAATTGAAGGCGGATTTCATCTGCCTTACTTCCCGTTCATCAACCCGCTGCCGGCGGAGACATATCACACGTTTCACGAGTGGCAGTATTTTTTTGCGATTCTGCTGCTCCTGGGACTGATTCCCCGAATTGCCAGCGGCGCCTTGTTTCTGCTGCAGGGATACGTCTTTTTCACCGACCAGCTGCACTTCCGAAACCATCCCTACCTGTTTCTGCTGGTGCTCCTGATACTGGTGTTCGCGCCGTCGGGAGAATCCCTTTCGGCGAAGTCGTTCTTTCGCTGGATGCAGCAGGGTGAGGCCAGGGTCGGCGCTATTGTTGGGAGCATTGCACCACTCACTGCGCAGCGGCTGATCCAGGTTCAGGTTTCGATCGTGTACTTCTACGCCGCCTTGCACAAGTTGACGCCGGAGTATCTGTCGGGGCAGGTGCTCGCCGACCAGATGGCGGATAACACCTATGGTCTGTCATCCGACCCTTCGTTCTGGCTGATCCCGGCCGTCGCCACCGTCTTGCTGGAGCTGGGCCTGGCCTTTGTGCTCTGGATTCCGCGATGGCGTGGCATCGCCATGCTGATAGCGATTCCATTTCACCTGACAATCGCAGTCCTCATGGATATCGGAATTTTCTCCGCCGCAATGATCGCGACATTCGTGCTCTTTCTGGACCCGGATACATTGCCGCGCCTGGTGGCTCGTATGCGTGATCGATCCAAGGCGAATGGCCGGCAAGGCCGGAAGCAGAAAAAAAGCGCCAGCCCCCAATGAAAAAGGGGACAGAATGGAATCTGTCCCCTTTTCACTTTGACTTCAGAACTCTACATCGACTTACCGTCGTACATTGATGCGATATAGTCGCGACAGCGGGTTTCCTGTTGCCGGATCTATGGTCGAGGCGCGAATCCAGATTGCGCACATCGAGGTGACATCGGTATCAGACGCAGTGGTGCAAAATGCACCAGGCATTGGGATAGCCGGCTTGGCAACACAGCTCGGTACCAAATAAGTGCCCTCGCCCGCGAACAACGTGTTGGGAATCTTTCCAGCGAGGTCGTTGCAATTGAGCACCAGCGCGGTCCGTTGCGCCTGAGTGAGCGAAGAACATACTCCGCCGATGAACGCGCAGGGAGCCGTGATGGTTCCTGCCGCATTAATGGTAAGGAACGGCAGATTGGCGCTCTCCCACGTTATCGGGGGAAGATTCACTCTGCGTGCGGTAATACCGCCGGTAGGCGTGATGGTAATAAAGGAAGTGAGCGACGACGCAGTCGGAGCTGTTGTTGTGTTGGCGCGCGGAAGCGCCTGAACCTGCGCCAGGAAGGTGATCCCAACGCTGAAGTTTGCATTCGCGCTCTGCACGGCCCTTGCCTCAATCGTGTCGGCCGAGCTGTGACCAGGCCAGATCGTCTTCTGCAATCCCGTCCCGTTGCTCGTCGGCACGAATGTGCTGTCAGGCCTCACGCGCAGCTTGGCGATTGGTCTGAGCTTGAGTTTCAGCAAAACTGTGTCGGCCAGGTTGTCTCCTGGAACTTCGAGGACAATTCTGACGCCGGCCGTGGATGTATCCCGCGCAGTCACCCATCCTGCCAGATCAACTCCGGCATCGGATGTCAGCTGTCCCTGTACAGTTGGGTCAGAGGCGTTGCTGACGGTTGCGAGTAGTGTATCGAGACTACGGAAATGGACCAGCCGGAAAACACGTGGGGCGAGCGGGGCCAGGCGGGGCGGGCAATAGTTGCAATAAACGGTGTCATTTCCCACCTTGACCACAGCCTTGAGCCGCGAACTCAGGGTATTCGCCGGGAGTGCGTAGAAGGTACCGGTGTCAAGATTGGTGCTCAGACGTGTACCGATAATACCTGCGGACAATGGTCCGCTAAGCACCGTGAGTTCCACACTTGTAGCGGTATGGGGACGCACGGTGACAGGAAGCGATACACTTGTTTCCTGTGCTGTTACCAGGATGTTGGCGGTACCTCCCGACAGTCCGGTTACAACTCCCGTTCCGCTGACGCGGGCTACGTTCACGTCGCTTGAAGCGTAGATGAGCCGAGGGCCTATGACTGAATCGGGTCCTCCGTTCCGAAGCAACTTCACCGCGAGAGCCACGGTGGAGTCCTGCCCCACACTGTATGATGTCGCGGCTGGTGCGAGCGTGTAACTCGTAGTCAGTACACCAGCAGGATCATCATCGCCGCAGCCGGCAAGCAAGGCTGCGGCCATCACAGAAAAAAGTGCAATACGACGCATGATAGTCAACTCGAATGAAAAAGAATGAAGGAGCAAGTAGGTGTCGATACAGGCCCGCCATCCGCGGCGCGCCGATCCCGACGCGCCGCGGAACAACTTTTACGGTGAGCTTCTTTCAACTCCACCTCGACAATGATTATGGACGGTGAAGCAACGGACAGTCGGTCGGCTTTGGCGCACTGCCAGGAGCGCCTGGATTTCCGCCGAACGTGTAGATCGGTTTATTCTGCAAATCGAGCTGACGTCCCGGGGGAGGAAGCTGCGTGAGTGTTCCTTCTATGAGGCACCCCCAGCCGCGCAGATCAAAGAAGGAAATTCCGGACGCGTATGTCTCAATGCGCTTCTCGTAGACCAATGCATCCCACAGAGACCCGCAGGAGCCATCGTAGCGTCGCGGCACGCAACCGGTACCTGCTGGCACACCTGCCGTTGTTACCGGCGGCAGGTTGCCATTGCCTTCGCGAGACTTGTTGATGAGCGTAACCGCGGCTCCGAGATTGCCAATCCGGAACTCAGCTTCGGCAATGAGCATATCCATCTCGACCGGATACACCATCGCGTCCTGAATAGCGCCCAGATCATTCACGTTGCGGCGATTTCGGCCACCACCATCTCTGGGAAACTGCGTGCGATTGTCCGAAGCGCGGGTGCTGTTCCAGTACTTTGATACGTAATACTTTCCGCGCAGCACGGTGTCCATCGCAGGCGGATGGATATTGGTGTGTTTGAAGTAGACAGGCTTGAATACCGGCGTCGTTCCAAGCGGCGCCTGGATTCGTGCGTCAGGAGTATGTATGTCGAATGGCTGTGTGTTCTTGAAATTGGGACCGCTTGCCGACGTCAGCCATGCCTGGTAGTTGCCTGACGTGTCCGCGGGGCCAACAAGCCGGTAGTCAACACGCATGGTTCCAGCTTGGGTCTGGTTGTTTGCGGAGGCACAGAAGCCGTTGCATACCGCAGTTGTGTTTTCCGGAGCGGCCGTGGCGTAGATCCTGTACGCAAGGGTGTTAAGCGGGTTCGGAAAACCTCGCGGTCCAAATGGGGTACCGACACCCAAAAGCGCGTGCTGTTTGACCCTGGCCCAGTCGACGGCAGCACGTTCAGCAGGCGTCCGGGGACCGTACGCCAGGGCACGCGCGATGAAGCTGTGCGCCACCCTGACCATCTCTTCGTTCGTGAAGGCGGTGTTGTAAACCCAGAGGTCGTCATTCAGGGGCATCAGGAAAGTGTTGGCTGTAGCAACCTCGATAACGTGCTCCAGCCACTTGATTCCCGAATCGAGAACCTCCTGGTAGCCGCTTAGACCGATGTCTGGAACATCAGACAGGTCGACCGTGGTGTTGATAATCGCCGCGCTGTCAAACAAAAGGCCCAGGTTGACGTGCGACATTCCCTGAATCCACTCGGCGAACGCCAGCAGCCGGGCCGTGTTGTCCTGACCCGTGTTTTTGTCGATGATCTTGATGTTGTTCGCCTTGATAAGCCGTGGCATCTCGGTGGCCGCGGCGTTCGCCTCGTAATAGTTGGACCATCCGTCGCGGGCGAAGTTGGTGTTGCCCGTCAGCGAGTTGTCGAACTGAAGGCGCTGGTGGGTGACCTCATCTTCCTGGACAAGCTGAAAGAACTGACCCCCAGCGTTGGTGACCGATGAGGTGAACTCCTCACCAAAAGCGGAAAGCACTATCCATGGTTCGTCCTGTGTCTGTCCGCCCCAAAAATTGATAAAGACTCCGGCCACCACCAGCTCGATAAGGGCGGGGTCCTTAAGGACCTCCTCACGAGTATATGCGGTGCCATCATCCGGCTGTACCGCGGGAACCTCGAGGGAGAAGCACCCAGCAGCAAAGGTGCACGCCCCCGCGAGCGCGGCTATGAATTTATTCTGCATGATAGACTCTGGTCTCCAGATATCAAAGCGTTAGAAAGTGAGGCGGATACTCGCGCTGATCGTCCTGAAGCGCGGATAGTTGGTTTCGTCGACACGAGCAGTGGTCGCGCCGGAACCGCCGGAAACCTGAGGATCGATTCCTGAATAGCTGTCGAACGTAAACAGGTTGCGAGCGACCAGAGCCACCGATCCACCCGACATGCCAAGTCTGCGCAGTACTGGCAATCCACCATCGAGACGATACGCCACTCGCAGCTCGCTGATCTTGAGATAGTCCCCGTCCTCGAGGAACCACTCGACTGCACTCGTGCCACCAACGGTGAGACCTGCGGTTCCAGTGCTGGTTGTGCTCCCCGTTGTGTAGTACGTGATGGGCTTTTTCGCATACACCGGCTTGGCCGACTGATCCAGCATTTGGTGCCGGCCGTCATTGATACGGCTCATCGCGTCGCGATTGAAGATCTTGCCGCCGAGCTGGCCTACCATCTGAATGTGTGCGCTCCAGCGACCCAGCAGGAACTGATTCCCGAATCCGAAATCCACATCGGGAAGACCTTGGCCGATTACTGCCGTAAGATTTGAGCGATTATTCAAGCTGTCGAAGGCACCGGCCCTGATCGGAATGCCCCACGCGTAGTTGAGGCCGTCAATCGGGACAGTTCGACCCCAGCCCATGTCAGTCCACGACCCTCCAGAATCAACTGCGACGACCAATCCATCATCATTGATGTCGAAATTCCAGCCGACCGCGCCGGAGGTCACGTGACGCGGATTCAAGTCAGACTTGCTCGTGATGTGCCGCGATCCGAACATCTGGCCAAAGATGAAGCCTACACACTCCCGCTCAAGCGTCGTGGTAGTGTTCGCACCCGCACAGCGCCGCGGATATGAGGTGATTTTCTGCCGCGAGCGGCCAAGAACGAGCGTGGACGACCAGCGGAAGGCGCGGGTGTTGACCCACTGCGACTCCACTGTTGCTTCGTATGAAGTGCCGGCCAGGTCACCAAGGTTTGACTCCTGCACATCAAACCCTGTATAGGCAACGATGGTGTCGGGCCGAATCACATTCTTCACAGTGTTGCGCACATAGGTGAGCGACAACGAATACTTGTTCCTGAATGCGAGATCGAGTCCGAATTCCTGCTCCAGTACTTCTTCAGGCAGGATTTCATTGTTGCCCATGTTCTGCTTGAAGATTCGCTCGGTATTCGGATTCTGGAGATACGTCTCATACTGAGCGTCAAAAATCGGATTGTTTCCAGCAGTTCCGATGGAGTAGCGGGGCTTAAACAGCGTCAGGTCGGGGAGGGGGAACCAGGACTCCTCAGACATGAGCCACGCGGCGCTCGCACGGCCATTGCCGCGCCAGCGATTAACTGGCGGGAGAAGGGAGTTTCCTTCGCGGCGGAAGACGAGATCCGCTATGTACTTCTGGTTGTAGTCGAAGGCCACGCTCGTAGATACTCCCAGCGTACGGGAGTCGCGTTTGTTCTCCTGAGCATCCTGCCGCCTGGTAAAGTCGATGTCGGGCGCGCTCACGACGAGCGAGTCACCAAAGACGCTCCACCCGTGGCGGCGGTCCATCGTCGACGTCGCTGAAATGTTCCCGCGCACTGTCATTCCACCAAAACCGGTAAGCAGATTTATTCCAGCACGTGTGTTGAACGCCTCGTTCATATCAGCACCGATGTCGTACTGGCCGTAGGACGCTTCGCCAATATCGAGGTTGTCATCTTCGTCATCATCGATGTCCAACGCACCCAGGCGCTGCCACTGTAGCTGATTCTCGCGGTCCTGCCGGCTGTATCCTCCGGAGAATTGCAAGGACAAAATCGACGTCGGACGGAATGTCGCCTGGGCATTTGCCTGTGCACCGATTCTCTTCTCCCAACGGTCCTGCTTTGGTTCGAAAAAGAGCGGATTCAACGCGTTGTTGTTGCGACTGTCGGGGAATGGAATGTAGTCGCCGGTTGTTGGATCAATGGCTGCCATGTTGATATCGGGCGTCATCTCGAGCGCGTTCTCATAGATGTCGGAACCGTTCGCGATGAATCGCTGAAACTGCCGGTTATAGCTCAGACCAAGGCCGGCACTCAGTTTCTCACCGGCGCGATGGTCAAGCGCTATGCTCAGGTTCTGCGAGTTGATGCCCCCGTTTGGCGTCTTTACAACACCAGTCTCCTGCCTGGAGGCGCCTGACACGGAGAAGTTCGTGCCAAGAGTGGACTGCGCCAGATTGAGGCTCGCATTGATCTGATAGCCGGTCTTGAACAGCGTGGAGGCGTTGTCATACGTGGGAATGCCCCAGGGATTGTCATATATCTGATCAGGATCATTCACGTACTGCCGGTCCAGTATCGGCCGGCCGAAGCTGTCGATGAATACGTTGTTCTCGTCCACCAGGAAACGATGGACTTTGATCTGGGGGAAGTAAGAGCCCAGCTGCTGAAAGCCGGCGTCGGTTCCCAGCGTAAAACGCGTGGTTCCGATTCCAATGTCCGTACCACGCTTGGTCGTGATATTGATAACACCGTTCGCAGCGCGCTGACCGTAGAGAGCCGCGGCTGCCGCGCCTCTCACAATTTCAATCGACTCCACCAGATTGGGATCGATATCAAGCGGATTGCCCGCGATCGATCGTGCGTCGATTGACGGATCGTCCTGCATCTGAATTACGCCATCGATGATAATGAGCGGCTGGGTGTTTCCCCTGAGGCTGAGTGGGTTGCGGATCTGGATGATGACATCCGATCCGGGTGCTCCACTTCCTGTGATGACGCTCATTCCGGCGACCTTGCCTGCGAGCGTCTCGAGTGGACTTCCCAGCGACGGCACCTGAAGCTGTTCAGAGCCAACCTTGGTTACCGAGAACGGCGCCCTGGTTCCCGAGGTGGGATCGGAGACACCGGTCGACACGATTGCCGTAAGGATGAGAGCACGCTGCGACAACAGAATGTCCTTGACTGTTGGCGCTCCGGCAGTGACTCTCAGGTCTTGAATCGTCTGAGGCGAGTACGCGATTCGCGTAACACTCAAGGTCACAATTCCTGGCGTGACGTTGGTGATATTGTATCTGCCGTCCGTGCCTGTTTGCGCACCGAGGCTGGTGCCGGCGATCACTACGTTGACAAGCGCGAGTGGCGCGTTGCTTTGAGCGTCCCGCACAATTCCCGTTATGGAACCACGGGTGGCCTGCTGAGCAGGCGGGGTTGCCTGAGATTGAAGTGGGCTCGACGCGGTCATGACAAGCATGAGCGCAAGCAGGATAAACGCGAGGACTGACCGACGAGGGTTCATGACTCCTCCTGAAACTCGGGCTGCGTGCCCAATGATGCTGCGAACAAGGTTCTTATCTATAATAAACGTGATGGCGCGCACATTGTGCGCGTCTCCGTCACGTGAATGTTCAGCGAACCGACCGATTTACGGGGCTCCTCGTGTGGGAAAATCGATCTGACGTCGGTTCCAAAAGCTATGCCTATACATCTATAGAGTACAGGTCGCCCCAAAGCAGGAGGGTACTCCTACAACATGATAGGACATGGCGCGCAAGTCGGCAAGATGGTCCTGAAGACTGGCCTAACCGCAACCTACCGCTGACGGAAAACACCGAGAATTCGCTTCAGCTCCGCGATCGGCTGGGCGTGCTCGTCGACCCGCAAATCGAGGGCAATGTCGCTGAAACCAGCCAGGGCGAGGGGCTTCAGGACCAGTAAAGCAGCTGACTGCATTCCGCGGCGGTCACCCCCTGCTGCCTGCCCCGACTCGATTGCGCTGACCAACCTTTCGGCCAGCTGCCCTTTTGAGGCCTCAAATGATCTTGCCATGGCGTCGACCACCTCGGGACCAGTCAGAGTATTGCCCTGAGCGCAGAAATCCACCCCGCATTTGTGGCCCTTCCATTCGGAGATCGTTGGGCTGGTCCATACGGCCGTCCGGCCCTTGATGTCAATAATCGCGACCTGGCGGCTGCCGCCCCCGTTGTCGGCCCTGAGCAGGAAGTCCAAAGCCTGTTGAGGGGTCATTCCAGCCTCCAGCAGGGGGATTCCCATCTCGCTGAACATGGGACTGGACGCTGCCTGATGCGCGAAGATTGCCAGTCCTCCCTTGCCGCCGCGGGTGCGGCTCCCCACTGCCACCGTTCGGGACTGCACCGCCATTCCCAACTCACCCGTCGCCGAGTCTCGGGCGATGATCGAGAAGGTGCCCTCAAGGGAAGGGTCAAACCCGTAGCGCTGCTGCGCGCCCGCGGCAGCAGCACCCGCCAGCAGAAAACATGCAACGATTGTCGTGAAGCGAGGCATCATATTCTCCATAAGTGTCATTGGGGAATTATAGCCTTCAGAGCCCCTCGCGAATGCTTCTTGAACCATTCGCGCAAATAGAGCTGCGATCTGATGAAGTTTGATGGCTTGGAACTCGTGCCATGCCACTCATCGTTGAAGCGGATCATCGCCGTCGGGACTTTTTGAACCTTGAGCGCCTCGTAGAATTCCTCGGTCTGGCTTATGGGCGTTCGCAGGTCATTGACACCAGTCATGAGCATCGTGGGCGTCTTCACATTTCCGACATACATGAGCGGCGACCGGCGCAGATGCTCACTGGGGTCCTCCCAGGGCATCTTCTCGAAATTCCGGTACCATGTTGGCCCGTCCGTTGTACCGACGAAGCTGATCCAGTTAATAACCGGACAGTTTGACGAGGCTGCGGCAAAGCGATCGGTGTGGCCGACAGTCCATGCAGTGAGCACTCCACCGCCGCTGCAGCCGTACACGAACAGGTTCTCGGTGTCGATGTATCCCTTCGCGATTACCTGATCTACTCCTTTCATCAAATCATCGAAGTCCTTGCCGGGATACGCGTTCTTGATGGCGTTGCCAAAGGCGCTGCCGTAGCCGGTGCTTCCGCGCGGGTTCGTGTAGAGCACCACATACCCGTTCGCCGCGTGTTCCTGGAATGCAAAGTTGAATGCGACGTTGTACATGCTGTGCGGGCCACCGTGGATCGACAGCATCAGCGGATATTTGCGCGCCGGATTGAAATCGGGGGGCTTAACGATCCACCCCTGGATGCGATAGTTGTCCAGCGACGTGTACCAGATCTCTTCCACGTCGCCGAGTTTTTTCCCATGGAGGATGTCGCCATTCACATCGGTAAGTGTTGCGATGGCGGTTGGACTCGCGAGCCTGAACGTCACGATGTCGCCGGTGACCTTGGGGGCCGACAGTGTACCCACGGCTGAACCGTTCTGATGGATGTCCGAAACGGTCAGCATGTGCTTCCCTTCCGTGATCTTCCGCGCTGTTCCGTTGAGCGCAACAAAATGAAGATTCTGCGCCCCATCACTCTGCGTCGTGAAATAAATCCCACTCCCGTCTGTCGCCCATGTGAGTCCTTGCGGCGACCGGTCCATGTCGAGCAGCAACCGCGGGGAGGAACCATCGATATTCATTAGATACAGCGCTGCATCCTTCCATGTATCCGTTGTCCAGTCATAGCCCGTGTATGCAATGCGCTTTCCGTCGGGCGACACCGAGGGACTACCGTCAGGTCCTTTGCGGCGGGTGAGCTGTCTGATCTGTCCTGAATTCACATCGACCGCGTAGATCTCCGACTCGCGCCACTCGTATTCCGCATCGGGAACGCGGGGACCGGATCCGTAGATCATGGTTCGGCCATCGGGTGTCCATTCAGGAGCGCTGGCGCTCCATTCACCGCTTGTTATCTGCCGCGGTGTCCCGCCGTCGGCGGGCACCACAAAAATCTGCTGCGAGGCATCCGCGGTGAAGCCCTGACCATCCTGCCTGTAATCAAGTTTCTCCACCACTCGCGGTGGCTGCGTCCAGGTTGCACCGCGGGGACGGTACTGGCCCAGCTGTCCTTCCACCCGCCAGCTGTTCTCGCTGTTGGGAACCTGCATGGTGAAGGAAATCCATTTGCCGTCGGGGGACCAGCTGATATTGGCGGGTGCCGTTGTTACACGGGTGATCTGCGTAACAGCGCCATCGCCATCCATGTAGCGGATGAAAACCTGTGTGCCGCTCGGCTGTCCCTGCGCTGTGTATGCGATGCGTGCGCCATCGGGCGACCAGATTGGAGAACCGCCATCGAACAGTTTTCGCGGGCGCGTTCCGTCCGCATTCATTATATAGATCGATGACTGTCGCGAGTCATTGAGTTTGTCGATCCAGCTGCGCGTATAGATGATCTGCTTGCCGTCGGGCGAAAACTTTGGCGCCGCGACTCCTTCCCACTCGAGGTAGTCCGTGAGCGTGAGCTTGTCCGAAGTTTGCGCGGCGAGAGGGATGGCCAGAAACTGCGCGCTGATGCAGAGAGCGGCGAAGGTGTACTTCATGGTTGTCTCCGGCAGATCAATTAATGGCAAAACAAAAGAACAAACCGTCCCCACCTGTCGTGCGCAGGTTCGTCTGGGCACAGCCGTTCGTTCTGTGAGCGGAATTCCATGACGTGGGGTTTGGCGCCACCGCCCTGCCGATCGAAATGTCCGACCTGCACTCCACCTGTGGAATTGCTTGTCCAGTTGTTGCAGGTAACATCCTCAGCCGATGTCTGTAATGTTCCTTGTGCAGTCGAACCGGTAATCAGGTCGTGCCTGTTGGGTGTGTCGCCTCTGCCGTTAACGGTATCCCCTTTCTCGGAGAGGACGGTAGCCTTGCTGATCTTGGCGCTGTCGCTGTGCAGATCGGCGGCGTTCTTTGCGATCTGAACTCCCTTGAAGTTGAACCATGGTCCTGCGCCGATCCTGTCGCGCGCGTTCACCGCGGGCTGACCTCCTGCCGCGGTCGCGCTGAGGTAAGCTCTCCACGTCTTTCCGGTGATTCCCGCAGCGGTCGCAAGAGTCAGGCAATGACGGTCAGCACCGGCGAGCCCGCCGAGATTGCCTCCATCGCCGCCACCCACGCTGGTGATAAAAAAGCTCATATTCGGGCTGCGCTGCTGCAGCGGCTGCAGTGCGCTGAGGAAAACTGCGCCCACCAGAACAGCGGTCTTGCGGATCATCGTAGTGCTCTCCCTTTTGAGTTTCCGTCACCCCGGCGAAAGCCGGGGTCCATTTTCTTCGATGCATCGTTAACATGGATGCCGGCTTTCGCCGGCATGACAACGCGGGCTTTCGCCGGAATGACAGTAAAGGTTTACTGCTTGTTATGCGGAGTCGACTGGTAATGCTCGCGAAGTAAGTCGCGGCCGAAGTCACCGGCGAAGTCGCGCCACACACTATGAATATGATTGGCGTTGTTCTGCGAGTTGTCGTACTCGATCAGGAATGATGGTCCCTGGATGCGATAATAGTGCGCAGCACCAACATCGAGCGATCCCGCCCATCCAAAAGTCACTTTGCCGAAGTCGGTCTGTTGCAACTTCGCGCGACGCGCGGCCGCAATGTCTTCCGCCATCCGTCCCAGGTATTCGTCGATCAGTCGCACCAGTTTCGCGGACTGTTCAACGCTGAGTGCCGTGACTGCAATGCCCGCTGGCGAAAGCGGATTGATGTCCAGCGTATTGAATGTTGCGATATCGTTGGGCGCGGCTGCGGCGATCGTGGCCGTGACACGTTTCGCCGAGTCGAGCGACTTCATGAGATCGCGAGCCAGGTCCTCTTCCGGTGCGAGGGCGCGTTGCCCCTGACGCGATCCTGAAGGAACACGCGCGGGGTTCGCACCAAAAAATGCGGGTGCAGTCGCGACAACAGCGTTGCCTCTCACGGTGAAGTTGAGCGAGAGATGATGCCCTTCAAAGCGCCAGCCCCACGGCTCGGTTGCCGACGGAGTGCCAAAGACCGAAAAGAAATACTGCTCAGGGTCGCGCTGCGTGGCGCTGCCGCCCAACTCGCGCAGCACCAGCTCCAGTTCGATGATCGCATTTACCTTGGTTAGTCCCGCATGACTCACACCGGTCTGCAGCAACGCTCGCGCTGCGGCACGCTGCGGTTCGGTCATCTGCTTGAAGGGGAGCCCGCGTCTCACGCGGGGGATGAAATGCCAGTTGAGCCGCTCGGCATCTTCGAAAGTGAATACAGCGTTGCCGCGCTGCTCCGCCGTCAGACCCCCGAGAAAAAGATTGGCGGCGCGAACCATGGCGGCCGGTGAGCGCGCTTTGGTAGTGGCATCCACCGTGGCGATCGTGAACCCGAGAGTGACCAACGTGAGCGCGGCTATCCTGATCGCTTTCATTCTTCCTCCTCTGCCGGAGCCGGCAGGGATAGCGTCTGTCTGAAGGAACTGTTTTCTCACATGAAAAAATGCGCGAATCGGCCGGAAATGGTTAGGGGCCTCATCAGTCGTCCGCTGAGGGACCTCGGGTCGCGCGATCGATCTGCCTGATCGCGCCAACGTGGTAGGCGAGGTGCACTACGCTCCCGATCATGGCCGTCGATTCGGTTTCGTCCATCTCGCGCGGCTGCCTCACCACGACTGCCCAGCGCTCCAGCTCACGGCGCAACCCGTCGCGCAGGGCGGCCCACTCGGGCTCGGTGACGGCTGTCCGCTTCCAGCTGGCGCTGTAGTCAGAATCGGCAAAGGGATTCTTTTCGCCGTCGCCCCAGCGGTTCAGCAGCCCGATTCCGTAGCGCAGGTGGTCGACGTGCGCAGCGACGGATGAACCTCCCCCGGGAGGAATCCGGGACGCCTGCGCCGCCGTGAGCTGGTCGAGAGAGCGCAGCAGTCCGCGATCGTCGTGGTTGAGAACGAAGCCGCCATTCGAGCTTGCGCCATCCACAATTTCGCTCAGTAGGGTCGCGATCGCGCGCTGCGTAGACATGAAATCAACCTATGACACCTCGCATCACCCGGGAAGAGCCGTGCTATCGTCTCACTGGCGCAGGAACCAACGCTGCATTCAATTCCGGTATACCCGGTTCGGAGGCGTCGATGTGGTTTGTTGGGGTGGGCGCTGGACATGTGGCAACAGCAATCTGCTGTGCTGTCGCCGCGTTCTCCGGGGGATTGTACGCAACGGATGCGAGGGCGCGCGCCGACGAGCAAAGCACGGAACAATGCGTAAGTCTTGTTCGACTCCTCGCGCTGCCACGCGCCGATCTTCTGGTAAACACGACACAGCTCCAGGCCCGAGCCTTTGACGCGGGTGACGACTGCGTTGCCGCGGTTGCTCAGCACCTCGCAGACACCTCGAGCATGACCGTGGGCGCTGCTGCCTACGCACTCTCCGTAATCGGATCCGATCAGGCAATTGCCGCCATACACGCTGCGGTCATTGGCGCGCCTGGCGACCGCGCGCGCGCAAGTCTGCCGGTAGCAACGCGACCAGGCGCGGGAGAATCGGTTCTTGCGGCGCAATATTTTTCGGCTGCGATGGAAGGGCCGCGACTTGGCCCCGGATGGATTCCCAGACACAACGCGGCTCTGACTCTTGGTGTACTGCGTGCGAGAGAAGGCAGCGACGCACTGAGAACAGCAGCCGCCGCAGAGGGTAGCGGAACATTCGTTGCGCAGGCAGCCGCCGCGGCACTCAGCTGGATGGACCGGATGCCCTGCAGTCTGGAGGATGCGTCGAGCCGCGACGCGATCACATCAGTGTCCCTGGCGACACTCCTCTGCGGTGTTCCGATATTTCTGAGCAGCACACCATCCTTCCTGGAGCAGAAATACGATGGTTCGCCGCTCAGGGTCTGGTCATTTTCCGAACGTGGCTGGTCCTTCCGCCCCGCGACTTCCGCTGACAACCGCATGTATCCCAGAATGCAGTTCCGGACGACTTTCTCCAGTGACAGCAGCCGCGCCACGTCCAATGTGCACACGTCGGGCAGCGCCGGAAATCTCACAGTCTACAAATATCTTTTCCGAAAAACCGGGACCGCCTGGCGCGTAATAGCTATTGCGTTCGGCGGAGTAGCCTAGCTCGAGTTTCTCTATCTCGGGCTTGACGACGTTGGAACTACGTGAGAGTCAACTGCGTGAGAGTCAACGTCGTGAAATTAACGACGTAAAGGTGAACGACGTGAAAGGCAACTACGCCTAAGGCAACGACGTTTGCTTAACAAGGTTCAGGGCCACGCAGTTCACTTTCACGCCTTTGCTGTACACGCAGTTCCTTTCACGTCGTTCAATTTCACGCCGTTCATTTCACGTACTCCTTTCACGCAGTTCACTTTCACGCAGTTCCCTCCGCAGTAGGAATTGAGCGCCCCTCTCAGTGTGCTATCCCCAGAATGGCGAGTTGGTGAGAAATCCGGGCTAGTGTCTCGGCGCGGCGCGAGTTACTATAGCTCCCGTGAATTCACCAATCGAATCGCGCTCCGGGCTACCGGCCTGGCAGAGCGCGGAAATGCCCGACGCCCCACGTCCCAGGGGACTGGGCTGGATATCGGTTGTCGGACCGGGAGTCATCGTCCTCGGGCTGTCGATAGGCAGCGGCGAGTTCCTGCTGGGGCCCGCGGTGTTTGTGCGCCACGGATTCGCTTTGCTATGGGTCACGACGGTGGCGGTTTTTCTGCAGACGGTGTTCAACACGGAGCTGATGCGCTACACGCTCGCAACCGGTGAACCCGTCGTCACGGGGTTCATGCGCACGGGACCAAAGAGCACTTTCTGGGCGTGGTTCTATTCGGTTCTCTATTTCCTCCAGGGTGGCTGGCCGGCGTGGGCCGCGAATGCCGCAGGCGCGATCTACTTCCTCGGCGTACGACGCATAGCATCCCCCGAGGATGCCGGTGCCGTTTATCTGATCGGCGTTTGCACGTACCTGCTTTGCGTGGTGGTGCTGCTGTTCGGCAAACGCATCGAACGCACCCTCGAGATGCTCAACTGGGTGATGGTTTCCTGCATACTCGGCGCGTTTCTGATTCTCGCGGTGATGTTAGTACCGCCGGCTACATGGTTCAGCGGGTTCGCCGGGCTGTTTGCTTTCGATACGGTGAGCGGAACGTTCCAGCTGCTCCCCGCTGGTACGGACTTCGTATTGCTTGCAGCGCTTGTTGCGTATTCAGGCGCGGGTGGAGTTTTCAATCTCACCCTCACGAATTGGGCGCGCGACAAGGGTTACGGAATGAGCAAACACGCGGGCTACATTCCCGCGGCCGTTGGCGGCGTGAAGGTGAATGTCGCGCACACCGGGTTCAGCTTCGTCAACACGCCCGAATCGATGCAGCGCTATCGCGACTGGTGGCGCATTGTGCGCGCCGATCAGTGGGGTGTGTTTTTCATAGGCGCACTGCTTGGCATGGGACTGCCGGCGTTGCTCTATGTGCATTTCATTCCGCGCGGCAGCGACATTCGCGGACTGGGAATCGCGGCGCAGCTGGCGTCCAACGCAGGCGCAGCGGTGGGGCCGCTTGTTGCGGGACTCATCGCATTCATTGGCGCATGGCTCCTGTTCAAGACGCAGCTCGATTCCATGGAGGGTCTGGTCCGTTCGGTGACGGATATCCTCTGGAGCGGCAGCAAGCGAATTCGCGCCTGGCGTGGTGGCGATGTGCGCGCGATCTACTATTCCGTGCTGGCCGCAGTGGTACTCTGGGGAATGATAGCGTTGCGCGTGGCGCAACCGATCCAGCTATTGGTACTCGGCGCGAACATGGCGGCGATCGTGTTCGTCATTGCTTCTGTGCATGTGCTGTATCTCAACACGCATCTCTTGCCCGTTGAGTTGCGGCCACCTCTCTGGAGGCGCTGCTGTCTCGTGGCAATGACTCTGTTCTATGGGTTCTTCTCGTTCATGTCGCTGCGTGCGGTGGACTGGGGGACGATCTTCGGGATTCGGCCGTAGGATCGAACGATCGAACGATCGAACGATCGAACGATCAAACGATCAAACGATCAAACGATCAAACGATCGAACGATCGAACGATCGAACGATTAGCGATCGAACGATTAGCGATCGAACGATTGGCGATCGAACGATTAAACAATCAGCAATCAGCAAGCAGCAATCAGCAATCAGCAATCAGCAATCAGCAATCAGCAATCAGCAATCAGCAATCGTTCGATCGTTCGATCGTTCGATCCTCACCCGCCGTCCAACTTGAACTCAAATGGAAGCTGGACATACATCCTGACTTTCCTTGCGCTTATTTCGGCGGGAGCGAACAGCATCTGGGGCACGACTGCCCTGACTTCGGCAGTGAATAATGAATCATCCGATTTGATTACCTTGAATGTTGTCATTTCGGCACGACCGTTGGTGTCGATGACAAATTGGACGAGAACTTCGCCTTGCTTGCGCGCCTGACGGAGGCTTGGTGGATACAATGGAGTCGCTGACGACAGGATCCTCGCCATTCTTGAAACTTCGTATGAGAAGAACGGCGCCTCTCCGACGGCAGGCCGTACCACGGCGACTTCACGGGCTGGGGCAGCGGCGGGAACAGAGGCAGGGACAGGGGCCGCCGGTTCCTCCCGCACTGGCTGCCTGACGGCGCATGCGGCCACGATCACAAGCATGGCCGCCAGAATCGCGGGCACCGATGCCGCCAGGCGACGTGGCGCAAAAAGGTTCTGCATCGCAAGTATCCTCCCCTCAAGGTTTGAAGTGTTCTCCGCAAGTGCGAGTGCCGGTCGCGCGCGCGACGCCGAGCGAAGGTGCGCGATCGCGAGAAGCAGTTTCGCATAGCGGTCCGCGTCAGGGTGCGCGCGCAGGACGCGGGCGTCGCAGTCAACCTCAACCGCGTGCCTCATGTGACGGAGTTGCCAGTGGAGCGCGATGTGCCATGGCAGCAGCGCAGCAATAGTCCTGCCAACCTGGACGAGAAGCGGATCGTGCGCGATGCGATGTTCGTCTTCGTGTCGCAGGATCAGCCCGCGCATTTTTGAATCAAAGCTCAATGCCCATTCTGGGATAACAATTTCCATGTGCGTTGCGCCAACTACAGCTGGTCCACAGTCAGGCGCCACTCGCACGTCGTGACCATCGACCAGAGTCGGCGTCCAACTCTCCTTGAGCTTCCGCATCTTGATGCTGTCGCTGGCAAGGCGACCGATCAGAATCGCGCTGATGATTCCCCAGAGCGCCAGCACGACAACATCCATCCGCGCAATCCATGCGGAACCCACGCTTCGAGCAGCTGTTTGTGCGATGCTTTGGAGGACCGTTCCGAAAGGAACGACGGTTGCCGCGGGCAGCGCACCAGCAACGGGTTCGGGTTGGATTACGAGTACCGCCAGGGGCCAGATGGCGCCAAGGGTAATTGCCGCAAACCAGACGAATCTCGCGGGAAGGTGGATCAAGCTTGCAGCGCGCGCGAGCAGCAGGGCCGCTATGCCGATGAGTGCGCCTATGACAAGCGAATAGATCATCCAGGAGAGGATCATTTCCTTTTTCCTCCGCTGCGTTTTCGCGCCGGGCTGGCCAGATGGCTGCCGAGCCGCCGCAGCTGCGCCGTGGTGAGTTCACGTTCTTCAACCAGGTGCGTGATCAACTCTTCTGGTGAACTGTGAAAGAGACTGTCGAGGACGCGGGTGAGTGCGCTCCTGCGCGCCGCATGTTTCGCGACCACGGGGAAATAACGATGCGCCTTGCCGCGCGGCTCGTGCCGCACGAAGCCCTTGGCTTCGAGATTGCGCAGAATGGTGAGAACGGTTGTGTAGGCCAGGTCGGCGGGGAGTTCTTCCCTGACTTCTGCGACGGTTCCCGATCCCGACTGCCAGAGGACGGCCATTACATCGAGTTCGCGGTCACCAAGGATGATTTCGTCCAGGCGGGTCTCCTACTAAGTGGATAGTAGGAATATGTGCATCGGCGATCGAGTTGTCAACTACCCGGATAGTAGTCGTGGGCAGGCGTCGGCGGCCTCTATTCACGATCTTCTTGCGATCAGACATCATCGGATATTGAGGACCCTGACAGCTTGAAAACATGAAGGGCATGAAGAAGGATGAAGGCATGAAGTCAGAGGATCAGGCTCACAAGGCCACCGTTGGCTAACCGAGCTACATCAAAGTTCATAAGCAGCCCCTGGTGAACTTTCAGAAGGCGCATGTATGTCACTGTCTGCGATTTGTGCACAGGAATCAGTCTCTCCACGGTCTTGAGCTCTAGAACAATTTGTTTTTCAACAAAAAGGTCAACCTTGTAGCCCCACTTGAATCGCAACCCCTTGTATTCAAAGGGAACCGGAGCTTCTTCCTCGTAGGCTATTCCATGCAACTCCAGCTCGCGCGCGAGACATCGTCGATAAACGGATTCCAGGAGCCCCAGCCCCAACACCCGATGAACCTCAATGGCGCAACCAATCACTCTGGATGAGAGTTCGCTGAATTCTCTCTTCATGCCTTCATCCTCCTTCAGGTTCTTCATGTTTTCAAGCTGTTTACTCCCTCGAACTCACGAAGATGCTGAACTCGGCCGCAAACTCGACATCATTTCCCCGCAGACGATACCGAAATACTTCCGGAAAAGGTGTAACACCATGCGGTCCCCTCGAGTACCGTTTCCCCATCCTGCTTTTTGACCCGCACCTGCAACTGACACACCGGTTTTGATTCGTGCACGCTCAGCACCTCGGCTTCAGCGGTGATCGTGTCACCAATGAAAACCGGAGCGGTGAACTTCCAATTCTGACTCAGAAATACCGTACCCGGACCGGGCATGTCCATCGCAACCAGCGCGTGCAGTAATCCAGTAGTGAGGCCTCCCTGCACCACCAGTCTCCCGAACTTTGTCGCGGCGGCGAAGGATTCGTCGAAATGCAGCGGATTGTAATCGCCCGAGATCTCCGCGAATGCCTTCACGTGCGCCGCGGTGAGTGTAAGTGTGCGGGACGCGGTTTGTCCGACCTTGAGTTTCATCGTTAAAGCCTCATCGTTCCTGCCAGCGAATGATGGCCACCCCCCGGATTGCGCTCCACCGCGCCTGTGCATTGATTGGACAGCAACGCGTCAAAGGACAGGACCTGACCGCAGGCATGCTGCCCTCCCCTTAATGGAGCTTTGCATGATGTTCTCAAAGAACTTTTTTCGCAAACTGGTGATGCTCGCAATGGTCGCCGCCTCGCTCGTCACCATGGCAAGCCTCGCGCTCGGGCAGGCTCCCGTCATCACTACGGCCGGTGATCCCTCCGTTCAAGCCGACTCGATCTACAAGCTCGCCGTCGACCCGACGCGCTATCCCACGGAGAACCTGATCTTTCTACTGGATGATGCTGTCCTGCGTCTCGACGCTACAGGCCGGGGAACGCGAACCTACCGTCAGATTGTGCAGATACTGAAACAGCCCGTCGTCGCGTCGACTTCGGAGCGGCAATACAGCTATTCGCCGGATCATGAAAAGTTCACACTCAACTGGGTGAAGGTCGTGGGACAGAACGGCGAGGTGCTAAGCTCGGCGCCCGCACAAATGCAGGAATCCGACGTTCCAGCTTCGACCAGCAATCCCATTTACGTGAACCAGAAGGTTGTGCGCATTTCGCTGGCCCGCGTTGCGGTGGGAACCATCATCGATATCAGCTACACGGTGGAAGAAACGAAGCCTTTCCACGAGGGAGATTCGTATTTCCACTGGAATGTCACTTCCAGTAGCGCGCACTCAGTCAGGAGCAGATTCGTCTATGAAGTGCCGGCGAGCGTGCAACCCAGGCTCACGGAGCGGAACCTGGATTTCAAGGTGGTGACCACCGAGCAGGGTGGACGCCGCACCTATACGTGGGCGCGCAAGGATGTACCCAAATACCGCGCTGAGCCCTTCGCGCCTGACACGAATTCGGTGCAGATGTACGTCATCGCTTCGCTGCCAACCACGTGGCCCGCGATCGCTGCGTGGTACGACTCGCTCGCCGGCAACCGCTACACCCTCACGCCTGCAATCGAAACAAAAATCCGCGAACTGGTGACAGGTGCGCGGACGAGAACCGACACGATACGCGCCGTCCACAAATGGGTTGCGCAGGACATCCGCTACGTGTCCGTGTCGCTTGGTCTCGGTGGCTATCAGCCACGAACTCCCGAGCAGACATTCACAACCGGCTTCGGTGACTGCAAGGACAAGGCGACGATTTTCATCGCGGCAATGCGCAAGCTGGGCATCGAGGCGCATCCGGTTCTGCTGCACCAGAGCGGGACTCTTGTGCGGAAGGATCACCCGTCGATACGGCAATTCAATCATGTGATCGCGGCGATACCCGAAGGGAACGGATTCACATTCGCAGATTTGACCGCCTCGTACACGCCCCTTGGCGACGTACCGGTCCCCTCGCAGGGCGGATTCGTCGTGATAGTTCAGCCGAACGGGCGCACCAGAGAAGTGAATCTGCCGAAGATGGCGCCGGGATCGCGCAAGATCACCTACAACATCGTGGGCACACTCGACACGGCCGGCATGATGTCGGGGAGCATGGAGGAGATAAACAGCGGACAGGGTTTCGAGGCGCGCCGCAGTGTTTTTGGGGTGCCACTCGATTCGGCTCGCAGGGCAACCGTGATGCGTGGGTTGATCGCGATCATTCCGGGAGCGCGACCGGACAGCATGCAGGCCTTTGACGGGAAGGATCTATATGCTCCGGTGCGATACAAGGTCTATTTCTCCAATGGTCGAGGTGTGGCCAACACGGGTGGTGCAGGAATCTTCACATTCCCGTTCGGAGTCATGAACGGTAATTCGCGCATCACCACGATTGAGGGTTTCGGAGCGCGCAAGACATCGATCAACGCCGAAGAAGTTCTGCGCGCTCCCCCGCCATCGGAAATGGAAGTGGATATGCGCATCACGCTGCCCGAAGGATGGCGCGTGCGGGTGCCCACGAGTGTTGTGGCCAAGGGCGATTTCGGGACTTACTCAACCGAGTACAGCCAGGAGGGACGCGCGTTTCGGATCGTGCGACGGGAGATTTCGGCGTTCGGTGTCTACCCGCCCTCTCGCTTGCCCGATGTTATCGCGTTCTTCAAGGCAACTGCCGCGGATGAGAACAACCGCAGCATTATCATCGAGAAGGGTGGCGGCGGTTGATGCCTTCGGGCCGCGCAGTATCTGACTGCGTCCTGCGCGCGGCGCTTATTGCAGCGGTAGTTGCGTGCGCGTCGGCGGACGGTGCACCGGCTGTGGTGCAGAACGTCTGGCGCACGGTACGCGAGACTCGCGGCGACACAGCCGTCGTCCGCACAGTCGGCATTGGGCGCGACAGTTCGCGCGTGCGACTCGTCGAGGAAATCTCGATCGGAAAACTGGATGGGTCCGCGAACGAGGCTTTTTCCGCGATAAACAGAGTGCGGCCAACCCCTGATGGCGGACTGATTCTCACCGATGGGAGCGGTTCGCGCGAACAGATCAAGATGTTCAATCGCGCGGGAACCTTTGTCCGCAATATCGGACGCGGAGGAGATGGACCAGGCGAGTACCGCTCGCTCAACGGAATTGCCGTAGCTCCGCGCGGCGAGGTGCTCGCCTGGGGCCGGGGCGGAGTGAACGTATACGCACCAAATGGCGACTACAAAAACACGTGGACAGGGGGATCGTTCCCGGCACAGTTTGTAGACTCTCAGGGCCGCGTGTATTCGGAAGCCACCATGAACGATCCGGACCTGCCGGACTCCATCGTTCCACCCGCCGGACGGCGCGTGCAGAGAAACATCGCCGTACGGACGTCGCTCGAAGGCGTTGTATTCGACACAATCGTCAGCCCGCGAGCACGCATTTCACGGCGACTCCTCGCTTCGGCGAGCAACGGTGTGCCTGCAAACAGGATCGTTACACCGCAGCCGGGCCAGTTTGTCGCCTACCCAACGCAGTATGCCATTCCATACGTGCCACAGTTTTTCAGCGTACTCAGCCCGCTCGGGTACTACGTGGCCGGCGATGCTGAGCATTATGCTGTGAACCTGAAGACTGCGGCGGGAAGGCCGATGCGCATTGAGTCGGACCGCGCAGCTGTACCGATAGACGCACAGGAGCGCCGCGCGCGCTACGATTACATCAGAGCGAAGACAGACGATATCGCGCCATCAGATATCGCTCAGTCCAAGCCCTTCTTCAAATACCTGCGCGCTGATGATGACGGCAGGATTTGGGTGTGGCTGTATCATGCCAGTGTCAGGATCTTTGTCGCGGACACAGTCAAGGCTGCTACCGCAGGAACAAGCAGGTACATGTGGGTGGAGGCCGTGGTCTACGATGTCTTCGCACCGACCGGAGAGTTTCTGGGATCGGTGCGTTTCCCCGAGAGGGCAGCGTATGCTGCAGCGAAGGGAGACAAACTCTGGCTCGTGCTGACCGATGAGTTGGACGTGCCGCGCGTTGTGCGCTATCGCATCGAAGGGTTCAAGTAGCGCTAGTGAACCACCCATACCCGTCATTCCCGCGAAGGCGGGAATCCAG
>CAZKXZ010000062.1:0-27796 GCA_964556695.1 uncultured Gemmatimonadales bacterium
CAAGTTGTTGGCAACAGCGGAACATGGATTCCGGCTTTCGCCGGAATGACAACATTGGCTCGTCATTCCGGCGAAAGCCGGAATCCATGTTACGGGTGCCAACGTGCTATAAACGCATGAAAATCGACGCACTAGAACGCCTGTCCAATCGAAAAGTTGAATGTGAGACGACGCAGACCGCGGCGGCCTTCCGGAAGGAAAGTTCGCCCGCAAACACCGCTATCAGCGATTTGCACCGCGGGTTTTCCAGACACGGCCGCCGGCACAACCTTGAGAGTATTCCCCGGACTCACACAGTAGAGCGGCGCTTCTCCTCCCGCACCCACGGGGGCATCAAAATATGCCACCCCTGGCCTGCGATTGTACGGATTGTAGCCCACATCAACTCTGATAGGACCAACGGGCGAAGATACTCTCAATCCCAAACCTGGAGTGATCTTGATCCCCGCATATTTCGCCTCCGCAGTGCCCACGCTTTCGCCCCGGTTCCACACTTCACCTGCATCGATGAACACCGCATAGGTGATGATGCTGCGAAGAAAGGGACTGGGAATCCTCGCTTCGACGTTACCTATTACCATAGTATTGCCACCCGCGGGCACCGAACGCTCCGGCCGCACCTCATTGCGCGCCCTGAAAAACACAGTGTCACCGGTAGCGGCGACCGTGTCGTAACTGCTGGCGATGTATACCTCCGGGCCCAACTCGTTGAAACGAAATCCGCGCACGCTGCTCGGTCCCCCTGCATAAAGACGCTCGGCGGGCGGAACGTAACCGCTCACCCGAACATCCTCGAAGGTTCCATCATCCTGACGAACCTGAAGCCTCAGTTGCTGGCCCAACACCAGCCCCCCCCTGAGGCGTGCCGAGAAAACCACGCCGCCGCCCACACTCCAATAGCGCCGGTAGTCCGCGATGAGCGTGTTGAACTGTAAAGACGGATCGGAAAAAATGGGCTTGGACGCATGTCGCCATTCGAACTGCATGGAAGACCCGCGCGATGGATCGAGGGGAAAATCGCGGGCGTCCCGGACGAGGCTGACGCTTGCCACCGCCAGTCGCTGCTTCTGGCTGATGCGCTCCCGCTCCTCCTCACCACAGAGATTGAAAAGGGCGCAGTAGACGGCCGGTTGCGCCTGCGTACTGCCATACTCCAGCGCATAGCTGAGCGACAACGGGAGCGCCGCGAGTGAGTTTGGCTTGAGATTGCGCGTTATGCTCGTGGCGAAGCCCAGGGGTACCGACCGGAAGTAAGCCAGATATTCGGAGCGTTGCTCTGTGTAAACGGTAAGAGTTGGTGCGTAGCGCGGCCCGAGGCCGAATATTCCCGGCTGCCGCAGCGTGAATCCGAATCGGTAGTTCAGCGTGTCGCTGTATATGTCTTCGCGGGCGACCCCTCTGCAAAGGTTTTCGGCGCCGTCGAGCGGATACCCCAGCCCGATCTTCGAGACCCTTCCGCTCAGCTCCAGCTGACGAGCGTCACCCAGAAAGCTGCGATCAATGTATGTGGCCTGGGCGCGGAAGCAGTCCAGAGTACCCCACCCTCCACCGATACGCAGGTCGTGCATGCTGCCTTCGACGAGCACCGCCTGGATGACCATCAGCGAATCGGCCTGCGGCTGCAGGCTGTCGGCTGCTGGACGGATCTGCACATTCCGGTAAGCGTAAGTCTGAAAAAGGTTGCGCTGGGCATCCAGCAGTCGGCTGGCGCTGGCAAGATCCCCTTCGCGGAAGCCGAGAAGGCGGCGAACCGTCATCTCGGAAATGGCCGGCGGTTTATCGCGATGTGCTGAATCCTTTTCGATGCGAATGAGAATCCGGGAAATGCGGGTGAGTCGCCCCGGTCGAACCTCAAGATTCACGGTCGCGCGCAGTGCGATCGAATCCACGTTGGTGTTGAGGATCACATCTCCCCGGGGATACC
Organism: uncultured Gemmatimonadales bacterium; assembly: GCA_964556695.1. GTDB lineage: Bacteria > Gemmatimonadota > Gemmatimonadetes > Gemmatimonadales > Gemmatimonadaceae > CAZKXZ01. The sequence goes on from CAZKXZ010000062.1 coordinate 1,925, forward strand.
CGTTGTTGCGCAGCGCCGATGCCACCCTTTCCACGTCACGATCCAGAATGGATTGGTCAAAGCGATCACCCGGGCGTGACGAAAACCAGTCAGCAATTTGCGCCGAGTCGAGGACTCCCTGAAGTCCGCTGGTGGTGACAGACTGAATGATTACCGGCGGGCCTTCCTCTATGCGGAAGTTCACATCAATCGCGTTGTCAGACACGCGGCTGGTGTCGAGCTGCACCTTCACCCTCTGGAACCCGTGATCCTTGTAGAAGGTCGCCAGTCTCAGAGCATCGAATGGAAGTTGCTGCTTGTCCAGGCAACGCTTGGACCCAAAGACCCGGAACATTTTGTAGAGGGTGCTGGACGGGGTTGTGACAATTCCGTTTTCCAGCTCCGCATCCGAGAAGGTCGCGTTGCCGTCAAACTCAAGCCGGCGCACTTCGGTATCGCCCTTGTCGCAGCGCGTCTCCTGCGCCGAACACGGAAGGGCAACAGCCAGTGTAAGTGCTAGTGCTAGTGCTGGTGACAGTGGGGTTCTCCTGCTAGCACTAACACTAGCACTAGCACAATTGATTACCCCACGTCCAGCAGTATGGTACCCGGCCCCTTGAGTTTTGCCTTGCGCTTGGATTCAGCGGCACGCGCACCGAGGTGCGCCGCGGAAATCCAGGTTGCCGGATCGACGGTAAGAATCGCGATTGAAAGCCTCGACAGCGGTAACCAGCGCATGACTCCCTCGCGATCACGCCCGAGGAACCGCCCCGTCTCCACAGCCTGATCTCCCACGACCTCACGCAATACCTTGGAAAACTCCTCGGAGCTATTGCGCGCGATGCTCACCGCACGGGATTCACTTGTAAGGACGACGAAGTCGTCTCCGCCGATATGTCCGACGAAATCGTCGCCAACGCCGACGCGCTCCACTGCGGTGCGCATCGCGCGCGCTGTTCCCCGTATTACATCGTTCGCGGCGGCAAAACCAAAGTTGTCCGCGAACGCCTTGAAGTTATCGATATCGGCGTAGCAGACCACAAAAGCGCGTCCCTCTTCCACCCAGGAATTCACCCGGTCCTCGATGGCGCGGGCCCCCGGCAGTCCGCTGGTCGGATTCCGGTCTCCCTCGCGGCGAACGAGCCTGAGCAGCGACGCCACTCGCGCACGCAGCTCGCGCGCGTCGAAGGGCTTGGGGAGATAGTCGTCGGCGCCCGCTTCAAAGCCTTCGACTCTGACTTCGACTGCGGCACGACCTGTCAGCATCAGGATGGGAATCTGCGACGTGAACGGATCTCCCTTGATCGCACGACAGACATCGAGCCCCGACATCCCGGGCATTTGCAGATCCAGAATGAGCAGGTCAGGTTCCCGGTCGGCGATGCTTGCGAGCGCTGTCGGGCCGTCGGGTGCTAACCCGACTTCATAGCCGACCGCAACAAGCATGTCGCGCACCATGCGTCGCATGCTGTCGTCATCGTCGGCAAAAAGCACGTAGGGCAAGATTGACGCGGAGCTCAACGGACGGTAAGTTCTCGCGCGCTGCTCCCTATGTCAACCAGAGGCAACAGGCGGTAATGGTGCACTTGGTTCGTCATTCCGGCGAATCGCCACCGAGTTGTCATTCCGGCGAAAGCCGGAATCCATTTTTTCACGCGAACATGGATTCCGGCTTTCGCCGGAATGACAAGAGGGCGGCGATTCGCCTGAATGACAAGACGGTGGCGATTCGCTGGATATCTGCATTCGCTCTGCTCCTCCTGTCGGCATGTTCCTCTGCGGGCGATTCGGATTTTCCTTCCAGGCGCACAATCGTTGATTCGCGCGACACATACGATCCCCGTTCGCTGGATCCGGCATTTTCAACCGACGTACCCACTGGCCGCGCGGTCGCGTATCTCTTCGATGGTCTCACGCGATTTACCGCTGAGGCCAAGCTCGAGCCCGCCCTGGCTCGCGCGTGGGATGTTTCAGACAATGGACTCTCATACACATTCCACCTGCGCACTGGCGTAACGTTCCACGATGGATCCGCATTTGGTGCAGCGAAGGTCGTTCGCACATTCCATCGGGTCCTCAATCCCGCAACGCGCTCCGGCAGAGGCTGGCCACTGTATCCCATCGCGGGCGCTATGGAATACGCGGAAGGAAAGGCCACCAGCATTTCCGGGCTGCGCGTCGTTGACGATAGCACGCTGGTAATAACATTGAAGGAGCCGCTGGCGGTGTTTCCCAAATTGCTGGCGATGCCGCTCGCATCAATCGTCCCGGATTCCACTCCGGCGAATTTCGGTGAGCACCCTGTCGGCACAGGTCCGTGGAAATTCGTCGAATGGAAGCACGATGATTTTCTGCTTTTTGCGCGCAACGACAAATACTTCGATGGTGCGCCAACTGCTGATTCCTTGCGCGCACGGATCATCCCCGAGCCGAGTACCGCTGTGGCGGAATTTGAGAGCCGCAACGTCGATGTGCTGGCCGTTCCGGAGAATGAAACAGCGCGATGGAGAGCTGACCCTGGCCTTGCAGGGATGCTGCAGTCGGTGCCGGCGCTGCGCCTCTGGTATGTGGCGCTCAACACGCAGCGCGGGCCGCTGGCGAAGCCTGCGGTGCGGCAGGCGCTCAATCATGCTGTGAACACGAAAACAATTCTCTCTCAGTTGATGGGGAATCGCGGACGCCTCGCGGCCGGAGTGATTCCTCCCACTCTCGATGGCGCCGTTGCGGATCGCGCTTCCTACCCGTACGACACAACACGCGCTCGGCAGCTGCTTACCGAAGCCGGGTATCCCAGCGGATTTGACATTGAACTCTGGCATTCGCAGGATCCTGCCTTTTCGCGAGTGGCGCAGGCGGTGCAGAGTTTCCTGGCCACTGTGGGAGTGCGCGCCAAACTTGTGCAGCGCGACGCCGCGTCGGTGCGGCAGGCCGCGTATCGTGGCGAAGTGGATATGATGATGAAGGACTGGTGGGCCGACTATCCCGACGCGGAAAACTTCCTGTACCCCTTGCTGCACAGCGCCAACGCCGGAGCGGGTGGCAATGCGTCGTTCTTCCGCAATACGCGCTATGACTCTATCGTTTCGGCTTCCCGGATTGCTGTCGATGAGGCGCGACGCATCGCGTTGTATCGTGAGGCAGATGCGCTGGCCTTCGAGCAGGCGCCCATGATCTTCCTCTTTTTCTCGGAGGATCTCTTTGCGGTGCAGCCGTGGATTCGCGGATTTCAGGTGCCGGCGATTTTCAACGGGCAGCGGTGGACGCAAGTGAGCATTGGGGCCGGGAAATAGCGGAACGATGGCATTCGTAGCACGCCGGCTGCTACTCGCAATCCCCACACTGATCGGCGTAGTAGTAGTCACCTTCCTCCTTCTTTTCGTAGCGCCCGGCGATCCAGTGCTACAAATGGTCGGCGAGCGCGCCGACACCGCAACGATTACGCGCCTGCGAAAGGAGCTGCGACTCGACCAGCCCATGGCCGTCCAGTTTGGGCACTATGTGGCTGGGGTAGCGCGCGGTGATCTGGGCAGATCCTACATAACCGACCGCCCCATTGCACAGGATCTTGTCGAGAGATTTCCGAAAACGCTCGAGCTGGCAGGCGCCGCGATGTTGCTCGCATCAATCCTGGGAATAACAATCGGCGTGCTCACAGCGCGTTTCCCAAATGGCTGGTTCGACAGGCTCACACTCGCGGGGACGTACATAGGTATTTCCTTCCCCGTCTATTGGGTGGGGCTGCTCCTCATTCTTGTCTTTGCCGTGATGCTGCAATGGTTCCCGCCATCCGGCTACGGCGGCATCCAGTTTCTCGTCCTCCCAGCCCTGGCACTAGGCTCGCGCTCGATCGCATTCCTGGCGCGGGTAACACGATCATCGATGCTCGAAGTATTAAGCAGCGATTTCGTCCGCACCGCACGAGCAAAGGGCGCGCGAGCCACGTCCGTGGTTGCCAGGCACGCCCTGCGCAATGCGCTCATTCCCGTTATTACAGTGCTCGGCCTAGACTTCGGTTCCTACCTCACCGGCAGCATCCTCACCGAAACTATTTTCAGCTGGCCCGGTGTAGGCCGCTACGTAGTGAACGCAATCGCCCGTCGCGACCTGCCGGCCATTCAAGGAGCGGTGCTTTTTCTGAGTGTGGTGTTCGTTCTCGTGAACCTGTTGACTGATCTCCTCTATGCGAAAGCGGACCCGAGGGTTCGGTACTGAGGGGATCAAATGATCAAATGACCAAGTGATCCGCTGATCGCGATCCAAGATCGCAATCACTTGATCACCTGATCGATTGATCATTTGATCATTTTGATCACTTGGTCCCCTTCATCCCAACGGGACGCATCTTGCAGAGATGAGCCAGTCTCATCCTCAGCCAGCCCTAAACCCTGCCGATCAAAACCTTCCTACCCCGACGAGCTCGCCGCGAGGCGCAGGTTACCGACGACCTGTTGGCTGTACCTATTCGCGGCGATCTGCTGGGAGCGGATCATCTCGCGGAGCGTGCGCGCAGTATCGCTCGAAAGCAGCGAATTGCCGCGCCGAGCCGGCTGCAGGTGCAGGCTCGGCTGCTTGCCCGCCTCAATGAAACGCGCCGGATTCTCGCCCAAGCCTACGACAAGCTGAATGCCGACTTCGAGAGCGACGTTGATGTCGGACCCGCTGGCGAGTGGCTCCTCGACAACTATTACGTCGTTCAGGAACACATCCGCGAAGTACACCAGAGCTTGCCGCGCAGCTACTACCATGAGCTTCCGCAACTCGAGACCGGACCGCTCGCCGGCTTTCCGCGTGTCTACGAAATCGCGATTACGCTCATCTCGCACTCGGAAGCGCGTATCGACATTGAGAACACGGAGCTGTTCGTTGGCGCATTCCAGGAAAGTTCTCCCCTCTCAATCGGTGAACTCTGGGCAATTCCAGTCATGCTGCGACTCGGCCTTATCGAGAGCATGCGTCGGATGGCGCGCCGCACAGTTGACCGTCTCACCGAAATCGAGGAAGCGGAAGGTTGGGTAAAGCGCATCCAGTTGGCCAACGAGGACGGATCTTCAAAGTTGAGCGAAGCGCTGCAGGATTTTATCAGCGAACCGCATTCGTTCACCCCGGTGTTCGTCTCGCGTTTCCTGCACGGACTGCGGATGGCAACGGGTGCCTTCCCTCCTCTGGCGTGGCTGGAGCAGTGGATTGCCGATGAAGGGCTGAGTTTCGACGACGCGGCGGCGCGCTCAACCGAACGCCTCGCGCTCACTCAGATCATGATGGCGAACAGCATTACCAGTCTGCGCGCGATTGGCAGACGCGATTGGCGTGCATTCGTCGAACGCCAGAGCAGAATGGAAGTGATTCTGCGCAGCGATCCCTCCGGTTACTACCCGAGGATGACTTTCGCCACACGCGATCAATACCGGCACGTGGTCGAGGCTATCGGAAGGCGATCAAATCAGAATGAGAACGATGTGGCCAGCACCGCGGTTGGGTTGGCGCGCGAGGCGAAGAGTCGCGACCTGGACGATGAGCGGTCCGCGCACGTCGGATACTACCTGATTGACAGGGGACGCAAAGAACTCGAACGTGCGACCGGCTACCGCCCAAGTCTACGGGAGCGGTTGGCGAACTGGATATTGGAGCATCCGAGCGTTGTTTACGCAAGCAGCGTGTCTCTCGCAACGCTCGCCCTCCTGGCGATTATCCTCTCCGGTTCACTGTCCAATTTCCAATCTCCAATTTCCAGTCAGAGCTACCTGCTCTGCCTCTTGTTCATTCTGATCCCCGCAAGCGATGTAGCAATCAGCCTGATTAACCATGTCATCACAGCGCTCATTGGACCAAAGCCGCTCCCCCGACTCGATCTCGCGGACAGTGGCATTCCACCGGATTATCGGACCGCGGTTGTGATGCCGACATTGTTCGGCAACATCGAGGATGTGCGCGATGCGCTGGAAAAGATCGAAGTGCAGTTTCTTGCCAATCGCGGTTCCAATCTTCACTTCGCCCTGCTCAGTGATTTTACGGACTGGTCATCTCAGGATCGCGAGGTTGATAGCGCGATTGTCGCAGCGGCGGTTGACGGCGTGCGAGCACTCAACGCTCAACACGCGGGCGCGGAAGCGGATGCGTTCTTCCTCTTTCACAGGCCCCGAAAGTGGAATGAGAGCGAAGGTGTCTTCATGGGCTGGGAGCGCAAGCGCGGCAAACTCGAGCAATTCAACCGCTTTCTGCGCGGGGGTGCGCTCGATGCGTTCACAGTCGTTGAAGGTGATACCGCGGCACTGGGTCGCGTGCGTTACGTCATCACGCTCGATTCGGATACGATGTTGCCGCCCGACGCTGCTCCATCACTCATCGGCGCGCTCGCGCATCCGCTCAATCGTGGTCACTTTGACCCAGCGGCCGGTAGAGTCACTGCAGGATACGGCATCCTCCAGCCTCGCGTGGAAATATCCATCACCAGCTCGCAGCGTTCGCGATTTGCGGCAATCCATTCGGGTCACCCCGGTGTCGATCCCTATACGACAGCCGTTTCCGATGTCTACCAGGATCTCTTCCTTGAAGGGAGTTTCACCGGCAAGGGGATCTACGATGTCGATGTATTCGAGAATGCAACAAAGGGACGCTTTCCGGAGAACAGTCTCCTTTCTCACGATCTCATCGAGGGGAACTTCGCCCGCGCGGGACTGGTGACCGATGTCAGCGTTTTCGATGACTATCCCACACGCTACCTCACTTTCACTACTCGCAAACATCGCTGGATCCGTGGTGACTGGCAGCTGCTTCGCTGGTTGATGCCGCGTGTGCCAGGTCCGGCCGGTCTTGAGCCGAACCGTCTCTCCTGGCTTTCCCGCTGGAAACTCTTCGACAATCTCCGGCGCAGCACAGTGGAGCTGGCGCTGCTCGCGCTGCTCATTGCGGGATGGACATTGCTCCCCGGTTCCCCGTGGCGTTGGACGCTAATAGGGCTGACAGCGATTGCGGCGCCCTGGCTCATTTCGCTCAGCATTGCACTCGTGCGTCCGCCGCTCGACAAATCGTGGCGCGCCTACTATCACGCGGTTGGACAGGATGTCATCGTGAGCGTGGAACAGTTCGCGCTCGCGTTCACTTTTCTCCCGCATCAGGCATGGATATCCGCCGACGCAATCGGACGAACTCTGTTCCGATTGTTTTTCTCCAGGCGAAAACTTCTCGAATGGCAGACCGCGTCGCAGACTGAAGTCGTTGCAGTGCGCAGTCCCTACTCCGCGTGGCGGAAGATGTGGCCAGCTGCTGTTCTCCCTGTTGCGCTATTGACTGTTCCCGGATTGCTCTTGCCCGCAGGTCCCCTCATCGCCATCTGGCTCGCAGCACCAGCCATCGCCAACCTCCTCAACAGGCCCCCACGAGTTGGGGAGCGCCGCCTTGAGGTGCGCACGCGCGAGGCGGCGATGCGCTACGCTTTGCTGCATTGGCGCTTTTTCGATCGCTTTGTCACGGAAAACACCCACGGACTGGCGCCGGACAACTTTCAGGATGACCCCGTGCCAGTGGTGGCGATGCGCACATCCCCCACCAATATCGGGCTGCAGCTCCTCGCAACGGCGAGCGCTTACGACCTGGGCTTCCTCTCCGTTGAAGAGATGACGCAGCGACTGGAACTGGCATTCCGCTCACTCGAGAGGATGCGACGACTGCACGGGCACTTCTTCAACTGGTACGATCTCATCGACCTGCGTGTGCTGGAGCCAGGGTACATCTCCACTGTCGACAGCGGAAATCTGGCGGGCCATCTCATGTCTTTGCGACAGGCATGCCTTTCGATCGTTGCCGAGCCTGTGTACGACGCGAGGGTGTGGAGCGCGCTCGCCGCCGCGCTTCATCTCGTCGAGGAACAACTTCGGACAATCGCCGCTACGTCGACAACGCGCTCGCGACCGGCGCTCAACGCCTTGCATGCTGTCATCGACGTGCTGCGAGAGGTTCGCGAACGCGGGGTCGCGACGTCGTTCTCAACCAGGCGCAACCAAGGGAGCAGGCCATCCCAGAACGAAAGCCGCGAGTCTGCACTCAATTCGCTGATCGCGGTCGCACGCTCTGTCGAAAACGCTACTCAGCTGTTGCACGAGTCGATTGCGACTCCGGGTGACGCCGGCTCCGCCGCGGAGTGGTTGGGATGGTGCACGCAACTCATCTCGCACCATGTGAGAAACCTGCAGTCACTGCCCATCGCTATGCAGGGCAACGGCAGCTCTCCATCCGTGGCATTCCCCTCTCTCAGAGAGCTATCGTCGCATTTGCCGGCAGCGGCGCAACTCGTGGCCAGAGTGGAGGCCATTGCCGCTCGTGCGCACTCCTACGCGATGGAGATGGACTTCAGCTTTCTCTACGACTCCACTCGCAAACTTCTCACAATCGGATACAACAGCTCCAACCATTGCTTCGACAGTTCGCACTACGACCTGCTCGCCTCCGAAGCCAGGCTGGCCAGCTTCATCGCGGTCGCGAAGAACGATGTGCCGGTTGATCATTGGTTCAGACTGGGAAGGGCACTGACACGCGCTGCCGGCGAGACCACGCTCGTTTCATGGAGCGGCAGCATGTTCGAGTACATGATGCCCGGCCTCGTGATGCGATCCTTCCCGCTAACACTGCTCGGTGCATCATCGCGCGGTGCCGTGCGACGGCAGATAGCATATGGAACGGAGCGTGGTGTACCGTGGGGAGTGAGCGAGAGCGCGTACAATGTGCGCGACCGCTCGCAGACTTATCAGTACCGCGCCTTTGGCGTTCCCGATCTTGGGCTGAAACGCGGCCTGGGACGCGAACTCGTTGTTGCACCTTACGCCTCCGCTCTTGCGGCGATGATCGCACCCGAAGATGCGCTGCGAAACCTCGCCGTCATGGAGGGCAAGGGCGCGCTGGGACCGTACGGTTTTCGCGATTCGCTGGACTACACTCGTCCCGATCCCGGAGCACGATTTGCATTGGTGCGCACCTTCATGGCGCACCACATTGGCATGACGCTCGTTGCTCTTACCAATGCGCTCCTTGGCCAGCGCTGGCAGCAGCGTTTTCACTCGGACCCCATGGTGCGCTCCGCCGAGCTGCTATTGCACGAGCGTGTGCCACGCAGGCTCGTGTTGCAGGAGTCTCAGACAAAGCAACAAGAAAGAGCACTTCCGGAACCGGAACTGGAACGCGCCGCGGTGCGTGAGTTCATCGGCACGGAAACACGCGAACCGCACATCGCGCTGCTCGGGCACCTGCCGTACACGATCATGGTAACCAACGATGGCAACGGATGGAGTCATTACGAGGGGCTGTCCGTCACGCGCTTTCGCGCTGACGGTACCTCTGGAAACACCGGACAGTATTGCTACATCAAGAACACCAGGAATTCGCGAGTGTGGTCTGCGTCGCATCAGCCAACCGGTGTGACGGCTGACTGGTACCGTGCGCACCTTGCCGCCGATCGCATAACCTTCCATCGAGCCGATGGCAACATCGAAACGCGCACCGAGATCGTCGTTGTCCCCGACGACTCTGCGGAAGTTCGCCGGACCACGCTTGTCAACAACAGCAATGAGACGCGCGAGCTGGAACTGACAAGTTATGGTGAGATAGTTCTTGCCACTCCGGCATCTGATCGCGCGCACCCCGCTTTCTCCAAGTTATTCGTGGAGACCGAGTGGCATGAGTGGTGTACGGCCATCTCCGCCACGAGGCGCCCGCGATCCGCTACCGAACAACCGCTCTGGTGTTTTCACGTGGTGGACAACGGGGCGGATCGTGTGGGTGCCGTCTCATTCGAGACCGATCGCGCTCGTTTTATTGGACGCGGTCGCAGCACGCGCAACCCTGCGGCAGTCTTTAACGATGGTGTCTTAAGCGGCACAGTCGGTGCGGTGCTCGACCCGATTTTCGCATTGCGCACGCGGGTGCGCCTGGAACCGGGGCAATCATCCTCCGTCTCGTTCACCACTCTCGTTGCCACAAACCGGGTGCGCGGCTTCGAGCTTGCGGGACGCTATCATGACGCTCACTCCGGGCAGCGGGCCCTCGACCTCGCGTGGACATCGGCGCAAATCGAGCTGCGTGAGCTGGGAATTACTCCGGCAGATGCCGCAGTTTTTCAGGAGATCGCCGGATACCTTCTCTTTCCTGCTCCAGAGCTGGGCGCGTCTGAAGATGACCTGCAACGCAACAACGGATCGGTCAGGAGACTTTGGGCCAACGGCATTTCCGGAGACTGGCCCATTCTGCTGGCGAGCATCGACACGATGGATGGTCTCGCTACTCTGCGACAGCTCCTCGCCGCGCACCTCTACTGGCGCCGCCACGGAATGACGGTGGATCTGGTGATTCTCAACACCCTGGCATCCACGTACATGCAGGAACTCAACGGCCGCGTAACGGAGGCGCTGCTCACATCCGGCAACTCCGGTGCAATTGACCATCCGGGCGGTGTGTTCCTGCGCAGTCGCGATCAGATGAGCGCAGAGGATTTGCTGATGCTCTCCGCGACCGCGCGTGTGCACATCACCTGCGATGGGCGGGGACTCGGCCACGCTCTCAATACGATTGACCAACCCGACTCGGTGGAGCTCGAAGCGGATCGGCGAGCGAAGCCTTCACCACACGGCGCTGAAGCCAACATGAATGTCGTGTCGGCTGAGACGCCTGCAACTTCACTGCGCTTCGATAACGGAACCGGTGGTCTGACGGAAACCGGCGACTACGAGATTCGCGTGCGCGATGAATCGCCGCCGCCCGCTCCATGGGTGAATGTGATTGCCAATTCGCGTGGCGGTTTTGTTGTGAGCGAACGTGGTGCTGGATATACGTGGGTCGATAACAGCCACTTCTTCCGGCTCACACCATGGCACAATGATCCCGTGAGCGATCCGGCGAGTGATGTGATCTATCTGCGAGACGAAGATTCCGGCGCAGTGTGGAGCGCGACGCCGGCACCCGTTCGCAGCGGCGCACAATGCAGGACTACCCACAGTCCGGGCACATCAACTTTCGAACTCGAACATTCGTCGATCGCATCGCATCTGACGCTTGGTATTGCGAACGATGATCCTGTGAAGGTGTCATTGCTGCGCCTCACCAATCTCTCGACGGAGACGCGGCGCATCTCGGTTACCGCGTATGTCGAGTGGACCCTGGGAGTGTTGCGCGAGAATACGCGGCATCAGGTACGCACCGAATTTGACGCTTCGCGAGGCGCAATCTTTGCCCGCAATCCGTTCGACCCGGACTATTCTGACTGGGTCGCGTTTTGCGCTTTGAGCGAGAAGGTGGAATCGCATACGGCGGATCGCCGCGAGTTTCTCGGGCGCAACGGAGACGTCGCGCTCCCTCAGGCTATTGCGGGGGGCACACTTGCTGGTGCAACGGGTTCAGGGCTGGACCCGTGTGCCGCGTTGTCTTGCGTGCTTGAACTTCGCGCCGGAGAGACGCGCGAGATGGCCGTTTTGTTGGGCGCCGCTTCCGATACCGCGCAAGCGAGAATTCTCCTTGACCGAAATCGGGACAGGGCGTCTGCGCAGGAGAATGTCGGGCTGTCCGCCCGCAGCTGGTCGGAAAGACTTTCGGTAGTGCAGGTTCGAACACCCGATCCGGCGTTTGATGCAATGCTCAATCGCTGGTCGTTGTACCAGGCGCTTGCATGCCGGATGTGGGGCCGATCGGCGCTGTATCAGAGCAGCGGCGCGTACGGTTTCCGCGACCAGCTCCAGGATGCCATGGCATTTGTTTACGCCGACCCCGGCGTCTCGCGCCGGCATATTGTGCGCGCGGCCGGGCGGCAGTTCGTCGAGGGGGATGTGCAACATTGGTGGCACACGCGCAATGGCAACGGAATCCGCACGAGGTACTCGGATGATCTCGTCTGGCTTCCCTATGTTGTTGATCACTACCTCCGCGTTTCCGGCGATTGGAGTTTGTTGAGTGAAGAAGTGATGTACCTCGACATGCGGCAGCTGGCGTCGCATGAACACGAACTCTATGAGCCGCCACGAACCAGTGATCAGAGCGGCAGCATCTATGATCATTGCATACGAGCTCTCAACAAGGCGTGCACCACTGGTGCGCACGGACTTCCCCTCATTGGCGGTGGTGACTGGAACGACGGCATGAACCGGGTGGGAATCGAAGGGAAAGGAGAAAGCGTGTGGCTCGCCTGGTTCCTCGTGAAAACGTTGCGCTCATTCGCCGTTCATGCGGAACAGTGGGGTGATGCCGAGGTGGCCAGAATATTCCTGGAACGGGCCGACAGCTACGTTGCCGCCATAGAGGAAAACGCATGGGATGGTGAATGGTACCGGCGGGCATGGTTTGACGATGGCACGCCGCTGGGGTCTGCGCAGAGCGATGAATGTCGCATCGATTCACTCGCGCAAAGCTGGAGTGTGATCTCGGAAGCGGGAATGCGCGAGCGACAACATGCCGCGATGCAGTCCCTGGAAAAGCATCTGGTACGCGACGATCAGCGACTGATCATGTTGCTCACCCCGCCGTTCGACAAAACGGCGAACGACCCGGGCTACATCAAGGGTTACGTGCCAGGGGTGCGCGAGAATGGCGCTCAGTACACGCACGCCGCCTTGTGGGCTGTCCTAGCCACCACACTACTCGGCCAGGCCGATCGCGCCTTCGAATTGTTTCAGATGATGAATCCCTTGACGCACGGGAATACGCCGCAGGGTGTGGCGCGATACAAAGTGGAGCCCTATGTGATTGCAGCCGATGTCTACACTGCCGACGCACATCTTGGCCGCGGAGGCTGGACCTGGTATACCGGCGCGGCCAGCTGGTTCTATCGGGTCGGACTCGAAAACATTCTGGGGTTTACAAAACGCGGCGATACTCTGAGCATCAAGCCTTGCGTACCGACTGCATGGCCGGGCTTTAAGGTCGAGTATCGCTATGGCGGGAGCAAATATGTAATCGAGGTGCAGAATCCCACGGGCATTGCAAACGGTGGAGCAACGTATGTTTTCGACGGGCGCGAGCTTGATGAGTCGCTATTGCATCTCGTAGATGACGGGGCCGCGCACAATGTGGTGGTGCGCCCAAAAGCACCGTAGTGCCCATGTTCCTGTCGTCAGTCTTCAGTCTGACCGAAAATCTTCATATTGGAGCTGTGCCCCGGATCAACTTTCTTCGCCGGGTAAATCCAGTGCACCGCCTGATTCACCGCGGCAGCCGCCTCTGCGAAACCCGTTGCGATGAGCTTCAGCTTTCCCGGATACGTGGTCACGTCACCCGCCGCATATACCCCCGCCCGACCCGTCTCCATAAGACTGTTCACCACAATCTCATCTTTCTCGAGTCGTAGCCCCCAGTCCGCTAACGGACCGATGTCGGATTTGAACCCGAGCATTGGCAGTATCGCTTCCGTCTCAATGCGAGTCGTGGTCTTCGACTTGATATCACGAAGTGTAACCGCGCAAATGCGGCCGCCATCGCTGTGCACATCAAACAGTTCGTGAAATGTGAGCATGGTCGCGCGGCCCGCGGCGACTGCCGCAGTAATCTCCGCCACCGTGGAGGCATGCGCGCGAAAACGATCGCTGCGATGCACAAGCGTCACGCGTGCACCGCGCAGCATCAGCTGGTGAGCCCAATCGAATGCCGAGTCCCCTCCACCGATGATCATCACCTTCTTTTCCCTGAATTCGTCGGGGTTCAAAACCCGGTCGTGGATACCGCGTCCATACCAGGGCTCCGCCACCGGTTGTGGGAGTTTCGTGGGATAGAACGCGCCAATCCCCGCCGCGATGAGCACCGCCCGCGTCGGAAAGGAGTCTGTCTCTGTATCAAGAATGAAGTGCCCGTCGGCTTCACGTAGCGCGGTAACGCGCTGCGCGAGATGAAAGGGCTGCTGAAATTGTTGCGCCTGTTCCCCGAGCTTCTTTACGAGATCCTTGGCCAGAATCTTGGGGAAGCCCGCCACGTCGAAGATGTATTTCTCGGGATAAAGTGCCGTGAGCTGACCGCCGAGTTCCGGCAGCGCGTCGACGATCTGACAGGTCGCGCCACGCATTCCGGCGTAAAACATTGCAAACAACCCGGTGGGTCCGCCGCCGAGTATTGTGATGTCGCGAATTTCGTGCTGCATTTACGATGGTCGAAAGTGAGCCTGCAATCTGCACCCGGCTGTCCGCTCTTTGCAATTCGTTTGCGCACACGCACATTTCCGCGCATGAAGATCTACACCAAGACTGGCGATGATGGTGACACTGGGCTCTTCGGCGGCGGGCGGGTGCCGAAGGACAACGAGCGCGTTGATACATACGGCGACGTCGACGAGTTGAATGCGTGCATCGGCATGGCGCGCGCCGTGCAGCCCATGCCGCGCATCGACGAAATCCTCGTGCCCATTCAGCGCGACCTCTTCGGCCTCGGCGCACTCCTGGCCACTCCCAATCTGGAGAAAATGAAGGAGCAGTTGCAAAAGGCACGCATCGACGATGAGCGCGTGGTGCAGCTCGAGCATGCCATTGATGATGCGGAGAAGGATCTGGAGCCCCTTCGTGCATTCGTGATTCCGGGCGGAACTTCAAAGGCAGCCGCATTGCACCTGGCACGTACCGTGTGTCGCCGCGCCGAACGCAAGGTGGTCGCTCTGCGCCGCAATACCGATGTGCCCCAGATCATCGTGATCTATCTCAACAGGCTGGCAGACCTGCTCTTCGTGCTCGCACGTCTGGCCAACAAACTGGGTGGCGCGGGCGAAGTCACGTGGTAGTGGGAAGTGGTGGAGGTGAGGACCACTCCTTTGGAGTCGCCTACCCGATAGCGGTTGAGGATGGTCTGCTCGACAGCGTTGGTGAGCGGATCACGCGTGTCGCGCCCGCGCATGCATACGCCGTCATCAGCGACAGCAACGTTAGCGGCCTCTATGGACAACGTGTCGTCGACTCGTTCGGATCCAAACGTGTCGAGCTGGTCGCGATGTCCGCGGGGGAGACAAACAAGAGTGTCACCACCTGGTGGGAGCTGAGCGAAGCGTTGTTGCAGCGCGGGCTGGGCCGCGACAGTGCGATAGTCGCCCTTGGCGGGGGAATAGTCGGTGATGTTGCCGGGTTCGTCGCTGCGACATTCATGCGCGGCATTCCGTATGTGCAGGTCCCCACTACCGTGGTCGCGATGGTGGATTCTTCCATTGGCGGCAAGACGGGTGTGAATACCGCATCCGGGAAAAATCTCCTCGGTGCTTTTCACCAGCCACGAGCAGTTTTCGCCGATCCGCAGCTTCTTTCAACCTTGCCGGAGAGAGAATTGCGCGCAGGGATGGCCGAGGTGCTCAAGCACGGGGTCATCGCTGACGCGAACTACTTCCAGAGGGTGCGCGACGGCCTGGGCGAAATCCTGTCGTCGCGGGGTTTGTCTCCGCTCATGCGCGACATCATTCTGCGCAGCGTGGAGATCAAGGGGCGAGTGGTGGCCATGGATGAGCGCGAGTCGGGCATGCGCAAGATTCTCAACTTCGGTCACACAATCGGTCACGCTGTCGAAGCCTTGAGCAACTACAATCTGCTGCACGGCGAAGCGATTGCGATCGGGATGTGTCTGGAGGCGGAGGTCGCCGAGCAAGCTGGAATTGCAGCGCGAGGCACAACCGTTGCAATCATAGACGCACTGGAGAGGGCGCAGTTGCCCACCCGTCGCCCTGCGGAAATGAGTCCGTCCGCAATTCTCGATGCAGCGGCCACTGACAAAAAGGCTCGCGCAGGGGAGATCGAGTTCGCATTGCCATCGCGCGTTGGCGAGATGGCAGGTTCAGATGCAGGATGGTCGGTTCGAATTCCGCGAGAGCAGCTCTTGAGGGCATTGAAATGATTCTATCGGGCAAAAAACGATGACGACTTCCAGCTTGTACATGTTCGGTTTCGGAATTCTGATCGCAGGTTTGGCGCTGGCCGCGTACCTGATGGGCCTGCCGCTGCTCTGGATTGTGATTGCGGTCGTGATCGTTCTGGCGATCGGATACCTGATAGCCACGCGCCGTCCGTAGTTTCGAGCGCACTTCTGACCACTGAGAACTGTTCACTGCGAACTGATGTCATCCGACCGGATCCCAGGTCGGATGACATCAGTTTGCAGTGATAAGTGTTCAGTGATCAGAAGTGCGCACGAAACTGTGAGAGGTCAGACCAGGGGTTCTTGTGTCCAACCAGTCGACATACGAAACTGATTCGGTCGTAAGCGAATATGCCGCAGCTGCCGAGCTGCAGCCGCCGGAGCAGGCGGTGATTGCACTGCTCGGCTCCGAGCTGCGGAACGCGCGCATGCTGGACATAGGAATCGGTGGTGGAAGGACGACCGCGCATTTCGCGCCACGCGTGCGGGAGTATATCGGAATCGACTACGCCGTGAAGATGATCGAAGCGTGCCGCGTGCGTTTCCCCGACCTTGCGCAGCGCAACGCCTTTAGCGTCTGCGACGCGCGCGCGATGAACATTTTTTCAGATGACTATTTCGACTTCGTGCTCTTCAGTTTCAACGGCATCGATTATGTGTCGCTGGAAGACAGGCTGCAAATTCTGAGAGAAATCGCACGCGTCAGCCGAAAAGGGGCGCACTTCGTGTTTTCAACTCACAATCTGAATTCCGACGCTGAAGCCATGTTCGCTTTTAGCGATGGAGACGGAATGAGGGACCGGCTCACGAAACCAGTCAACCGAATCCGGTTTCGGCTTTTGAATGCCGGATGGCGTCGCGATCGCGCCCGCGCCGATCATATGATCCTGAATGACGGTGCTCACCATTTTCGCCTGCGCACACTCTACATTCGCGCGGACGCGCAACTAAGTCAGCTGCGCGAATCTGGGTTTGCCGCTGCCAAAATTTTCGGGCGCGACGGGCGACTGCTGACCGCATCCGACGCCCAAACCTGCGTCGATTCCTGGCTGCACTATCTGACCACGGTACCATAAAGCGCAGTTCCTTGAAGCGCTGTTCCCTGAAGCGCCGTGGCCGGCAAGCGCTGTTTTCCGCAGCGCGGTACCTCGCGGCGCTGTTCCTGGCAGCGCGGTTTCTCGCGGCGCTGTTTTTTTTGACAAGCATCGCAAACGGCGCTTCAGGAACCGCGCTTCTAAAACAGCGCCTCGGTAATAGCGCTGCTGTAAACAGCGCCTTCCTGCAACTGCGCTTCATGGAACCGCACTGCGGGAAAATGCGACCAAAAACCGGGCTCGACAGGTCTCCGAGAGGGCCCATTTTGAGGCTGTTTGACTCGCCGAACGGTTCCTGGCGTTCGGGCGTAGTGGACCTGTAACTACCTGTAAAATATGGAGATAGGTCTATTCCACCAAGCAATCACCCGACTCTCAGCGACCCCCGATGTTGACGAATTTTACCGACAGCATTATTGTGCGCGTCCCTGCGAGGCAGCACTATTGTTGTATTTTCTCGCGGTACTCTGCAGTAGAGGGACGTGTATGCTTCAATCGACCGAAAACAGGTCAAAGAGCTACTTCCGCACCTCGCCGTCGACAGCGTTTGATCAGTATCTGCTCGACATCCAGAAACTCCCACTCATCACAGATCCCCAGGAAGAGCGCCGCCTCGCACGGCTCGCGCAGAAGGGCGATGAGACAGCAGCAGAGAGACTGGTTACGGCGAACCTCCGATTCGTAATCTCCTACGTCAAGAAGTACCAGGGACATGGTCTCGATCTCAGCGAACTTGTCGCGATCGGGAACGAGGGACTTCTCAAGGCGGTGAGAAAGTTCGATCCCGAGCAAGGGGTGAAATTCATCTCTTACGCCGTCTGGTGGGTGCGACAGGCAGTACTCAAAGCACTTGCCGAGCAGACCCGATCAGTCAGAATACCGCTCAATCAGAATTCGCACCTCATCAAACTCGCGCGCGCCGAAACTGTCCTCTCGCAAGTCCTCAAGCGAGACCCCACCGACAGCGAAATCGGCCGGCTCCTCGAAACGACCCCCGAACATGTGCGCGCAGCGCGGCAGATGTCGGCCACGGAAATCTCCCTCGACGCACCTGTAGATCGCTCCGATCGCGAAGCCAGTACACTGGGCGAGCGGTTCTGCGGAGTGGATGGTGCAGAAATCGAGGAGAGGACGGATTTCAAACTGATGCGCGCGTTCATCGATCGCGTCTTCCGCAAACATCTCACGCCGCGGGAGCGCAAGATCCTTTCGCTCTATTACGGTCTCGAAGAGGGCGCCGAAGCCATGACCTTGGAGAGGATTGGCGCGCTGCTCGGTGTCACGCGCGAGCGAATTCGGCAGATTCGCGAGCGGGCGTTTGAGAAGCTGCGCGACTCGCCGGACGGAAACGCTCTCGCCGGCTTCTGGACAGCCTGACAACAGCCTGATAGGTCAAAGTGGGGACAGGTCGGCCGAGTGGTACACGGCCGACCTGTCCCTTTTGGTACACGAGGGACACGTCCCCACTGTTAGTCGAAGGGTAGAGCGAACTTACGCTGTCACTTTGGTGCACGGCCGACCTGTCCCTCTTGGTACACGGGGGACACGTCCCTATTTGCGGGATAGCAGTTTCGCCTCGGCGCGTTCGACATAGGCTTCCAGAAGCCGTGTCTGAAAATGTCCCGGCGACCGCGCCACCCGATGTGCCAGTCCGTCAAACATTCGGCGCGCACCCACAACATCACCCAGGCGCAGCTTGGCAATTACTCCGGCGTCGCGCACGTAGTCGGGGGACAATATTGACTCTCCCGGTTTCTCCAGCTGCAGCAGCGAGTCGGCGGCCGCGGAGACTTCCGCGTACTTCAATTCCGCAACAGCACGCATGAATCGAATCGTTTGCATCACCCGCGGCGGCGCGGCGTGCTTTCGCACGAATCTGTCAACCGATGCGTAGAAGGTACTGTCCAGAAACCCTGAGGTGCCGCGCTGCAGAATTTCCTCTACGTGAATGAAGCTTAGGGTCCAGAGCGCCCAGTCCTTAGGGGGCTCGCTTGAAGCAAGCGCCGCGTCAAAGGCCCACTTGTCCTGCTGAAAGCGCACCAGACCGGGGAAGTCAACGGAGTCCGATGCCGTGATCGCACCTCCCCGTCTTGTCCTGGCACTCATGGCACGCGAAAAAACGGTCCCCAGTTCGGGCACGACAGCGAGCTTGTCATCGTGCTGTCCCGCGCGCTTGTTCATGAGAGCCGCGGCAACATTGAATCCTTGCGACCACATTGACGAGAATCCCGTCGCTGCATCGCGCATGAAGCGCGTCTTCTCTGCGCCGAGGTCCAGGACAGGATAGAAATCAGAATTGGGCTGCGCCCATTGGTCCAGCAAAGGCGCCAGCACGTCACGCGAAAGGATGCGTGTCGCCTCCAGAGTCAGCGAATCATACTTGACGCTATGACGCAGATCGGCGCTCACCTCGGGCAGCTGCGCCACCCGCCAGTCCGCCACAGGGAGCGTTTTCTGAAGACTCGCGATGATGACCATGTCACCACTCGCAGTCTGAAAGACGTCATACGAGGGAAACGATGCATGCAGCGCCGCCAGCACCGAGAGAACGAGACCGTCGCTTATTTCATACAAGTGCAACCATTGCGCGAAAATCCCATCGTCCGCCATGTAGCGCTGCACGCGCGTGTAGAACTCCACCGTGAAGAGTCCCGATACACCGCTCACCCATGGATTCGACGGTTCCGAAATGATTATGTCGAATTTCTGCGCCGTCGCGGCGAAGTAGGACTTGGCGTCGTCGATGATGAACTCCGATCGCTCCTTGTCATCGAACACGCGCTTGTTTGCAGGATAAAAGTGCCGCGAACCCTCGATCATTTGCGGTTCGATCTCGATCGTGAAGAGCTTCTGCAGTTGCGGACTGGCCAGAAGGAAATGTGAGGACATCCCCGAGCCATGTCCGATCATTGCGCCCAATTTGGCGTCGGGATTGTGCGCGAGAGCAATGAGCGGCACCAGAAACTGCGTCGAGAGATCGCCTCCCAGCGGCTCCGGCCGCGCCGAATCAGCAGGAGGTTTGGCCCAGCGCGCGTCCAGCGATGCATCCGGTTTGCCATTGGTCGCGATCGCTACAAAGCTGCTGTCCACGTTTCTCGAAACGGACACCGATGCGGTGCGACCGTGTTTGTAAAACATGACCTCGTGCACATTGAGCAACGTGGTACGCCCAGTTCGGAACACGCCACTGGTGAGCAACTCTTTCTCGAACTTCGCACCCAAGGAAGCCGTCACAGCCAATACGATAACAGCCAGAGTTGCGAAGGCCACCTTCGGCTGAGCAAAAGAAAAACGTGAACCTGTGTAAGCGAGGAGAGCCAGTCCCAGCACCATGTCGACAACCGCGCCACCGATCAACATGCCTTTGACCCCGAGCACCGGCATCAAGATGAGTCCTGCTATAGCGACGCCGATGATCGAGCCCAGAGTGTTGACGCTGTACACGGTTCCTATCGCGGATTCTCCATTACCGGAGCGCATCAGTGTACGTGTGATAAGCGGGAGCGTGATGCCTGCGAAAAAGGTGGCAGGCAGCATGACCGCGAGGCAGAACGCATATCGCGACAGAGTGAAGAGCTGATAGCTTGCTTCATCGCGCGTGAACGCGCCGAGCAAGGTGGCGGTGCCCTGGAAAGTCAGCAGGTACACCGGGAGTGTTGCGAGCGCCGCGGCGCCCATGAGTAACTGAACCACTCCCAGCGTGCGAACAGGATCCTTGAAGCGGTCCACCCGAGTGCGCACCCAGAGCGCCCCCAGCGAAAGGCCAAGGATGAAGGCCGACAACATTAGTTCGAACGAGTGTGTGGCGCTTCCCAGAACGAGCGACAACATTCGGATCCAGGCGATCTCGTAGATGAACGAGGCGATCGCTGTTCCGAATGCGACGGCGAGTAGGAGCTGAAGCAGTTGCTTGCGGTTCGCCTCCGACCCCGGCACTTCCGCACTCGCGACGGCAGCGGTGGCGGCTTCCTGCAGTGCTGGCTCACCCGCAGGTGCCGGCGCCTTGTTCGGGACGTATCTGACCGCGCTCAAAACCGCCAATCCCACGACGCAATTGATTATTGCTGCGGCGAGAACGGTGCCGGGCAATCCGGAAATGCGAATGAGGAAGAAGCCTGCAAGCAGCACTCCGGCGGCCGCGCCCAGACTGTTCGAGAAATACAACATTGAGAGCACCCTTCCCTCTCGGCCGCGAAAGAGGCGAATGACGCCCGCGCTCATGAGAGGAAATGTTGTGCCCAGCAGGAACGACTGTGGCAGGATCAGCAGCGCAGCAATGAGCCACTTGACGGGGCCCAGCATTGGCGAGCCCGCGAGCGCCGGAAAGATCGAATCGTAGGCAACGTTCGAAACAACGAGAAAAACGTTATGGAACAACATGCCGAGCAGTCCGACCGCCAGCTCAACATAGGCGTACCAGACGAGCGGCTCCTTGATCTTCTCGGAGCGCCGGCTGACCACCAGCGCACCCCACGACATGCCGCCGAGGAAGATGGCAATGACGATAATCTGGGCGTACGCACTGTGGCCCACGAAGAGGCCGAGGTAGCGGCTCCAGATGGATTCGTATATGAGCCCGGCAGCGCCGGAGAGAACGAAAAGGCAGTAGAGAAGAACGTGCATGTGAGATGGCGCCGGTCGTTGGGTAACGTTTGCGCATTCAACAGTCTGGAGCTCCAGACGCGCTATGGAGGGAGACGGGTACCAAATTGCAAAGGCAACGCACCGGAGCGCCTGCGGCGATCAAATGATCAAATGATCAAGTGAACAAGTGATCAGCTGATCGAGATCCGAGATCGCAATCACTTGATCACTTGATCGATTGATCGATTGATCGCCCCCCTTCCGGGGGAGGCAAGTCCGCACACTTTCCCCAGGCGCCCATACCCCCTAGGCTACTGGTATCCCCCTAAGCCTCGCATGGAACCCCGGACTCTCCCGCTCCTCATTCAGCCTGCCGTGCTCTTCCCTGGCGCGACGCTGCCCGTTCGCCTTGAATCGCTGCGGCAGCGCAAACTGATCAAGGACGTCGTCAACGGCGACAAAACGCTGGGAGTAATCTCGCTGCCCGCCTTGTTCGGGCATGACGAGGCAACACCAAAGGTGGGATATGTTGGCTGCCTCGCACGGGTGATCTCCGCGAAAAAAATCCCCAACAAGCGGGTGCGCATCGTGGTGGAGGGAGTGGAGCGCTTCGCGATTCAATCCCTCGTCACCTCCGACGAACCCTATCAGCAAGCCGTGGTGGTGGCCTATACAGATTTCGAAGAGTCGTTTGTTCTCCTCAGTTCCTTCGCCGACGAAGTGCGCCAATACTACACGCGCTACCTACTCGCTTCAGGGAAAATTGCCGACGCAGCGCGCGAGAAAGCATCGCAGTTGCCCGTCGATCCTGTTGAGTTATCGCTGGCATTGCCCGCG
The DNA here is from genome assembly GCA_964556695.1 of uncultured Gemmatimonadales bacterium. GTDB lineage: Bacteria > Gemmatimonadota > Gemmatimonadetes > Gemmatimonadales > Gemmatimonadaceae > CAZKXZ01. The sequence goes on from CAZKXZ010000062.1 coordinate 24,265, forward strand.
ATGCTGAAGCTCGACGAAGAGACGTGTCAGCGCTTTCTCGCCTCGCGCTCCACGCTCATGCGTCTACGGGAACTATCGGCGGTACTGGCGCCCGCGGCGACGACGGCTGAAGCGAGCGCGGAGGTGCACGCACGCTCGCGCACCAACGGACATGGCGCCAAGCACAGTTGACGTCGCGGTGTTGTCATTCCGGCGAACAAACGTCACCCCGGCGAAAGCCGGGGCGGAACCCATTTTCCTTGCCGACGAACATGGGTTGCCGCTTGCGCGGCAATGACAAATCGTGACCACGGCTGCTGAGCTGGAAAAGAGCACGATGATATCGGCGGGTCTGGTCCGGAATCTCACAGCGATTGTGGGAGAGCGGCGAATTTCGCTGAGGCACAGTGAAATGCTGCCGCTTTCATCCGATGGGCTTCCCAACTACCGCCACATTCCGGCGCTGGCCATTTACCCGGGAACGCGCGACGAAGTTGTTGCCATCGTGCGCGAACTGCACAAAGAGGGCGTGCCATTTGTTGCGCGCGGGGCGGGTACGGGATTGTCCGGTGGCGCGCTGGCCAACGGCATCGCATTGATCTGTTTGAATCGCCTCACCCGCATCATCGAGATGAACGACGCCGACATGTTCGCGCGCGTCGAACCTGGCGTGGTCAATGCGCGTCTCACGAGGGAGGCCAACAGGTTCGGACTGCATTACGCACCTGATCCATCCAGTCAAACCGCGTGCACGATCGGCGGCAACGTTGCTGAGAATTCCGGAGGGCCACATTGTCTGAAATACGGCGTGACACTGAATCACGTCCTGGCTCTGGAAGTAGTTCTTCCCGATGGTGAGGTCGTGCGACTGGGCGGCGTCGATGGTGAGCGGCGAGGATACGATCTGCTCGGCGCGTTTATCGGATCTGAGGGTTGCTTTGGAATTGCCCTCGAAGTCACCGTGCGCCTGACGCGCAATCCCGAGTCGGTGCGCACCATGCTCGCCGATTTCACGTCTATCGCGGATGCGGCTCGTGCCGTGTCGGCGATAATCGCTGCGGGCATCGTGCCTGCCGCGTTGGAGATGATGGATGCCGGGACAATACGCGCGGTGGAATCATCCATTTACGCTGCGGGATATCCCGCCGATGCCGCTGCCGTCCTGCTCGTGGAACTTGACGGCGAAGAGCAAGCGGTGGCGCATGATGTCCAGTCCGTGGACAGACTCTGTCGCGCAGCGGGAGCAAGAGCAATGCGCATTGCGCACAGCGATGTCGAGCGCGCGCGCCTCTGGCAGGGACGCAAGAAAGCGTTCGGCGCGATGGGACGCCTGGCTCCCAATCTGGTTGTGCAGGATGCAGTGGTTCCGCGCACGAAACTCGCGGCGGTGCTGGAGGGAATTCACGCCATAGGTGAGGAATGCGGCGTGTTGATCTGCAATGTATTCCACGCCGGCGATGGCAATCTGCATCCCAATCTTCCGTACGACGCTTCCGATGAAAACCAGGTGCGCAATGTGGAACGCGCCACACGAATGATCATGGAGCTGTGCATCGCTGAAGGTGGCAGCCCGACGGGCGAGCATGGAATTGGAATCGACAAGCTCAGTTACATGAAGAGCATCTTCTCCGAGTCTTCGATGACTGCGATGTGCAGTTTGCGACAGGTCTTCGATCCGCATCAGCAATCGAATCCGGGAAAGGTTGTTCCAGTGCGCAGCTGCCGCGAGTGGGCCGGCGCACCGGCGTTCATTCGCAGCGCCGGCCAAACGGGCGCCTCATGACAGCGACGAGCCTATTGTCGGCGACGCAGACAGCGTTGCGCGTCGCGGATGAGATTTCCAGTGCTGTGTCGCGCAAAAGTCCGCTGCGCATTCAGGGTGCGGGGCACTGGCTCGATGCGGGTGCACCTGTTCACGCAGACGGCACCATTTCGCTCGACGCGGACAGCGGAATTCTGGAGTATGTGCTCGGTGACCTCACCGTGACGGTACTTGCCGGCACGTCGTTGGACACGATCAACGCGACTGTTGCCGAGGGGAATCAGTGGTTGGCGCTGGATCCGTTTGGCGGAGGACGCGGCAGCATCGGCGCGACCATCGCGACGGCGTCGTACGGTCCACTTGCGCAGATGTTCGGAACGCCGCGTGATCAACTGCTCGGCGTCGAATTCGTTTCGGGGGTGGGCGACATTGTTCGGGGTGGAGGCAAGGTGACGAAGAATGTCGCTGGCTTTGATCTTTCGCGTCTCTGTTGCGGCGCGTGGGGCACGCTAGGCGTTCTCACAGAAGTGACGATGCGTTTGCGCGCACTGCCCGATCGCGACGTTACGCTCGCCGTTCCGCTGCCGGATGGCGGGGCAGCGAGCGTTGCGCAGATGCTGGCGCATGTGCGCGCGGCGGGCCTTACAGCAGCGGCGATGGAACTGATCGACCCTATGTTTTGCGCGGCCTTGTCTATCGGTCTGGAATCGAACAGTAGCGGAGCGCTGCTGGTGCGTTTATGCGGCAATGAAGACGGAGTTGCGGTTCAGATGAGCCGAATGCAGGCCGCGTTTGCTGTGCAGGAGTACCCGAGCAGCGTATGGCAAGCGTTCACCGAGGCAGAGGTGGAGCGTGGCGACGCAATGGTGTTTCGACTCTCCTCCAGGCCCAGCCACCTGCCGGCTATCTGGGAGTTCGCAAGGAGTCTCGCAGAAAGATTCGCAGGTTCACGCGTACATGCCTCGGTGGGTCGTGGCGTTGTGCGATGCATCGTGCCGTCGAGGTGGCAGGCTGAGATAGCAAGCGCGCTGGTGGCACGGCCGGACGGTGGCATCATCTTCGAAAAACTGCCCAATGCACTTTGGCCCATTCTCGCACCTGTTGAGGGGATGTCCGATCGGCTGAACACGCGAGTGCGCGACGCATTCGATCCGCATCGCATTTTGAACAGGGGAATACTTGGCGAGGCGCTGCCGTGAGCGTTTCGCACGATGGCATCAATCTGAAGGACTCTCCGCTCGCCGACGCGCGCGGCGGGATGGACCTCTGCGTGCATTGCGGTTTTTGCCTGCAGGCGTGCCCCACATATCTGGCGCTGGAAGATGAAAACGACAGTCCCCGTGGCCGCATCGTTCTGATGCACGCTTTGCTAGAGGGTGATATCGCGGTCGATGATGAGGCACTGAACACGCACATTTCGCGCTGTCTTGGGTGTCGCGGGTGTGAGACCGCCTGTCCGTCCGGTGTGCCCTTCGGTCACCTTCTCGAAGCCACACGCGCGACGCTTCGTGAGCACCGGCCCACTCCGTTCATAGCGCGAATGTTACTCGCGCTTTTTGCGAACCCGGTCGCGCTCGCAATTGCGATGTTCTTCGGTCGAGCAATGCGCAACCTCGGCATTGCTCGATTAATAGGGCGCCTACCCGGCCGAATTGGCGTTGCATCAGCCATGCTAGCCGCGACCGCACCGAGCCGATTCAGTCGATCAAACCGCAACAGCAACATGGGTTCCGGCTTACGCCGGAATGACGTGCCCCCAGGTTCCGTCATTCCGGCGAAAGCCGGAATCCA
>CAZKXZ010000063.1:0-27379 GCA_964556695.1 uncultured Gemmatimonadales bacterium
GCGGCCGGGAAACTGCTCGATGGCAAGGGTGGCTCGCAGACCAACGTGATCATCACCGTGCGAGGATCGAAAATCGAACGCGTTGAGCCACGCACCGCCAGTTCGCCCGCCGCCACCCACGACCTCTCGCGCTTCACTGTGCTGCCAGGATTCATCGACATGCATGTGCATCCTGACTGGCACTTCAATGCGCAGGGCCGCTACCAGAGCGGCAACACCGGCGAGACGCCGGAAGAAGGGATGAAAGCCATCTACGAAAACCTTCGCAACACACTGCTGGGAGGCTACACCACAGTCGTGAGTCTCGGCTCGGCGCGCGATGCCGCGTTGCGCGATTCCATCGCGAAGGATCGCACTTTCGGCCCACGCATCCTCTCTTCACTGGGCCAGTTGCAACCGAGAAACAGCACCCCTGATCAGTTGCGGATGACAGTACGAGCGAACAAGGACCGTGGTGCCGACTTCGTAAAGGTCTTTGCGTCGGGAAGTATTCGCGATGGCGGAGCAACGACTGCAACTCAGGAACAACTGGATGCGATCTGCGGCGAAGCGAAGGTCATCGGCATCCGAACGATGGTGCACGCGCACAGCGCCGAGAGCATCCGCATGGCAGTGCTGGCCGGGTGCGGTCAGATTGAGCACGGAATTTTCGCAACCGATGTGGAGCTCAAGTTGATGGCGGAGCGCGGCACGTATTTCGATCCGCAGTGCGGATTGGTATTTCACAATTATCTGGACAATCGCGCCAAGTACGAAGGTATCGGCAACTACAACGCGGAAGGCTTCGCGTCGATGGAGCGCGCAGTACCTCTCGCAATTAAGGGATATCGCAAGGCGCTGGCGACTCCGGGGCTCAACGTTGTGTATGGCACAGATGCGGTTGCCGGCGCGCACGGCAGAAACAATGATGACCTGTTGTGTCGCGTGCAGAAGGTGGGCGACACGCCGATGAGAACAATCATCGCGGCCACATCGTTGAGTGCCAAGGCTGCCGGCCTGGAGGCGGTAACGGGTGCGATAGTGCCAGGACTCGAGGCCGACATCATCGCGTTGCAGGGAGATCCGATCGCCGATATCACGGCGGTGCAGCGAGTTGTATTTGTGATGCGAGCCGGCAAGGTGTACAAGAATCCGGCCGCCGGAGGCCAGCAAGAATGGCCCGTATACGGTGGCGACGCCGGATCAATGAAGTACTCCCGTCTCACGAGCATCAACCGCGAGAATGTGAGCCAGCTGGCCCTCGCATGGGAGTGGAGCACAGGTGAACGCCCCGTTGCGCGCACCGACAGCACACTCGCAGCCACGCCGCGCAATTTCCAGGTAACACCAATAATGATCGGCGACACCCTGTTTCTGAGTACTCCTTTCAATCGTGTGGTTGCACTCAACGCAAACACTGGCACGGAATACTGGAATTACGATCCCAGAGCGTATGAGCTTGGGAATCCTCCCAACGGAACGGGACTGGTTCACAGAGGTGTGGCCGCGTGGACCGATGGTCGCGAGCGGCGGATTTTCATCAACAGCAGATGGAAACTCATCGCGCTCGATTCGCGCACTGGAAAACCGATTCCGACATTCGGCAGCGCTGGCATCGTGGATCTCACCGCCGCGCTCATCTGGCCGGTGCGCAAGGATCAATACACAAACACATCGCCCCCCGTTGTATACAAGGATCTGGTGATAGTCGGCAATGGAGTCGGCGACCGCCTCATGTACAGGAACGATCCCCCGGGTGACATCCAGGCCTTCGATGTGCGCACCGGAAAGCGCGTCTGGAGTTTCAGCCCCATTCCACAGGCGGGAGAGTTTGGCGTGGAGACGTGGGAAAACGACTCCTGGAAATACACCGGACATACGAACGTGTGGGCGCCCTTCTCCGTGGATCTCGCGCGCGGACTCGTCTATCTCCCCGTTGGTACGCCCAGCAATGATTGGTACGGCGGTGACAGACTTGGTAACAATCTTTTTGCGGAATCGGTTTTGTGTCTCGATGCCAACACCGGAAAAAGAGTATGGCACTTTCAGACGGTGCATCACGGATTGTGGGACTATGATCTCCCTGCTCCGCCGATGCTCGTTACGATCCGTCCCAATGGTCAGCCCGTGGATGCAGTCGCGGTTCCCGCCAAGACCGGATTTCTCTTTGTATTCGATCGTGCGACGGGAAGGCCGATCTGGCCCATAGCAGAAATGGCTGTCCCTGCTAGCGATGTGCCCGGCGAACGCGCAGCGCCAACGCAGCCATTTCCATCCAAACCAGCGCCATTCGCGCAGCAAGGACTCACGGAAAACGATGTCGCCGACTTCACTCCCGCGATAAAAGCACTCGCGATTGCAGAGCTGAAGAAGTATCGCTATGGCCCGCTGTACACGCCGCCATCAATGAAGGGAACCGTGACGATGCCCGGGTCCATCGGCGGATCAGGCTGGGGTGGCGGTGCATTCGATCCTGAAACCGGAATCATTTACATCAAGGCTACGAACAGTCCGTCTCTGTTCACGATCCGCAAAATGGATCAGCCCACCGAAGAGATCAAAGCCGCCTACGCCGTGGACCTCGGCAATCAATCCGTGAGTGTTCGAGTCGACAGCCTAATGATGGCGCTGGGAATCTCCGGTGGTGGCGGGACGCTGCCGCTCAACAAACCACCCTATGGAACTCTGACCGCGATCGATCTCAACACGGGAAATCATCTCTGGCAGGTAGCAGCGGGCGACACGCCGCGAGTGAGAGAGCATCCGTTGCTGCGCTCACTCAACCTGCCGCCACTCGGCGCGTCGGGCGCTCCCGGACCAATGGTTACGCGCGGTGGCCTTGTCTTCCTAACGGGTGGCGGACCGACGCTTTATGCGCACGACAAGTCCAACGGAAAGATTCTCTGGGAATACGCTCTGGGCCGAGCCGCGTATTCCGTGCCCATGACTTACAGCACGAGCGGGGGGAAACAGTTCGTGGTCATTGCGACTGGTTCGGGAACCACAGCAACGCTGATGGCCTTCGCACTCAGATGACGGTCAGCGCAATTCTCCGTAGCGCTCCTCCCTGCAGCGCTGTTGCTTGCGAGCGCTGCTCTCTGCGGCGCTGTTCTCTGCAGCGCTGTTACCAGCAGCGCTTGTCTCCGCAGCGCTTTCCTTTGCGGCCCTCGCGAAACAGCGCTTCCAAGAACAGCGCCACGGGGAACAGCGCTGCAAAGTTAAGCGCTTCGGGAAGCAGCGCTTTCAAGCCACGGCGCTTCTGAAACGGCGCTACAATAAACGGCGCCCTTAGCTTCGCTCATCAGATTCGGGAGGAACAATGAGGACTCTGCTAGTGGGCGTGCTGCTGATCGCGCATTTCACGGCGGCATCCGCGCAGGTCAACCGGGTTGCAACCGATACAGTATTCGTGAGAGGCAACAGCGCGCCCGTGTGGGGCACCAATGTCGCGCTGACATCCGTCTTCCGCATTGGTCAGGTGAACGGACCGTCTGAATATGCATTCGGGGAAATAACATCGTTCGCGGTCGATCGACGTGGTCGTTTTTACATGTACGATCGCGACGATTCTCAGGTGCGCGCTTATGATGCGAACGGGAAGTTTCTGCGAGACATTGGCCGCGGAGGGCTGGGGCCGGGCGAATACAGGAGCGTCTGGGAGCTCGACATCGCCGGCGACACGGTGCTCAGCGTGTTCGACATTCACGGACGGCTAACGCTGTTCGAGCCCGGCGGAACTGTGCGTCGCATCATCGAAAACAGCCGCATCAGCACAGGCGGCGACCACTACTACGGCTCAGACATCGCTGGAATGCACTATGTGCGCATGTCCGTTTTTGGTCCGGGCTTCCCCGAGAATTCCGAGGTTCCCAATCCCGGTGCTGATGTTCAGGACCAGTTTCTGATCCTGAATAGCCAGGGATTACGCGTCGACTCAACAATGATGCCAAAATTTCCGCAGCCCACGCCGAAGCGCTTCGGGATCTCGACCAGTGAAGGAGGTGCGTCGAACTTTGTCAGTGAGGGGCTCGCCGCACCATCGCCAGCAGGTGGCATCGTCTACGGATACGGTGGTTCATACAGATTCGCGATCAAACCATTGCGCGGACCGACAATCATCGTGGAGCGTCCCTGGACTCCTATCCCGGTGGCAGGAGCTGAGCGAGCAAACTGGCAGGAGTTTGTTGAATTCTACGCGCGCAGAGGCAGCGGGACCTACACAATTCCTGCGGCGAAACCTGCATATCACGATCTATTCGCCGATAGCGACGGCCGCGTGTGGGTTAGCGTTTACACTGCCGCGGAACGCCGCGACATTCCTCCTCGTCCTCCAGGGAATCCGGCGCCAGTTCTATTGTGGCACCAGCGATTGACCTTCGATGTCTTCGACAAGGCAGGAGCATACCTCGGTCGCATCGCGCTCAAACCCAACGCACAGATGCTGGATGCGCAGGGCGACCGGGTGTTTGTGCTCGAGCGCGGGATCGACGACGTGGAATCAGTGGTCTGCTACCGGATCGGCGGAGCGGCGCGCTGACGCTCTTGTGTCGCGGACGTTGTCATCCTCCTAAAGAACAGCTTTGAGTTGGAAGACATGAAGAACTGAAGGGACGGAAACGCTGTGCAGTTTCCGTCCCTTCAGTACTTCATTCCTTCATGTCTTCCAATTCAAAGCTGTTCTAGAAACACTGGGCCCGCGTCGCCGTAACATTCCCGATCACGCCGGACGTGCTGTCGCTGGTGACCTTCGCAATGCCGGTCAACGTCGAATCGCGCGAGCGCATCAACGTGATCGCGACACGGGTAGTGTCGATCATGACATACATCTCGAGCGTGTCAGGTGTGTTCATGCGCCAGCCCAGCGAACGCGCTCTCATTAGTAACATGGTATCGACTCTCGCCGGAGGCGGAGCAGCCCCTCGACCGGCACCGCGCCCACCACCGCCGCCGCCACCACCTCGTCCGCCACCCGCAGCACCACCACCTCCGGCGGCAACGCGACCTGCGGCACCAGCACCTGCGGCACCGCCACCTCCACCTCCACCTCCAGCACCAGCACCAGCACCAGCACCTCCGGCACGAGCGCCTGCGCCCGCGGCACCACCTGCTGAAGCAGCGCCGCCCTGCGCGGTAGCAACAGGCGGTCGCGTCACTTCGTTCAGACTGTTGGCATTGGGACCTGATTCCAGTTCCACCAAACCACCCAACAAGTTGGCCAATGATTTTCTGCGCGCATCGTCATCCACGGAGACCGCGGTCAGCTGATAACAACCAAGACTCTCCTGCTCCGCACGACCAACAACAGCGCTGTCACGACCCAGCAGTTCCGCCCTCACAACAGGCGCGAGCTTCTCGAGTTTTGTCGCTGCTGCGCTACTACGGTCCACAGTCATTGCCTGGGCCTTGCCGGCGAGACCCTGAAGCGCAACTCCCTGCCGGCCCTGCTGCTGCACCTGCTGGACCTGCTGGCTCTGAATTGGAGGAGCTACTCCTCGAGCAACGGCGCTCTGAGTTGGCAAAGGAAGTACGCGCAAAGAATCTGCCGCGGTCGTAGCACCCGTCAGGTTGCCCTTCGCCAAACGCGATGAGTCGACAGAGGCCGCAGATCCTGCCGCGGCTACGGCGCCAACCGGATTCCGGGTTCCCAATTTTTCATCGGACTCACGCCGGAGCGGCATCTCCGCAACGCCGGCAACTGGAGCGGGCGTCTTCTTCGCCGCCGCAACACCGGAAGTCCCTGACGACGGAACGGTTGTTGAGGTGCTCGGTGAGGACAGCGACTCGGACTTCGATTGCAATGTGCTGTACTTCTCAGCTTTCGCTATCAGACCGATTCCACTTCCCGATTGCCTCTGATTCTGCACGACAATGCTCGAAACGCCGACCACAAAAAGAAGACTGGCCGCTATTCTGAATGCAGGACTACGCCAGAACGATGGCTTGCGCACGCGACCCGCGGCGATAGTCGCAACACCGCCACCTGCAAAGGTGGACAGTTCGGCTGGAATGACACTGCCAGGTACACTGTCCAGCGCGCCCACAATGCGCGACGAGCCGGCAATCAGACCGCGCGCTTCGAGGACAACGGCGCGACAATCGTCGCAGCTCCCGATGTGAGCCTCTATCGAGCGCGATTCATCGGCGCTCGCGGCACCGTCGAGCCATGTGTGTACCAATCCTTCGTCAGGATGCCACATTCTTTCCATCCTTTCTCCCGTCCCTTTGCAGGGATTCGTATATCTGCATCAGTCTCCGACGCGCACGCGCCAGAGTAGTTCCAATAGAACCACGCGAAAGCTTGAGAGCCTCCGCAATTTCGTCGTAGTCCAGACCTTCTTCACGCATGAGCAGGGCCAGCCTGTCGCGCTCGATCAACTGCTCCACTGCCTTGCGAGCCATCGCGGCCTCTTCGGCCCGCTCCATCTCACTCGGCTCTGGCTCCAGTTCCTCATCGGCGCGAGCCGATTCAGCCAGCAGCACCAGATGCCGTCGTCGTCGTGATTCCTTGCGTGCATCATCACGAACGAGATTGGTAGCAACTGCAAACAACCATGCCCGTTCGTTCAGGATGTTCTCCTGTCGAAGGGCGCGCAAAAACGTTTCCTGCGCTACCTCCTCCGCCCAGTCTCGATCGCCGAGCCGGCGGGTGAGGTAGCGCACGAGGGAACCGTGGTACTCCCGGAACAGCCGTTCTACATCGTTCAAGCGTTCACCATTTCTTTACGAAAGCATCGATCTGCTCGCGTGTGAGTTTTTCCACACCTGCTTCGCTCAGCAGAATCGAAACACTCTTCCCCGCTACCAGCACCTTGTCGCCCAGCGCGAAGACCGGGTTGAGCGAAGGTACAGACTTGAGCAACTCGAAATACACTTCTGAGTATGGTTTGATCTTGGTGACTGCGAGCGAGTCAGTATGCCGTACGTCGATCCAGGTGCTGTCGATCAGAGCGAACATCCTCTCTCCCACACGTTTGGAATTGCCGCTGGCGAGCGCCCTGTCAAGATCTGCTTCACTGCGCGCCTGGCGCATCGATTCATCGAGCGCCACCGTCTCATGCGCGGTGAGTGCCCGCTGCTGTTGTACCGAACCGACTTTGCCGGCGAGAGCTTCGCGCGCACGCGCCATCGACTGCACCTCGATTTTATCCGCTGGGGCAACCACAGCACCGGACGGTGCCTTGCTTGCACTGCCTGGATCGGTCAATCCGGTTGTAGCGACGCCGGAGAGTTGCAACGCCTGCTGGCCCTGTGCAGCCTGCTTGGTCGTGATGTTGATGACGCCGTTAGCGGCTCGCTGTCCATAGAGCGCCACGGCAGCTGCTGCGCGCACGACTTCGATTTTTGAGATGCTGCTGCTATCAAGCTGCACAGCTGGGTTGCCGTTGATGCTTCGGGCGGCGACTGTCGGATCGCCCTGCATCTGAACGACACCATCAACAATGATCATCGGTTGTTGAAATCCACTGACGCTCTGTGCATTGCGCATCTGGATGGTTGAGCCGGCAGCCATGGCCGCGCCAGCTGCCGCGCCTCCTCTGCCGCCTCCACCGCCACCGGCACCCCTGCCGGTAGCCGAACCCGCCTGACCCTGTTGCGCCGCGCGCCCCGTGAAGTCGACCGCGTTGGTCACACGACCATCCGGGCCAATAATCACGCCAGGCTCCACTACCATATACGATGTGAACATCGTCGGGATTGAATAGCGCTCACCAAGTGTTCTGATTTCACCATCGAGTTCGGGGTTCGCGCCATTCCTGCGGCGTTCCGCACTCAGGAATCCTACGCGCTGCGTCGCCCACAGCCGAGAAACAAAACCGTTGCCGGGTTCGCGCTCGGGGAGATCGACAGTGGTGCTCCAGCGCACCGGGCCATCCGCGCTCGTGCCTTCGAAGTTGAGCGTGGTTCTTCCTGAACCAGTGTATCGCGCCATGATTATCACATCCTGGCCCGCGAAAAGATCGCTGACGTCACTCGGATGCATGCGATCGAGACGAACGCCGTCGGCGCGCAGTCTGAGATCGGTCACGATAGGCGCAGTCAGTCTGCTCGCGACCACTGATACCGCGCGCTCGACAGATTCATTGATACTCACCATTTGCGCCGTTCCTCTTCCCTCCAGCGCCAGTTCTTCAATGAGTTCGGCCTTTACATCGGTGCCGACACCGAATGTGAACACGCGCGCGCGGCCGCGCAGATCTGCGGCGCGCTGTGCGATAACCTCGGGGCGGGATTCACCAATTGTGGGAGCGCCATCGGTCATGAAGAGCACCAGCGGCAGTCTGTCCGGGCTCTGTCCACGGAATGAACGCAAAGCTTCTTCAAGTGCGCCCATGATGTTCGTGCTGCCGGTGGCTTCGAGCGAATCGAGATACACATTGGCGCGCGCAATATTCTCTCGCGTCGCGTCGACAAATTCCTGGCGGAAGGAACTCACATCCGTTCCGAAATGGACGATGCGAAAGCGATCAGTCGTGCGTAGCGTCGTGAGCAATTGTCTGCCAGCCTGCTTCGCCTGTTCCAGCTTGGTGCCAACCATCGAACCTGAAACATCGAGCACCAGTACGATATCGCGCGGCGTTACCCGCGGCGGAAGCGCGGGTGGGCTGAGTGTAATGAGTGCGAAACCAGGCTCAGTCGCGCTGGCGTGAGAGAGAACGCTGATCGACGCGGTTCGCGTATTGCGCACCGGGAGAAGCAGGGTGATTTCGCTGCCAGTACCGGTGAGGGTTATAATGCGAGTGCCGTTCGCAGTTCTTGAATTGCTGATTGAATGCGTCGGCGAATATGGAGTTCCATATCGAGCGCTGTCGGGATAGCTGAAGGCGAGCGAAGTGGTGGTGCCGTTTGGTGCGCCTGCCGTACCGCGGCGTGTGCCGACGAAGTAGTCGACGCGAATGGCATCGCCTTCGCGCTGAGCGACCGCCTGTAGTCGCACTTCAACCTGTTTCAATTCTCCTGGCGCGATCGGGAAAATGCGGGTGCGGAGGAGGCCATGTCCCATCCATTCGACCAGAGCGGGGTCGCGCCGGGCGCGGACGATCGATTCATAGATTGTGCGAGCGCGATCGGCCGCGAGAACCTCGCCCGCCATCATCTCCCCGTTCACCGACATGGCCAGGTCCTGGAAGGCAGCCATTTTGGGGAGCGGGAACATGTAGTCGACTTCACCATTGGCGGAGCCAGTATTCCGGATTTCCTCGCTGATCACGAACTTGAGGACGCCGCTCTGGAGCTGCACCCGGGCAGCGGAGGAGAGGTGTATGATGTTGGCAGGACCGGGGTTACAGACTCTACCCGCAGGGCACGGCAGGGGGGCGCAAACCTGTCCCGTGCATGGGACCGGGGTCACTATTCCCTGGGCCGGCACGGTGGCTGGCAGGACTATGAGCAGCGCTAGAACGATCAATCTCTTCAGCATGGTTGGGCCCCCCGGGGGTGGATACTGAGGATGGGACGCTTGTGGGGGGCTGCGTTGCACACGACAGGGGGAGGGGGGGAGGGGCGATCTCCGATCGCAGATCAGACGGGATAGACGAGGACGAATCCACGAGCAACGATAGACGATGGACGAAAGACGATTACAGCCGCGGTGGCTTCCTATCGTCTATCGTCTTTCGTCTATCGTGGATCGTTGTTCACGCCTCGTCTATCCGTACTGATCTGAGATCGCAGATTCCCAATCCGAAATCAGCGGTACCAGGGAATACTGCCTACCTATCCCGCACGATAACCCATCCGTACATACCGATTTGGAAATGGGGATTGAAAGAGCAGATCACGAGATACCGACCAGGCGTGTTGAACTGATGGGTGATTGGGAGTCGTGGTGCGTTGCAGGCATTTGACCACGAGGCGACCAGAAGAACGGGATCGGTGATTCTCGCATTGCCGCCAGGATTCGGGCACCCTGCTGGCATTGCCGCCCGAATAGATGTGTTGACATCCTCCGGTCGCTTGCCGGGCCCATATATGGAGATCTGATGCGGGTTCACGATCTCGAACGTCACGCTGCCGCCCTTGTCGATAACAACCGTTCCGGGCACCATGGTGTCATTCGCGTGACTGGACTGGTCATGCCCAGACGGTGGCGGGAATCCAGACCCCACGTCGACAAGGCCGAACCGGACACTGGCCGCATCGTGACTCTGCGCAGCCGCTGCTGCGCCGTAAGCTGAGCTACTCGGAGTGGTCGGCTCTGATTGCGAACATGCAGCGAGGATTGCTCCGCCGCAAACCACGGCGAGAAAAGCTGTAGTGAATCGTTTGCCCATAGAGCGCAACATGACCTTATCCTTCCCCGCTCTGCGGGGTGTGTGAGGAATTCCCTGCCTATGGTGACTGTGGACGGCGTCGAGATAAGAGAGCCGAAGCTGCTCCGGCACTGGTTAATGAGGGAACGGGAACGAAGCTGTCCGTGAATGTCCCGTTGCCGAGTTCGCCCCTACCGTTGTATCCCCAGCAGTACACGACGCCAGCCGACGTTTGCCCGCATGCGTGCCAATCGCCGACGGTGAGCGAAGCGAATGTCAGTCCACCAGCGACCAAAACAGGTGTGCCACTTGTGACCAGACTCCCATTGCCCAATTCACCGTCACCATTCCACCCCCAGCAGTAGGCTGCACCATTCAGGGAAAGGCCGCACGAGTGATAGCCGCCGACACCTACGCTGCCGAAAGTGATACCTCCTGCAACCGCTGCTGGTTGGAAGCGGTGCTGTGTGGTTCCGTCACCAAGATGCCCTTCGTCGTTGTTTCCCCAGCAGTACGCAGAGCCGCCCACAGTGACCCCACACGTGCTGTTCCAATGTGCGGAAATCGATTGGAATAGCAGTCCGCCCGCGACAGCGCGCGCCTCGTGTGCACCGAAGTAAGGGTTCTCCCCCACTCCCAGCTGGCCGTCGTGTTCGTGACCCCAGCAGAACACAGCGCCACCCTGCCGAAGTCCACACGTGTGTTCATAGCCCAACGCCATCGCCTGGAACGGTCGCCCTGCATCTGCCAGAACCGGAATCGCGCTGCACGGCTGGGTAGACCCGGTTCTGCATGCTCCAACGGCCGCACCCAATTCGCCGTTGCCGCCCCATCCCCAACAGAAAGCCTGGCCTGTCGCCGTGAGCGCGCATGTGTGATCGTAGCCGACAACAATCGATGTGAAGCTGTGGCCTCCCGCGACTGCAACTGGACGCACGCTGCACGCGGTTGTTTCTTCCATTGGGCAAGCGTCCGGACCGAGTGAAACAGATCCGGTTGGGCTCAGATGGCCCAGCTGACCAAGCCAATTGCTGCCCCAGCAGTATGCTTCGCCGACTACGGTGAGGCCGCAGGTACTTGCCCATCCCGCAGCCAGCATTGTGAAACGAAGTCCCCCGGCGACCCTGGTGGGTGTGGCGGTCCACGTCAGCCGGCCATTCCCAAGTTGTCCCAGGTTATTGTTACCCCAGCAGAACGCCTCGCCATCAGCGTTCAGTGCGCAGCCATGCGTCGCGCCTGTTACGAGTGTTGAAGGAGCTGGCACGAAATTGAACGGAGGGGCCGGAATGGCCGAAATGATTGCCGTCCCTTCTTTGCCTTCGGCTGTGGCCACAATTGTAGCGGTGCCCGGAGCGACGGCGACTACCAGTCCGGTGGGTGAGATGGTCGCGACTGGCTCGTTGCTGCTCGACCATGTGACCACCCGACCCGTCAGAGCATTCCCCGCTGAGTCACGAAGGGTTGCGACCATCTGCATTGCATCACCGACCACTAATGATGCGGTTTCTTGCTGAACGATTACCGATGCAACGGGCGCCACTCGAGTCGTGAACGAGACGATGACAGATGCCTCGAGCAAATCGCCATCCTCGTCACGGACTTCCTGCGTAACCTCGATTACGTACTCCGTCGCCGGCTCGAGCGGAGCATCGGATGTGAACGTCGCCCTGATGTGCTCCGCATCGCTGAAGGCAACCCGCCCTGAAATTGCTGTGGTTCCTTTGCGGAGCTTCACCGAAGAAGTCGTAAGACTGGCGGGATCGATTGGTTCGCTGAACACGACGAGCACATTGTAGTTCAACGGCACATCTCGCTTCTGCGGTGGCGGATCGGTGCGCACTACCTTGGGAGGCTTCTTTTTCGGGATTCGGAATCCGTAACTCCCAGTCGCGGGAGGATCGGCACTGATCACAACTATGGACAGTGAGTCCCGCTCGATTCCCGTGACGGCGACTGGATCGAAGCCGCCGTCAGCCATCGTTGCGCTGATGCTATTCCCCGTGCGCGTGTTTCGAATGCTCGCCGTGAGGCCGCCTGCAATCGCACCAGGAGGAAGGGAGACATAGACTACCGAGTCAGACGCAACTGACTCCGCCCCTGCCAACGATAATGACGACAGCCTTGCCGTGGGGTTCGAGACAACGAACGGAAACGAAGAACCAACAGGCAGGTCAGGCAGATCAGTCAGGTCCGCACCGGGCTGCGCTGGCGGATCACATGATACAAGGCCGCACACTGTCGCAAACACGAGCCCCGTACGCACAACCCTCAATCTCGCCGTCTGAATGGGACTCACCTTCATGAGCTTTTGCATGACATCCTCGGCCATTTGCGTGAATCTTCGAATGCGTACGAAACAATGGTGCAACGGTCACCCATGGACTTTTTGCTCGCAGTTGCTGACGGAGTGACTGTGAGAGTCAGCAGCGCGTCTGCACCAAACCCCTCGGTCGAGCCCGAGACGTAGAGCTGGTACGTGCCCGGAATTGTTGCAGTCAGGGTGAGCAGCGAGCTGTTTCCGGTAGTGGTTTCTGGTGCGAACGCAACCGTTACGCCAGGGGGCGGGCTGCCCTCTTCATCTCCCACAGAAAGCCAGAAGCTCACCGGTCCGGAGTAGTTGTTGCGAACCACACTTACCGTCGTTGTTGCCGTCGCTACACCCTGCACGATGCTCACCGTTGCCGGCGACAAGGTGAGGGCAAAGAG
This sequence comes from uncultured Gemmatimonadales bacterium, assembly GCA_964556695.1. Lineage (GTDB taxonomy): Bacteria > Gemmatimonadota > Gemmatimonadetes > Gemmatimonadales > Gemmatimonadaceae > CAZKXZ01. The sequence goes on from CAZKXZ010000063.1 coordinate 12,936, forward strand.
TGGTTCTCTAATGGTGAGCGTGATCGGTGCGGTGCGGTCGGCGAGCCCAGAGGCAACGCCACGCACCAGAAGCGTGCTGAAGGTGCCGAGCGTTGCGTTGGGCGAAGGAACCAAATACACCATCGAGGAATTGCCAGAGGTCGGATTCGCCGAACCGATTATAGCGAAGACGCCGTTCGGCAGATTTTCGACGCTCAGCGTCACATTGCCGGTAAAGTTGGACCGGATCAGGCTGAGGGGGATGATGGCATACCCACCCTGCGCGATGGTGATCGCGGGTGACGACAATGTCATGGTATAGCTTGGCGTTGGCGGTGGTGGCGGTGAGACGGTGACCGTAAGGCTGAAGGGCACAGCGACGTCATTGACGCCAATGCCGTTAGCACGCACCTCCAACGTGTACACACCCGGTTCAGTCGTCGCCCCAACAATGATGGACACGAGGGCCGTGGTGACGCCCCGTACCGTCGCTGCGTAGCTCACGCTCGACCTCACGCCTGGCGGCAACCCGGATATGTTGAGGGAGACATCGCCTGTGAACGAACCGGCTCTGATAACGGTTGCCATCACTCCCCGGTTCGTGCCTTGTTGGTTGGTGCCGTTTGATTGGGAGATGGAGAGTGAGATGCTTCCGGGCTCGAGATCAGTTATGGAGCGTTCTTCATTGCTGCAGCTGACAGCTACTCCAATGCAGAGGAGGGGCAGGCAAGAGCGCATCTTCATCTCCCGGTGACCAGTTCAAACCCAGCCCAGTAATACGGGCTCGCCGTTGTCGGCACTGCGATCAAAGCGCGCTGCGCTGTGGCCAGCGATTTCGCGGCATCGCCACCGTCTGTTGCATATCCCTCGTAGAATCTTTCCATCAACGCCGCCGTCGCCCTATCCTGAACAGGCCACAGGCTCGCCATCACCTGCTCGGCGCCAGCAGAGAGAAATGCGCGCGCCAGTCCGATCCAGTCATCGCCCGCGGGTACATCACTCAGTGCCCCGGATGCGAGTCCGGTTTGGCAGGCTGATAACACCACCAACTTCGCGGCGAGAGTAAGACCGAACACTTCGTGCGCTTCGAGCCGCCCGTCATCTATTCCACCACGCGCGAACTCCACGTAAGAGAAGAGTGGGTTCTGTTTGTTGAGCACTCCGTATGTCGCCAGGTGAATGACGCTGCGTGAGGGTGCATCGCGCTTGAAGGCCGTTTCGGTCGCAGCGTTGCCTGTCACCGCGCGCGCTTGCGCACCACCAAGTCGCACAATAGTCGCCGCTTCCCGGCGCGATGCGGGCAGCACATCAGGCCGTGGTGCAAATGCAATCATCCCCGCTGTCGCGCGCGCGGGTGCGCGCGCGCCAAGCGCGAGCCAGACCGAGGCCGATGGCGTCATTGCGAGCTGGTACTTTTCAACCAGGAATTGTCCCCGGCCTGCTACCTCTCCGCTGAGCAACGCTGCAAACGGCAGATAGTGCAGATCGGCATGCGGTACAATTGTGAGCCGCGTTTTCCCCACTAGCAGTCGCGTGGCTTCGATTGGCGCGATCAAATCGTGATGCAATTGCCTGAGCGGCGTGCGCCAAAGGGAGTCGACCCGTGGATTCCCTTGTGGTTGCAGCGTCCCGCGCAAGAAATCGATGAGTCGGGCCAGCTCGTGCCGGCGGACACCAAGTTCCACGACCAGCATGGTATCGCGCGTGATCACGAATGCTATTGAGCTGGCTGCGTCGTTCAGCAGGTACTCAACGAATACTTCGTCAGGCGCGAGGCGGGAAGCGACAGCGCGCCACCCGACGGTCTCCCGTGACACAAGCGCGGAATGACGCGGCGCTCGCTCGCGCATCTCCAGTAGCAGATCGCCATACGATTCCTGCGCGCGCAGAAGTGCCTCGCGTGTTACCGCTCCCGCACGCGACACATCGGGACCGCGCAGCACCTGGTTCGCCGCCGTTGCACCTTCCAGATCACGCGTCAACTCGGCGATACGATGGCGCAGATCCTGTTCGCGCGTAACCAGTTCGGCTGCGGTATCAGCTGCTGCGGTCACTCTGCCACCCTTCAATGTTTCGAGCATCTCGCTCGCGCGCAGACGTTCGCTCACCTCGAACGCGACAGCGGTGCGGCCACGGGCCAGCTCCAGTGTCGCAAGTTCCACATAAACATCCCACTTGTCGGCGAGAAAACCGGAACGTCGTTCCGCAAGCTGAAAGGTGCGCCCAGTGCGCTCGATATCCGCGATTGCGGCGTTCAGCTCACGTGCTGCTTCGTTCGTGGCTCCCTGCGAAAGTCGCACACCGCCGAGCCCCGCATGCAATTGCCAGGTAATTTCCGGCGCGATTCTCGCGCTCACCAGAGCGAGAGCGCTGCGGTACAACGATTCCGCCGCAGCGGGAAGTTTTGCGCCCGCCTCGAGTTCCGCGCGCTCACCCAGAGCCGCTGCCGCCGCAACCGGATCACCCAGTTGCCTCAGTTCCGTTGCAGCGCGCGTGAACTGCTTTCGCGCGGCTGCAGTATCGCCGTCGCGCAACGAGACAGCGCCCATCGCCATCCGCACCAGCGCGGCACCGCGCTGATTGCCGAGCGCGACTTCGGTGCGCAAGGCCGCATCGAGAAGCGCGTGAGCGCCCGTGATATTGTCGCGATCGAGAAGGAGAAGACCGCGTCCATGTTGTGCTTCCGCTTCTCCACTCCGCTCGCTCGCTTCACGAAACAGCGCTTCCGCGTTTTCATACATGCGTTCAGCGTCGGAGCGCGCGTTCATCCGCGCTGCTAGGCCCGCACGCGCGAGCATGATGTCGGCCCTGACCTTCGGATCGGTGCGTGCCGAGTCCGCAATCTGCAGCGCCAGACGCAACTCATCGAGCGCATCCTGCAACTGGCCCGATGCGGCGCGCGCTTCGGCAAGCTCTCTGCGCACACCAAGTTCCTGTTCAAGTGGACCGGTACGTATGAAGATCGTCAGTGCTTCCGTGAGATGCGATCGCGCCTCGGGATAACCTCCGCGGCGCAGCTCCATCCCGCCCAGTCCGCGCAACGCATCAGCAACGTCCACCCAGCGCGCCAGTGGTCGCCATGTTCCCAGTGCTTCCCGGTAGTATTTCTCCGCCTTAGCGAAATCACCAGTGAGACTCGCCAGACCCGCGAGATTCACGAGATTGGTAGCCGCAACTTCGGGCCGGCCATCGCGCCGATTGAGATTGAGCGCGGCCTCGTATTGCCGCCGCGCTTCATCCATATCGCCAGCCCTTTGAGAAAGGCCGGCGACATTGTTGTAGTCAGATGCAAGTCCGCGCGAATCACCGATTCTGGAGCGCACTATGATCGAACGTGCGTACACCTTCCGCGCCGACAGAATGTCTCCGTCTTTCGCGGCTATGCCGGCAATTTCGGACATGGCATTCGCCTCGGATCGCATGTCACCTATCGCGACAGCCAATACGCGAGCCCGACTGAGGTACTTGGCGGCGCTATCGGAACGACCATCATACGAAAACCCGGCACCAATATTTCCCATCGTTGCAGCCATTCCCGCCGTGTCGTTGATCGCAACAAACCGTGCCAGCGCGCGATGCCAGATCGCGACCGCGGTCCGCGCGCCATCGCGACTGAAAGCGTCCACACCAGATCGACGCACGCTATCGCCCCACACTTTTCCCGCACGCCACTGGACGGACGACCTGGTGAACCGCTCTGCTTCGCGAACCAGGAATGGATCATTCCAGGCTGCACGGTACGCGCTCGCTAGTCGCCTGGCGGTGACCAATTCCACATCGCGACTTGCCGCAGCACCCTGAACTGCCAGCGCGAGCGTGCGGCCGAACGCCTCGCGGACATCGAGGGGTCGCTCGCGAATCTCCTGCACGAGTGCCGCATCGGAGAGCCGCGGGGCGAGCAGTCGCAATGAATCATGCGACTGGTCCAGCACACGCGATGTTTCAGAAGGTGAGCCCGGCTCGCTGGAACTCGACTCCTGGCGCACGCGGAATTCCGTGAGTTCGGAGGCAGCCCAGCGGTCGTAGCCCGTGCGTGCTTCGACCTTCCATAAGTATGATCTGCCGGGCACTATGGAGATTGAGTCGGCGAGCGCCAGGACTGTATCTGTGATCTGTTTCTCGAGCAGTACATTTCCGGTGGCGTCGAAGAGTGTCACGCGATAGCGGTCTGCTCCCGACACCGCACTCCACTGCAGGGAACGCGTTGGGCCGACATCGCCGACCGGCGACATGGGAGTAGGAATCGCTCCCGCCGTGATTGTTGGCCCGCGATGATCGCGCAGGAATTCCGCACCTCGCGGTATCACCAGCAAAAGGAGAGCGGCTGCAGCAGCGACTGACACGGCACGCGCAAGAATGCTGCGCGCAGCAGTGCTGCGGCGAGACTTGTCGGGTTCTACGGCAGCCGCGATGGCAGGATCAGAAAGCAGCTGGAGGAGAGCTGCGAGTTGGCTGCGGCAATGTCCACACGATGCCACGTGTGCGATGTGCGCATCACGTTCGGCACTCGCACTACCGTCCGCGAAACTCGCAAGTGCCATTTCATCGAGGCAGGCACCGTTGGCAGACGTCCTCGCATCGGTCCCCACCGCAATTCCGCTGATAGTCCGACGAAGCTCAGCAACCTGCGCAGCGCATGACGCACACTCTCTTACATGCCGAGCAATCCTGTCCACAACGCGTGACTCATCCGATAGGGCAAAGTCCAGGAGGTCCTCTTGCGACGGACAGTTCAGCGGCACGTTTCTCCCGATTGCGGCCAGCGCGGGTGCGCGAGGTGTTGCTGCACTACGTGCGGGTGATACGGCCACCACCCCTGAAATTGCTCATCAGAGGTCGCCGGGCCCGATTCCCTCGCGTTTGAGGTCCGCCTTCAGCGCCTCAAGCGCACGATAAACACGGTTGTACACAGCCTTTGCGTTGGGCCATCCCACAACCCGCGCCACTTCGGCGGCTGAGACGCGCTCCACAACAAAGAGCTCCACCGCAAGGCGCACGTCGGGAGGCTGGAGCGACAACGCGCAGCGGAGTCGACGTACCAACTCCTCGCTTTCCGCCGGGTCGAACGACTCCACTGCCGGTTCAATCCGTGCGGCGTCTCGCGATGACGTTCTCGCTGGAATGGAGTCGGGACAGGGAGCCTCGAGCTGGGTCGCACGCACTTCACGCAGGAATTCACTGAATGACATCGCAGATCGGCTGCGACCCTGGATGATTTCGTAAGCTTCGACGTGTGAACGGCCGTCGATGCAGATCAGTGAATAGATATCATTTCGCGGCGGCGACAGGTGCGATGGCACGCTTTGCCGTCGCCTCCCGTCGCGCAACCGGATCCAGTCCACAGTGAGATTGCGAACAACGATGACCAGCCACGACGACTCGGCGGCAACGTGCCGCGGGTCGTCGGAGTAGCGCCTCAGTCGTAAGAAGTCGTTCGCAGTGAGTGCCTGACAGACACTCGCGAAGACGTCCATGACATCGTCATGGTCTCGGACGAGACGCTTGATCGTGGCGAGAATCAGCCGTCGATAGCGCTCGACAAAGAGGTCCCACGCGGCCTGTGCATCGCCATCTTGCAGTCTCGAACGCCAATGTTCCACTCACGCGATACTACTGCGTGCCGACAGTAAGCGCCAATTTATCCGAAATCGACTGCTCTAGCGGCGTTCGCGAGCGATCACTCCCTTCACGGCGCCGGCAATCATGCGATTCACCGCCGCTATCGAGAGCCCGCCCTGGTCGGTGGCCGGGATGGTCGCGAATCCTATGGCGGACGCCTTGGGATAGCGCGTGAAAATCATCTCGAACAACCGCGCGAGCTGTTCACTCGATGGTCCGTTGGGAACCTTGTTCCCATGTCCCATTACTTCGCGCGGATCGAGGACGTCCATGTCGATGTGGATGTAGAGCTTGTCCGAGATCGCGTTGAGCCTGTCGAGCTGCGCGAACACCGCCGGAGTTGCGTTACGCAGGTCGTCAACGCTCACCTGCTGGATTTGCGAGTTGTCGAGCAGATGTTGCTCCAGCGGGTCGGTGAGCCGCACACCGCCCATCACGATATTTCTGTCGGAGAGCGGCGGATCCAGCTTTGCGTCGAGTCGCAGCACCTGCAGCGCGCGTCCCGTCGCGACAGCCACCGGCATTCCACCCAGCGATCCACTGCGCGTGGTCTCGGGCGTATTGAAATCCGGGTGTGCATCGAGCCAGAGCATTCCAACTCTGATTGTCTCGCGGGTGGGCCCTGAGCGCTGCAATCCGGCCACCAGTCCCGGCATCGATGGACATGTCGCCAGGAGTCCCACGGTAAAAAATCCATCGCGCTCATTCTTCTCGACGATGTCGGCATAGTGGCCAAGTGCCATGCCGAGTCGCTTCCAGCCACCATATTCGGTGTCTTCGGCAGGAGTGAGCGCTGCGTCGGCGGTGCGAATCGTCGCGCCCATGTCGGTAAGAATCTTCTGGATTCCACCGTTGGTCATCGTGTTCGGCCCCTGGGAAATGCCCGTGGGTGAAAACGGTTGCCGCGCGAGAGCGACGCGAAGACGCCCATCGGATCCGGTGTATTTCTGTTGCGATGCGGCGATTGAGGGCGAGGCCACCATCACAAGTGCGCTGACCAGAAATGGTAACTGATAGGTCAATCTCATCACATGCATCTCCCGCTAGAGGACAGTTGCCTCTTAGCATACAATTGTGTTGGGGCACTCGATAGGCTGCGGCGCGGGGGATCGCTCTCACGGAGGCGGATACCCAATGGGAATCCCCCGATCCGACCGATCAAACTCCCGCTGCCTTTCCTCCATAACAGCCGCTCCCGTCCGCAACAACGCGTTCCCCCGGTCGCGCAGCTGCGCGCAGTCGCCCCCTGTCATCCCGTCGAGCGTCTTCACCATTTCGCGGAAATACTCGTGCAGGATGCTCACGTGCGTGTTTTCGTGTGCGTTCACTGCACTGGCGTATGACTGCCACCATTGGCGCCGCTCGGGACTGGTGCCTGTTGGCGCGGTCCAGCGGGGCAGCGTGATTCGCAGTTCGCCGGTAACGCGTAGCGCCCGGATTGCGCACGCGCCCGGACCAGTTGGCACCGCTTCGAAAAACCATCTGTAGTTGCTCCGCGTTGCCCCAATCACTCCGCTCTGCGTCACCAGCCCCTGATCCCACATCGCGCGCGAGAGTGTGCGCGGATCGAGAAGGTCAACCTGGTAGTACGTCGTGCGCTGCGTGACCTGAATTGCTGCATCAGAACTCATGGTACGTGTGCGCGTGCTGGCACAGGCACTCAGAACAAGCATTGCCGTCGGCACTACAAGCCGAGTCCATGTCATCATCAAACTTTTCACATTCACCTGCGCTTGGTCCGCCTGGTAGCTTCAGCTTCCATCGGATTCTCCGGCCAATGATGCCTGGGATATCGTCCCCGCATTTCCTTCCGTACATCGAAATACGACGTGCGCCAGAAACTCGCCAGATCCCTGGTAACCTGGACGGGTCTGCGCGCTGGTGACAGCAGTTGCACCGTCACTGGAACACGCCCACCAAGCACGCGCGGAGTATCTGCAAGCCCGAAAAGCTCCTGTAACCGAACTGCAATCATTGGCGCCTGGGGATCGGAATAGTCAACAGGAATCTGCGATCCTGATGGAACAGCGATGTGAGAGGGCGCGAGATCATCGAGTTTGCGGCGCAACTGCCAACCAATCATTTCCATCAGCACGTCCGTCATATCGAGCCGTTTGACATCAGCCAGACTTCGCAGCCCTTGAAGTTGCGGCGCCAGCCATTCGTTCGCTGTGGCCAGCAATCCCTCGTCGGAAAAGTCCGGCCACGCGGGATCGTGATGCCGGAGGAAGCCGACGCGCTCGCGTAGTGCCCGCGCGGAGTCGCTCCAGGGAACGAGTGTCAATTTGGAGTCGATCAATCGCGCCGCCAGTATGCGCGCTGCTTCTCCCGCATCGGTTGGCACCGCCGCGGTCTCGCGCAGTACCATCGCGCCCAGCCGCTCGCGCCGTATTGCACGCACCGACCTTGTGTCGTCGTCCCATTCGTGCGCCGACTCTACCTCGATCTGATCACCGAAATGGGTAATGATGTCCGCAGTATCCACCGGAGCCGCCAGCCACACGCGACTCTCCGGTTTGCGGCCATCGAGATCGGCAACAACGATCATCTCGGCGCGCGACAGCGCTTGCGACACAGGCAGTGCCGCACCTGTGCCATTCCGGAGAAGGAAGCGACTGCTCACAGCGTCGCGGCGCAGAGCGATGCGATCCGGATATGCAAAGGCGAGCAGCAGCCCCGCGGCTCGTTCATCCGCCACGGCGTCGCCCGCCCGCGTTGCTTTACGCAGCCTTTCGGACTCACGCAGTACCCGATCGAGCGCTCCTGCATCGGTATCGGCCGGAGCAGAGCGAGTTCCCGGTCCGCGATTCCTCCAGCGATTGAGAATCTGCACACGCGTGCGCAAGTCGACGTCTTCACCGCGAGTATCACTACGCACTATGTCGCGTTCTTCCAGAAGTGCGGCGACGTCGCAAGCGAGAGGCATCAGTCGCAGCGCTCGTGATTTGAGCACCATGTGCGCCAGCCTCGGATGCAACGCGAGCCGGCTCATTTCCTTGCCATGCTCAGTCGCGCGGCCGGTAGCATCGATGGCGCCCAGCTGCGTGAGAATCTGTCGTGCGGTCGACAACGCCGCATCGGGCGGCTCATCAAGCCAGCGCAATTCACCCACCTCTCGCACACCAGCAACTGCAAGATCGAGGAGCATCGGCACCAGGTCGGCGTCAAGAATCTCCGGAACCCAGCGCTCCAGCAGTGAGTGTTGCTCGTGCTCATTCCAGATGCGATAACAAGTTCCGGGAGCCGTGCGCCCCGCGCGACCAGCGCGCTGCTCCGCGGAAGCGCGTGAAACGCGCACGGTTTCGAGTCGCGTGAGCCCCGTGCGTGGAGAGAAGCGTGGCACGCGCGAGAGTCCGGAATCCACGACGGCCGTCACGCCATCGATGGTGATGCTTGTCTCCGCGATTGATGTTGCCAGTACAATCTTGCGTATACCGGCGAGTGAGGGACGGATAGCAGCGTCCTGACGCTCCGCAGGTATCGACGAATGCAGCGTATGGATGTCGATGCCGCGCTGCATTTCGTCGAGCGTGCGTAATTCTGATTCGACTCGCGCGATTTCGCCCATGCCCGGCAGGAAAACAAGAATGTCGCCCTTGCTGTCGCGCAGCGCGCGCTTGACGGCACCTGGCACAGCGCTCTCCGGACTGAGGCCCGCGCGCGGCGGGTAATACTGTATGTCAACGGGGAATTGCTTGCCCGCGCAATGAATTGATGGCGCCTTGCCGAGTAATGATGATACGCGCGCGATGTCGAGGGTGGCCGACATTACCAGGATGCGCAAATCCTTGCGGAGAACATCCTGCGATTGCAACGCGAGGGCGAGTCCCAGATCGCCATGCAGGTTGCGTTCGTGGAATTCGTCGAAGATGACCAGGCCGTACTCCTCCAGCCCGGGATCGTTCTGTACGATGCGCGTGAGAATCCCTTCCGTGACGACTTCGATGCGCGTGCCCTTGCTGACAAGAGTGTCGTTTCTCACTCTGTATCCGACCGTGTCACCCGCCTGCTCGCCGATGAGAGATGCCATGCGGCGCGCAGCAGCGCGGGCCGCCAGTCGGCGTGGCTCGAGCATGATTATTCGTTTGCCTCTGAGCCAGGGCGCGTCTACGAGCGCGAGTGGAACAAGTGTTGTTTTTCCCGCGCCGGGCGGCGCTGCGAGAACCGCGGACGCATGGGATTCCAGTGTCGCAGCAAGCTCCGACAGCGAATCGAGGATTGGTAGGTCACCGGCGCGTTGCCGCCAGGAGGGAAGAATAGGACTCACATGACAAAGTTACCCACAAACAGAGCCCACCCCTGGTCCAGGTAGTGAGCAATCTTGACGCCCTTACAGTTCGTCATCCCCGCGCAGCGGAGATCCAGTGTCGTTCAACCCTGTATTTCCCGCTTCCCCGACGATGACGACATCGGATTCCCGCTGCGTGGGAATGACGCTGCAAATTGACCCCACGACTTGATATACGCAAAGTCATATAATATGATTATATGCATGACACCCAAAATCCGTCGCATTACCGTCACGGAAGCCGCGCGTAATTTCGCAGATGCCGTTAACCGGGCCTTCTACCGACAGGAGACCACCGTTCTCGTCAAGAATGGCGTGCCTGTTGCCCACATCGCGCCGGCCTCGCCATCCGGCACCTCGGCCAAAGAGGCGCTCGCTCGCTGGCGCCTGATCCCGAGGCTTGGTGCGTCTGAAGCTGACGACATGCTGCGCGACCTCAAGAAATCCCGTGCAGCACTTCCCGCAGTGCGTTCTCCATGGGACTAGTCCTTGACTCGACGATCTTAATCGACGCGGAACGGCGGACGTTCGATCTCGAAGGACTCCTGGATGAAGCTGGTGACGATACAGTTGCGATTGCAGCCATAACCGCTTCTGAAATGCTTCACGGCGTAGAAAGGGCGACCGATCCTGCCAAACGACTCGCACGAAGCCGCTTCGTGGAGAGTCTGTTGGATGCAATTCCGCCCATTCCTTTTGGACTGGTCGAAGCGCGTGTCCACGCGCGGCTCTGGGCAACACTCGCCACCAAGGGCCGAATGATCGGATCACATGATATGCAGGTTGCTGCAACCGCCTTATCGCTTGAGTGTGAGGTTGCCACACTCAACCAGAAGGAGTTCAAGCGTGTTCCAGGACTGGTGCTCACCGATGTTCGCAAGTTTGTGCGCCGCTGACCTGCACTACCGTCCCGGAATGACATTCGGCGCGCCTTCCTTCGTACCAATCCACGCTGTAGTTGCTGCACGCGTCATCCTTTCCACGCGAGAGCGAGCTCAGCTGCCAAATCGGCGTCCGCGCGCCTCGCCCAAGCAGCCCTACTAGCGAAGCTCGAACAGTAGCGGTATGCTGACTGGATAGTGACCGGGATCACACTGCCAACGCACCGCAGACATCTGTATTTAATGGCGAGCATCGCGCTCGCCGTTGTGCTATTCGACCTTGTGTCGAAGCAGCTCGCGACCGTGCTGCTCGCAACTGGAGCGGCAGCGTCGGCAACTCCTTCAGTTCTCGGGTTTCACTTCTACCTCACCTGGAATGATGGGGCAGCCGGCGGAATGTGGCTGGGCGATAACACCCGGCTGATCAACATTGTCTCGATGTCGCTTGTGATTGTCATCGCCGCAATGGTCGCACGCCCGCTCGCTATGGCGCACAAGCTCGCGCCGCTCGCACTTGGCTTGATGGTCGGTGCAGCACTCGGCAATACACTCAGTCTCGTGATGGGTCCCGGTGTCGTCGACTTCATTGCATACGACTCAATCATTTTCAACGTCGCCGATATCGCATCGCTCGTCGGTATCCTGACCCTCACACCCGTGGCGTTCTCCCTTGCCGAGCGCATTTACGCGACGAAGCGCCAGCGCGTCTCCGTCCCCCGCACCGTTTCGGTGCATGCTCTTACCGCAGACACGGTTCGGAAGACAACCGTGTTCGAACGCGAAGTGCCGATAGCGTACGCCTCGGAAATCGCGAGGCTGACCGTGGCAGATGACATCCGCCCCGTCGAGCGAACGATCGTGCCCGAGCAGCGCGCGTCTTCCCCTTGACTACACCGCCCGCGCGCGGGATTTTAGCCCAGTAGAAAAATCCATCCCATCCGTACAACTCAGGAGCTAGACAAATGAGTTCCGCTCACACGCTCTCGAGACTCTGGCTGCTCTCGCTCGCGCTCACGTTCGCTGCGACAGGCGCCACCTCGCTACCAGCTCAGACTCCGGCACCGCCAAGTTTTCAGCCCACACCCCCACCAATCACCGACGCGCTCGTTCGCGATCTTCGCTGGCGCAACGTTGGCAATGCCAACCTGCGCGGACGAATCTCCGCTATCGATGCTCTCGACAATGACTGGACTCATGTTGTCGTAGGCACGGCGATGGGCGGTGTCTTCAAGTCCATTAACGGTGGCAACTCCTGGACGGCCATCTTCGACCATTACGGCGCCTCGTCGATTGGCGACGTCGCTATCTACCAGAAGGATCCCAACATCATCTGGGTCGGAACGGGTGAGGAATGCGCGCGCAATTCGGCAACGTGGGGCGACGGAATCTACAAGTCGACCGATGGTGGCCGGTCATTCCAGAAGATGGGGCTCGCGACCAGCTATAACATCGGCAGAATACTTTTGCATCCCGACAATCCCCAGATAGCATATGTCGCCGCAATCGGAAATCTCTACGGCGCCATCGGCGACCGTGGCTTCTACAAGACCGAGAATGGCGGTACAACCTGGACCAAACTTGCCGGCGGTTTGCCCGTCGCAGAATGGAGCGGCGCCATCGATGCTGTAATGCATCCCACCAATCCCAACACACTGTACGTCACATTCTGGGAGCGCAAGCGTTTTCCGTGGGCGCTGATATCTGGTGGACCGAACGGTGGAATCTTCAAATCCACCGATGCTGGTCGCACGTGGCGTAAACTCACGCAAGGCCTTCCTGCTGGTGACAACGGGAGAATTGGAATTGCCATTTCTGCGTCGAACCCAAATGTGCTCATGGCGCACTACGAACATGGCTTCCAGCCCGCCCAGAATTCACCCGATTACGTTGACATGACAAAGCTCGGCAGCGGCATTTATCGCAGCGAGAATGGCGGCACGTCGTGGCAATACATGAACCGAAATTTCAGCCGTCCGTTCTACTACAACCATATCGCGATGAGTCCGACGAACGACAAGCGGACATATCACTTCAACATCAACTTCCAGGTTTCCGATGACGGCGGACGCACGCTGCGCGGCGGTGGTGGTGGAAACGGGCATTGCTGGCACGCGCTTTGGGTCGATCCGCACAACGCCAATCGCTACTGGGCCGGCAGCGATGATGGTCTCGCGCTGACACATGACGACGGCCGAACCGGTATGAAGTTCGACAATATCAACGTCACGCAGTATTACGCGATCGCTTATGACATGCGCGATCCTTACTGGGTGTACGGCGGATTGCAGGACGCAGGCTCGTCGGGCGGTCCATCAATGACGCGCGCGGGCGCGATCTACACGAGCGACTGGATCAACCTGAGTGGTGGCGATGGTTATCATGCGCAGGCTGACCCGGCTGACTGGCGCTGGGTGTACACCGAATCACAGCCGGCCCAGAATGGTGGCAATCTCACGCGCACCAATGTCGAGACGCGGCAGGGCACATCAATTCGTCCTGCCAAGGGACAGAACATCGTCAACTACGACCAATACATCACGCCGGAGATCGAAGCGCGACAACTGGCGAACAACTGGGGCAACATGGGGGCCTTCCGTTACAACTGGAGCACACCCTTCCGACTGTCGCCGCAGAATCCGCAGACGCTCTACCTCGGCGCCAATCATCTCTTCATGTCTCCTGATCGCGGCAACACCTGGTACATCATCAGCCCCGATCTCACGAAGAATGAACCGCACAAGACCATCAGGCGCTCTGGTGGAATGACGCCCGACGAAAACCCGGGTGGTGGCGCCGAGTATCACGCGACGATCATTACGATTTCCCCATCGCCTGTTGATGCCAATCTCATCTGGGTCGGCACAGACGACGGCAACATTCAGGTCACACGCAATCGCGGCGGCAGCTGGACGAATGTCGTCGAGAGATTGCCGGGGCTGACGAAGCGCGACATCTGGGTGAGCCAGGTGGAAGCATCGCATCACGCCGCGGGCACTGCGTACGTGACACTCGACGGTCACCGCTTCGCTGATTACAAGCCGTATCTATTCAAGACCACCGACTTCGGACAGACGTGGACGAGTATCTCGGGGAACCTGCCCGATCACAATCCGCTGTATGTGGTGCGCGAGGATCCGCGCAATCCCGCGCTGATATTTGTCGGTTCGGAGACGGCGGTTTTCTACTCGGTGAACAGCGGTCAGTCGTGGCAGAAGATGTCGAATAACATGCCGACGGTGAATTTCCAGGATCTCAAGGTTCATCCGCGCGATGGCGATCTCATGGCGGCGACGATGGGACGCGGGCTCTGGATAATGGACAACATCACGGCGTTGCAGCAGTTCACTCCGACGGTGCAGGGCGCCGAGGCGCATCTCTTCGCGCCGCGTCAGGCCACGCGCTGGCTCACGATGCAGCCTCAGGGAACCGGCGGCGCGTTCGGATTCCAGGGACAGAATCCTACGCGTGATGCCATGATCGACTATTACCTCGGCACTGCGGTGACGGGCAATGTCACTCTGGAGATTGCCGACGTGACGGGTGCGCGCAAGCGTACAATCACGCGACCGGCGCAACAGGGGATCAGTCGTGTGTGCTGGAACTTCATGTTTGATCCTGATCCGAACGCAGCTGCTGGTGGCGGCGGCGGCCGTGGTGGTGGCGGCGGTGGCGGTGGC
>CAZKXZ010000064.1:0-27271 GCA_964556695.1 uncultured Gemmatimonadales bacterium
GGGTGGCGTTGGCGAACATGAGCTGGTGCGCCAGCGTGGTCTTGCCGCTTCCGGGAGCGCCGGCGATGATGTTGAAGGAGTACTCGGGCAGGCCGCCGCCGAGGATTTCATCGAGGCCCGGCACGCCGGTGGGCAGTTGCCCGATGGCCACTCGATCGTTGCCTTGACCATTTCCATGGTCCTTTCCCTTGGTGCGCATCAATCATCTCCAATTGTTGAATTGACTTGCCATTCGTCCAGTGAGGCGTCAGGCCAGGCGTTGCGCAGGAGCGTCATCGTAAGGGGTTCGCCGATGAAAGTGACCAGCAACCCGAGCAGATGCGCTGTAATCGCGACCGCAGGCGTCGTCAAGTCTCCGGCGGACGTGCCTGCGTTACCGGCTACATGTTCCAGTCCTTCCAGGCGACCATCCGTGCCTACCTTTACGCTTTGTAGCGAAGGCACGTCTGCGCTGGCCAATATCAACGCCCGCCGCAGGAGCGATGTGAAGCCTTCGGCACCAGCGAATCTTGTCAGAGAAGTCCGCAGCTCATCACTCACCAGCACTGCTTCATGCACGTGCGGATCGGAGGCTGCCTTGCTCGCAAGGACCAGTCGCCGGGCCCAGTCGCGCATTGCTGAAGCGGTCGTATGCATGTCGGCAGTAAGTCTAGTAGCTTATCGGTTTCAAACGCGACAGCACACACCACATCACGCGATGCATCACCAGCCTCCAAAGCATCGTTGGCAACAGCGTATGATACACAATCGGTATTACAAGCGCCGGGTGCCTGAGCTGAGCTCGCTCGAAGAGAGAATATCAGGAATACAAACGAGCGCGAGAGTGTTGTCAGCGTCGGAGCACACACATCAGCAACCCCCGAGTACTCAGTAATTACGCGAAGGATTTCGTCTCATTCAATATTGGCAGAGGGGGCACCGTTCAAGCGAGATATGTGCGTGGCACACTCAGCGCAAGGCGCTACCGAGCAAACGTTTTGCTGGGCCCGTGACGAAAGCTGCCATGCTCGGCAGACCACACATGAGTTGTCACCACCATTTCCGCTGGCGAAATGGTGATGATATTCACCGAGCCAGGCCGTCCACCTCGCGTGCGGCTGCACACCGAGCCAGCGGTGGAAATCACCGTTCCGCGACGCGTGTGCTCGACGTAGTGAATCGCTTCCTGATGGTCGTGACCGCAGAGCACGAGATTCACTCCCAGTGTGGCAAACGCGCCGAGCACGCGACTCGTGTGGCGCAGGCCGTGACGCCGGGACAGTTCTCCCTTCACGGGGTTGTGATGCATTAGCACGACTCTGCAATCGCCCTTCGGCGAATTCTCAAACTCTTCTCTCGTGCGCTCGATCTGACTGGGAGAGATGAATCCGATGACTGCGATGTCACGCATCCTCCGAGTAAGCGTGCGCACGGTAACTCCCTGTGCGGAGTTGAGCCCGGCGATCGTGACACCGGGAACACGAAGCACCGGTTCGAGATCTTCGGAAATGAAGCGACGGTAGTGCCGCGTCATCCTCTGGCTGTCGCCGATTCCCAGCGGCGCATTCCACCAGCGCACATCGTGGTTGCCGGGGACAACTATGACCTCGCTCGTCTTCGCGGCATCGCGTATGAATGCGCGGGCGCGCAGAAACTCGCCTGACCTGGCACGCTGCGTCAAATCCCCCGAGATGGCGACAACATCGACCGAGCTGGAACAGATGTGCTCTTCGATTGCATCGATGACTTCGGGCATCGCGTCGTGTCCGAAATGCAGATCGGAAACGTGGTAGATCGTGGTCAAGCTGAGAGTCTCGCCACTATCTCATCCGCGAACTGCGCGGTGCTGCTGGTGCCACCGACATCGCGAGTGAGCACCCTGCCCTCCTGGAGTACAGATTCGAATGCGCGACGAATCTTAGCGGCTATTGCTACCTCGCCCATGTGATCGAGCATGAGACATGCGGCGAGCAATAACGCGCCGGGGTTGGCGACGTTCTTCCCGGCTATATCTGGCGCAGTACCGTGCACAGCTTCGAAAATGGCCGCATCGCGTCCAATGTTCGCACCGGGAGCCATTCCGAGCCCGCCCACGAGGCCTGCGATTTCATCGGATAGGATGTCGCCGAAGAGATTTGTCGTAACGATGACGTCGAATGTCTCAGGCTTGATCACCAGTTGCATCGCGATCGCGTCCACGATCCGATCTTCGAACTGAATGCGTCCCTCGTACTCCGCAGCGATGCTTTTTCCTGTGTCAAGAAAAAGCCCACTGGACATCTTCAGGATGTTGGCTTTGTGCACCAGAGTGAGCTTCTTGCGGCCGCGGGCCAGCGCGTATTCGAATGCATAACGGATAATCCTCTCGCATCCATAACGCGTCGCGATTGCGACCGACTCGGCAGCCGCGCGGGGATCGTCGCCGATCCTGATGTAGTGCTCAACGCCGCTGTAGAGTCCTTCGACATTCTCGCGGATGAGAACAATGTCGACGTTCTGAAAGCGACCCGAAGGCAGCAGCGTTTTCGCCGGGCGTACATTGGCAAAGAGTTCAAACTCCTGGCGCAGAGCGACGTTCACCGAGCGATAACCTGAGGCGATGGGTGTTTCGAGTGGCCCCTTGAGCGCAACGCGATTCGCTTTTATCGACGCAACTGTCGCATCGGGGAGCGGCGCTCCCACTGTGCGCACAGCCTCGGCTCCGGCAACCTGTCTGTCCCATTCCATGCGCGCGCCAGCTGCAGCGAGTATGCGAAGGACAGCCTCGCTTATCTCGGGACCGATTCCATCACCTGCGATCAGAGTGACTTTCGTCAAGGGGGCAGCGCGAGGTTGGCCACGTGACGAGCCAGCGATTCCAGAACACCTCGCGGTGAGGTGCCGACATCGCTGCGGATATCGGCTGCCCAACTCATCTTCCCCATCAGCGCATCGAGAAGTGCAACGCGAACCACCGCCTGAGCCGAATCGCGCCTGCCTTCAAATCGGATTTCCACAGGGATCAGTGCTACGCGGGCCTGGTGCAACGCGGTCATCGCACGAATCTGTGATGCGAGTGGATCTGTGAGTTGATTTGCAGAGGCCTTGGTTGGGGGTCGCAATCCTTGCGCCGCTAGCTGGTACGGATTTGCTATGTACCCGACGTTTCGCTGAGAAGACCGTGCCAGTTCAGGTGCAAACTTCCAGATGTCGGGCACGCCACGCGCTTTGAATATCCGTTCCAGCGCGCTGT
This sequence comes from uncultured Gemmatimonadales bacterium, assembly GCA_964556695.1. Lineage (GTDB taxonomy): Bacteria > Gemmatimonadota > Gemmatimonadetes > Gemmatimonadales > Gemmatimonadaceae > CAZKXZ01. Next base: position 3,212 of record CAZKXZ010000064.1, read on the forward strand.
CGAATGCCGCGAGATATGCGCGCGACTCAGGAATGAGGCTTGTCCACTGAATGGAGTCGCCGGTGCGAAGGTAGTGCGCGGGAAGAATGATCAGCGGTTGCGCGACAAGTCCGGCGAGTGGCAGCGGTGCCATTGGTTCAATTCCGCCCGCCTTGTTCCTGCCGGCGCAAGCTACGCTAATGGCGAGAGAAAAAATCGCGAGGATTCTGAGTGCCGAATGATTCATGATGCGCTCGAAAGTTAGTGGCAGTGCTTGACTTATCACAGACGAGCAGCGCGCGGTCCTCGTTATATAAGCGCACTCCTGTGTACATTGAACCCCACATTCCGATTTGAGGAGAACCTGTGACAAGAACTCGACGTATCGCAGCGCGCGGCGCGCTGTTTCTGCTGCTTTTCATCTCGTTGCTGACACCGGCTCATCTGATCGCACAGGGCGTCAAATACACGCGCGAGGCGGAGGTGAACGGAAGTCTCTTCTTTGGCAACACCAGCCAGCGGCTCGCCGCACTGCGGGGTGCAATTGCGCGCGCTGACAGCAACATGGAGGTCGCACTCGGCGCCCGCTTCACCTATGCGGACCAGGAGAGCGCAGCTGGAATTCAGGAGGTCAGCAGACGCTCTTGGGATGCCGGTTTGTCGCTCGGATGGCGTCCATACGCGAGAATAAGTCCGTTCATCTTTGGCAACGTGGAGTCGAGCCTTGAAAAGCAGATTGATACGCGCTGGGGCGCAGGAGGCGGCGCGAAGTACACCTTCCTCAAAGACTCCGTCCGCGAGCACAGCCTGGGACTGGCGGCTCTCGCAGAGAAGACAACACCGCGCACACCAACACCGGATTTCAACGACGATGTACTCGCGCGCTTTACGGCGCGGCATCACGTTCACGGCAGATTCAGCTCGGGCATGAGCTTCTCAAGCACCACGATCTATAAGCCACAGTTCAGTGACCTCTCCGACTACTCCATCTCGTCGGTGAATTCGCTGGGTGTGGCGATGAGCACCAGGCTCGCGTTGACTTTTTCGTTCATCGATAACTACGACAGCCAGGCACGGGTCCGTGGTGCGAAGAAGAACAACGACGGACAGTTGTTGTTGGGACTCAAGGCAAGTTGGTAGCGGGCCTCGAAGCTGCCAGGACGAGCGAGAGTCCAATTGTAGCGAGAGCCGCAACAGCAGCTCCGAACTGAAACGCGGTCGCGGCGCCGAATCTGTCCCAGATCAAGCCGAAGATCAGTGAGCCAGGAAGCGCAGCGGCGCTGAGCGTGAGATTGAACGCGCCGAATGCCGATCCGCGCCGGTTGGGCGCGACCATGTCTGCTACCAGCGCCTTTTCCGTTCCCTCCACCAGCCCAAAGTGCAAGCCGTACACGGCGAATAGCGCCCATACATGCCACGCAGTGCTCGCGAACGAAAATCCCAAATAGACCAGCGCGTAGACAATCCAGCCCGCGATCATTACCGGCCGCCTGCCATGCTTGTCGGACAGCGCTCCACCAGGCGCACTGCTGGCCGACTTCACCACGTGCAACATCGCCCAGATAATTGGAAGCAGGGCAAGAGGGACACCGAGATCCGACGCACGCAGCAGGAGAAATGCATCGGTCGACGCGCCCAGTGTAAACAGAAATATCACCGCCATCACTCTCCAGAACCGCGCGCCGAGTCCGCGAATGGATCCCAGCGGAGAAGAGGCCTTCGCCAGCGGCTGACTGCGAGGAACCTCGCGTACGAATATGAAGAGCACCAGAACGGACAAAGCTCCTGGAATTGCCGCGAGCAGAAAAACAGTTCGCATCTGCAGTCCGACAAATGTCAGGAGTGCAAATGCTACCAGAGGCCCCACTACAGCGCCGCCATGGTCCGCAGCGCGATGGAACCCATACGCGAGACCCCGCACCTTGTCGGGAACCGAATCGGCAATCAGTGCATCACGCGGCGAAGTACGAATCCCCTTCCCCACACGATCTGTCACGCGAATCATCAGCACGTGAGTTGCGCTCTGCGCCAGACCAACCAGTGGTCGCGCCAGCGACGCGATCGCATAACCGGCGAGGACCAGCGGCTTCCGGTTAGCGCGCCTGTCCGACCACCAGCCACTGAAAAACTTGAGCAACCCGGCAACAGACTCGGCCAACCCCTCGATAAGGCCGAGTGTCGCGGCGGACGCGCCGAGTGTTGTGGCGAGAAACACAGGCAGCAGCGGGTAGATCATCTCGGTGGAGAGATCCGTCAGGAAGCTCACTACGCCAAGCGCAACGACGTTGCGCCCCACCTTGGACAAAACGCTCAGCGGGACGACGCCTCCTCTCCTCCCTTCACCAGTTCGAGCACTTCTTCGTCAGTGAGCGTTTTGTCGGCGTGCTTGGCAACATCGAGGATGCGCCTGCAGAGCGCTTCGTCATTGGCATCAAAGCCGCGCGCTTCCAGCCAATAGCGAACGTTCGACAGTCCCGATACCGGCGAGATGTCAATGCGCTGCGTCATTCCGAATTCGCCTGCGGGGACTGCCGAGTAAATCCTGTCCGCCAGCCAAGCATGCCCTTTCTTGCGAGCTTTGATGATCGCGGCCGCATGAACTCCCGTTCCGGTTCTGAACGCATCCTCGCCGAAAACCGGGTAGCTCACCGGAATGGGAACTGCACAGGCGCGCGAAACAAGATGACAGTATTCTGAAAGCCGCGTGAGATCATGATTGTGCGCGCCCAACAACTTGAGATTGATGAGCAACAGATCCATTTCGGCGTTGCCCACGCGCTCACCGATACCCAGCGCGGTGCCATGCACCCTGTCCACACCAGCCTCGATCGCGGCGAGGCAGTTCGCAATCCCCAGACCGCGATCGCGGTGACCGTGCCAGTCGAGTTTCACTTCTTCGCCGCAGGTTGCGATTATCTCGTCGCGGACAAAACGCACCAGCGCTCGCACACCTTCGGGCGTTGCGTGTCCCACCGTATCGGCGAGGCAGAGGCGCCGCGCTCCACAATTGATTGCCGTTGTATAGAGCGCGCGCAGTGTTTCTTCATCGGCGCGGGTGGTGTCTTCGGTTACGAACATCACCGGCAAACCTTCGCGCACCGCAAAGCTCACGGCATCATCGGTCGCGTGCAAGAGCCGGTCCAGCGTCCAGTCCTCAGTGTACAACCTGATGGGTGATGAACCAATGAATGTCGCCGCCTCTATCGCAATTCCGACTTGCTGCGAAATGCGTACGATAGGCTCTATGTCGCTCACCACAGTGCGCGCGGCGCAGTTCATGGAAAGATTCAGTTTGTGCTGCGCAACTTCGAGTGCCAGCGCGAGCGTATCTTCGGCGGCTCGTTGTCCTGCTCCTGGGAGCCCAATGTCAGCCGAGTCGATGCCCAGCGAAACCATGATGTGCACGAGCGCGCGCTTGTCTTCGATTTCCGGATTGCTCACCGACGGACACTGAAGACCATCGCGAAGGGTCTCGTCGTTCAACTCAACTTTGCACGAAGGCCAGTCGAAATGCGGGTCTGTCTGGTTCCAGTCATGAATGAGTTGGCCTTCGTCCATGGGCATAATGTATTGGCCACGGACCTCTTGCGCACATCGCGCGTCCTGTGCATCTACAAAGCCATGGTCACAACCGGCGATCAGGTGGCTGCGGTGTTTCAGGGCATTGCATCACTACGCGGTGCGCTGCGAGATAGGGATGCACTCACGCTGCGCGACCAGATAGCGATCACGCGGATCGCCTCTCCCAGTGGCGAGGAAGACGAGCGGGCGCAGTTCATAAGCGCGCGATTTCGTGCAGTGGGGCTGACTGATGTCCGCATCGACGACGCCGGAAATGTCATTGCGCGCCGGCCAGGTCTGCGCGAGCTGCCTCCGGTTATTGTATGTGCGCATATGGATACCGTTTTCTCGCGCGAGACGGAGCTGTCTGTGCGCGCCAGTGAGAACCGCCTCTGCGCACCGGGGATTGGTGACAATTCGCGCGGGCTGGCTGCCATGCTCGCTCTCGCCGAGTCGTTCGCGGCGGAACGCATCACCACCGATGGGCCAATCGATTTTCTCGCTTCCACCGGCGAAGAGGGGATGGGCGATCTTCGGGGCAGCAAATTCTTCTTTTCGGAACATCAGGATGCGCTGGCATTGATCGCACTGGACGGTCCCGGTGACGACAAGATTGTCACATCGGCGCTCGGCTGCATCCGAATGCGCTTGCATTTCACAGGTCACGGTGGACACAGCTGGTCAGCCTATGGAATTCCCAATGCTATTCATGCCGTGGGAATTGCCACCGCGGCGATCGCCCGCATTCAGGTGCCGGCTACACCGCGCTGCACGGTGAGCGTAACGCGAATTGGCGGCGGTATTGCCGTCAATGCAATTCCCGATCGTGCCTGGATTGATGTGGATATTCGCTCCATATCCGAGCATGCAATCGAGCGCCTCGCCGCGGAGGTGAAGCTGGCTGGTCATGCAGCCGCGGTCAATGTCAACGACACGCGACTGGAGGGCACGCAGGAACTCTCGCTCCAGTTCGAAACTCTGGGGCGAAGACCCTGTGGGCATCTTCCTGACGAGCATCCTCTCGCCTGTGCCGCAGTCAGAGCGACTGAGTTGATTCAGCGCAAACCGGAGCTGGCCATGGCCTCGACCGATGCCAATGTGCCGCTGAGTCTTGGAATTCCGGCGATTGCGATTGGTGCAGGAGGGCGTGGTGGAGCTGCACACACGGTCGAGGAGTGGTTTGAGAACGAGGGAGGGTCGCTCGGAATTGTTCGCGCCGCAACAATAGTTCTCGCCGCGGCGGGATTGCCGGGGGTGTGACGCCTGGAGGGCGAACAAATGAACAAATGATCAAATGATCAAATGATCATGTGATTGCGATCTTGGATCTCGATCACTTGTTCACATGATCACTTGTTCATTTGATCATTTGATCGCTTGATCGCTTGATCGCAACGCTCACTCCCCCCGAACCTCCGAGTGATCGCCGACAGTCAGAGAGCCTTTCACTCCCTCGACAATCGCGCTATCGCCAATCATCGAATCGTGCAGCACCGAGCCTGCGATGCGCACCTCGGCACCTGCGATCACATCGCGCAAAGTGGAATCTTCCACCTGCGCTCCTTTCCCCAGCGAGACATTGGGGCCGATTGTGGAGTTGCGAATGACTACATCGTCTTCGATGTAGACAGGGTCAATAAGCACACTTCCGGCTGGCGCATTTGCGGGGCGGCGGGAACGACCTTTCTCGAGCATCACCTTGTTGGTCTCGAGAAGTGTGTCCAGCTTGCCCGCGTCGTACCAACCCTTCACATCGACGACCTTGATGCGCGCGCCGTGATCGATCATGTACTGGAATGCATCGGTGAGATAGTACTCGCCCTTGTTCTTCGGCTGCCGCAAAACGTGATCGATTCCCTCGAAGAGCAGCTTCCAGTCGCGCATATAGTAGAGACCAATATTGGCGCGCTTTGAAATGGGAGTGCTGGGCTTTTCCACGATCTTCGTCATGTTGCCCGCGCTGTCGGTAACTACCACTCCGAAGCGTTTGTAGTCTTCCACCTCTTTTACCCAAATCACCCCGTCGGCATCGATATCCTTTACGAGAGAAAGATCGGCGTCGAAGATTGTGTCGACGAAGATGATGAGCACGGGCTGGTCCACATGGGCGCGCGCCAGGGCCACCGCACCGGCCGTTCCGTCCTGAACCTTCTGCTCGATGAACACCGAGCGGAAATCCGTTGTGGCCCGCGTGTATTCCTCGACCTTTTCCTTCAGGTGCCCGGTGATGTAAATGATCTCCTCGACATTGCCAAGTTTCTTGAGATCGTCGAGTATGTATTCCATCACCGGTTTGCCAGCTATCCGCAGCATCGGTTTGGGAACCAGATGAGTATGGGGACGCAGTCGCGATCCTTTTCCCGCGAGAGGGATAATTACCTTCACGGCGCGCTCGTTCCCTCGCGGCCGTAGCGATCGGTAATGCGCACCACATCATCCAGTTCCGGAGTGGATGCTTCCAGCACATCGCAATCGGTAACCGCTTCCATCTGGTGAACGGTTCCCGGGGTGAGACGAAATGAATCGCCGACGGTAAGATGCACGTCGCGCATTTCACCCGCCGTCGGCCCCACGCGATAGATCAATTCGCCTGACAACAGATGAACGGTTTCGTCCTTCTTGTTGTGGTACTGCACCGAGAGCGCCTGGCCCGCATTGATGTGGAGGATCTTCCCGACGTATCTGTCTGTGTGCGCCCAGATGAGTTCATAGCCCCATGGCTTGGGCACCCGTCGTGTCTCGACGCGACCCGAGCTCAAAGCAACCGCGACCTCAGCGTCGCCAGGCGCTTGCGCACCGAGCCATCCATCACCGTATCTCCAACGCGCACTACAACGCCGCCCAGTATCGCCTCGTTCACCACAATATGAGGAATGACCTGCTTGCCGAGCGCACGAGAAAGCTGCTCGGAAATCCATTTCGCGCCTGCGTCATCGGTTTCGCGCGCGACGGTCACCATTGCGTGCACCCGCCCCTCGACTTCGTCGAGCAAGGCGTGATACTCCACATCGATTTCCGGAATCAGAGTCTGGCGCCTGTTCTTGACGAGCCACTGAAGGAAGCGCACGAAGAGCGCCGGGATGCGGTCCTGAAAGGCTCTCGCCAGGACTTCGCTCTTCTCTGCGCCGCTGATGCGGGGCGAACCGAGGAAAAGGCGCAGCGACTGATCCGCCTGGATGGCGAGCGACAGGTCGTGAATGAGAACGCCCCAGCCTTCTGCGTCATCCGCCTTCTTCGCCAGGGCGAGAAGCGCCTCGGCGTAGTTACGCGCGATTGTGGTGTCGCGCATTTAACGAGCTGCTTTGGATGGAATGGAACTCAGATAGCTCTCCACCAATGCGCGATTACCCGCGTTGTCGAGATTCTTCTCGATCACCTTGCTGGCACCGGCCAGAGCGAGATCGACAGCTTCGCGCCGTAATTCCTTGATGGCGCGGTCTTTTTCGTTTTCAATTTCGCGACGGGCGCGGTCCAGCATTTCCTGCTGTTGTTGTCGCGTTTCGTCGATCATTACGCTACGCACCTTTTCGCCAGCGACTCTTGCCTCGGCGATGAACTTGTCGCCTTCAGCGCGGGACGCATCGAGCTGCTTGCGCTGTTCGGCGAGAAGCGCAGCGGCTGCCTCACGGTCGCGTGCCGCGGCGGCGATCGCTTCTTCCAGGGCCTGCTCCCGCGCACGAACCGCTTCGATCATTGGCGGGAAGGCGAACTTCCTGAGAATGAGAAAGAGAGCGAGGAACGCAACAAGCGTCCACACAATCAGCCCGGGATTGGGCGCAAGCAGGTTTTGCGGCGGTGCCGCACTGGCCGGAGTCGCGGCCAGTGCAACGGCAGCAAGCTGTATGAATATGGTTCGCATTCAGTGTTCCAGATGAAGTTGATTCATTTGGAAGGGGCCCGGGCCACTTCCAAATTTTTTCGCTACGGAACTGCTACAGGGAATTTTCCCTGAATCATGAAGCAAATAACGATAGCAAAGAGAGCAATCGCTTCGATGAGGGCGGCGAGGAGGAGAGCACTGGCGCGCAATGTTCCAGCCATCTCTGGCTGCCGTGCCATACCTTCAACCGCCTGTCCACCTATCCGGCCGATACCAATGCCGGCGCCGATTGCAGCCAGTCCTGCGCCAAGTGCCGCTCCAAGCTGAGCCCAGGCGCCGAAATACTCCATGTTGTACGCTGACGTCTGCAGGAGTGCGAAGATGTTCATTGACTTCCCCAAAAAAGTGTTGTTACAGCTTGTTCTGCTCCACGTTCATTCGAACGTCATCCGTCAGCGGGGCCCGGGCCCCAACGGAATTCACCGGCCATTCGGCCGGCTACACGCTGCACCGGTGAGCAACTGCCGGTGAGCTGTTGTATCCATCATTCCCGCGAAGGCGGGAATCCAGAGAGGACGACCCTGGATTCCCGCTTTCGCGGGAATGACAAAAACTCACTAATGCGCTCCCTCGCGTAGCTGTCCAATGAACACGCTGACAAGAAGAGTGAACACGAATGCCTGAATAAACCCAATCAGAATCTCGAGAAGCATGATGGCGATAGCCATCATAAGTGGAAATGGTAGGATAAAGATGCTTCCGAAGGTGAAGATCATTCCAATGAGCGCCAGGATAACGATGTGGCCCGCGATCATGTTTGCAAAAAGACGAATGGCCAGCGCAAAAGGCTTGGTGAACTTCCCTATGATCTCGACCGGCGTGAGGATGAGCGTCAGAGGCATCTTCATCGCGACCGACATGTCGTGCGGCCAGTAGACGATAGTGTTCAGGTAGCCCCAACCGAGCGCTCGTATGCCCGCGAGTTCCACAACAAAGAAGGCGACCACAGCAAGCGCCGCCGTGACCGAAATGTTCGAGGTCGCCGTCGAAGCGTAGGGGATGAGCCCCAATAGATTCGCAAAAAGAATGAAGAAGAAACAGGTAAGCAGATAAGGAACGAATGCCTCACCGTGTTTACCCACGTTGGCGAGAATCACCTCGCTGCGGATGTACAGCACCATCGCCTCGATTGCGTTGGCCAGCCCCTTCGGCGCCTTGCCTTCGCGAGCCCGCTTTGCGTGCAAACGAGCCGCCGTCAGCAGCACCAACAGGCAAAGACCGCAGGCGATGAGCAGCATCACCACATGTTTTGTGGGCGAAAGATCAATCGACAGCGATCCTATCTGAACTGGCTCCCAATGCGGCAGCTTGATTTTGATCATCAGCTCCTTGTTCGGCCACGGGAAGTCAATTTCGTCTCCGTCGCTGACATGATGCATGATGAAATCGCCGCCACCGTGCTCGCCGCCCGCCTCTTCGGGGTGTTCAACCTGCGCTTTGCTCTGGTCCGCACTTGCGGCGCCAGGCGACCCGGCTTTGGCATCGGCACCCTTCTGTTCGGCTGGCGCTGTGTGCCCCCGCGCAACGCAGGGCGTGGCGGCGAAAAGAAGGAGCGCAAAGCAGATGAGCGCGCGCATCCCGACCATCAGCGCCCGAGCAGGAACGGTTCTATGAGAGTACATATCACGAAGAACGAGGCCAAACTGATTAGCGCCGGCTCCATCGGGAGCGCGGCCGCCTTCAAAACTACCAGCGCATAGACGACTACCACCACGAACCGGGCGAGGGCACCGATTCCCCACGCCATCATGACCGCCGGTCCTTTCCAACTCTTGAGTAGCGCGAACGCAAGCACCTGAACTGCGAACGCAATCACCGCACTTACAAGGATCGCCCGTTGCGCATCCGCCCCGTTGTACGGAAGAGACAGCAGGAATGCGAGCGCCACGATAAGCGTTGCCGATATGGCGGCGTAGATCGCCACCGCCTTCAAACCTTCCCCCGTTTTTCGACGTCTTCTGCCACCAGCCTGCCATTGTCGACGGCATCAGCCATCCGATCCTTGGCCCTCTTTCGCTCGCTAGCCGTAAGCTTGCTGTACATGCTGTAGAAGCCTGCACCCGCCCCGAGTCCCATTCCAACGAGCAAAAGGACCGGCGAAGTACCGAACTTCCTGTCCAGCCAGCTACCGATGAGGGTGAAAAGGATGATGGAGATACCGAACTGCAGGACGGAACCCAGGTCCCCGTCGCTGCCCATGCTCCTTCGGGGTGCCTTTAGGGGAGCCGGTCCCCTACCAGTCGGGCCCTCCTCACCGTCGCGCATCCGCAGCAAAATTTAGGCGCTTGTGAAATTTTTCGCAAGCAAAATCGGACATCTCGACAGCAGCAATGCCTGACTCTGTTGCGCGACCCCGAAGTTGCCGACAGTCCTTGACTTACCTGTTACGGAACTCTTGACCGATCGTCTATTTGTTGATAAGTTCGCAGCCTATAACATTCGTGACAGGTTCCGTGCTCCTCTTCTCCGGCCGACAATTGCTGAGTTCAAAGTGATGCAGCGCAAATTCCTCATCACTCTTCTTACCGCAGGCGCAATTGCTCTCGCACTCGGTTTGCGTTCCCCTTACTCCGAAGCTGCCGCGTCGCGCATCACAACAATCACAACGTCCGCCGACACAGCGATCACTGCTGAACTCAACCTCACAGTTGCTGATCGCATCACATTCGAATTCAAGATCACCAACAATTCCAGCAAACGTGTGGAACTGCGTTTCCCCAACGGACAGACACACGATTTCGTAGTGCTCGATTCACTGGGGCGCGAAGTGTGGCGCTGGAGCGCGGGGAAAATGTTCACGCAGGCGTTGCAGAATAAACTCCTCGACCAGCACCAGTCAATTGCATTTGAACACAGCTGGAAAAATCCCAATGCAAGCGGCACACTTACCGCCGTTGCAAAACTCGCGAGCCGCAATTATCCCCTCGAGCAGCGCGCGCAGTTTGTAATTCCCCAGCGCCCCCTGGCCAGCCGCTGAAGTCGCTCCGCGCTCGGCAGTAGCGCGGATTCTGGTAGTGTCCCCAGCGTCGCGGCAGCACATGAGTTACGATGCGCGCACCTGGGTATTGGATTACCTGCGCATCAATCGGTACTTTCACCCGCGTACCTATTCCTCATAACCTGTAGTCAATGTCCTCATCCGCACGCCAGAAACAGCCGGACGATTCGCGCGACGTTGAACTGCTCGAACAACTGTCACACGCGCATCGCACACTGACAGAGCAGATCGCTCGCAGGATCGTGGGACAGAAGGAAGTCGTCGACAATCTCGTCGCCGCACTCCTCGCCGGCGGTCACGCTCTTCTTGTCGGCGTGCCGGGTCTCGCCAAGACGCTCCTGGTACAAACGCTCTCGCAGGCGCTCGATCTTTCTTTTTCGCGTGTGCAGTTCACACCCGATCTCATGCCCAGTGACATCACTGGCACCGAGCTTCTGGAAGAGGACCATGCAACGGGACGCCGCCTTTTCAAATTTGTGCGCGGTCCCATCTTCGCGAATGTTGTGCTGGCGGACGAGATCAATCGCGCGCCACCCAAGACGCAGGCCGCATTGCTGCAGGCGATGCAGGAACATGCTGTAACGACGGCCGGGCAGACGCATTCTCTGCCCGCGCCATTTTTTGTGCTCGCTACTCAGAATCCGATCGAGCAGGAAGGCACCTATCCCCTTCCCGAAGCGCAGCTGGACCGATTCATGTTCGAATTGCGCGTTGGCTATCCGTCGCGCGCGGAAGAAGAGGAGATTGTTTCCAGCACCACGAGCGATGTCGAAGCAACAATCACTCCCGTGCTTTCCGCCCAGCAGCTGATGGATCTGCAGCACCTGGTGCGTCGCCTTCCCGCGCCGCCCACGCTTGTGAAATTCGCGGTGGCTCTGGCTCGCGCCACTCGGCCCGAGGCGGAGGAATCGACCCCGGAGATCCGCAAGTATGTGAGCTATGGAGCTGGCCCGCGTGCCTCGCAATTCCTTGTGCTGGGCGCCAAGGCAAGGGCGGCGATGGATGGCAGACCGGTGCCGGACCTGGATGACATCCGGGGGGTGGCCCTGTCTGTTATGCGCCATCGACTGGTGCTCAACTTCCAGGCAGAAGCCGAGGGCGTAGGGGTGGAAAGCCTCCTCGCGCAGCTGTGGAAGGGGGGAGCAGGAGCCCCGCGCTGACGCGAGGCTGACGCTCGCACGCAAGTTCCTTGGCATGTCGCGCGGTTCAGACCTGGGAGAAGAGCGAGTGCTGCGAGTTCGTACGTTCGGCGAGTGCGCGATCGAGATCGGGGAACGCAGGATAGCACCAGACGCGGAAATCGTCTTTGCAATTCTGTTGAGCCTCTCGTTCGAACTCGGCGCGAAGATTCCGCGTGAGCGGCTGCGCAGACTTCTTTGGCCCGGCCTCTCGGAAAAGCGCGAACTGCAGTGTCTGCGACAGGCGCTCTACAAGGTCAGACAATATCCGGGAATCCCCATCGACATCTCGCCAACGCATGTGTCGCTGCGTCGCGAGGCCGTCGAAACGGACTTCGCCGCACTGCTGGAACCGGGTTGGCAGAAGCTCTTCCTGAACCTCGCCCCTCCCGCAGGCGAATTTCTGCCGGGCTACACTCCGACATTCTCCGAGCCGTTCGCGGAATGGATCGTCAATCAGCGCGATCTCGTTGACAGTCGCGTACGTCTGGCACTTGCGGCTGCCATCGCGGAACAGCGCGCTGCTGGTGCGTGGGGAACCGTGGCGGAACTGGCACGCCGTTGCTTGCAGGTGGATCCGCTGAATGAGAACGCGACCCTGGCGCTTGCTGAATCAATCGCGATGGCTGGCAAGAGAAGCGACGCGATAGCCGTGCTCGATGACTATCTCATCGAGGTGGGGCCAACGCAGCTTGCGCAACCTGCCAGCACGTTGCGGCAACGCATCGCCGAGCGACTGAGCACCGAGCCGTATCTGCGCACTTCGGAGGGAATCTTTGTTGGTCGCGACGACAGCATGCGGCTGTTGTCTGAGTGCACACGGCGCACGCGCACCGGGTTCAGCACAAGCGCGTTCGTGTGGGGTGAACCTGGAATTGGAAAGAGCAGATTGGTGGACGAGTTTTGCCGCGGTGCGATACTGGATGGCACAGTTGTGCAGCGCATATCATGTCAGGCGAGCGATGCGGAGCGTCCCCTGTCGGTTTTTGTCGACCTGGTTCCGCATTTGATTGCACTGCCCGGCGCGCTCGGCTGTGCACCCGAATCGTTGTCGCACCTGCGTCGCTTGACTGCGCACGGCGGCAACGCGATGGATGGAGGGGGTGCAAAGAACGCGGACGATGCGGAAGCCATCGCCTCCGGGATTCGACGCGCGATATACGATCTGCTTGATGCGTCGTCGTCGGAAGCGAGGCTTCTGATTGCGGTGGAGGATGTGCACTGGGCAGATCCCGCTTCGCTCAAGTTGTTCGGCGATGTGGTGACGTGGTGTGACAGCAGGCAGCTGCAGTTTCTCCTGACTTCGAGAACGCCTCCGGCCCTCGGCAGTCGCGCGACGACGGAGTTGTCGGATCGTTTGATAGTGCATCGTCTGGGATCTCTCGATGCCAGGGCGGCCACCGAGTTGCTTCGTTCACTCGCGCTGGCGCGTGGCCGATCGGCGGAAGAGGGATTTGTGGAGTGGGCGGTGCGAGTGGCTGAGGGGAATCCGTTCTTCTTGCGAGAACTATTGGGCAGGTGGCTCGAGACAGGAGAGCTGCACTCTGTGCCACCAACTCTTGGTTCGTTGTTGCTCAGCCGAGTCGCGGCCTTGCAGAGGCGTGAGTTGCGGTTGCTTCAGGCATGCGCCGTATTACGCCGGCACGGTAGGCTGGACCGTCTTCAGACGTTGCTGGGGTACGGGAATCTCGACGTGATCGAGGCTCTGGAAAGCCTCGGCGCCGCGGGATTGGTTGTGGTGGATGGTGAGCACAGTGAGTGCCGGCATGAGCTGATCGTGGATGCGGCACTGCAGCAGCTGAGCGGGGCCACGCGGCAGGCACTGTATCGATTGGCAGCGGAGATGTTGGAGAAGGAGGCGCAGGAATCGACGGGAATGGCGCTGCTGTGGGATTGTGCGCGGTTGTGGCATCAGTCGGGTGATGCTGAGCGAGCTGTAGAATCTGCAACGGCATTTGCGCGTCGGCTGACGCAGCTTGGATTCGCAAGCGATGCGGCTCGGCTCCTGCAACAGAGCCTCTCGCTGTGCGCGAATGATCTGCAGAGCAGGCACGTGTACTCGGCTCTGGCGACAGCAAGTCGAATGGCAAATCAATGGCAGGCCCTCACCAGGGTGCTGCCAGCAAAGCGTGCCCTTTCAGCAAAGGATATCCCATCCGCTCACTCTCACGATGACGACGAGTTGCTTCTCCTCGAGGCACTGTGGCGGGTCGAGGGAGAACCGAATACGAGACTCCAGCAGGCGGAAGCTTGTCTAGCGTGTGACCAGGCCTCTCCCACTCACCGCGTGGCCGCCGCGGAGCTGGCACTAAACGTCGCCGATAACATGTTTCTCGCTACAAAAGCGGGCGCCATCTTTCACACTGCACAAGCAATTGTCGAAGGGTCTGGCTTGGGGCGCAATGCTTCGGCAAGACTCGAGCTGATGTACCACACAAACTATGGTGACTTGGGGCTCGCGGTGCGCGCGGCAGATGATCAGTTGCGCCATGCGCGCGAGATCGGCAGTCCGATGGAACTTGCCCGCGCCCTGCGCTTTGCAAGCTGGGCGTATAGACGAGATGGCAAACAGCAGGCAGCAATTGGGGCGCTAAACGAATCGTTGATTTTGGCACACAGATATCAGATCAAGAGTGCCTTCGTTAGTGCACTCGTTTTCCTTGCCGACACACATCTAGATCTTCAAGACTACGATAATTGTGCGAGATGGTACGAGCAGGCAGTGGCTGCGGTGCGCGACGCGGAGGACATGCACTTGTCGCTCGACCTGATTGGCATCGGAGTGCATCTCGCGGTCGCTCGCAATGAACCGAGTCAGGCACTTCAACTCGCGAACGGACTGTCCGAGGCAATTAGGTCCGACGCGGTTCAGCGACGAAAGACCTATGCACTAGCAGTATGGGTCTTGGCTCATGCTTCAGCAGGAAGACCGGTCAGTGCGAAGGACCTTACGGCGCTGCATGAAATCCACCTTTCGAGCCGCTCGTATGGGGCGCAAGACAGCACAGCAACGGCGCTATGCGCCGCGCTATTAACAACGGGGCAATCATCGCTCGCTTGCGAACTGTGGCATGAGTACACGTTTCACTTTCGCCGCGAAACGTGGTCGGTCCCAACGCACCATCTCATTTCGCCACTCACCACGATGAGTGTTCGATGCGCCGTCTGTGCTCCCATGGACCACAGCATCCAAGCCAACAATGCGACTAGCTGACTTTGCTCAATGAAAACACACTCGTGGAAACCGGCGTTGGATTGCCAACTGGCGAGAACAGTAGCCTAAACTGGGGGCTGGCAACGAGGCGCTCGCACACCTTCGGATCGAACTGCGTTCCGCTGCAGCGTACGAGTTCTGCGCGCACATCACTCTCGCTTAGTGCCTTTCGGTATGGTCGGTCGGTCAACATTGCGTCGATCGTATCGGCGAACATGATTATTCGCGCACCTAAGGGAATAGCTTCTCCCTTTATGCCGTCAGGGTAACCAGTGCCATCCCAGTTTTCGTGGTGATGCCTCACCGACGGCACAACATCTTTCAAGAGTGACACTTTCATTACAAGTTCCGCGCTCTTGATGGGATGTGTCTGCATAATAGCCCACTCCTCCGGCGTAAGCCTGTCGGGCTTGCGAAGGATCGGCGCGAAGATCTCGTAAATCTTTCCCACGTCATGAAGCAGTGCGGCAGTCGCGACTCTTTCGACTTGGCGCGAAGAGAGCCCAACGGCCCTGGCTATGATCTTGGCGTTTCGAGCGACACGTCTCGAGTGACCTGACGTGTACGGGTCTCTCGCTTCAATTGCCGCCACCATCAACTCCAAGAGATCTTGGTTGTTCTTCTGAAGCTGCCAATTGGTTTTGTACAACTGACGTAACCCAAAGAGGGGCACGGCTAGGACGGTCACGCCCGTCGCATTCCATCCCTGGTATGCCCAAACGAACATGAAAACAACGGGCAGTGACATGAAATCATATGCGATACTCGCAGCGATAATCCGTTTCGAAACCTCCAGGAAAGGGACGCCATCGCTGGCTGAAACAGCTCCGCTCACGGCAACGCTGTTTATCATGAGAAAGGAGAGCGAGGCTAGCGCTAGTGGAAGTGACCAGAATCCATCACTCAGCCGCATCGGCCCATTGGAGGTTGCAGTAAACAGCAATACGGCGACCGCGATCGCGAGTGTTTGCTGAGCAATGTTGAAAAGAGCCTTCATGCGGGGACGGCCGCCGAGGATCTCGGCCACAGATACCGCAACGGTAACTGTGGCTACCGTAATCACCGAGGGAGCCAAACCAACAGCGGCAACGAAAGGAACAAAGGACGTTGATCCATGGCCGATACTAGCTTTGTGTGCGAGTACCGTCGCAAGAATGCCAACTGAGGCGAAGGTCAGGGCGACACGAGCGTATTCCGCTGAAACAGGCTCAGCGAACAGGAACACGGCTATCGACGCCAGCAACGCCAGACCGCAGACCGATGAGACGTACAGCTCGACTCTTCTGGCCATATAAGTGGTAAACCCCCGACACTCGCTCGATCTAGGTCCAGAGAATGGTTTCGGCGATCCAATCAAGGAAATCGTCGATAAAGTCTGTCCAGACATCAAACATTTTGCGTCACCTCCCATCACGTAAGTCGCAACAGGATTTCGCCTGCTACGCAGATGTTCGGCTCCGCTCGTGCTACAAGAGCAGGTCAGTGCTACCCGCTCGGCTTCGCTCAGCCGGGTGCGGGGGTTTTATTTTCTCTCTGTTTTTGTGGGTATGGGTGATTTGGAGTCCAGTGCCTATAACTAATATCGGCCGGTCTCTCAAATCCTTGAGATATGGCCGATCCACCGGTTCGTCGCGTCAAGCACCGCCAGCGCACTCGCTGTCTCCGCACTTTCGCGTATCTCGCAACTTCCGGTCATGAGAGCGGACTCGCGACCCGCTCGCACCGTTACCCCGGCAAACACAAACTCGCGGCCGAATGCCTCAACCACCATGGCGCCATCAAGGGCCAATCCTCTGTCACCCCCAACGGCCATCACGATAGCAGACAACGCAGCCCGAGCCGCCAGATCAACGCGCGAACGCTCGCTCTCCAGTCCTTCCGCTTCTCCTATGTAGGACTCCTCACCCTTGCGGACGGTAACCCGGCATTGCACCCCCTTGCTGCGGGAGCGCCGCACCTCTACATCCTCGAAATACAGCTTCCGCTGCGACTCAGCGCCCGCGGCCGCCTTTGCCCCTGCCCCAGTGTCCACCACGGGGCTACCCTGCGCTGCAACCCTCTCCTCGACCCCCACATCGGGCGCAACGGGGCGCTTGGTGTCCACTGACGTCGCCACGGAGATCTTGCGATGATCTATCCGCATCCCGAAGTGGGCAATCAGGGCGCTTTCCACGTTGCGGACGGTCTGCTTGGGCGTAACCTCAGCCGTGGTAAGCAGATGGATCTCGTCAACCGCGCCGGTGTCGCCGGCCACAATGCGCGCCGCGATAATGCCCGGCAGCGTGGCCAGCAACTCCTCGGCCCTTTTGATGGGCAGGACGCTCCCCGCTAGCGAAATGGGAGGCTTGGCTTGGGTGCCCGCAGATGCGCTCAACAGCTAACCCTCGACTGACTGTACAAGATATTCAGCACCAACAATTAAGGGGCCGTTTGGCCCCTTGTTTCAGATGCTCCGGACAGGCGCCCCAAGCTCTGCAGCAATATGGGAGACGATCCCATTTTAATCAAGCAAGGCCCGATTCCGGAATCTTGTATTCCTTCAGCTTTCGGTAGAGCGTCCGCTCACCAATGCCGAGCATGTCGGCAGCCTTGCGTCTGTTGCCACGCGTTTCGCGCAGAGCGGCCTGAATAACGAGACGCTCGATTTCGTCCATCCTCATCCCGGGAGTGACCGTAACGATATTCTGGGCGCCATTGGCCGAGGCAGATCCGTTCGCCCCATTCTGCTGACCGGCAGCCTCAGAACCAGGCATGAGAATGCCATCAGGGGGAAAAGCGGAGGGAATCTCACCCAGCCAGTCATTGCGCATTACTCGTTCTTCATCCACGCGACGTCGCAGCTCCTCGATTTGCAGCTTCAGTTCAACAAGGCTTCGGAGTATGAATTCCAGCTCGCGGCCACCCCCACCCCCACCCCCACCAGCCCCTCCAATCTCCCCTCTACCCTCTCCACTTACCCGCCCGACGTGGATTGGGAGAAACCGTGCCCCCCGTCCTCCCTCGCGGATCTGCCTCGGAATGTCGTCCGCGCTGATCTCACGCCCTGGCGCAAGGACGACCATGCTCTCTATGAGGTTTCTCAGCTCCCTGATGTTTCCAGGCCACACATACTCAGTGAGCATCTGCATTGCTTCCGGAGAGATCCCGTTGAAGGCGCGATCGTGCAGCGCGGACATCTCCTCCACGAACCGGCGCACCAGAACGGGGATATCCTCGCGTCTCTCCCTGAGAGGGGGGAGATAAATGCGCAGCACATTGAGCCGGTAGTACAAATCGCTGCGAAAGAGCCCACCCTCCAGCAGCTCCACCAGCGGACTGTTGGTGGCAGCTACAACGCGCACATCAACACGGATGCTCTGGGTGCCGCCCACGCGCATCATCTCGCGCTCCTCGAGAACGCGCAGGAGCTTCACCTGGGTGGAGACGGGAATGTCTCCGATCTCGTCGAGGAAAAGTGTGCCGGTATGTGCCAGTTCGAAGCGCCCCAGCCTGCGCTCCGCCGCTCCCGTGAACGCACCCTTTTCGTGTCCGAATAATTCACTCTCCAGCAGATTCTCCGAGAGCGCGCCGACATTCACCGCGATGAATGGCTTCAACCGTCTCGGGCTGAGCAGATGCAGCGCACGTGCGACGAGTTCCTTGCCGGTGCCACTTTCTCCCTCTATCAGGACGGTGCTCGAAACGGGTGCCATCTGCTCCACCTGCACCAGCACTTCGCGCATGGCGCGCGATTCGCCGGAGAGCCCCGTGAGCCGCTGCAGATAACGACGCTCCAGCACGCGACGGATTCCCGCAAAAACCTCCTCGACAACTATCGGCTTGGGATATATCTCCACGTAGCCGACGGAACGCAGTTTCTGCTCGATCAGTTCATCGTGCACATCGGCCAGCCCCACAACGGCGGCGCCACTTCCCTGCTGCTGGCGCACAAGCTGCACATTGTTCACGTCAAAGAGCCCACCAGTGAGCACGATGACATCGGGATTCTCCCGGGCGATGACTCCGCGCACGTCATCCATGGGCGAAACAAGGACCGTACCGATCTCCGCCTGCTCAAAAAGGGCATTGAGCCGGACAGCCGGTTCAACGTCCGTGAGCATGATGAGTACTTTCATCGGGTTGGGCATCGGCATTTGTTTGCGCTTCTCAGGCGACGGTAATGTTTTGTGGAAAATGACTCGGGTGCGCCTCAGAATGCTACTCGCGCCGAACGACAGCGCAATAAGCACAGAATGCTGCAACATGACGCGTGCGCGTGCGAAAACGTGTCACGCTGGTGTGCAACTTCTGAAAACTGTGCACTGACAACTGCCAACTGAGGTCATCCGTCCGGGATTTCGGTCGGATGACCTCAGTTTGCAGTGAACGGTGGTCAGTGTTCAGAAGTTGCAGACCTTCGGAAGTGAGCATCAGGCGCCCTTGCCCGCACAGTGATATCCACCAACTTTGCAGGGACATGACCGGCCACCTGTTCGAAGTTCTCCTCATTCTGTTGTTGATCATGGCCAATGGTGTCTTCGCCCTTGCGGAAATCGCCATCGTTTCCGCGCGCAGAACGAGATTGCAGCAGCGCGCCGATGAAGGGGACGAGGGCGCGCGCACGGCGCTGGAACTGATTGCCGAACCAGCCAAGTTCCTGTCGACGGTACAAATTGGCATCACACTTGTAGGTATTCTGTCCGGCGCACTCGCCGGTGCCACGCTTGCTGAGCCACTCAGCGGATACATCGCCGCATTACCAATACTGGAGCCGTACGCGAGGCCGTTAGCCTTTGCAATTGTGGTGGTCGCCCTCACGTACCTGTCCCTCGTGATCGGCGAGTTGCTCCCCAAACAGCTGGCGCTGAATCATCCGGAACGACTGGCATCCGCGATGGCGCCGCCGATGCGCTTGATATCGATTGTCGCTGCGCCCGTGGTGCGCCTGCTTTCATTCTCGACAAATCTCCTGATCAAGCTGATGGGAGTGAAGGCGCCCAAGGAACCGCCAGTAAGCGCGGAGGAAATCAAGATTCTCCTGGAGCAGGGCGAACGCGCGGGCATTTTCGAACCATCCGAGCAGGACATCGTCGAGAACGCGCTGCATCTGGATGAATTGCGCGTGAGCGCGATTGTCACGCCACGCAACAAGATTGTCTGGCTGGATCTCGATGAACCGAACGCACAACTCAACGAAATCATTTTCAACAGCCCGCACTCGCACTTCCCCGCGGCACATTCGAGCCTGGAAGAGGTAATTGGTGTAGTGAGGGGACGAGATCTTCTGGCTGCGCAGCTCCAGGGCGGTAACGACAATGTGAAGGAGATGCTGCGGCCGCCGCTTTTTGTACCCGGCAGTCAATCCGTGCTCAAATTGCTCGAGGAGCTGCGACATTCAGGACAACATATGGCGCTGGTGCTCGATGAATTCGGTGGCCTGCTCGGCATGGTGACACTCACAGATGTAATGGAGGCGCTCGTTGGTGAGATCAGAGCACTCGGCGTACCGCACGAACCATTCTCGATCAGAAGAACCGATGGCAGCTGGATGCTCGATGGCCGCCTGGTGTTGCATGAACTGCGCAACCTGCTCGATATTGACGAATTGCCGCACGAAGAGGATGGCACGTTCGAAACGCTCGGCGGACTGGTTATGGCGGTACTTGGAAAGATCCCGGAGAAAGGAGATTCATTCTCACTTCCAGGATGGCGTTTTGATGTCGAGATGATGGAAGGAAGAAGGGTTGGTCAGGTGATCGCGCGCCCCATAGCGGTCAAGCACAAGTAGCACGAGGTACAATCAATGATCGGTTCTCGAATGTATGCGGCCGCAGCTCTTGCGCTCCTCGTAGCGATGCCGTCCGCGCAGGGCGGCGCGGCGGCGCTTCGTGCCGCGGCGGAATATGTCGCCAAGGAAAAAGTGAAGGGCCGCGTGGAGATAGATCCGCGCGAACTGGTTTCCGGTGCGGCAGTTCAGAGCGGCGACAGCGACAAGATGCATTCACAGGCGACGCTATCGCTGCTGGCGATCCCCGGGGTGTCGTCGGTTGCCACTCTGCAGCGGGCCCGGACATGCAGCCTTGATCCGTCGATGAACGCATGCAAGTCTGGCGAAGCACCCGTGTTTCTTGCGCTGTCGGCGCCCGTGATCAACGGGAAGGTCGCGACAATCGAGGTTGTGGTTTCGGCATCTCGCATTGTCACGCCATCTGATTCCGCCCAACTCAAGGCTCTCAAGACGCCCGCGGAACGCGACGCACTCCTGCGAAGATTGAGCAGACCAATTGCGTCCAAGTATCGAATCGAGTTAGCGCGCGAAACGACGTCGTGGATTGTGACGAAAGCCCTGTTGGTTGGAGCGTCGTGAGCTAATGCATCTTATGCGACGCCCGGTGACCAATCGCCACGTTTTCATTGTGATGGCGCTGACACTAAGCTCGGCGTTGCCAGCGCAGACCACGGTAGCTGACCGATTGAGCTGCACCAGCTGTGCAGTTCAAACGCGACTCGTGATGACTCTGGGCGCGAAGGATGGTCCAGGCGCGTTGCCAGAGCAGCCAGTGTCGGCAACCGTCGATTCGCAGGGGCGCATCTGGCTCCTCTTCTACCTCCGCGCACCGTTTCTATTTGCTCGCGACGGAACGTTCATCAGAGAGGTCGGACGCATCGGTCAGGGACCGGGAGAATTTCAGCGGCCCTGGAGGATTGCCGCCGTTGGTGATTCCATCGCCGTTTTCGAACAGCTTGGTGCGCTCACTGTGCTGGGGCCCAACCTGCAATTCGTGCGCACCGCATCAGCGTCTCCGGTAAGTCAGCCGAGGAGCATTGCCGTACTCGACTGGCCACGATCGGTTCTTGTTGCAGGGATGAGCCGGCGACCAGCTAACGTGGGGCGGCCGCTGCATGTGATGAACTTCGCTGTCAGTCCGCCAACAATCCTGCGGTCCTTCGGCGCAGACGGCGTGATGCCGGAGGTGGACGTCAACCGACTGATACAGGGATATCCCGACACCGAACGACTACTCGAGCGCAAGGTTGCGGCCTCCGGTCGCGATGCAATGTTCGCGGTCACGACCATTACAGAGTACGCCGTGACGAAATGGGATTCGTCTGGAGGAATGACCTGGCAACTCAAACGCGAGTCAGCAGCGTTCCCCAACAAGGAAACCTGGACGATGGGCAGTAGCACTACTCCGCCGGATTCGAGAATGGCGGCGATCTGGTACGATTCGCGTCGCTACCTCTGGACGTACGCACATGTCGCGGCACCCAATTGGCAGCAAGCCAGGCGCGACTTCAACGTTCTGAACCCACCTCCGCCACCACCACCTCCGGGTAGTGGGCGGGCAACGATGGGTGTGCCAGCGAGCCGGCTTATTCCCGAGCACAGCCTTTACCAGACGCTCATAGAAGTACTCGACGTCGAGTCACGATCGCTGGTTGCGAGACTCCAATTTTCCGGCTTCGTCGTCGGCGTGTTGCCGGATGGACGGTTCCTCTCCTATCGAGAGGCAACGGATGGGACCCCGTACCTCGATCTTAACACGGCTACGCTGCTCGGCCGTTAGTGATCGGCTGATTGGCCGCGCGCGATCTGCGACGCATGCGCAAGAATGGGCTCGAGTGCGAGCATGCCATCTCGAACGCCGCCCGTTGATCCTGGCAGATTCACAATCAGTGTGCGCGCGCGAATTCCCGCGACACCGCGCGACAACGCTGCACGCGGAAAACTCTCGAGGGACAGACCGCGGATGCGCTCCGCGATGCCTGGCGCTTCGCGTTCGATTACCGTCCGCGTTGCTTCGGGTGTGATATCGCGCGGACTCAGGCCGGTTCCACCTGTCGTGAGAACCACATCGGCCAGATCCTTGTCGCACCAATCGAGCAGTGCGCGCACAATTGCTACACTGTTGTCGGGCACAAGAGCGCGCGCCGACAGGTCGTGACCCTTCGCAGCAATCCACTCGGCGATCGCATCGCCGGATGTATCGACGCGCTCCCCGCGCGAGCCGGCATCTGATATCGTCAGTATGGCGATGCGCATGTGGACGCCTGCCGCGTCAGGTCAGAGATGTGAGCCCTGCTTGTAGAACGGCATCTTCACAACATTCGACGGCATCCGTTTGCCGCGGATCTCGATGCTGAACTCGGTTCCTTCGGCTGTCATCGCGACGGGCAGATAACATGTTCCGATCGGAATGCCGAGGCTCGGGCTGAGCGTGCCGCTGCAGACAAGGCCACTTGGCTCATTGCCAGCAAAGACGGGATAGCCGTGTCGCGGAAAAGAACGCTCTTTGGTAGTGAAGCCCACAAGTTTTCGTCGAACGCCCGCGGCCTTCTGCGCTTCGAGCGCTGCGCGTCCAACGAACTCTCCTTTTTTCATTTTCACAATCCAGCCGAGGTTCGCCTCGAGTGGAGTGACGGTATCGTCGATGTCGTTGCCGTAGAGTGCCATTCCCATTTCCAGTCGCAACGAATCACGACAACCCAGTCCACATGGTGTCACATCGCCACCATCGGTGAGATTTCGCCACACCAGCGGAGCATGCGCCGCATCAGAATAGAGTTCGAATCCGTCTTCGCCGGTGTAGCCGGTGCGTGAAATGGTGCACGGCACTCCAGCCACCACGCCCTCGGTGAAGTGGTAGTACTTGATGGCGGACAGATCGGTTTTGGTAAGCGGCTGCAAGATGGAGACAGCCTTGGGTCCCTGCAAAGCCAGGAGAGCGATGTTCTCGCTCACATCCTCGATCGTGCAATCGAACCGCGCGAGCTGAGTGGAAATATGCGCAAGGTCCTTCGCTGAATTGGAAGAGTTGACGACCATCATGAAATGATCGGAATAGCGGTAGACGAGACAGTCATCTACGAAGGTGCCGTGATCGTTGAGGATCGCGGAGTAGTGCGCCTGACCAACCGCCAGCGCCGCGACGTCATTGGTTGTGACGTGGTTGATGAAATCGAGAGCACCGGGTCCGCGCACGATAAACTCGCCCATGTGGCTGACGTCGAACAGTCCGCACTCCTCCCGCACGGCCTTGTGTTCCGAGGTTATGCCTGTCGGGTATTGCACGGGCATCTCGTATCCAGCGAAAGGCACCATTTTCGCGCTTAGTACCAGATGAACGTCGTGAAGTGGCGTGCGCTTGAGAATCTGCGTGGCGGCTTCGTGCGCCATTAATTGTGCTCCCGTTTGTGAGTGACTAATGCAATGTGTTCGAATTCCTGTCACCAGCGGAAAATGGATTCCGGCTTTCGCCGGAATGACAAC
>CAZKXZ010000065.1:0-25911 GCA_964556695.1 uncultured Gemmatimonadales bacterium
TTCAGAGTTCAGAGTTCAGATCTCAGAGTTCAGAACTCAGAGCTCAGAGCTCAATCTGCGCCCCTAGTTCAACAACTCGATTGGGCGGTAGCCTGAAGAACGACGTCGCCGTTCTCTCGTTCCGAAGCATCAAAGCAAAAAGCTTCGCCCGCCACACCGCCATCCCCGGGTGTCCCGTCGAAATCAGCGTCTCGCGTCCCAGGAAATACGTCGTCTCCATCGGTTTGAAATTGAGACCTTCGTACTCGATCGCAGCGAGTGCCTCGGGCAGGTCCACGTGCTCCATGAAGCCATAGTGCATGATGATCTGATACAAGCCATACCCGAGCGACTCGATCTGTGTGCGGCGCTCCACGGGGACGTGCGGAATATCCTCGGTCACAACTGAAAGGAACACGACCTGTTCGTGCAGCACCTTGTTGTGTTTCAAATTGTGCAGCAGCGCGGGCGGAGTTGCATCGGGGCTTCTGTACATGAACACCGCGGTGCCTTTCACCCGCATGGGCGGGTGCTCCTCCAGGCCCTTGATGAACAGATCGCGGGGCAATGTGCGGTCTTTCATCCGCTTCGTCAGCACAATCCGGCCGCGTTTCCATGTTGTCATCAATGTCAGAATCACTATTCCCGTCACGAGCGGGAACCAGCCGCCCGCAAAGATTTTCAGAAGATTGGCGAACCAGAACGAGAGGTCGATTATGAGGAAGAATCCCACGAGCGCAGCGACGCCCAGCACGGGCCATTTCCAACGCTCGCGCGCCACGAAGAAGAGCAGAATGCTGGTGATTGTCATCGTTGTCGCGGCGGCAACACCGTAGGCCGCTGTCAGATTCTCGGACTTCTTGAAGCCGAGTACGAGACCGATGCACGCGACCATGAGGGTCCAGTTGACTGCCGGGATGAAGATCTGCCCGAAGATGCTTGCTGAGGTGTGCTCCAGTTGGAGACGCGGACTGAATCCCAGTTGCACTGCCTGCATGGTGAGTGAGAACGCTCCGGAAATCAGCGCCTGCGACGCTACGACTGTAGCAGCGCAGGCGATGACGACTACGGGGAGACGCAGACTTTCGGGCGCCATCTGGTAGAACGGATGCACGACATCGGCATGGGTCAGATAGAGTGCGCCCTGTCCGAAGTAATTGAGCAGCAGCGCAGGCAGCACGACGGCGAACCAGGTCACGCGAATCGGCTTGATCCCGAAATGTCCCAGATCGGCGTACAGTGCTTCGCCACCGGTAACAACGAGGAACACGGAACCCAGCACGAGCAGTCCCGAGAAGCCGTTGTTGATCAGAAAGTTGATCCCATAATGGGGACTGACAGCCAGCAAAACTTCTGGTGCGTGTATGATCTGCGATATTCCCAGTACGGAAATCATTAGAAACCAGACGAGTGTTATCGGTCCGAAGAGGGTTCCCATTTTCGCGGTGCCGCCTCGCTGGATCAGAAACAGCCCCGCGAGGATCGCCACTGTGAGCGGAATTACCCAATGGGTGAGTGCTGGTGAGATTTGCGTGAGTCCTTCAACGGCGCTGAGCACCGAGACGGCCGGAGTGATGATTCCTTCGCCAAAGAGGAGGGCGGTGCCGAAGAGCCCTAGCATGAGCAAGCCCCAGCGTCCACCTCGCAGTGATCCGACTGGAGTCACGAGAGATGTGAGCGCGAGTATTCCACCTTCGCCGCGGTTATCAGCGCGCAGTACGAATGTCAGATACTTGAGGGAGATGATCACGACCAGCGCCCAGACAATGAGCGATAGCACTCCCAGGACGTTTGTCTCGGTGTGCAGCACTCCATGCTCTTCGCGGAAGGCTTCGCGCAGCGCGTAGAGCGGGCTTGTTCCGATATCGCCATACACGATACCCAGCGCTGCGAACGAGAGAATGAGCATGCTCGGTGTTGGCGGCTGGGTGCCGTGCGAGACCCTTGGCGTTTCCGGGGTTTTGTGTTCGGGGGGAGGCGCTGCTTCTGGGGTGTCCATCTTCGCTTGTGATCAGTTGGGTTGGTGAAAGGCCGCACTGACATAGCAGATAGACGAGGATTGATCAACGATCCACGATAGACGATAGACGAAAGACGATTGGGGGCTGCTGGTGCGCAGGTTCCTTACCGGCTGGAGAGGGTGACAAATCATTTTGTTATTCAGAGCGGGCGACCGGACTCGAACCGGCGACGTCCAGCTTGGGAAGCGGTTTCTTGTGATTATCACACGTTGTCACGAACTGTCGCTAGTGGTGGCTTTCTCATAGGGAAACCGTTGCCTTTGTCCTGAAGGGTTTCAACTGCGTACCCATTGGCTACTCGGACCACGCCAGCCAACCTGACGACGTAACAACCTGCGAGGAACCCCAGCCCATGCCGAGCCACGGCCGCACCAACGAGAAACTTACTGAGCGAGTTGCAAAGGCGCTGCCGGCCGCGAAAGTGGGCAGGGACTACACTGGGGCCATTCGATGCGCGCGCCCCGGAGCTGCGGCGCCAGATCGCTGCGTTATTGCGATCTGCGCGCGTTAACATTTCCAACTGCAAGGAGCGAATCCCGATCGTGCGAGCATCGGAACGGATCAAAGCAATTGACGTGCTCGGGAAGTATGCCAGGCTCGAGAAGTCGAACACCGTTCGCGTGACGTCGCCAGAAGTGAAAGAGGCAATGTCACGCCTGCTCGATTGGCTACTAACGACACCGCTCATCTCGGACGAGAACCGCGAGACAGCACCCTGGGTTGGCAGCAGCATCTGGGGCAAGCGAACATGAGAAAGGTGTTCATCCTCCGACGTTTGGCGTCAAACACACCTTATACACGTTCTGGGAGGTGCGACCGTGACTCAGCCATTCTTACTAGGGAAAGAAGTGCGCGAACTTGGGCAGGATATCGTTTCTGATGTCCTTGAGGAGTGCCATCAACAAGGCAACGGGGAGTCCATCACCCGGCCACCCGGCTCGAAATGTACCTTCAAGCGCGCGCTGCAATTCATCTCAGAACCTACGGCACACACAACTTCGGCAACCAGTGCTTTGTCTTCCAGCGGCACGCCGAAGTTGTGAAACATCGAGACTCCTCCGGCCATGGGTCCGACAGCAACGCGGTTTGGAATCACGACGACAAGATTCAAGAGCTTATGCTTGTCGAATCGGGACAGCTTGTTGAGGATCGCAAGGTCGTCCCCGGTTGGACCACCTCCGGTGTACGGCTTAATGCTCTCTACGAGTGCGATTGCCGGATCAGTCAGGCCCGCGAGCTTTTTTGACCTGTCCTTCTTAAAGTCAGTGGGGACGGCCTTGTAGGTGGGTGCGGGCATATGTTGGACTAGCCTCGGTTGCGTTGTGAGAAACGGGTTATTATGCAAAGGACCCCATCGACCCGGCAATTGTGCGCCGTTACTCACTCAAGATCGTCTGAACGCGACCATACCGCCGGAGCAGAACGGGGACCGTCTACGGGCGGTCCCTTTTGCTTTTCTGCTCAGCGGATACGCTTGCCTTGTGGCGAAAGGGCCAACACTGCCAAAAAACGCACCGCTGAATTCGGGCCGCCGCCGGACTCGTGGATTGACAACCGCCACGCCATCGCTCAACATCTCACGACTGGATTGAACTCCATACTACTCAGGGATCTCAGTGGACACGTCGCTCACGGTCCAAGCGTGTAACCGCCAGCGCACTTGTCGCGCTGAATCGGCGATGGCACTACGATGATCCTGTTGGCTTACGCCACAATCTGTATCGCCGGCGGCCTGAGTATCTATGCATTTCTGCTGTACCCCGCGTTGCTGTCGCTCTTGAAACGCCGCAACTCCTTCGCAATCCCTCGACATTCGAGTAACGCTCCATCGGTATCAATCGTGATTCCCTGTTTCAATGAGGAGCGTTCGATCGGAGCAACACTAGAGCGACTGCTTGCCGTTCCATGCCCCGGACCTCGACAGGTGCTTGTCGTCTCAGATGCCTCGACTGATCGGACAGAAGCCATCGTTGGCGAATATGCGGATGCGGGAGTGGAACTCCTGCGAATTCCGACGCGTGGCGGGAAAACCGCGGCGGAGAACTTCGCGGCGGGGCGATTGCATGGCGACATTATCGTGCACATGGATGCAACCGTCTCGCTCTCGACAACATCTCTCGCGTCGCTTGTGCAGGCGTTCAACGATCCCACGGTGGGAGTTGCATCAGGCCGCGACGTGAGCGTGGAAGCGAAAGGCTCCCGACTTTCATCGCAAGGTGGCGAAGCGACATACGTCGGATACGAGATGTGGCTGCGCGACCTAGAATCACGCGTGGGGTCGATCATCGGCGCGAGCGGATGTCTGTATGCAGTTCGACGTTCGCTCATGGATTACGATGCGCCGGCCGCAGTCACTCGCGACTTCCTGAGCGCCTTGGTCGCATGTGAGCGCGGTTACCGGTCAGTCGCCGTGAGCGCCGCCACCTGCTACGTCCCGCGGGCAGCAAATTCTGGAGTGGAGTTCCAGCGCAAGACGAGGACAATGGCCGGGGGCCTTGAGACTCTGTGGCTTAAGCGCGAACTCCTGAACCCGTTTCGGCATGGCATGTTTGCATGGATGCTTATCAGTCACAAGCTCGTGCGCTGGTTGCTCTTCCTTGTCATTCCGGCCGGAGTGGCCGCGATCGCCATGCTTGCGACTCATGACACCTATGCACAGGTGGTACTTGGCGCGATCGCATTCGGCGTGGCGATTGGAGTGACAGGGTGGCGCTGGGGCAATCGGCCGGGGATACCAAAGGTCGTCGGGATTGCCGGCTTCGTGCTCATAGCTTGCGTAGCAGGAGTCGTGGCATGGGCAAAGGTATTCCGAAGGCGGACCGAGACGAGCTGGGAGCCCACCCGCCGGGTGGCCATCCCCGCCCGTGAGCGCTTCCATACCGGCTTTACTCCCGCCAAAGAATGCGGATTTTCTGAAAGAGTGACATGAGCATTTCTCTCGAGCAAGCAACCCAGTTTCGAACAGACGGCTATCTCGCCGTGAGTGATGCGCTCACCACTGCAGCGCTCGAAGAAGTGCGGCAAGTGCTCGATCCGTTGTTCGCGAGCCCTGAGCGCTTGTCACATGGTGTGTACCAGGACCTAGCCGTCGGCGAGCGTATGACGTCGTCGCCTCGTGCCCGCAGCCCGGAAATCAACCGCGTGCTTCGGTTGCGACCGGAGCTCGCCAGAACGGAAGCGTTCCTCACATGCAAGCGGATCGCGGAGGCCATCGCGGGACGCACAATGCTCTATTCGTTCGATCACGCGATCTACAAGGCGCCGCACAATGAAGCGGCCACACCGTGGCATCAGGACCAGGCATACACGGGGCATCGCAGATCGCTCGATACTATCCATTTCTGGATTCCTCTGCAGGAAGTGACGGAGGAGAATGGCTGCATGCATTTCGTGCCGGGAAGCCACCGGATCGCAATGAGATCCCACACACGCTCGACCGGTGGCTCACCGACACTGACGGCGGCAATTGATGCTGAAGTCGTCGCGAAAGCGCGCGTGTGTGCACTACCCGCTGGAGGGATCACCTTGCACACGCCGCTAACACTCCACTACACAGGGCCTAATCGGACGTGCCAAACGAGGAGAGCGTGGGTGGTGCACTTTGGACCGTTCGGGCGCTGGGCGAAACTTCATCCGGCGATTGTAGCGGAACGGGTGTGGGGAATGCTCTCCAGAAAACGAGAAGCGGAGTCCGATCACCATCACGGCTGAGCGCAGTAGTGGGCAGAAACAGCGCGAGAGTAGGGCCGAATTCGCGCCGCTGGCTACCCACAGGCTACCCAGATTAGGACCCTTTGGGGTATAATCGCGTATGTCGTTGGTACGTAAGAGCGGGCGACCGGACTCGAACCGGCGACGTCCAGCTTGGGAAGCTGGCATTCTACCAACTGAATTACGCCCGCGAGATGTGACGCCGAATATACTTAAAGTGTGAGTGCGAGTGTGAGTGTGAGTGCTTGTTGGCTGGCCCACTCGCACTCGCACTATCTCCTCCCTGGCTTCCTCAAGGGGTAAAGCTTCACACTCTCGACGTCCAGCGAGTTCCTCTCCAGGCCCAGCACGTAGTCGGAGCCGATTTCATAGACGTGGAGTTTGGCCGGAAGAGCCACCTCGCCCAGCATCGCGCCGGTCGAGTCGAATACTGTGTAGCGGACCGTGTTCAGCGTTTCGCCCGAGCGGCGCACCTTTTCGGCCCAGAGGTTGCCGACGCGGTCTGCCATTAGTTGCCTGAACGGGGGATACACGTCGGGCCAAATAGTTTCGTTCGCCGTGTATCTCACTTTCCCGAAGTTGAATGTTGCGCTGTCCGTTTTCACGGATTCTGGGATCTTCTCCAATGGTGCTGTCACGCGCATGATCCTTGAAATCGCGCCATTACCAGAAGCAACCAGGAATTCGAACCGGTCCGAATCGCCGAAGTAGATATTTGTCGGGCCGACAGCGAAGGAGGTGTGGGTCTGAAGCACGTAGTGCTTCTCCAGCACGGGACGTGGGCCTGGTCCACCCACGACAGCGGAAAACGTCGGATGGCCGGCGAATTTAGTTCCCGGCCTGCGCGGCGCCGAGAAGGCGAAACGCGCACGTACCTCCCCGGTGCGGTCAAGATTTTGGAACAGAATGCTGTCGCTCTCGGCTTCGCTGAGAGCTTTGTGTCCCTCTCCGCCAACTCTGCGCATCACAGTGCCGTCAGCAAGCGCTCCGTGGAGGTCCAGCACAAAGACACCTTCGCTCATTTTGCGACTATCCACCAACCTCCCTTCGGAATCGAAAACTATGAATGAGTTGCGATCATCATGGGTCATCAGGGAATCGCCACGAAAACGGAAGAGTGAATTCAAAGACGCGAATTCACCGGGCCCAACTCCCCCTCGCCCAACAGACTTTATAAAAACTCCGTTCCGGTCGAAAAAGCGCAGCGACCTGCTGCCGTCGTCCGCTACGACGATGCGCCCATCGGTGAGGCGCGTAGCGGCCTTTACCCGGTCGAAGAGATAGACAGCAGCACCGTCCTCCTTTCCGATGGCAAGTGATGGCTCGCGCTCAATTGTCCATTCCTCACCCGTTTGCCACGCGGGGCGGTGGCTCTCCACGATTTCAATTCCGGCACTGTCACGAACGGTTGTTGCTGGTGGCAACGGCGGAGCTTTGTCGGTTG
Source organism: uncultured Gemmatimonadales bacterium (assembly GCA_964556695.1). Taxonomy (GTDB): domain Bacteria; phylum Gemmatimonadota; class Gemmatimonadetes; order Gemmatimonadales; family Gemmatimonadaceae; genus CAZKXZ01. The sequence goes on from CAZKXZ010000065.1 coordinate 7,156, forward strand.
CGTTGCACGCTACGGTTAGTGCAATCGCTAGCGTGCTGGCGCTACCGCCCAAATGATGGCGAGTGATAGGGTTGGTTTTTTGCTTCACGCGGAGACGCGGGGAGTGCGGAGTAAACGACATATCTGTGCTTATGCGAAGATACGCAGCTGCGTTGTTCCCTGCGACCGCGTCTCCGCGTGAAACAACAACGAGGCCTGACTAATCCTGAAAACTATCCGGCGCGAGTATCTTTAGCCCATGTCGACCGAAAGCACGCAATCCAGCACTATCCCAACTGAGATCGACGACCCGACTAATGCGCGTATCCTCGCTATTTCCGAGGACCGTGTTCAGGGTTTTCATGCGCAACCGTTCGCGGTGATAGCCGCGCAGTCAGGTGTCGACGAAAGCACGGTAATGGAGCACATCAAGGCGATGCTGGTTGCCGGAACCATCCGACGCGTGCGTCAGACACTGCTCGCGACGAATCTGGCCGATGGCGCTCTGGTCGCCTGGAAAGTGCCGGCCGCCAAACTGGATTCTGCTTTCGAATTCATGTCCCGCGATGATCCCTTCTCGGGTCATGTTGTGCTGCGCTCCACTGATTCTGAAACAACGGGTTCAGCATTCCGCTTGTGGACCACGCTCAAGGTGCCGCAGGGTTTTTCGATGACGAAGCACTGCGATCTTCTGATGGGGATCGTCGGCGCTGAAGCTTACCGCGTAATGCCGGCACACAATCTTTTCACACTTGGTGTTGGTCATGTGCGACGGCGTGGGCTCGAACCCGGGAGCCGGAGCGATGAGCCGGGGCAGGTTATGGATACAGCGGTGGTGCAGCTCTCAGATGAAGAGTGGCGCGTACTCGGGCCGCTCAAGAGGGAACTGAACCCCGATGAGATTGTCTCCGATCCCTGGCGCGCGCGCGCTGCAGAAGCTGGTGTGAGCTTCGACGAATTCATTCGCATCGCGCAGCAACTCAATGCACGCGGAGTGATCGGGCGATTCTCTACCTTCCTGGAGCATGTGAAGCCATCGGCGGGCGGGACTCGTGTGACGCGATATAATGCGCTCTTTCACTGGCGAGTGCCGGAGGGGCGACAGCTGGATGCGGGGAAGGAGGTTGGGCGGCACTATGTGCTCACTCATGCCTATTGGCGTGAGGGGGGCGATGATTTTGCAAATGTGAATGTCATGGCTGTTGCACATGGCACTGACAAGGCTTTGTTGCTCGAGCACAAAGCGTCGATTGACCAGCATCTCGAGGAGGCTGGCATTCCGGTTCTTTATACGAATGTGTTTTGGGGGGGACGGAGCGAGATCAAGCCTTCTGAGATTGTTCCTTCAGTTTATGAGGAATGGTGTCTCGGACGTGGAGTTGATCCCAGATCAATGAAAGTTGGGTGACGGGGAATACGGCGCGTGCGGAACTGCGGGTGAGGGACGGCGAGCGGGGGAATGCGGGGAACAGCCCCGGAAGAGCGATTAAGGAACGGCGGGTCGGGGAATGCGCCGGGGGGAGTGCGGTTGGGGGACTGCGCTTGGGGGACTACGGGGGAGCGCGTTTGGAGAGCGGTGTGGGGTTGAGGGACTAGGGTGTTTCGGGGGCAGAAGGAAGTTACGGCGATGTTCAATGTCATCGCGCCGCGCTACGATCAGTTCACTCGGGTTTTTTCCTTTGGGATGGACAGGCGGTGGAAGGAGTACATCCTGCGTCGCATCACCGCCGCTGACTTGAATGAGGGAGCGATTCTCGACCTCGCGTGCGGTACGGGTGATTTTTCCTTTGCGCTCGCGGGAACGCAACCGCGCAGGACCGTCGTAGGGCTCGATGTTGCGGCCAACATGATTGACGCGGCCCGCACGCGCGCGATGACAGTGACTGCCGCTCATTCCGAAAACCTTCCTTCGTTTGTACTCGGCGACATCATGTTGCTGCCGGTGCGCGACGGCCGGGTCGCGCTCGTCACCGCGAGCTATGCGTTTCGAAATGTCCCGGATTTTCGGCTGGCGCTGCGGCGGCTGGCGTCGTTGATGCCGGCGGGCGCTCTGCTGGTGTCGCTGGACTTTTATCTGCCACCCTCGACACTCTGGCGCACAACATTTCTTGCCTATCTGCGGATTGCGGGGAAACTGATCGGGTGGATGTGGCATCGTTCGCCAGAGGTGTACGAATACATCTCGCATTCGATTCGCCATTTCGTCAGCGCTGACGAGTTTGCGCGTGAGTTGAAGGCGGCTGGTTTTGTGGTCGAGCACGAGAAGCGTTGGCTCGGTGGTGGGATTGCTTCACACTTCGCCCGCAAGCAAGGCTCGTAGCCCAACGCACGTCTGCAACTTCTGATCACTGAACACTGTTCACTGGCATCTGATGGCATCCGTCCTGCGATTCCGGTCGGATGCCATCAGGTTGCGGTGAACGGTTTTCAGTGGTCAGGAGTGCTCGAAAAACTGCGTCCTACCAGGCAGGATCGTCCGTCAGCATCTGTGTAATCGACGCCAGATCAATCGGCGGGGAGAAGAGGAACCCTTGCGCGGAGTCGCACCCGAGCTGTCGCAGGAGCTGCAACTGCTCCTGGTTCGTGACCCCTTCGGCTATCGTTTCCAGTCCCAGGTTCTGCACCAGTGTGAGAATTGTTCGCACAACCTGCTGCGGCCGATCTTCGGTATCCATATGCGACACGAATGCACGATCGATCTTGATTGCATCCACCGGCAAACGATGCAGATAGCTGAGCGACGAATACCCCGTGCCAAAGTCGTCCATGTAGATCTTCACACCGATCTTCTTCAGTCCCGCGATTGTCTGCGTGGCGAGCATTGTCTTCTCGATAACCACTCCCTCGGTAATCTCAAGACTCAGAGCCGCGGGCGCGAGACCCGACGTCTGCAACGCCTCGACAACCTGATCGACGAGATCGGGCTGACTGAATTGTTTAGCGGAGAGATTGACGCCAACCAGTAGTCCTTCCCGCCCCGGAATTGTTGTCCTGAGCATCTGGATCTGTCTGCAGGCATTGTCCAGCACCCACTTGCCCAGGGGAAGGATGAGACCCGTTTCCTCCGCAGCGGCGACGAATTCTGTCGGCCGCACCAGACCGCGATCAGGATGGTTCCAACGCAGCAACGCCTCGATGCTGATGATCTTGCCGGTCTTGAGCGAGATTATCGGCTGGTAGTACACGACAAACTCTTCGCGCTCGATGGCGCGACGCAGATCTGTCTCGACCTGCAGGCGTGTGAGCGCCTCGGCATGCATCGATGTGTTGAACACTTCATAGCGCGAACGGCCACGCTTCTTGGCGCGATACATGGCCATGTCGGCGCTGCGGAGAAGAACATCGGGCAGATCGGTTGCTGAAGAACTGAGAGCGATACCCACGCTGGCAGAGGTGAACACTTCGTAGCCGCCAAGGTTCACGGGTGCGACGAGTTCCGCGTGCATGCGCTCTGCTACGCGAGCTGCATCGCTCACATCGCTGATGCGTTCGAGCAGGACCGCGAACTCGTCGCCGCCCAGCCTGGCCACCATGTCGCCGCCGCGCATGCATGCTTCCAGCCTGCGCGCCACGACGCAAAGAAGTTCATCGCCGGACTGGTGTCCGACTGAATCATTCACAACCTTGAAGTTGTCGAGATCGAGGAAGAGAACCGCGAACATGTCTTCCGGGTGTCTGCGCGCGCGTTGCACCGCGTGGCGCAGTCGCTCGGTGAAGAATGTCCGGTTGGGAAGACCGGTAAGCGGATCGTGTAGCGTGTCGTGTTTGAGCTGCTCCTTCACGCGCTCCTGGTCGATCAGCCTGCGTCGCAGCGAAACTTCATTCGCCGCGAGTACCCCAAGTGTGGAGAGCACGCGCAGGTCCTGAGCGCTCCACTCGCGCGGGCTGGATTCAAAAACGCAAAGGATACCGAGCGAGCTGCCGTCCGGCCCCATCATGGTGATTCCAGCGTATCCGGCGATACCCATTTCACGCGCAGCGGCCACCACATCAGCGGCGCCATCCTGCCGCGCGTCTGTCACCGCAACCGGACCCACAATGCCGGAGATTTTTCCAAATATTCCCGAGCGGACCAGCACCCCGGGGTCGTGGGCGAACCAGGAGGGGATTCCCTCACCCCATGCGAAGGCCCGGCGGTCGCTCCCGACGAGTGCTACGACTCCCGCCTTGGCATTCAATACGGTGGCGGCGAGCCAGGACATCCGTTCCATGGATGCAGCCATGGCGCCGTCCAGCGAATTGATGGCCGTGTTTGAGCCCCCGCCACCGGTGGAGGGAGTTGGGCTTCGAACGGCATCTGCTGGGGAGTTCTGTGCCATGGGGTCTTAGATGAGACGCCCGCGGTTGACTGACGCAACGGCAGAGGAGCAGGGGGATCGAACGATCGAACGATCGAACGATCGAACGATCGAAGATTGACGATCGAAGACTGACGATTGAAGATTGAAGATTGGCGCGACTCGGAGATCGAGGTTCGCAATCCCCTCAATCACCAATCACCAATCACCAATCACCAATCACCAATCACCAATCACCAATCGCTAATCGGCAATCGCTAATCGGCAATCGCTAAGCGGCAATCGTTCGATCGTTCGATCGTTCGATTCCTCAATCGTTCGCCTTCGCCGCCTGCGGCAGTCCCGCACCCGTTGGGGCAAACCCTTCTCGCGGCATCCGCCCCCACGAGTGGTCCCCGCGCAAATATTGGGCGAACGCCTTGAGCCGGAACCAGACCGTTAGTTGCCGATATCCAAATGGCTCCAGGAGCGCGAAGACAACCAAGCGTACCGTGTCAGAAGGCCGTTTGTAACGGTGAAAACTCGCCTCCTCCATGAGAATCGCGGCGAGTGAGAGCACGGTGCCGTAGACGTAGGCGACCAGGAAGAATGCGAGCGCGTAAGTGGGTTCGACGAGCCCAAAAAAGGTGCCGGCAATCATCAACACGAGTCCCAGGGCTTCGACCACCGGCGCCAACATTTCTCCGAAAACGAAATACGGCATTGCCACCAGACCTGTTGCGCCGTAACGCGGATTCAGGATGAGACTACGGTGGGTCATGAGCGTCCCGATCAAACCACGGTGCCAGCGTTCACGTTGACGGCCGAACACGGCAAGAGAGGTGGGGACTTCAGTCCACGCAACGGGATCGGGGATGAACGAAACTTTGGCATCGATCGATTTTTCCTTGAGGAAGCGCTGCAGCCGCACGATCAGTTCAAAGTCTTCCGTAACGGATTTTGTTGCGTATCCCAGGATTTCCGTGAGGTAGTCGCGGCGGAATAATCCAAATGCTCCCGATATGATCAGGTTCCCACCGAGCATGTTCCAGCCGAGCCGGCCGAAGAGGAATGCGCGCAGGTATTCCACGGTTTGCATACCCGCAAGCCAGCGGGAATCGACACGAGCATCGGTCACCCGTCCATCCGTCACCGTGCAGGAATTGACCACGCGAATCGTTCCGCCGACCGCGGCAATTTTCTGATCGAACAGGAACGGACGTACGAGTCGCAGCAGCGCGTCCGGCTCGATCAGCGTGTCGGCATCACACACCAATACAAAGGGAAATCGCGCGGCATCCAGTCCTACATTCAGCGAATCGGCCTTTCCGCCATTGAGCTTGTCGACAACGAGAAGTTTGGACCAGGTGCGTGAGCGATAATAGCCCTTTACGTGTTTTGTGCGCAGCCGGCGCATGACGGCCGGTGGCACTTCGTACAGGTCGTATGCCTCGATGAGCCGCGCCAGCATATCATCGGTGGAGCCGTCGTTGACCAGTACTACCTCGAAGTATGGATACCTGAGAGTGAGCAGGGAGCGCAGGCTGTCCACGATGGTGACACCTTCGTTATATGCCGGCACAATGATACTCACGCGCGGAGCCGCCGACGACGAAAGGCTGCGCGTGAGCACGTCCTCGCTCGCGAAGCGCCAATGCGCAAACAGTTGTGGAAGAGCGAGCAGCAGCAGCAACGCAAAGAAAGAGTTGATCGCAAAGGTGTACCACAGCACCATGAGGTCGGCGCTGCTCACGATGGTTCCGAGCCATGACTGCACGTCGAATTGTTGCATCAGCTCGTCATACCTCGGACATCTCGACAACCGCGGCTGAGGTCAGACCGCCAACCAGCACCGACATGTCCCTGGCCATGTGATCGTCGCTTTGAGCCAGCTCTCGCAACGCGTCGATCGCCGGTCCGCCTATTTGCGCGAGTGCCAGCCCGGCACGATACCGCACCCACCACGATTTGTCGTGCACGGCGTTCCTGAGCTGCGTGGTTGCATTCCCGCAGCGCAGAGCTCCCAATGCGCGAGCGGCTTGAGCACGGACACGCCAGTCCTCATCGGCGAGCAGGCGGGTGAGCACGACGGGCGTGTCGGGATCAGCGAGGCGCCGCAGCGCTCGCGCCACGTGAACGCGAACGTTGGCATCTGGATGTGATGCGAGGTCACGCACTCGTATGAGCGCCGCGGGGCTCACCAGCGCACCGGCGGTGTCGATCCACGAGATCAAATGCTGAACGGGTGCATCCGCATTGAGCCTGGCCGCGAGTGCCTCGGCAACGACAGTCGGCTGGCGCGCGAGAGCGGCAATCTGATACGCTTGCACCGCGTCCTGCCGCGAGGGAAGCGTATCCAGCTCCCGCTCTACAAGTTCACGACCCTGAAGTCGCGCCGCCGCATCGATTGCGGACAGCCGCACTGCGGCACTCTTGTCCTGAAGCAGAGCCGCGACTGAACTCTCGTCGTCTTTCGTTCCAACGATGGTGAGCATGCGCCCGGCATCAAAACGTTTCCACCAGAAGGGGGAGCGTGCCTGGCGCAGAATGGTTGCCACCCAACGTTCTCCGCGCAGCTCTTTCGCCAGACGTTGCTGGCTTTGCAAAGTCAGCTTGTGGGTGCAGAGTCTCGCAAGTGCGCGAAAGGCAACTTGCGGGGGCAGTTCCCTCAGCGTTTTTCGAAGCGTTTCGATGTCCTGCTCGTATACCAGCCACGCGTGCAGCAACGGCTCAATTCTGCTGGTCGCGTCGTCCGCGATGCGCCGGCGCTGCAGCGATCGCACTCGTGAGAAGACGAGCGCAAGGAGACAGAGCACGATAACGACGCCGCCTGCTGTGAACGCCTGCCCGAGGGCTTCAAGACTCAGCATCTATGGCTTTGTCGCGATGCGCGCGGACATTGCCACCCAGCGATGCACCTTCGCCATCAACACGCGCACGTTGAATGGTTTTGCCAGGTGATCCACCGCGCCGCCCAGGAGGGAGCGTACCTGCATTGATTCGTCGGCGTGCGACGACAGAACGAGAATCAGGAAAGTATCGGGACGCAGTACTCCGATTCTCTCCAGAACCGCATGGCCATCCATTCCTGGCAGATCAACGTCGAGAACGACCACTGGTGGCTGCTCACCAACCTCCATATCGGAGAGTTCACTCAGCGTTTGCGAGCCAGTCCGGAGTTCCTTGAACTCGAGATGCATCTGTTCAAGCGCAAAAGTGAGCATTCGCGACAGCGATTCATCTGCAGTGGCGATCAGAACTGGTGGCGTTTTTTGCAGCGGCAGAACAGCATCGGTTATCCTTCGTCCGATGCGCCCATGTGCGCGGCGCTCATTGGCAACGGGTTTCGTTGCGTCAACGGGGGCGCCCGGGTTTGCAGACCCCGCGACAGGGGTATCCGTCGCCCTGCGGCCGGCAATCGGCCGAACCGAGGATTTGGTGCCCCCGCGCCTGGTTATCCCTGAGGAATCGTCGTTGTTGGTCATAATGATTGCTGATCAGGAGACGCACATCCGAGCCTGATCGTCATAGTTGCATGGTGTTAACCTCCCTCCGGTCCCTGTTCCGGCCGCTCCTTTGGGCCACGGCCGCAACCGTTATCAGCTCCGCACCCCTCGCCGCGCAGGGGTCCGGCGCCTGTCCTGCGCCTGTAACCGCCGCTGTGGAAAGCGCTTGGCGCCTTTTCCGAGTCGATTCCATGGCGGCCGCGCGAAGCCGTTTCGCGCGCGCGTTGCAGAGTTGTCCCGGCCTGCCCGACGCCGCAGTCGGAATGGGATTTGTGAGCTTCCGGGCGGGTGAGATGAATGCTGCCGATTCCCTCTTCAGGGGTGTAGCGAATCGCGACAGCACAAATGCGGACGCCTGGGAAGGAATTGCCATGGTTGCGGAGCGACGCGGACAAACTAGTGCGTCTGTTGCTGCAACCCGCCGCGTGCTGGCGATTGCGCCACGCTACGAAAGCGCCGTAACCCGGTTGAGCCGGTTGGCGCCGGACGATGGCCGTCCGCAGATCAACCGAGCCGCACGGAGAAATGCAACTCTGCATCTAACCATGCGAACGCAAGGAGACCTGTTCGAATTGCGCGACGGGAATTCGTGGCGACCCTTCTTTGTTCGCGGTGTGAACATGGGGGTGGCGCTGCCCGGAAAATTTCCCTCGGAATTTCCGAAGGATTCTGCGTTGTATGCTCGCTGGTTTTCGCAAATCGCTGCGATGAACGCGAACACAATGCGTCTCTACACAATTCTGCCGCCGCAGTTCTATCGCGCATTGCGCGGCTGGAATATCTCGAACCCGGCACGGCCTCTCTATATCGTACACGGTGTCTGGACCGAGCTTCCACCGGATGATGACTTTGACAATGCCGAATTTGTCGCCGGGTTCAGGGAGGAAACACGCAAAGTTGTAGATCTGCTCCATGGTGCCGCTGACTTTCCGCCAAGGCCGGGGCATGCAGGTGGTCGTTACGATGCCGATGTTTCGCAGTGGACCATCGGCTACATCACCGGGCGCGAATGGGAATCGGTTTCGCTTGTCACGTATCTCGAGAAGGCGCGCGGAGAACGACATTACGACGGCCGCTTTCTTTCGCTTGTTCGTGGTACAGCGATCGATGCATGGATGACGGCGCAATGCGACTATATGCTGGCGTACGAGGCTGACACCTACAATGCGCTGCGTCCAATTGCATATACCAACTGGCCGACAACTGATCCGCTCATTCATCCCAGTGAGGCGTCACCCGCAGAGGAGATGAAGTTTCGCGGACAGCGACTGGCCTCCGAGCCGGGTGCTGTGCCATTGCACTACGAAGATGCCCTTTCGCTGGATGCCAATCTCGTGAAGCCGACAGCCGCGAACGCGGCCGGCTGGTTCGTAAGCTACCACGTGTATCCCTACTACCCCGACTTCATTCTCTATGACGCCGAATACTCAAGATCGTCGTCTTCCCTGGGGCCGAGCAACTACTTTGGCTACTTGAAGGATTTGAAGAGGCATCACGCCGGTATTCCGCTCATGGTTGCGGAATTCTCCGTGCCGACGAGCAGAGGCCTCGCACATCTACAACCACAGGGGTGGAATCACGGTGGTTCGAACGAGGTGGAAGCTGCAACCATCAACGCTCGCCTGGCCGCGGAAATCCGCGAGGCAGGTGCAGCCGGCGAGATTTTCTTCGCCTGGATCGATGAGTGGTTCAAGGCCAACTGGTTCTCCGCGGATTTTGAAATACCAGCGGAGAACAGGCGCCAGTGGCTCAACATACTTTCGCCCGAGCAACACTACGGAGTTATCGCGGTGCGTCCCGGTGCAGCTGAGAAGACACCATTGCCCGGAGGCGACGCGGCGCGCTGGCGCGCCCTTCCCGTTCTGCAGCGCGGCGCGCTTTTCGGACGCGGTGATACAACGACCATGCGTGTGGGGAGCGATGAAGGATTTGTTTATCTCGCGCTGGAAACAAAAGCCCTTGCGGGCAGGCCGTTTCTCTGGGACACGCTGCGATTGCAGCTGGGGCTGGACACCTATCGCCCCGAACTTGGGCAGATGCTTCTGCCGGTCAGCGGACTTCTGAGTGAAGTCGGTTTCGAGTTCCTGCTCGATATTCGCGGTCCCACGGATGCGCAGTTGAAGGTTTCGCCCGATTACAATCCCTACGCCCAGGCGCAGATTGCAACGGGGAGTGAATCGTTCGCTGAACATTTCCAGCGTACGGTACTCAGCAGAACGAGAAGCGACGGCAAGTTTGATTCATTGTTTGCTCTCACCAATCGGCCGCGATACACGCGCGCTGGAACATTCATTCCGGGAAGTGGAGTCAACGCAGGTCGGCTCACATACGGGCGCGCATCAGAGAACTCGCTGGCTGATTGGTTTCACGATGCCAGCGCGGGGATGCTGCAGATCCGTCTCCCCTGGGGGATGCTCAACGTGAGCGATCCATCAACGGCGAGCATTCTGTACGCGAGCGATACGGTTCTCGCGCTCAAGCAGTCAGATGACTGTTCGCCCTGCTCCGGCTTCGTGGGCGTTCCGAGCGATGGATTCCGGCTTGCCGCGGTGGCGCTCGGGCTAGAGTCGAACGTTGCAGGATCGATTCCGGCGGTCAGCGAGTCTGGTCGCCTCGTGGCGCCGAGTTTTGTCACCTGGCGCTGGGCAAAATGGGAGCAACCGACCTGGCATGAGTATGTGAAACCAACCTACGGAGCCCTGCGCGATTTGTGGGGCAGGTGGAAATAATGAGGGTGCAGCGAGTGCGGGAGAACTGCGTTAGTGCTGACTGCGGAGCGGGAACTGCGTTCACGGGAACTGCGGGTACGGGAACGGCGGCTTCGGGAACCGCGGCGGCTGGAACGGCGATTCAAAGCGTTGGTAATCGCAGTCCCATCGACCGAAGTCCCCGCCACCGCAGGTCCCGCACCCGCAGTTCCCGCTCCGCAGTTCGCCCTTACCGCGGTTCGTTCTTGCCGCAGCGTTGGTGCTCCGCATTTATCGCTTGCGCCGTGACGCTAGTGCTGGTGGCCCAAGTGCTCCCCGCGCAGCAAGCAGTAGCCGATTCGTTGTGGCGAACCGGAAAACGCAGTGAAGCTTTGATCGAATACCGCCGCATAGTAGCAGCGGATTCCCATGCGGTGCGTGCGAACTATCGCATTGCCGAGGATCTTGCTGGGCGCAACGTCGACTCTGCGCTGGTCTTCCTGCGAAACGCGCGGGTGCGCGTTCCAGACGATCCGGATTTCATAATTGCAGAAGCAACATACCTGTCGTGGGCCCGAAGATTTGACGCCGCTGTACTGCGCTTCGACTCGGCAATAGCGGCTCATCCCGGTTTTGATCATGTCCGCGTATTAAGGGCACGTACGCTCTCGTGGAAGGGCGACTTTGCGGCGGCCGCGCAAGGCTACAAACAAGTTCTCGATCGCACCGGCGCCGACGCTGCGTCGCGTCTCGATGCGGAATTCGGTCTGGCGCAGGTGGCTGCGTGGCAGGGAAGTTTAGCGGATGCGGCGGAACGATACTCTGCGATCCTGACGGATAATCCTGCAGAGGTGCGATCATTGCTGGGCCTTGCTTATGTGCGCAGCTGGCAGGCGCGACCCATCGCAGCGCGTGATCTAGTGCAGCAGGTGATTGTTCGAGACAGCGGCAACGCTGATGCCAGGCTGCTTCTCGAGTCACTCTCCCAGTCGAGCGGGCCAGCGCTGGAGGTGAACGCCTCCTGGAGTCGCGACTCCGATCGCAATAGTGTCGCCTGGCAAACCGCCACCCAAAGGTTTCTTGTTCGCGACGGCGTCAATGTTTGGGGCACGGCTGGTTCGCAGCAGGCGCGCGATCCCATTCGCCAAACATCGCGACTACTCGGCGAAGTCGGCGGCACGGTTGTTACCGGACTGCTTCGGGCAACTGCCGCGGCCGGAGCGAGGCAGCTCGATGTTTCCTCGGCGCCGAGTGGCGAGAGCAGACACACCGAGTTCACCTGGCGGGCCAACGCCGCGGCCCGGCTGCGCTCCAATCTTGCGTTGGGACTGGGTGTCTCGCACGTACCATTCGACGAGATTGCCGCACTACTCGCACGTGGTATCAATCTCACCAATTATGATGGGAATGTTGAGTGGAGTCCGATTTCGGCAACAACGCTCGTGCTCTCAGGTGGCGTCCTTGATTTGAGCGACGGCAATCGTCGTACGTCAGCGGCGCTGCGTGTGGCGCGACGGTTCCCAGGCGCGTTGACGGTAGGAGCAGTTGCGCGAACATTCTCATTCGCCGAGGATGGCGACGGTTACTTCAGTCCCGAACGTTTTTTGCTCGGCGATCTGTATGCGAGCTGGGAGCGCGAAATCAGTCGCTGGTCGCTGGGTCTGACAGCCGGTGGCGGTTTGCAGAAAATCGGCCCAGACCATGCGACACAGAATCAGTGGCACGCTGATGCACGGGTGGGATTGCGAGTTTCTTCTCGGTCCGTGATTAGTTTGTCGGGCGGGACGAGTACCAGTGCGGCTGCGTCGGCGGTGGGCGCGTTTCGGTATCAAACGGCTGGTCTGAGCGCGCGGATAGTCTTCTAGATGGGTAACGGCTTTTTAACCACAGAGGTCACAGAGGTCACAGAGAACTCCTCTGTGACCTCTGTGACCTCTGTGGTTAGAAAAAGCCGGAACCTATTTTGCTAACCCCTCGCCCCCATCGAGAAACACGAGCCTGACATCAATCACATCCGGCAAGGCACGCAACGAGTCCACCACGGCGGCACTCACATTTCCATCAACGGTAATCGCAGCTAGAGCTTCACCCGCCGAAGCAAGCCGCGCCTGATGATACTCGCCGATGTTGATCTTCGATTCACCCAGCAAGCTACCAACACGTCCAATCACCCCAGGCACATCGCGATTGCGAATCACCAGTATCGTGCCGCGCGGATTCACATCGATATGATAGTCCTGAATGCGCACCAACCGTGGATGTCCATGCGAAAGCAGTGCACCGGCGACACGCAATTTCCGATCACCATGCTCGATCACGACTTCGATGTATTCCGCATAACCTCTGTACGGCTCCTGCGCAACCTGACTAACCTGGATCCCTCGCATGCGCGCTACGTGGAGCGAGTTCACCATGTTCACTGCGTACGGTTCAACATGGCGGCTCAGCACACCAATTAATACGCTCGCCGCGACTGGCCGCAGCGCGTTACCTTCACCACCCGCATAGCGCACCTCGATACTCTCGGCGGACCCATCAAACAACGAAGAGGCCAGTGCACCAAGCCGCTGCGCCAGGTCAAGCAATGGTTGCACGCGCCGGATTTCATCGCCTCCAATCGCTGGAGCATTCACCGCCCGTGAGAGGTCGCCTTCCAGCAGCGCATCACGAATTGCAATCGCAATCTCAACGGCCACATTGCGCTGGGCTTCCAGGGTTGACGCACCCAGATGCGGTGTGAGTACGATGTTCCTGGTGGAGCGCAGCACGTGATCGGCCGGCAGGGGCTCGCTGGAATAGACATCCACCGCGGCGCCGCCGAGCGCTCCGGTGTTGAGCGCATTGGCAAGCGCCTCTTCGTCGACTATTCCGCCGCGCGCAGCATTAATGAGGAACGCGCCCGGCTTGAGTAGCGCGAGACGTGCTGCGTTCAACAACCCGGCCGTCGCGTCAGTCATTGGAACATGCACCGATACCACATCCGCCATCGGCAACGCATCGCTGAGTGATTCCATCAACTCGACCTGCAGCGTTTGCGCTCGTTCGGCGGACAGGAAAGGATCGTAAACCAATACCCGCATCCCGAACGCACGGCAGCGCACAGCCACCTCGCCGCCAATCCGTCCAGCGCCTACCAGGAGCAGAGTTTTTCCGTAAAGCTCGGTGCCGGAAAAGCTCTTCTTGTCCCATTCCCCTTTTTTCATGGAGACGTCGGCAGCCGTAACGCGGCGCACCAGCGAGAGCATCAACGCCATCGTCATCTCCGCGGCGGAAATGGTATTTCCGGAGGGAGCGATGAGTACAGCTATTCCGCGTTCGGTGGCTGCATCAACATCGATGGTATCAACCCCAACGCCAGCCCGCCCAATGACACGAAGATCAGTTGCGTACTTCAGTGAGTCACGCGTGATCTTTGTGGTGGAGCGAACAATTACAGCGTCCGCCTCGCCGATCGCGCGCGCCAGTTCCTCACCCTTGAGGCCCGGTTTCACCGTCACGTTGAAGCGCGGGTCGTGCGTGAGCGGCGTGAGTGCTTCCACGTCCAGCGTGTCGGCGACCAGCACGCGGTGTCGCGACGGATTCATGCGACGATCACTTCAGCAAGAACATCCAGCAGTTCATTCAGCTCGGCCATCGTGTGGTCGCCCATATGTCCGATGCGGAATGTCTTGTCCTTGAGGGTTCCGTAGCCCGGCGAAACCGTGTACGAGCGCGCCAGCATCTCAGTGGCGACCTGCGCTCCCGTTTTCCCCCCGGGCGGTACTCCAATGCACGTTACGCATGGAGCGCGATAGCCCGCGGGGGCAAAGTTGCTCAGCTCCACACCGCGCTTGCGCATTTCATCAATCCATTGCGCTGTTCGTTCAGACATTTGCGTGTGACGAGCCCAGCGCTTTTCGATCGTCTCGGTCGCAATGCGTTTGAGCTGCAACTCTGCCGCGTAGAGAAGTGCGAGCGCCGGCGTGTTGGGGGTCTGATTGCCCTTGATGTGTTTTTCCAGTTCCATGAAGTCGAAATAGATGCCGCGATTGGGAAGAGTTTTTGCTCGCGCCAGCAACGACTCCTGTGCAACTCCAAAGGCCAGACCAGCCGGCAGTGCCAGCGCCTTCTGCGAGCCGGTGAAAACAAAGTCCAGCTTCCATGCATCAGATTCGACCTGCGCTCCGCCAACGCCGGAAATCGAATCGACGAGTATCACACGGTCTTCACGCTCGTGCACGACTTCGGCGAGTTGCTCGATGGGGTTGAGCACTCCGGTCGAGGTCTCTGAGTGAACAACGGTCACCGAGTCGTAGTCATCTTTGGCGAGTGCTTCGCGCAGCAGCTCTGGCGACACGTATTGCCCCATTTCCACCTTGAGCGCAACTGCAGTGGCGCCACACGCCTCCGCAATCTTCATGAAGCGTTCGCTGAAGGCGCCATTCACCAGGCAGAGAACCTTTTTGCGAACACCATTACGGATGGCCGCTTCCATCAATCCTGTACCCGACGACGCCGACATGTACACGGGTCGCGTGGTTCGAAATACATGACGGAGATTCTGCTGGATGCTTTCGTTTATGGCTTCCTGTTCCTTGGTGCGATGGCCGATCATCGGCTTGAGCTGCGCCTCCAGCACTTCGTCATCCACCTCGGTTGGTCCCGGCAGAAAGAATCTTCCCTTCGACTTCGAACGCAGCATCAAGTCTCCATTTCCTCTAGAGTAGTAGCGCCCTTGGCGCGGAGTTTTTCACCCTCGCCGGTAAGGCGCGCGGCACGAACACCGCCAACAGCGAGCGCAAATATCGGAGCGAGCGAATGTGATGGGATCACGATTTCAGCTTGCGCGACCACAACATCACGAGCAACCACGCCCGCATACGCGACGAAGAGGTCAACCAGCGGAGCCGTTTCCAGATCCGTGGAGCCATCGCCGACCGTCATTATAGGGTGTGTGAGCCCCGGAAGCCACGACCTGAGCATTTCCAGCTTGCCGCCGGAGCGCGCCAGGGGAGATTTCGTGTCATAACCATCAAACTGTCCGGTTGTTTCAAAGAATACGTCAACAGCAGCTACGTTATGGTCCGGAACTCCTGCGGCTCGTGCGAGATGCAGGACCGCGGGGAGCAAACCACCTGACATGATTCGCACTGCGATACCCGCATTGGACAACTCGCGACAAACAGCACTGGCATCTTCCACGATGTGTTGCACGTACAGCGCGCCGAGCGCGTCGACCTGTGTTTTCGACGGTTTGATAAGGTCAAGTCGGCGGCCGTAGACGCTCTCGAGCGTCACCTCTCCCCGCATTGCGGCCTGGGTAAGCCGCGACACCTCGGCGCGGTGCGAAACCGCGAGTTCCTCAATGCCCTCGATAGCACTCAGCGTCGAGTCGCAATCGAAGATGACGGTAGCGAATCCGTCCGGGAACTTGGCGCGAATGGCCGAGGGGGCGAGTTTCTTTCCCATGCGAGATCCGAAAAGTATCGTCAATAGGGCAAAAGCCCGAATCCGCACGATCTTTGTCATTCCGGCGAAAGCCGGAACCCATCTTATCGTCCGTCATTCCCGCAAAGTCGGGAATCCGCTCCCTTGCCGTCATTCCCGCGAAAGCGGGAATCCAGTGTCGTTTTCGCTAGTTTCCCTCAATGACCGTGAATACGACTCCCGTTGCCGATCCTCCAGAAACACTGGAAGGCTGGTACCAACTAACCCAGATATTCCGCGTCGACCGTCGCGCGCTGAGGGCGCTGGGTAGCGGCGAACGCGCCTCGCTCAGGCAACGAGCGTCAGCAAAACTCAAAGCGATGCTCGCCACCAACTCCGCCGACGGCGAGGAAGGAGGCGCAGTCGGTGCAGGGTGGAGCGCAGCGGTGGAATTAGTGGGTTCGAGCGCCGACTTGATGCTCGTGCATTTCCGTCCCACGCTCGATGCAATTGCAGTTGCGGAGACTGCGTTGACCTCCGAACCGCTGTTCGATTATCTGGGAATCGAATACAGTTTTTTAAGTGTGACTGAAGCAGGGTTGTATCATCTCACCGCACAATTGTCGCGAGAAGCAGCGGCCGAGGGAGCGAGCGCCAAGGATCCTGTTTACCAGGAACGTCTAGCGGAGCGAGTGAAGGGTGAGTTGCAGAATCCGCACGTGCGGCGCCGCTTATATCCGCAGCTCCCGCCCGATATGCCGTACGTCTGTTTCTATCCCATGTCCAAGCGGCGCAACGTGGAGCAGAACTGGTACGCGCTAACACTCGAGGAACGCAGCCGTTTGATGCTGGCGCACGGAATTACCGGACGGCGTTACGCCGGGAAGGTTGTGCAGGTGATAAGCGGCGCAATCGGACTCGACGCATGGGAGTGGGGCGTGACATTGTTCGCCGGCGATCCCATCGAGTTCAAGAAGCTGGTGACCGACATGCGCTTCGATGAAGTGAGCGCGAAGTACGCCGAGTTCGGTGCGTTTTATGTAGGCCGGTTGGTAAGCGCCGACGACTGGGTAGGCGCCGCAGGGTAACACCCGGGGTTGTCATTGCCGCGAAAGCGGCAACCCATTTTGGCGCTGCATAGGCCGTCATTCCCGCGCAAGCGGGAACCCCAGGGTCGTCCAATCCCGAAACCATTCCGTAGCACCGCCGCGTAGGGAGGAATCGCGAACCTGTTCCCGGTGGTCCCATGATCGCATTAATCAAAGTCCTCCTTGTTCGATTCCTGTTGGCCCGCTACCTAATCGGCGGGATAGGATCTCTCGCGGTAGCGTTGCCGATTGCCGCAATTCTCAAATCCATCGGCACTCCTCTGCTTGTGGTTCTCGGAATTGTGGCGCTGCCCGTTTTGATCATTCTGCTGATTGTCGGGCTTCCGGTGTTCGCAGTGTTGTTGTGCGCAGCGGCGCTGCTCGGACTTGTCGCGCTGGTTTTCCTCGTTGGCATCGTAGCGCTCAAGGTTTTCATCTTTGTTGTACTTCCGATTCTCTTCATTGTGTGGCTGGTGCGCAAGATTAGAGGGAGTGGGCGGAGCCACGCTGAGGTCGCAGCGCCTGGATAGTACGGCCTGGTGTGTGCCTCCATCTGTTCGGCGGATCCGACGGCCCAAGTGAGGTCATCCGCATTTGCCACCAGCAACGCTGGGTTAGCCAAGGGTTAGCCAGACCTGGCGTAAGTGTCGCAGCTTTTGAAATCCGGTGCTCGGCAGTAGACTGTTAGAGTGCCAGCGCTGCTGAGGATCAGTGGCTTCAGGTTCTTCTTCTACAGTCTGGAGGATCGTGAGCCACCACACATCCACGTCGCGCACTCTGGGCGCTATGCGAAATTTTGGCTCGATCCCGTAACGTTGGCATCGAACCGCGGTTTTCGAAGCCACGAGCTGACGCTCGTTGGACGGCTTGTACTGGAGAATCGAGATCTCTTCCTGGAGACTTGGAATGAGTACTTTGGTGGACAGCAGTGAGGCGGTGGCCGTAGACGTTTCGTGTTCCGGCCATTCGCTGACGGTCGTACTGGACGACGGTAGAGCAGTGTCTGTTCCGCTCATGTGGTTTCCTCGGCTGCTAGCGGCCACTCCACAGCAAAGAAAGGACTGGCAACCTATTGGTGGCGGCATCGGAATTCATTGGGAAGCCGTCGACGAAGACATTTCGATCGCCAGCTTGCTGCAGCCAAAGAAATTCATGCGGCTGGCTAATACGGCGCTGCAGCCGACGAGCCGCGCTCGGCAGAAGACCAAGTCGAAGCCCCGGCGACGCGCCGCTCGCGGCTGAGTGCCAGGTCGTTAGACACTTGCGCGATAGACGTTCCGTGGCTTAGCCCGAGCGAGAGTTTCGCGAACAGCGGGCATGAGAGGGCGAAAGATCGGCGAGGCGATTCGTCACGATTTCAGCGCCGCTTTCGCAATCAAGAGCGAGTTTCCCAGTTCAAGTGCCGACACAGCTTGTTCCCGAGTGACTGAGGGAAAGTCCTCAAGAAACTGGTCAAGCGAGTCACCGCCCTTGAGGTAATCGATCAGCGTCTGCGCGGCACGCGGGTGCCGACAAATACGGGAGTGCCGCCGATGACTTCAGGATCGCTGTGGATGGGTAGCGGTGCGGTCGACATCTTGTCCTGTGTCACCAACGGTTTCCTGATAATACCCGACCGGTCGTGGTGCGTCCAAAAATCGGACGGGGACTTAGCTGCGCTGCCGCCGCCACCGCGCAACAGCTGTGCGCGCGTGTTCAGCGTTGTGAGGGTACGAGCGCGTCGGTAGATTCACATCACGTCGGTGCAGGGAATGGCAGTAGGAATGCATCGAACGGGACGTAGCGCAGCCCGGTAGCGCACCTGAATGGGGTT
>CAZKXZ010000066.1:0-25335 GCA_964556695.1 uncultured Gemmatimonadales bacterium
TGCTCCGGCTGCCCCTGCACCGCCGCCGCGACCACCACCACCGCCGCCGCGCGGCGCAATGCTTCCGCTCTGCCCGGTGAGCAGGTTGTAACGGCTAACGTTGGCGTTCTGCGATTCGGTATAGAAAATCCAAGGCATCTCCTGATCGATCTGCGTCTGGAAACCATCGCCGCCGCCCACGCTGATCCAGTGCCAGCGGCGAATTACGCCGCTGCGCATCGAGCTGGGCCCGCACCAGGAACCATTGTCCTGCAATCCGGTGCAAACGCGATAGGGATACTGCAAATCCGCGGAGACATGGTACGAGAGTGCCGCAGCTTTCTCGCGAATCGCTTCCCAGGTTTCGCCGCCGTCATAACTAATGTCGAAACCGCCATCGTTGCCGTACATCACGTGCTGGCTGTTGAGCGGATCAATCCAGATCGCGTGATTGTCGACGTGACCCATCTGGCCCATTCCGCTCCACGTCCTGCCACCGTCAATCGACTTCGCCGGCTGGACGCCGGCCATATACACGACTTCCGGGTTGTTGGGGTCAACGCGAATCTGCGTGAAATACATCGGACGCGGATTCTGGTTGGACACGACGGTCCATGTTCTTCCCTTGTCGTTCGAGCGGTACACGCCGTTCGACTGGGGGTCGGCCTGCGGCGGTGGTCCTGCACCTGCTCCACCTGCACCTCTCCCGCCACCTGCAGCGGCAGCACCTCGCCCTGCAGCGGCAGCGCGACCAGCCCTGCCGGCCGTGTCAGCTGCAGCTGCAGCCGGAGCGGGCGCAGCGGGCGTCTCTCTATCGCGCGCAACTTCGATCTGCGCATAAATCACGTTGGGATTGGACTTGGAGATATCAAGTCCGATGCGGCCCATCGTGCCCCTTGGCAGGCCACCTCCGCTCATCCGTCTCCATGTCCGTCCGCCGTCGGTGCTCGCGAAGATTCCGCTGCCTGGACCACCGCCATTGAAGCCCCATGCCGTGCGCTGGCGCTGGTACATCGCGGCCCAAAGGTTGTTCGGGTTCGACGGATCGATGATAAGGTCGGTTGCGCCTGTGAATTCATTATCGCCAGCAAGCGTCTTGTTCCAGGTCGTGCCACCGTCGGTCGTCATGTATACGCCGCGGTCGGTATTTCCGCCGTAGAGGTGACCACCAACCGCCATCCACACGATGCCGGGATTCGTTGGATGCACGACAATCCGGCCCAGCGTCTGCGAGTTCCGGAACGGTCCGATGTTGGTGAACGTCGCGCCAGCGTCGGTGCTCTTGTACAACCCGTCGCCGTACGAGGTGGTCTGGCGATTATTCGATTCACCAGTAGCGACGTAAATAATGTTCGGGTTGGATGGAGCGAGTGCGATATCCGCGATCGAGGCAGAGCCGTACGTGTCGAAAACCTGCGTGAACGTCGTACCGTTGTTCACTGTCTTCGAGATACCTGCTACCGCGTATCCGATGTAGTAAGTCGATGGATTCTTCTCGTCGACAGCGATGTCGTCGACACGGCCGCCCTGGCCTGTGGGACCAATCGATCGCCAGCGGAAACCACGAAGTGCGGGATTGTCAGGCTGGTTGATCATTGGGCCTCCGCCACCACCGCCACCGCCGCGCTGCGCAAACGCTTCGGAGGACTGGAGGAGCAAAGACAAAGCGAGACCACTCAGGATTCCTAGACGAATCCCTTTTTTACTGAGGGTCGGGGTCATGTGATGTTCTCCTTGGTGCGTGTGTGTACGATGGTCCGTAAAAGGACCCGGCTGCCCATAATTCTATACGTATTTCAACAAATTGTGCTGGAATGGTAACATCGCCCGACCGGCCGCGTCAGAGCGCATTTGACGCTGTGACAAACGTCACCTTGCGACGTCCCTCTTGTGCAGGCGCACGGTCCCCACGGGCTGCTCCGGCAGGGCTGCCCAGACACCAGACTTCAATGTGAGGTTGCCCCCTTTGGTGGCACAAAAAGCTCTCGCCGAATCGAACGCCAGTGGAGCGCCGCTTTCCAACCGGTCGCGGCGCTGGTCATCCTTCGCATGGAAGGTGAGCGGAATACTGGGGGCCTTCGTTGTGCTCGCCATCATCGGCGGCGCGACCGTGCTGCATTTTGCCAACGTCAGTCGCGAGCTTACCAACCGCCTGGCCGACCGCGAGGTTCAGGGCCTGGGCCTGGTCCTCAATATCGATCGCGACGGTTATCAGAGCGTCCTCGGCCTTTCCCGGGCGCAGTCCGCGGCTTCGGCCGAGGAGCGCAAGGATTGGCTGCAATTCCACCGCGAAAATATCGAACAGACGAAGACGCGGATGGCCGCTTATCAGAGTATTCCGGATGAGTCTCCGGAACGGCGCGCGATTGCGCTACTGGCCGAGGCCTGGCGCGACAGTCTCGCAGCTGCCGCATCCACCATGAGTTCGCTGCTTGAGCGTGTCGGTTCGGGGTCAAACTCGCTCGAGGGGCCTCTCAGAACAGCGATGGAGGAGGTGCAGAGCAAGCTTGATACCTTCCGGACTCATCTGGATGGTCTGGAGATATCGCACAACGCCGAAGTGCTTGCGCTGAGAGCGGCCGTCAATTCGAAGGGAGTGCTGGCGCAGAAGTGGGGCTGGGGTCTGATGCTCATGCTCATCGCCTTTGGAATGCTCGCGACATCCTCGCTCACTCGTACGGTAACTGCTCCCGTGAGACGCGTAGCGGAATCCGCGAACAGAATTGCGTCAGGCGATTTGACAAATACGGATGTCGCGACGAAAAGCAACGACGAACTTGGCGACATGGGGCGTGCCTTCAACCGGATGACTGAGGACCTGGCCAATGTCATCAGGCAGATCCGCGATACGGCAAGCGCACTCGCGGAGCACAGCACCGACATCACTCAGCTCACTGTGGACACGCAGTCAGCGGTGACCCAGATGGGGAGCGCGGCGCACCAGATCGCGGCGGGAACGCAGGAACAGTCCACGGCGATCCATCATGCATTCACAGGAACGGAGAAGATCAGTGCGGCGGTCTCCAACATTGCCGGAGATGCCACGCAACTGTCGCGTTCCATTCAGACCTCGGTTGAAACGGTGCGACGTGGCGCGGTAACTGTCGCACAGATTGTTGAAGCAAATGCGGCGGTGGGCGAGCTGGTGCTGTCCAACACGACCCACGTCGCGGAACTTCATCGACACTCCGATGAGGTCGCGGAGTTTGCGCGAACAATTCGCGCAATCGCTGATCAGACGAATCTTCTGGCCCTCAACGCCGCGATCGAAGCGGCACGTGTTGGCGAAGCCGGGCGCGGGTTCGCAGTGGTCGCGATCGAAGTGAGAAAGCTGGCGGAGGACGCAGCTGAAGCCGTGACGCGCACCGAGCGCACGGCGAGCGAAATGCGCAATGCGACTGAGCACGTCGTGGCGGCAATCGAGCGCAGCGCCAAGGAGGTCCGGATGAGCACGGGCCGCGCGCAGGATGTGGGGACCGCCCTGGACAGCATCTTCGCTGCTCTCGAGATGAGCGAGCAACAGGTTCAGGCTCTGACGGCGGAAGCACACCGGATTACCGAACGTGTGGAGGACACCACGGCGATGTTGCGCAGCGTTGTCGCGGTGTCGGAAGAGACCGCGGCCTCGGCCGAGGAAATGTCGGCAATTGCCGAACAGGTCGCGGACGCGAGCACGCGCATTTCAACTCTGGCGCGCGGCTCGGAAAACGGGGATGATGGTACGTTTACGGCAGGTAGCCCCGCTGAGCGATCTCTGATGAGCATGGCGCGGCAGCTCGAAGGACTTGTCGCATCATTTCGCCTGAAGGATGCCAAGTAAATCCTGAACCGCGGTTCCGCATCGCGATGGCACAAATCAGATCCGGTCTCTTCGTGGTGGCACTGTTGTTCGTTGCCGCATGCGCGGGCGATGCGCCAACGGGGAACACGGGTGAAACAAGCATCGCGAAGACGGCTGGAGATGTTCAGGAGGGGCCAGCCGGATCTCTCCTGACTGCGCCGGTGAGCGTGACTGTGCGCAACGGATCCGGGGCGGCGCTCCCGAATGTGCAGGTGCAATTCTCGGTTGTGCTCGGGGGTGGGGCGACAAGCGACACAGTCTTGACGACCAACGCCAGCGGCATTGCAGTGACAGATTGGTACCTGGGGTCAGTTGCAAATGTCAGCAACACGTTGCGGGCAAGCATTCCGAATGCATCGGTTGATTTCACGGCGCAGTCGGCGAGCAACCAGGCCGGCGCGACATCCTACGGAGATGAGCAGTACATTGAGTACCTGCCGGGCGATCTGCCAATCATCATCACCGCGCCGCACGGTGGCACTCTGGTGCCGGCAACGATTCCCGACCGCACCGGCACTGATGTCGTGACCGATCGGGATCTAAACACTGAAGAATTGGCGCGGACCATTCGCGATGTGTTTTTCCAGCGAACTGGGCGCCGGCCACATGTGATCATCTGCCGCTTGCGCAGAACAAAGCTCGACGCCAATCGTGAGATCGTGGAAGCAGCACTGGGAAACCGGGTCGCGCAGCGAGCGTGGTTTGAGTTTCATCACTTCACTGCCGCAGCGAAATCCACACTGAATGCGACCTATGCGCGCGGACTCTACATGGACCTGCATGGGCACGGGCACGCGATTCCACGACTGGAGCTGGGCTACCTGTTGACCGCAAACCAATTGGGGTTCTCCGACGCGACGTTGCTGTCGCCGACATACTCGGACCTCGCCAGCATTCGGTCGCTCGTTCAGAGCAGCGGATCTACCCTGCCGCAACTTCTGCGGGGTGCCGTCAGCCTCGGCGCACTCTTCGAACAGGAAGGCTATCCGTCAGTGCCAAGTCCATCGCAACCTAACCCGGGTGTTGGCAACGAATACTTCAACGGCGGCTACAACACTGCGCGACACGGGTCACGCGACGGTGGGACGATCAGTGGATTTCAGCTTGAGGCAAATCGTGCCGGCGTACGCGAAACCCCGGCGGAAAGACTCGCGTTTGCTAATTCGCTCGTGGATGTTTTTGTCGAGTATCTGCTGCGGCACTACGGCATAGATATCTCCTGAGTGTCCAGCGCTGTTGACTGCAGCGCCCTTTCGTCTAGGCGCTTTTTATCGCAGCGCTTTTCCCTGCGGCGCTTTCTTTGCAGCGCCCCGCCTTGCAGCGTTTTTCCCTGAGGCCTCGCAAACCGGCGCTTCAGAAAAAGCGCTTCAAGAACAGCGCCTCAGGTAACGGCGCTTCAAAAAAAGCGCTCTACCGAAACGGCGCTTCGAGAACAGCGCTTGAACTGTGCACGTCAAGGGAGCATGTCCACGACTGCGTAGGGAGCCTCTTCGTGAATCACATGCGCCACGTCCCGCACCACGCGAATATTCCAGCCTTCCCTTAGCAAAGCTGCCGCGCGACCAGACTTAGCGGTGCGCACTACTCTGTCGAGTTCCCCCACAACTATCCGCGTGCGCGACTTCAGCGATTCAGCCCGACCCGGATCCATCACCTTCCAGTCAAACGCACGCAGCAGATGCATTGATGCACTGATGAATTCGCGAAACTGCGTCGGAGCTCGATATTCCTCCACATCTTGCGCGGTGGGTTTTCCAATCCCGCCATACACAACCGAGACGGGAAACGCGACAAGTTGTGAAGGCAGCGGACACGGGAACGTGCGCGCCGCCAATTCATTGGCTATCGGCAGCGCATAGTTCACGTGGGGCATGCTCCCGAAACCGACGGGATTTATCAGCAGCAGCTGCTCGACGAGTGACGGCGAGCGCAGGGACATCTCCACAGCTATTCGGCCACCCATCGAGTGACCCATCAACACGACTGTCTTGAGCGCGAGTGCATTCACTACCTCGAGCGCGTGATCAGTCATCGATTGCAGCGAATACTCTTCCCGGCGCACAGGCTTGTCAGAGAGCCCGTGCCCCTTCAGATCCACAGCAATCACGCGATAACCGCGCTGCGCCAGCGGTTCAATGAGATGCCGGAAGGCGTACAGCGAACATCCCCATCCGTGCAGCAGCAGCATCGGTGTGCCACCAGCATCACCAGCTTCGGCAACGCGAATCCTCAAACCCGATGCTGTCGTGACATAGCGCGCGCTGATGGAAGCAACGCCCGCGGGATACATCTCGTCGGGGCGCAATACCCGCATCGCTGTACTTCTATATCAGTTCGATGGGACGGCCGATGAGCCTTGCTATCAAACCCAGTCGGAAGGTCACGTCGGTCCATCTCTCTTCGCCGGTAACCGCTGATTCCAGAGGGAAACTCGGCCACACAAGCGGATTGGAACTGCGCGGTGCAGCCAGTCCCTTGTGCGGATGCCATACCCCCGTGCGGTCACGATCATCAACAAAACGATCGAATAGCTTGAGCCAGCCCTCATTGCGCTTGAGGAATCCGAGCCGCGCCATCATCTCCAGCCACATCAGCGCAAAGGGCACATCGGCGTCCACAGCATTCCGATGCGGCAACGGGTCGCCCAATACATACTGCGGCTGGAGAATGATCTTCTTGCCCACCACCTGTGCCGACTCCTGGCGCGGCTGCAGCCCGGAAATGTGGTGATAGATCCTGTCGACAACAGCGTGATGCTCGCTGCGAAAGAGCGGCATGTACGCCAGCATGGTCAGCGCATGCATTGACGGAGGATGCGCCTCCGGTGGAAGAACCTGTCTGTTCCCCACGCGAAGCCAGGGCTTCTTCGAGAGGGGAGAATTAAGATACTGATGGATGCGATCGAGGATGCGGTGCGCCGCTCCGCGCAATCTGGGATCGGCTTCATAGCCGGCGTGCGCCAGCGCCGCAGCCGCTGCTTCTCGCAACAACTGTCGCGAGTGATCAATCAATTCCGGCTCGATCTTTCCTTTCGCGCCCAGTTCAAAGAGAAAGGATGGATCTTCATCTTCCGCAAGCAACCGAAAGAGAATTCGCCTTGCACGAACGAGCGGAGGAGATTCACGATCCCATCCGTACTCAACTAGCCGGCGCACAGCCTGAATCGTTCCCACCCCGCGCAGTTCATCCGATCTCGCAGCGGGAAGCGCGAGCATTGCGTTGTTCCACGTTCCATCGGGAGACTGCGTTAGCGCGAGAGTCACAGCCGGCGGAAATGTGTACGGCAGCGCGTCCAGCCTGGGAATGCCGCCAGGGCTAAGCTCCGCTACCTCCCTGATCGCCCGGTACTGAATTGGAGCAGCTGCGTTTTCGAGCACGAAGCGCATCGGGAATCGCATCGCTGGCGGCTGCTGCGGAGGCGGCGGAGGCGGCTGTTGCGGCGGCGGCGCTGCGATCGGAGGGGTGATCTGCGGAACTGTCACGTCGTGCGCAAGGGTTAAAGCGTTGTCCTGCAATGAGTTCAAACCGAACTGCGATCCACCCGGCGATTGGCAACAAAGGATGCACGAATGGCGGTCCCAGCGCTAGGGGGAGAAACTCAGCCTTGTTCTCAAGCAACGCTGCGAATTCATCGCGCGTACTAAGGGCTTGGGACGAGAGGTGTGGGACGCGTTTTTCAGGTGACGTGCATCACATTCCGCATATGGCGGAATCCCGCAGTGTACGAGGCGCAAAGATCCTTCTCTCCGGGGGTAGTTGCGCTATGTCGCGGCGTCGCTTAACGTGAAACGCGGCGATACGTCTTACATCGCACCGAAGTCGTCGTCCGACGCACTTCGAGTCTAACAACGGGGAGAGGAACTCGCATGAAGAAGGTCCTGAAATTTGCGGCCGTAGCGGTCGCACTGACGATGTTTGTTTCGGCTGCGGCCGAAGCACAAGGTGGTGGCGGTGGTGGCGGCGGCGGTGGTGGCCAGGGTCGTGGCCGCGGTGGCCGAGCAGGCGCAATCGTTGCGGATGGAGTTTCCGCTGATTCCGCGTACGCTCTTTTGATGACCAGCATCACGCTCGACGCTCCGAAGAAGGCAGCTGTGGTCGTATTGATCACCAAGCTTCAGACTGACCTCAAGGCGACACCGGCGCCCGCTCGTGGTGCTCGAGGTGCTGTGGTGAGCACGGCGGACAGCACTGCAAATGCGGCAATCGTTACGAAGCGCAATGTCATTATCAACACGTTCCGTACCGAAGCCAAGAAGTCAATGGACGCTACGCAACAGACGCAGTTTGACATGAACTTCCCCGACCCGACAGCTGCTCGTCGTGGCGGCGGCGGTGGTGGCTGAACTCCCTGGCTTCTACGCGCGATTAGCGCTGAGCAACTCGAGCGCTCATCGAGCCGAATAGACTCGAAGCACTAGAGACCTGAACGGGACGCCCAGAATGGCGTCCCGTTCAGTTTTCTTTACTCCCCTTTCTGCACACCTTTCATCCAAATGATCGCCAGCCTTCTTCAGCGCGCCGTGTCGCGGCGTCCCACCAGCGTGCAGTTGCGCGGGAGGGTGCTCTTCCTCACCGAAGAACCTGCGCTGATTGTGCGGCAGCTCGCGGGAGAAGACATACCCTACGATCCCTCCGCACCGCAGAGTTCCGCGCTGCGACCCAAACTGCGCGACGACATCTCCACCGACGAGATAACCCCCGCGTACATCTGCTACTACTTCGACGAAACGCTGGGCGACTTTCCCTATCTGGGGCTCAAGGCGGGAGATGAATTCCCCATCACGCGGAACTCCGTTCGCAACGGCGGGTTTGTCGCAAGCGTTTCGGGGAAGAGACGCGGCAAAGGCTCGTCGCGCGAGCAATCACCGTACGCCGAGATGGTTGCCGGTGTGCGCCTCGTAATTGCTGAAAGCATCGAACGCATCTACCGCGAGAACTGTCAGAATCTCGGCGTGCTCACCAGCACTGATTTTGGGTTGATAGAGCGCGTGCGACGCGGCGAAGAGATTGCCCTCGAGGAATTCACCCGCGGCGAGGGTGAAATCAGCACCGGCATCATCGAGTACGGCGGCCTGTTCAACTACAACGTTGCGCGCCTTCAGGGAAAGGTGACTGTTCCCCGGGTCACTACCGCTCCACGGGCAATGACGGTGGCAGAAAAAATCTTCGCGCGCCGCTGGGTTGCGGATGCATCTCAGAACGCGGTGGGCATACCAGCTGTAAAGCCCGGTGACCAGGGCTTTGTGCGCACCGATATACGCTTCAGCCATGAGTATGTCACACCCATGGCTGCAATCTTTTTTGATCAACTCGTTGGGGCGGATGAGCCGATCAACGATCCCGATTCAGTTCTTTTCTTCCGCGATCACCTGACATTCCTGGATCAGGTGATGCGTCCAGAGCATGTCGAGATGGGGCTGCTCGATGTCGCCAATCAACTCGAGGCGAAACAGAGAACCTTCGCGGCATCGAAGGGAATAAAGTTGTACGGCCAACTGGAGAACCGGCTCAACCTGCACGGCGCGCTAACCTCGGCAGGATCCGAAGCGATCTGTCACTCCAAGATTCTCGAGGCACACGCGCTTCCGGGACAATTGATCATCGGTTCCGATTCCCACACTCCGCACGCGGGCGCAGTAGGATGCGTGGCCTTTGGAGTTGGGACGACAGCCATCTTCAACTCATGGATTACGAAGGATGTCCGCGTCGAAGTGCCTCCCAGTTTCAGGGTAGTGATCAGCGGCAGGAAGCCCGACAATGTCACGGCCAAGGATTTCATGCTGGAAATCCTGCGCCATCCCTATGTGAAGAACGGCAACGCGATCGGACAGATCGTGGAATACGCTGGTGAAGCGGTTGAAATGCTTTCGGTGGATGAACGCGCGACCATGACAAACATGGCCGCCGAAGTCGGCGCCTTCACAGGAATCATCGCGCCCGACGAACAGACAATCGATTATCTGGTGGCGCAGCGCGGCATGTCGCGCACTGACGCAGCGCGATTGTGTGAGGGTCTCTTTTCCGATCCTGGCGCGGAATATGTGAAGGTCATTGAAATCAACGCGGCCACCATACGTCCCATGATCGCATTGCCAGGCGACCCGGGTAATGGATTACATGTGGACGAACTCGATGGCGAGGTGCACGTCGATATCGCCTACGCCGGCTCCTGCACCGCCGGCAAGAAGGACGACATGGACATGTACGCACGTGTCTTCGCGGAAGCCCTCGAGCGCGGAGAGCGGGTGGCCGATGGAGTGCGCTGCTATATCCAATGCGGTTCTCAGGATGTTTTCCGCTATTGCCAGGAAAAGGGATACGACAAGGTGTTCGCCGCAGTGGGAGCAATCTTCATAGAGCCATCCTGCGGCGCCTGCATCAACGCCGGTCCCGGCGTGTCACGCACGAAGGAAGAAGTGACGATCAGCGCGATCAACAGGAATTTTCCGGGGCGATCCGGTCCTGGGCGACTCTACCTGGCGTCGCCGTATACCGTAGCGGCATCCGCGATCGCCGGCAAGATCGTCGAGTGGGAAGCTGGTACTACGGTCGCCAGCTAGACCTTGTCATTCCGGCGAAAGCCGGAACCCATTTTCCGTCCGAACATGGGTTCCCGCTTTCGCGGGAATGACAACTATTTCTCTTTCTCCAGCGCGTCGATCGTGTAATCACTCCGCGGATTCCACAGTATCCAGCTCATGATCCCGTTGTCATAACCGGCCTTGATCTGGGCGCGGATCTGTTCCGCGTGGTAATGCGGCGCGCCGAGTGTGAAGTCCTGGTACCAGGGAATAATCTTCGCAGCGCCGCTTATCCCCTGCGTGCGCCGAATTGCTGCCTTGAGTGCCTTATCAATAATTCCGTAAGGCTGAGCATTGGGCGTCGCGAATCCGTAACTCCCCTTCGCATAGTGCGACGGATACACCATCGGCAAAACTGCATCTGCCTGATCAACGAACATCTCCCAGCGCTGACCAATTCCCATGTCTGTTGTGTCGGAAGTTGTGAGGCCGAATACATCTATGGTGAAGGGGACCTTCGTCTCCTTGAGTTGAGCGCGCATCGTACCGAGTTGCTCGCGAATCACCTGCGCGCGCAGCCTGCCAGCGGCCAGCGGAAATGCGGCCTCTGTCATCAAACGGTTTTCGTCGGGGAAGCGAACGTAGTCAAACTGCACTTCACTGAAGCCGTGATGAACAGCCTCGGCGGCGAGATCGGCCGCGTATTTCCACACTTCGCTCTGGTGCGGATCCAGCCACATCGTGCCCTGCCTGTCCCGCCATGGCTGCATGTCGCTCTTGCGCACGATTGCCCATTGCGGGCGCGCGCTCGCCAGAAGAGGATCCTTCGCGACAACAATGCGTGCGATCGGATAGATGCCAGCGGTGCGCATTGTGTCGAGAAGCGCTCGGACCCGAGCGACAGACATGGCCATCACTTCGCTGTTGTTGGCGTCGGCGCCAATTTCACGCGCCAGCGGAACGCCCGAGCGATAAAGCACAAATCCCCGGTCATCCTTGACGTCAATGACCAGTGAGTTGACCTCGGTCTCCCGCGCAACATCGATCAGAGCGTAAACGCGCTTCCCGAGTGCGGCCCAGCGATTCACATACAAACCGCGAATCGATTCCGGCGTAGGGACCAGCGGCGCCGCGGGCCAGATGACCGGGTCCCTGGACGGGACGTCCGGACGCGCCGTTTTCGCCTCCTGAGCTGGCGAGGACGTAGCTGCCGTCACCTGTGGCGCCCGAATAGCGGAGTCAGCCGCGGAACAGCCGGCAAGCGACGCAGCTACGAAACAAACTGAGACTCGAGTGACAACACGAAGCATAACAAACAATCTATTCACCCCATCAAGACGATTCAGGAATGAAGTCGTTATTGTGCACATGGCACCACGCTCATGTGTCGTTCTCCGCACCCTCCGCACCTCCGCGTGAAACCTTTCTCACGCGGAGGCGCGGAGGGTGCGGAGAGCGGCAGAAGTGATAAATTGCACCCGCTGCACGACCCACTCCCCATCGATCCCCAATGTTCACTCTGACCCTCCGCGATTTTGAAGAAGTGCGCGCTCGCATCGCGCCTCACATAAAGCACACCCCGCTGCTCTCGTCACAACAGCTGAGTGAAATCACTGGATACGAAGTGCGGCTCAAAGCCGAGCTCTTCCAGCGTGTGGGGTCCTACAAGATCAGAGGGCCGCTCAACAAGTTCGCTCTGATGCCCGAGGAGCAGAAGCGTCGCGGCGTCGTGTGCTCTTCCGCGGGAAATCACGCTCAGGGTGTGGCGCTCGCCGCGCGAATTCATGGTATCCGCGCTGTTGTTTGCATGGCGCGCAACGCCACACCGTCGAAAGTCGCGGCAACGAAAGCGTATGGTGCCGAAGTTGTTCTGCACGGCGACATCTGGGACGAAGCCAATGAGAAGGCGAAGGAACTGGTGCGAACGGAAGGACTCACCTACGTGCACCCCTTTGATGATGAGCAACTCATTGCCGGCCAGGGCACCCTCGGTCTCGAAATCATTCAGGACTGGCCCGAGGTGGATGCGGTAGTTGTACCGATCGGCGGCGGCGGGCTGATTTCAGGAGTCTCGATGGCGGTGAAAAGCCACAATCCCCGCATCAAGGTGATCGGCGTCGAATCATCCGATGGTCCGGCCATGCAAAAAAGTGTTCAGTCGGGCCGTCTCGAGACGATCGAGTGCCGAACGATTATCGATGGTCTGCGCGTAAGGCGCGCAGGCGAAATCAACTTCTCCGTGGTGCAGCGATTTGTGGACGAAATAGTCGCGCTGCCGGACAGTGAAATCTTTGATGCGATGATCTGGACAATGGAGCGCTGCAAACTGGTAGTCGAAGGCGCCGCCGCGGCCCCGGTGGGAGCGCTGCTGCACGGCCTGGTCAAGCTGCCACCGGGCTCGCGGGTTGCGGCGGTGATCTCAGGTGGTAATGTGAACCTGGATCAATTGCGCGGACTAAAGTGGAACTGATGTAATGAGCCACCGTCGTCATTCCGGCGAAAGCCGGAATCCATTTTGATTCCAACATGGATTCCGCCCCGGCTTTCGCCGGGGTGACGTTTGTCGCCGGAATGACGACGGTGGTGTTTTCTCGCCAATTCAGCGGAGGTGTGTTGTGATTACCAGACGTGAGGCCAGCCGCAGCACCATTTTGTCACTAGCACTAGCACTCGCACTAGCACTAGAAGTTTCAGCCCAAGCACCCGCGCCTAACCGCAGAGCCGGCGAGGGAGAAGGGCCATTCGAGACGCTGGTAATAAGGGGCGCGATACTGATCGATGGCACCGGGGCGCCGCCGCGCGGGCCGGTCAACATCACCATTCGCAACAATCGGATTACAGGTATCGCCAGCGCGGGATTGGCCGGCGTACCACAGCCGGCTCTGACGCCGATTCCCGGCGCTACGAGGGAAATTGACGCGCGCGGAATGTACGTGATGCCCGGCTTTATCGATCTCCACACTCATACTGGTGGTGTCCCCAAAGCTCCCCAGGCCGAATACGCCTACAAACTCTGGATGGCGCACGGAGTCACAACGGTGAGGGATGCTGGTGCCGGCGCGTCTCAGTTGGTGCAAGGCGACAAGAACCGCAGCGCAAAAAACGAAATCGTCGCGCCGCGCATCTGGGCCTATCAGCGTCCATCTGCAACCGCACTGCAGAGCGCCGAGCAGGCGCGCGCCTGGGTGCGAACCGCGAAAGCCGGTGGTGTGGACGGTCTCAAGCTCGATGCGTACGAGCCCGAGATCATGGGCGCGCTCATCGATGAAGCAAAGAAGAACGGCATGGGCACAATGGCCCATCTCTCACAACTCGGCGTCGCGCAGATGAACGCTCTCGACGCCGCGCGTTTGGGACTGGGCACTGTCACGCACTTCTACGGTCTCTTCGAGTCGATGTACAAGGATCACGACGTTCAGCCGTGGCCTGTTGACATGAATTACAACGACGAGCAGATGCGATTTGGTCAGGTGGCGCGGCAGTGGAGTCTCATTCATCCGCGCGGCAGCGACGAGTGGAACAACCTTCTGAAGGAATTCCTGAAGCTCGACCTGACACTCGATCCCACGATGGGCATCTACTCCGCCGGTCGCGACATAATGCGACTGCGGCAGGCAGAGTGGCACGACAAGTACACGCTACCATCCCTCATGGATTATTATGAGCCGAGTCGCGACGCGCACGGGTCCTACTGGTTCTACTGGACAACCGCGGATGAAGTCGCATGGAAGAACTTCTATCGCGTCTGGATGTCCTTCATCAACGACTACAAGAACATGGGTGGCCGTGTAACCACCGGCACCGACGCTGGATTCATCTACAGCACCTATGGATTCGCCTACCCAATGGAGATGGAGCTGCTACAGGAGGCCGGATTTCATCCACTCGAGGTAATTCGCAGCGCCACGATGTATGGTGCGCAGACGCTCTTCAAGCCTTCGGGAAAGCCGATCGAATACGGAGTCGTGAAGGTTGGAATGCTTGCCGATCTGGCCATCGTTGGCGCCAATCCTCTCGAGAATCTGAAGGCCCTGTACGGCACCGGTGCGGTGAAGCTGAACGATGCTACCGGCCGAGCCGAACGCGTAGGCGGAGTGCGCTGGACGATAAAGGACGGGATTATCTATGACGCCAAGAAACTTCTGGAGGACGTCGCCAAGATGGTCGCCGATCAAAAGAAAACCCGGACGGCGGCCGGCGGTGACTGATTTCCGAACCGATTGACCATGAGGGTACCACTTTGATGACAAATACAGTCCTGAGCGCTCTCTGCGCAGTGATGCTCGCGCCTTCCAGTCAGCCCGCACGATCGCAGCAAACGGAAGCGGACGTTCTGAAAGTTGTTACGACGCTCTTCGACGGGATGAAAGCGAAGGACACGACCAAAATGCGCTCCACCTTCGCACCCAATGCGCGGCTCATGACCGCCAGCGTTCGCAACGGGGCGCCAGTTGTGAGTGAAACAGCAATCGACAATTGGATAAGGCAGATTGGCCGCTCCACAGCTGCCCTCGAGGAAAAGATCTTTTCGCCCGAGGTAAGAGTGGACGCCAACCTCGCCACCGTCTGGACCCGCTTTGAATTCTGGGCCAATGGCGCGCGCAGCCACTGCGGGTTCGACGCCTTTCAGCTGGCGCGCACCGCCGGCGGATGGAAAATCATCCACATCGCGGACTCTCACCGCACAGACTGCGGTTGATAGATGGCCATGTTGTCATTCCCGCGAAGCGGGAATCCAGTGTCGTCTCCCTGGAACGACACTGGATCCCCGCTCCGCGGGGATGACGGCGGGGGCGTGAGTTACCGACTCTGAGTAATCCGGTGCCGCTGGATGTACTCGAGATCATCGGCATCTCGCCTGACAAGGTAAACAGTGCCGTTGCGCCCGAAACCAAGCAGCCTCGTACGCTGAGGTACCACAACACGACTCAGCAATTCACCACGCGCGCCGATGATGTCGTACGTCGGATTCTTTTGAGCTGCTGAAAGCTGTTTCATCACCCATAGCTCTCCGGTTGGCGCAACGAGAACAGCCTCCTGGAACGGATGTTTGAACTCCGGCCAACTGTCAGGCTCTCTAAACGTGATTGGCACCTGCTGAACACTCTGTGTGCCTCCACGGCCCCCCACCTCCACGGCGATTCCGGTGCGCGGAGATGTTCTTTGAGATTCGCGATAGGCGCTTTTCTCGGACTCAGTGACGCGCACGCGCTCGAATGGAATTGGTTCTCCAACCGTCTTCTGCCCCGTCGCGGAAATCCAGGTCACCCTGTACGGCTCAGGGGTTACAACCGCCACGCGGCCATCGGGCGCCGCAGTCCAGGCTTGTTGCACAACGAAGGGAACGTTGCCGCCTCCAACGCGGACGTCAACGCTCCTGCCCCCACCCGCCCTGTCGCTGGTCTGTATCTGCACCGGACGAACCTTTATGAATGACAATGTGTCGGTTCGTGAACTGCGAAGATCGATGCGGGTTATTGGAGCGGAGTCGGTTGGTGTCATCTGACCATCCGGCGCGAGCTTCATGGAACTTCCCAGCGAGTACAGCCGCCCATTTGCGTCGGCGCTTGATGCCGCGCCACCAAACATCATGAAACCGCCACCCGGGCCAGCAACCCTCGATGGTGATGGCATCGTAACGTCTCCCGCGAAGGTCCCAGCCGGCGTGATCTTGAGATACTTGCGACCCAGCATGTCGCTTACCAGCGTGGTATCCCCGGGCAGCGCAACGATGGCGCCGGGGAGTGTGTATTCACCGGGTCCCTGTCCCACACTTCCGATCTTTGTGTAGCTGCGTTTTGTAAGATCGACGATGGCGATGAACTTCTCCGTCTGGTCCGAGACGATGAGCCGGCCATCCGCCAGTTCGCGCACACCCATGAGTCGGGTGAATGGCTCGGCAAGTTCCACCTCCGGCTGAGCCAGAGTTCTCGTTGGAACGTTCTGCGTCTGCGCAGAACTCTCGCTGGCGCACCAAACCAGTGACAGCGCCATAACGCTGGCGTAAATACAAATTCGTCGCATCGGTGAATCCCTCTCTTGTGTCTGCCGCCGACTGCTGCAACGGCGGGAAATGTCGCGTGTGATCCAACAACTTGGTCTCTCAAAACACCATCCGGGTTTACTCGGAGGCTATGATTTTGTCACCCCGGCGAACAAACGTCACCCCGGCGAAGCTATTGCAGTTCCTGCAGCACGAGATCGAGCCGGCCAACAAGCGCGGCGGCATTGCTCTCATCAAACTGCATGGGAGGGCGGATCTTGAGCACATTGTGATGTGGGCCATCGGTGCCGATCAACACCCCACGTTCCTTCATCAGTTCAACCACGATGCCAGCTTCCCTGCCGGCCGGCTCCAGAATGTCACGGTCGCGCACCAGTTCAACGCCCCAGAAAAGACCGGAGCCGCGCACATCTCCAATGATCGCATGCCTGTCGCGCAGTTCCCGCAACATGGCGCCCATTCGCATTCCAACACGCTGTGCCTTCGCCTGCAGCTTCTCGTCACGCAACACGTCAAGGACGGCAAGCCCCACCGCGCACGAAACAGTGCTTCCGCCGAATGTGCTGAAGAACTCCATTCCGTTGTCGAATGAGTCCGCTATCTGGTGCGTCGTGATCACCGCGCCCAGCGGGTAACCATTTCCAATGGGTTTTCCAAGCACGACAATGTCTGGCACCACGTCATACGCCTGGAAAGCCCAGAAGTTGTCACCCATCCGCCCGAATCCTGTTTGCACCTCATCCGCAATGCACACAGCGCCGGCAGCCCTCACATGCCTGTACACCGCAGCGAAGTAGTCGTGTGGTGGAATGATCTGGCCGCCCACGCTGGGACAGGTTTCCGCCAGGAACGCGCCGATGTTTCTCCCGCTCGACGACAGTTCCTCGATCAGAGCGCTGACATGCGCTGCGTATTTCACCCCTGCGTCGCTGTCGCGGCTGCGGTACGCACCTCGGAATAAATCCGGCTGCGGCACTACATGCACCCAGCCAACCGTGCCCGTCCCGCCCGGCCCATTATGCTTGTAGGGACTGAGATCGATGCCCGCGGTCGTATTCCCATGGTAGGCACCTTCCAGAACGATCGCGTGCCTCCTTTGTGTGTATGCGCGCGACAAGCGCAGCGCCAGTTCATTCGCTTCGCTGCCGGAGTTGACCAGGTAACAGACACTGAGCGACTCGGGCAGAGTCTCGCACAATCGGCGCGCGTATTCCGCGACAACCTCGTGCAGATAACGCGTGTTTGTATTAAGAACCGCGAGCTGGCTCGCCGCCGCGCGTACGACGCGTGGATGCGAATGCCCTACATGCGGCACGTTGTTGAAGGCATCCAGATAACGTCGCCCGGTGTCGTCATACAGGTATTGCATCCAGCCACGCGCAATCGCGACTGGCTCGTCGTACGAGACTTTCACATTGCGCCCGATGCGCGTGCGTCTTTCGGTGAGCACCACATCCTTCGGCCGCGCCGCTGGTGGAAATCGATCAGCGGGTACGCCAACAATCAGGTTCGGATCGGGACAGATGCTGCGCCACACGCGGCGTCTGGTCGCATCGCCCACTCCCGGAAAGTCGGTGCCGAGGTCCAGGTGATCGGTGATGACCTGCAGATGCAGATGCGGTGTCCAACCCACATTTTCGTGCGGTGCACCAAGGGTGGCAAAGCGCTCCCCCTTTTCCAGCTGCGTCCCTACGGCGAGGCCACGCAGCGATTCGCTGCTCAAGTGACCATACAATGTGAAGAATGTGTCACCATCCCCCGTCTCGTGACGCAGCATGATGACAGGACCGTAGTCCTGTGGCACAGCATTGTTGGCGAACGCGTGAACTGTTCCCCGCAACGGCGCATGCACCGGAGTACCAGCTGCCGCGAACAGATCCAATCCGATGTGAATAGTCCGCCGCTCGGCAAATGGGTCTTCGGTCAGGGCGAAGAAAGGCGCGGTGTAAAGCAGGCGCGCCTCGTCGTAGCGACCCAGCGCAACAGGCGCTTTGTGCACCCTCATGGCGGCAAGAATGCGACTGCTGAGGAGTTCCTCGGTGTTGAGCCGCGCGTCGCCACTCAGCATCGGGCTCGCAACACTGAGATCGAGCACGGTGCAGTCCTGAACGCGTGGGTCGGACGGAAGTACGGGCGAAAAAGACTTTGTATTCGCGCCCAGCCATGTTGATATTCGAGCGCTGGCCGGCGAAGGCTCCAGGTTGCAGGCATCACGAAAGACGGCCTCAGCAAGTCTGAACGGGACGCGCCTTAGTTGCTGCACCGCGCGCCGCATTGGGGCGTCGCTCACAGCGAGATATTCGTTCTCAGGATTCTCTCCGCGCTGGAAGGCGCCAATGCAGAGACTCATGCACATGCGGAGGCAGCTGAGTGCGAACAGTGCATGCAGCTCATCCTCGGAGAGCGCCGACTGTGTGTGGTAGCCGCGAACGATATCTGCCGCCGCAGCGACAGGATCCTCCTTGCCGAGCATCGCGTAGGCGAGCGTCACGGCAAGTTCCGCAACACAATACCCGCGCACCATGTCGCCAAAGTCCACGATGCCGCTGACGGATTGGTGCAGTGTGAGCGACTCGCGTGACCTGTGAATCAGGATATTATGGTCGTTCAGGTCGTTGTGAAGTGCGCGCACTGGAAGCGCCGACGCTACATCGAGAATCGATTGCTCCGCCTTGCCCGACAACTCATCAATCGCGGCTAAGGTATCGGCATCGGTGATCAGCGACCGGTGCAGGCGCACGACCTCAACTCCGCGGGTGAGATCCCAGTGAAATGGTCGACGCAGCGTCGGATGGTCAAAACCGGCGAGGGCAACGCTAAGCGCCCCCGCTGCGCGACCTACATCTTCCAGCAAAGCGGGGCGCTGCCGCGGAATTGCCGCGAGCGGAACGCCGGGAAGGTGGCTCATTGCCCAAACGAAACAGGGCGGACTGCCGGGAGTGGCGTCACTCAGACGAACTTCGGTGCTCAAACCACCGGTGAGCAGCGGCAGAACGCGTGGGACAAATTGCAGACGCTCCTGCAGGTGGGTCAGCACGCTCTGCTGAAGGCTGATCGATGCCGAACCTTCGACAACGTTGGCCACTTTGAGCACGAAGCGCTCACCACCTGGAGTCGAGAGGAGAAAGTTGGCATCCCTCTCGCCAGGAAGGGCGGTCGCCTTTGCTTTCCAGCCAAATGCGTCGAGTGCGATGCGTTCGGCCTGTACCGGACTCACGTGCGGCACACCTGCCATCAGCGCCCGCTGCGACTCGAGCATCTTTTCTCCGTCTTCAGCCATCTGCGATTCAAGGGAAGAGCAGCAATGTCTCGATCTCAGGTTGTGTTTACAAGACCGCGCTGCGAGCGCCGCCGCTGGAAGAATGACTTTATCATCACCCACCTACCCAACTAGCTTCCGCCAATGCTCGACGAGCGCAGGATTGAGAAGCAGCCAGCGGAGGTGAGTCTACTCACCGTCGGTGGCGAAACGCTCTCCGGTCAGGTATTCGTGTATCCGTACACGCCGCAGCGCACAGGACGTGAACTACCGATCGATGTGATGAACTCACCTGACGCGTATTTCCCCCTTCAAACAAAGGACGGTGTCGTGCTGGTCGCGAAGGATGCGATCGCAGAGGTGGAATACGAGAGCCGGGTTGAGGAGCAGAATGACGGAACGCTCCCCTTGGGCGTCAATGTCACTCTGAGCGTTACGATGAGCGGGGGGAAATCCTTGTCCGGCATCCTCCTGGTTGAAGGGCCGGTGAACTCGCCGCGGTTGCTGGACTTCATGAACCGTGCGGGCGCGAGTCGTGTCCGTTTTCTTGCACTGCACTCCGACGGACATGTGAAGCTGCTCAATCGCACCCACATAGAAACAATTCGCACAGTAGACTAATGGCGCATCTCGATCCATATCTGGCAACACTCATCACACACGGCGGAGATTCGCTGGAGCTCGCGGACGGCAGTGCGGCAATGCTGGCGAAAGGAGGCAGCGCCCAGCCGCTGACACGGCAGCCGCTGACCGGAACTCAGATCGCCGCGCTAATGCGTGAAATCGCGCCAACCGATGCCGCCGCCGCGATTGGTGCTGGCAGATCCGCGGCATTTCAGTACGCGAATGCAAACGGCACATTCTCGGCAACAATAAACAGTGACGCCGGCCAATGGAAAGCCTCGATTCGCCGCGTTGCCAACGGATCGACCGCAGCACCTTCGGCGGCAGTACGCGTGGAGGCGGAGGCCCTTTCCACCGAGGCAATTGACCGGCTGCTCAGCATGATGATCGAGCGCAGCGCATCCGATCTGCATCTCCGTTGTGGCGAGCCTCCCATTCTCAGGGTGCATGGCGCAATGTCGCGCATGGAAGAACCAGTGCTCCAGGTGGAACAGGCCGAGGCGATGCTGCGGTCCATCATGCCGAAGAAGAATCTCAACGAGTTTGCGGAACGCAACGATACCGATTTTGCCTACGAGATAACGGGGACGGCACGCTTTCGCGCCAATGTTTTCCGCGACCGCATCGGCTGGGGCGCGGTATTCCGCGTCATACCCGCAACGATTATCACGGTGGAGCAGCTGAAGCTCTCGCCCGAAATACAGAAACTCTGCTACCTGACCAAGGGTCTGGTACTCGTTACCGGGCCAACCGGATCAGGAAAGTCGACTACTTTGTGCGCCCTGATCGATCTGGTGAACCGTGTGCGAAACGATCACATCATCACGATCGAAGACCCCATTGAGTTCGTGCATCACAACAAGAAGTGCATCATCACGCAACGTCAGGTGGGAGTCCACACGGCGTCGTTCAAGAGCGCACTGCGCGCCGCGTTGCGCGAAGATCCGGACATCGTTCTCGTCGGTGAAATGCGCGACCTGGAGACAATTTCCATCGCGATTGAAACGGCCGAAACCGGACACCTGGTCTTCGCGACACTGCACACCACCACGGCAGCGGGCACGATCGACAGGATCATCGATCAGTTCGCGGCTGACCGTCAGGCGCAGATCCGAACAATGTTGTCCGAATCGCTCAAGGCTGTGATATCGCAGACCCTGTGCAAGAAAATCGGCGGCGGTCGAGTGGCGGCGATGGAAGTACTCCTCTCGACTCCCGCGGTTTCCAACCTGATTCGCGAGGGAAAGACCTTTCAGATACCCTCAGTCATGCAGACGTCACGAAAGCTGGGAATGACGATGCTGAATGACGTGCTGATGGACCTGGTCGAGAGCGGGCAGGTGGAGCCGCGGGAAGCGTATATGAAGTCGGTTGAGAAGGTTGGGATGATGAATGCGCTGAAGGCGAAGGGGAAAGACCCGGAGTTGTAGAAATTGGAGAGTGGAAATTGGATATTGGAAAGGTGACCTCGCCTCTCGCCAATTTTCTCTCCAATATCCACTCTCCAATTGCGCGCCCTCACGGTTCTTCAATAGCGCGCTTCAATTGCGGCAACTGCTGCTCATACGACTTGCTCCGCCTGATCAGCATCAGCGGTAATCCCAACCAGCCATAAAAAGATGCCGGCCGTACGTGCATGCTCATGCTGACTCGCGTCCCGGCGCCCTCTGGCTCGAACGCGTACTCCACATGCCCGCGGAAATCCGATTCGTCGGTATGATGCCGCCACAAAGATGGCCGCTCGCAAACGAGCACGGTGAGTTCGTATATGTGCTCGTTGCCCTGCAGGTCCATCGTGACACGAATCCGTGAGCCGGGCTTCACCGGTCCGGAGTCGACTGGTTGCATCACCCTGACGTAGGACCGCCAGCGAGACGCCTGTGAGAAATCCAGGAAATAGTCGAATACTTCTTCGCGCGGCCGCGCGATCCAGATGCTGTGCCGGAACAAGCGTATCGTCATTTCCCTTCCCACTCGAAGATGTCTTCGATGCTGAGGCCGAATAGCCGCGAGAGCTTGAATGCGAGAGGCAAGCTCGGGTCGAACTTCCCCGTCTCGATGGCAATGATCGCCTGTCGCGAAACGCCGGCCCGTACGCCCAGCTCCACCTGCGACCAGTTCCGCTCCGTGCGCAGTTCGCGCAGCCGGTTTTTCACGTTTGCCGCTCGAAGTAGCGCTTGGACAACATCAGCGATATGAACCAGAGCATTGCAATGAGCAGCCAGAGCAAACTGAGACTGGGCTGCTTGATGAAATTCGCACGCGTGAGCCAGTCGAGAAGTGTGATCATCAGCAGCGCGCCCCCGAATGCACAGGAGATCGCAACGAGATGAATGCGGCGGATGAATTCGTCTCCCTGTCGGATGATCATGAACACGACGACAACCAGGGGAATCCAGGCCAGCGTTCCTACCAGCACCCCACCAATCCTCGCGCCAATATCCTGCGAGTCGACCATTCTGCTCGCGACCAGGGGCGCCGCAAACGCGAGGAGCGTGGCGCCGAGCCAGGCGTAGAATCTCCGGACGTTCTTTCGAAAGGGATTGTTTTCGGCCATTGGTAGCCCATTTGAAGAGTTACACTTAATGTAATGTGAGCCTTACATATGTCAAGTGACCCTTACATGTGAGGAAGCGGGGGGAGCCGGTAGCCATCTAAGGAACGGAGAGCGCGAGTTGGTCGGAGCCCGCGGCTCGGCGGGAAGCCGAGTTGGAGAGTGGAAATTGGATATTGGAGAGGCAATTGCGAATTGGCAATTGGAAATTGCCTCTCCACTATCCAATATCCACTTTCCAACTCGAGCTCTCGTCCGCCTCAGGAAAGCGTCGCTGCTAATCGACGACATCCAGCAGATCAGCCAGGTTCTCCAAAACCCGATGCGCCCCCGAAAAATCACTCCCTCGAGTAAGCTCACTCGGCACAACGACACAGCGAAGCCCAGCCGCCCGCGCCGCGGCAAGCCCGCGCGCCGAGTCCTCCACTACGAGACACTCGTCGGCTGAGACTCCTGACCGCTCCAGTGCCAGAAGGTACGGATCCGGATGAGGCTTGCTGCGGGGGTAATCACCGGAGACCAAAACAAACTGGAAATACCGCATGAGATCCGTATTCCGGTGAATCAGATCAAAGTGCATCCTCTCCGAACTGGTCACGATTCCCATGACAAATCGCCCATGCAGAGAATCGAGCACGCCGCGAACTCCCTCCATAACCAGGCTGCCGCTCAAGAGGAGTTCACTGAAAATGACATCGCGCTCCCTTCGCAGACGCGCCACGTCCTCCGGAGTGTGTCCCTGTTCCAATGCGAGATGAAACGCTCCCTTCCCCTGCACCAGAAAGAGTTCTACATACTGCTCGCGGCTAAAGGGGATGTCGACTGTCGCAAGCGCCTGCTGCGTCGCGCGGAAGTAGAAACGCTCCGTGTCGACCAGGATGCCGTCATTGTCCCAGAAGATTGCTTTTGTCAGCGGAGGCTCACCTGTCTTTCACGGCGCAGGAAGCAGGTGGAAATCCATTCAGCGCTGCCGCCGCGGCATCGCGGTATCGGCACTGGCAAAATCATCGCGGAGAATCGCGTAGGTGGCGATGTCTTCAAGCTTGTCCCACTTCAGAATGTGCTTCCGCAGCAGGCCTTCCTGCTGCATTCCCACCTTGAGCATCACCTTTCCTGATGCAGGATTGCGCGTGAGATGCGTGGCGTGAATTCGGTTGAGACCCAGTGATTGGAACCCGAACGCGACGACAGCCTGTGCGGCCTCGGTGGCGTAACCATGATTCCAATACGGAACGCCAATCCAGTAGCCCAACTCGGCGCGCTTATGCGCAGACACCAGGCGCAGTCCGATGGCGCCAACGAGTCCGCTGCCCCCCGCGGTAATCGCACAGACCATCCTCTCGCCACGCTCCCACTCGCCGGCGTGACCGCCGATCCACTGTTCGGCCATCGAGTCATCGTACGGGTGCGGAATATTGAGCGTTGTATCCGCAACTTCGCGGGCACCCGCGAGTTGCTGGACCATTGGCGCATCCTCGTGGCGGAACGGGCGCAGGACAAGTCGCGATGTAGTGAGGACTGGTGGCGGAGGCATGGGAGAAAAATACCTCTTCCAACCGCCCTCGATTGGTCATATTCTACCTCAGACAAATCAGGCGACGAAAACTCACACTGAGAGGTAGGGATGAGTCCATCAGTTTTCCGTTCTTGTGTTGCGGGAGTGTTGCTTCTATT
This sequence comes from uncultured Gemmatimonadales bacterium, assembly GCA_964556695.1. Classification (GTDB taxonomy): domain Bacteria; phylum Gemmatimonadota; class Gemmatimonadetes; order Gemmatimonadales; family Gemmatimonadaceae; genus CAZKXZ01. The sequence goes on from CAZKXZ010000066.1 coordinate 24,457, forward strand.
GCCCGCCGCCCTCACGGCGCAGGGAAGCGCGCTGACCTCCGACTATGTGAATAACATCCGAATCCGGTCCATCGGCCCGGGACTCGTGACTGGACGCATCGCGGACATTGAGATTGATCCCAGGAACCCGAGCACCTGGTACATAGCGTCAGCCTTCGGCGGCGTCTGGAAGACCACGAATCGCGGCGCGACTTTCAATTCCATCTTCGACAATGGCGGCACGCACAACACCTGCTGCATTGTCATCGATCCCAGGAACTCCAACATCCTCTGGCTCGGCACTGGCGAAAACCACAGCCAGCGCAGCGCTCATTTTGGCGATGGCATCTACAAGACCACCGACGCTGGCGCCACATGGAAACAGTCAGGGCTTCAGGCGTCTGAACACATCGGAAAGATTCTTATCGATCCACGGAATTCCAACACCGTGTGGGTTGCCGCGCAGGGACCGCTCTTCTCATCGGGCGGTGAGCGCGGCGTCTTCAAGACAACAGATGGCGGCGTAACGTGGAGCCGAGTTCTGTTCATCAGTGACGACACAGGAATAACCGACATCGTTTTTGATCCAGACAACCCGGAGATTGTGTACGCTGGCGCATATCCGCGCCGCCGACATGTTGGTCAGGCTGTTGGCGGAAGCCCGGAAGGCGGTGTGCACAAGACGGTGAATGGCGGGCGAACATGGACGAAGCTCACCGAAGGACTTCCCACGGGAAATGTTGGCCGCGTGGGTCTTGCAATTGAAGGGCGTACAAGTCCGACGCAGATCTTTGCATTCATCGAAGCGAGTTGTGGACAGAACGGTTTGTACCGCTCCATCAACGGCGGCTCCTCGTGGGCGAAGTTCGGCAAGAACTCTGCAGGTGGTGGTAGAGGCGG
>CAZKXZ010000067.1:0-24716 GCA_964556695.1 uncultured Gemmatimonadales bacterium
CCACAAAAAGGGGACATTTCTAATGAACTAAGAATGGGGACATTTCTAATGAACTAAGAAAGGGGACATTTCTAATGAACTTTGACACATTGGCGCGCAGGGATTGCCGCAGGCTGCAAGGCGTCCTATTATCCTCGCCTGCCAGCTGCCCAGGGTTGATGCTGGCCGGTCATATGCAGGTACTTGCATCCACATCGATGGAGGAATGAATCGTGGCTCGCGTAAGTACGTATCTGAATTTTCCGCGCAACACCGAGGAAGCTTTCAACTATTACAAGACCGTTTTCAAGACGGAATTCGAAGGACCAATCGCGCGTTTCAGCGACATTCCTCCATCACCCGATTCACCTCCCATCGCCGTAGCTGACCGGAATCTTGTAATGCACATCGTGCTGCCGATCCTTGGCGGGCATGTGCTGATGGGAACAGACGCGCCCGAAACGATGGGCTTTTCGGTAAAGCCCGGCAACAATGTGTACATAAATCTCGAGCCCGATACGCGCGCTGAGACTGAGAGGTTGTTCAAGGTGCTGTCGGATGGCGGCAAGGTGGAGATGCCGCTGCAGGACCAGTTCTGGGGCGGTTATTTCGCGAGCTTTACCGACCGCTTCGGCACGAACTGGATGTTGAACTGCAGTAGCAAGACATGAGCATCAGTCCCCCAGTGTAACGGCTACTGAATCACCAAGCGGCTTCGAATCTGTGCTCAGCAGCCGCGCTTTCTTCTTGAGTCGCCCGCTCCACCCGGACAACACTTCCGCCTTCGGCACTTCATTCTCACCGGTGAACCGCGTCGGATCTGTCGATACAATCGCGGCATTCCCCGCCAGCTTCGTCGGCATCACCGCCTTGAACGACCAATCGGGAGAGGCGTTGATGCTTCCGTGATGTCCGATCTTCACCAGATGCGCATCGAGCGACGACCCGTTCTTGCGCATGATCTCCCAGCTCATCTCCTCGGCGTCGCCGGTCAATAGTAATCGCGTGTTCGTGTCGACAGCCGCGAGAACTTCAAGTCCGCTGCTCTGTAACTGTCTCCTGAGTCGCGCGAAATCCGCGAGACCCGCCAACGGCGACTTCGAAAACTTCACCGGCCGCGCGCCGGCGAAAAGATTTCTTGTCGTCAACTTTGGCCGCTTTCCCTTGCTTCCAGCAGAAAGCGCAATGCCGCGCGCCCTGAGCGCATCTGCGAGCGGCTTGAGATAGCGATTGCTGTTGGTTTCGGGTGCGAGGATTTCGATCTTGAGTTTGCTGAGCCCGGGCGGCAAGGCGGTTTTCATGTTTAGACCGCGCCGAATCTTGAAGGTGCGGCTCGCCGGAACACCCATCTCCTTCATTATCGCTGTCATCTTCGTCTTGATGCTGTCGCCCGCCGCTCCGAAGTTAATGCGCCAGATCCTCCCGATCTCACCCTCGCCCGCGGTAACCGCGGCCGGCAGGATTCCGCGCAGTGATGTTTCCGCGATCTTGAACACATGATCCACACTCGGCGTCACATGCGCGTGCCAGAGCCGTTTGATCTCGAAATCGTCCTTGAACTTCTTGCGCAAGCTGTGGAACCCTTCCATATGATCAAGATGCCGGTGCGTTACCACCAGCAAATCGAGCTTGCCCCCGGTTCGCGTTTTCACATCCGTATACACCTTCTCGAACACCGCATTGGGATCGTTGAGCATGTTGCCGAAGTCGATCCACGCATGGTGGACGCCGTCATCTTCGTCCCACGAAAGGAGAAGCGCGTCACCGAACAACACATTGTAGGCACGCAGAGTGATGCTCATGATCCGGCCCTCCTCGAGCGGCCGCAGGTCGCGGAGAGATTGCTGCGTAATGCAAGACGGGCACCGCCGCTGATGTCTGCAATCCATGGACGGCGCGCGGCTGCACGCCGCAGATCGTCGTCGGTGCTGGAACCAATTGCGGTGATCGACTCGCTCGCTTCTTCGCGCAGGAATCGGTTGGCACGATTGACGCGCTCCTTCGTCACCGGCTTCGCTGCGTGGTGCAGGAGCCTGCCGAGTGCGTCGAATACGAGTGCGCCGCCGCCGCGAAGTGTGATCCAGCGATCACCGAAGAATTCTGCTTCCTTTTTGCCGAGGCGCACATCTATCGGATACTCATAGACAATCGCCACCTGCGCGACTTCGCCCGGGGATGTTGGCATGCGCTTGAGCTGCACATCGCGTATCACGAAATCACGCTGGTCCGCGTGTGGGAGGAGTGCAAGGTTGCGGCGGTTCGCATTGAGAAAGAGATACGCGTCGCGCACCGACGGGCGCGGCCAGGTAGAGGGATAATCGCGCCATGGTGTCGAGTCGTCGGGCATGTAATCGGCGCGTTTGGAGACCAGGCCGCGGGCGGCGAGGACTTTGTGCATGACGTCGCGGTAACCCATCTTGTCGATGGGCTGCACAGAATAGTCGGCCGCCAGGAGAGCGTTGGCAAATTCCGGGATTGTGCAATCGGCCGGCGGGAGAAAATCCAGGGCGCGCACAACCATGCGTTGTATGACGGTTCGCGCTGTTCTTAGCGCGCCCACCGAAGATTGTCCCCGCGTGCGCAATTTCCGGTGCAACTTCCGCAACGCAAGATAAATGGTGCTGGATAACTTGAGCGACAGGTCGTGCGGCTCGATGGTGTCTTTCCAATCGGACGGCTTTGCATCGACGAGGCTGCGAATGGATCCCCAGCCGCCGGCGCCGGCTTCCTCGAAGCCCTCCGCGATTTCGCTGAGCAGATTCACCCTGTCGAGCGAACCTGCAACGCGGCGCTGTACGCCGTGGTGAGAAAGCGCAGCGAAGATTGCGGTGACGTCGCCAATGGCTTCGTGCAGCGCAGAGGTCTCCGGCTCGAATGGCTCGTAGTAGCGCGGGCGAACCGCATCGAGGATTGCATGGCCGGTTTCGTGCGCAACGATGTCGTGCGCGAGCGCGGTGTGATACGCGGCGTCGCGGCGTGCGTTCAGAAATGAGTAGAAGAGGAGACTGTGGCTCTCGGAGCTGTAGTACGCGTTCTCGAGTATGCCTGCGTGGGGAACGACGAGCAGGCGACTGCCATCGAATCCCCAGCGGAGGGGGCGTCCCAATTCCAGCTCGACAAGTTCGGTGGCGCGCGCGGCGATGGCGTAGACGTTGAGCTGGTGGAAGCGGACATCGTCGATGTCGTAATCGGGGAAAGTGCCATCGGCACGCGGTGTGGCCGCTGGGAAGACGACATCGCGGTCGGCGTGGTAGTCGGACACGGCCATGCGTTCGCCAATGGGGCCGGTGAGGAGCGGACCACGCACCTTGACGCGCACGGCGTCGGGGGTGCGTCGAGGATCCTGCACGATTATCGGGATTTCAACTTCTTGAGGCTCGCGGCGCTGGCGCATTGGTGCTCCTCATTCTCTAAGCGGCAAATATGCACTCAGAACATCGAACTGGCGAACAGGCGTTAGGTGTGCGGCCGACTGACTTTGCTTGTTTCGGCGCCTTCGAAGATGGGCGGCCAAGCACCGCGCAAACTGGTCGACGGCACCCAAACAACCTTGTGTCCCCAAGCGTTGTTGTATGGGTCGTCATAGTATGCCGAAAGCTCAGGCCTCATAGAACGATCTACATTTCCACTTCTTGAACCGGTGAAGACGCCACCAGAGATGTTGTGATTCTTCGCTAAGTTGTCGAAAGAGTACGAGATTAAATGCGCGCAGCCCTCTATTTGCGACCCAGTTGCCCCGTTGTGGTCCTATCCCTAGGAGGATCGCTTCAAATTGCGCGATGTAAAGTCGGCGACAACGCCCGCGCCGACCGCTGAGATAGTCGCAGAGTTCGGTTTGCTAGAGCCACTGAGTCGGAGAGGGCAGCTGGCAACTACTCCAGTGGCCGAGATGCCGCGGAGACCTACGTCGGAACGGTCGTGAAGTCCCCTTTCGATATTCGGTGTCCAACTCGGAAGTGCGGAAGTTGGTGTCGAAGGCGTTTGAACCGCGGTACAAATGATTAGGGTAAACGCCGTGACGATGCCGCCGCGGAAACGGTCTGCCCAGAATTTGGCTATGGTGAATCGCAGGCAACCAAATAACAGTTGCGGTGATCGCTAACGCATCAGCAGCTTACAATGACAATCGGAACATCGCCATCGGCTCTTTGATCGAATCGGGCTTGAATCTGACGCTGTTGTTCGCCGATCGCGCTTCGCGCACTATGGTTTTCTAGTTAACAAATGACTCAACTTCGAGCGGTCGACCTTGATCATCAGACGTTAGCCGCCGGATTACAGTCTCGAACTTCACACGGACGGACTCAGGGTCTGGCGCGTTTGCGGCGACAGTCTCACGTTCCCAAGTATCCACGGCGCGTTGAGCTTTCCGCACGATCGGAAGCAATCGAGAGCGCAGAATGCGATACCAGTAGGCGTTGAGGTGCCACATTGCGGAGGACACAACAGAATCATTGGCAGTTCGCATCAGTTGGTCATATCGGACACAAGTCGAAACAAACCGAGTGAATCCAACGACGCCGTCCTCGTCGCTCGCAGTGTTGCGGCGTCGCAAGTAGAGAAGCTTCGCAACCTGCTCTGGGTCCGCGAGGCCCGTTTCGATTACGTCCGCCAAACTTCTGTGACCGGTCCATCCATCATCGAGGTACCAAAGAAACTGCTGAACCGCGGCATCCTTTTCGCTGGCCACAAACTGGATAAGCATCTCCTCCACAACGACTTGGATCCGCGGAGATTGAGGAGAAACGTATTTCCAGTCTCCGCACAGTCGCCGTCGCAAAAGGCGCGGCAACAACAAAGGGTAATTCTTCTCATAGTAGCGAACAACGCTTGGGTGCCCGAGAACCTCCAGCGCATCCTGCAAGGGGTCATCTGACACTAGCGGGAGGTATCCCCTGATCGCTGCCAGCTCTCGAATCGAGTAGTACGTGAGCAAATCGTCGAAATGATCGCGTTGCTGAACCTCTATTCCCGCAACTCCTTCTTCCCTATGATCACGCAGTAGATGCGCCAGTTCGTCTTTGTCGAGTGTGGAAGAGTCGGAGTGCCGCCTTTGCCGCTCTCGGACGAAAGAACGTTGTCCGAAGCCATTCCGCGCGCGCATCATACATTGGCTGCAGATTCACAGAAGTGCCTCGAGTCGCTCGACTGGAAGCCGAAACTCCGGCGTCGGCTTGCAGATACTCGTGTGTGTGTGCTGAAGTACTGGCTCGAGCGGATCATCAGCGTCGAAGGGTTCTTGCCGAACGACGTCGTCATTTTGTGCGTGAAGTACTATCGCCCTAAAGCACAGGTCTGCCATACCCGCGCTCCTAAGGATCGTGCGCGCGTCCTTGTTTGCACCCTCCAGTGTTTGCAGTAGGCTACTGCCCACCTCGAGTTCCAGGACCGATCTAAACCTCTTCAGGATCGTCGAGCGTACGATGTTTAGTGGGAACCCAAGGATTGAACCGCTGAGGACATCGCGGGCCGAGTGCCACGAGATCGGTACCCTTGTGGGCTGGAGCGAAAAGGAGAACGCGCAGGTTCAGTCCGCAAAAAAGTCCTGTTGATCGCGCCTCCATATCAAGAAGAGCGCGCCGCGAAATGACAGCGCCGAGCGAATGCGCGCAAATGACCAGCCGTTTGTATCGGAAAGACGCATCGCGGCAAGCAACCCGGTGATCGGCAAGGGCAGGATTGATGAGTTTGTCAGCAGGGTCGCTAAGAAGCGCGTCGAGAAACTGCCGCAAGAGTGCAGCAGCGAATGACGTCGTCAACTTAAGGCTGTCGTAGTCGAAGAAATAAAAGTCGACGCTCGCTCCACGTGACGATTCGCTGATCATGGATGGGAATCCCGTCCATATGTTCACGGCGTCACCGCCCCACCCATGAACGAATACGCACGCCGTGCTCGCAGCAGGATCGAGCGACAATAGACTGCGACTCTCTTTCCAGTCTGTGCCTGGCGGCGACACGAGTTGCTTTAAGGGAAAATGGGGCACGGTCTAGTCCAGTCTGGCTGACGCCCATTCACGTCGCAACGGGAGCGGTATGCACCAGTTCTTATCACGGTTAGAGAATGCACAGGTCTCTCGTCCAAATGCCAAGCACGTCCTCGCAGTCCCTCACACTTCTTGACTACGCTCCTAACCCGGCGCGCCATTCGATTCGATCGACCAATTCAGGAAAGTCAACGATCGGATTTCTATTGCCCTGCTTCTCCTGAATTGTGACGTTACGATGAAGTTCATAATCATCCACCGGTGTTCGGCGATGCCACTCCTTCAGGAGATCCAACCGTTCGTTCTGAATCTCTGTCTCGGCATCGTTTATCAAGCCGGGATATCTCAGGAGAAAGTAGAAAACAGCACGTGCAGCGGGTCCTTGACCTCGGGCAGGCTCGAATCTATTGAGCTCTTTGCGTCCGCAGCCATCAAGCACAACCCGGCTCTTATCTTCAAACTCCCAGAATGGCACGTTGGCGCGAAAACTATTGCATCGCTGCGAGCAGGTAAAAAGGTGGTGGAGATCTCCCTGTGGAGTGATGCTGCCCGGTCCCTTGAACCAGGCTTGCGGAACGACGTGTTCGCAATCATAGCCGGGCGGCCGACCAAGTTGTTCAAGCAACTCTTGTCTTTTTGTTGGAGCAGCTGCAAGGGCTTCCGCTAAAAGCCTGTCTTGCGTCACTCGATAGGCCGCTTCCAAGTATAGTGCTTTGGTTGTGATTTCCGCCGGATCGAAAACCTCGCCGGTGTATAGGCTGTGTAGTTTGCCGTCGGGATGCACATCAACCAATGGATGTAGCTCGCGACCTGGTGAATAATCCAGCGTGGTGTGATGGCTTTGTCGCACATGCGTACTTAGGATGTCGAATAAAGCACGCGGAGTGGCATCGAAGCGCACACCAGCATAGTACGCAGCCTTCATCTGGCGGTCTGCTTCCCCATCGTAGTACTCGGGATTCGATTTCCCGAGAGTGGTCCTGTTGGTTGCTGCAAACGGCGACAATGCATTCGCTGCGAAGTTGACTGGCGCAACGGAGCCCATGACAATGCGGAGCTCTTCATGCGTGTAGGCTGGATCCCAATGATCATTCTCAGGTACATGGCAGTGTCCATAGTGACCGCTTGCTTGGACCCACATCGTTTCGTCCCGATTGTGTCCTCCTGGATCCTTACCGTTTCGAGGTGGCAGCGGTTCGCCATTTGGCCATGCGGGGGGAATGCTGTGCGTTTGCTCAATCCAGCGGCAGAGCCTAGCCGCGCTGACAAGACCGGCCCTGTTCTTAGATTCATAGGTGAAACCGACCAATTCGAACTGGATGGCTGACGCACGATTCGTTTCGACACCGCCTTCAGGATTCCTCAACGAACGCGCTGCTTTTCCCGTATCGATGTGCTGATAGATGTCTTCTCCGTCAATTGTGAAATGCGGTTCGTTCTTGCGGACGGAGTATGTCGAACGCGCTCCAGCATAGCTGTTGCCATCAGTCACATGGTGCACGATACGAAACGGCTCGCCTGTGTATGAGTTGATCGGGCCATTGATGGGATCCCAACTCGCAAAAGGGCAGAGCGGCATACTTCACCCCCTCGCGTTTTCTTGCGCGCGCTTGCGGAGGCTCTCCAGGTACTTGCTCATGACGGAAGTGATATGATGCACTCCGTCGGCGCCTCCGCTGAGCAGGCACGCAGTGAGAACGACATCAAGCAGTACGAAGAGGAGAGGCGGCTTCCTGGCTGGCTTGGGTGCAGTCGACGCTGTCGGAGCGGCGCCATCACGTGCCTGTCGATTCGAGGAAGTGGGCGGAGACACCGCAGACTCCACCTTGCTAAGATTTGGCAGTCCGCCTCTCGCTAGACCGAGCGACTCGCCCTTGGTTTCGCCCGTGCGGAGTGTAGGATCGGGGTTCGTCGTGGCAAGACTCGACTTCGTTTCCGAATTCCCGCTCGCGGTCCGTACAACAGTGGAGTCGGGCGCAGGACGCCCCGTCAGCGTTGGCCAGCTCTGCGGCACGTCGACCAACACGCCGGTCATCAGTCGAAAACCCAACCAAGCCGCCACGAATCCGAGAGACATGCTCCAATAGAAAGCGGCAACCGTGTTTCTGGCCTCGGCATCGATTTGCTCCGCTTGCACAGCGGACAGTCTCTCTGCTACGGCAACCGCCACGTCTGCAGGTGGCAGACTCTGAGGGTCGCGCCCAGAAGCGCCAACGCTCGTAGTGGCCAGCAGGCTGCGCGATCCCGCTATGGTTGCCGCGTCAGTTGACTCGGTCACCCTTAGACTCGTGAGCGCGTTTCGTAGTGCTTGTTCTGTACCGTCGCGTTCCCGCTGTTCGGGTTCACGCGTGATACCGAAAATGACCTCGACTGTCCGCTCAATTAGCAACGTGACGACGAGATAGGGAAGCAAGAGCGTTCCGAAGTTGGTCCAGTCAATTGTCTGGAGCCGCACGCTGCCGGGGTCGAAAATCAGCAGGCCAACAATAGCAACCGTAAGACCAATGGTCAGGAATATGAAACGACCTTTCCGCAGTTTTTCGCTGATTGGCAATGCCACGAAGTGTGCCTCTTTTGTTCGCTGCAACTCGGTCATTCCGAGCGCGCTAGGTGATGTCCGCGTGACTACTTCCCCCAATTCAGATTTGCATCAGGGTTTGGTGTCTTATCGATCATGCGGCACATGAATCCGACAATTTGCATTCCTGGGATCTTCAGGCCGGCATTGTCCTCGACAAAGTCGTGGGTGCTCCTGTCAAGGCGCCTGAAATAATTCGCGCGTGCAGAGAAAGGTCCCCAACCCACGCTCGCGCTCGATCGAACCTGCTCCATGAAAGTCCTATTGACCTCACTACTCTTGTTAAACTCGAGTGCAACATTGCGCGCAAGTATCATCGCCGTTGGGAACAATGGCATGGTTCCGATTGGGGGTATTTCTCCATTCGACAGATGCTCCGAATCGGGGACGAGATTGCCATCAAACTTCCACGATCGACTTCCGAACACTTCACCATCGATCCACCCTCGGAGCAACGGGATCATGGCCAGCTCGAACGTCACTTTGAAGTTGCTCATGTCACATGTGACTTCCGTTTTTCGCGACTCATGAGACGTCTCCGCACCAACTTTCCAAAGCCCGAATCCCGCCCCCCCCGACGCACCCCAGTTCATCTGCTCCGTCTGGTCCACCTTGTGCACTTCTTTGTGTCCAAAGGTCATGCTTAGCCAACCTGCTGCATCTTCCCAGAATTTCTGCGGATAAAACTTCGTGAGCCAAAAATCACCAATCTGAGCCGAACGCTTATAGTTTATGAAGCGGACCCTACGCTCTTGCCAAGAAGCTTGCAGACCGCGCCCCTCCAGATTGCCGATGGTTGCGCGAGCTTCCTCGACTTTGCGCTTTCCGGCACTCTCCCACTGACTGAGCGCAGCTCTCACTTTCGACTCCAACACTGGCTTACGCTGCGCCCATCGCTGAGCTTCGCCCGGCTCGTTCATCCGGGCCAAAAACTCCGACTCCGCATTTAGGTAGCGTTCGAGTGCCTGATCGTGCTTGAGGCTGTACTCGTCGTAGCGCTGTTGCCACTGGGATGCGACTGTGATCTCCACAATCTCTCCGGTGTTTGGGTTCTGAACCCTTTGAACGGACCAGAGTAACTGAAGCGCGCTCTCGTACGAGGCTCTCTCAGGTGCTGATAGCTGAGTCTGCGGGACGACAGGCTGGTCAACGACCTTAAAATACTCGCCTGAAAGTGATCGCCCGCTAGCGCGCCAGCTCGATCCCCATGTTGGAATAATGTTCACCAATTGAGAGAAATCAGCTGCATGCTCTACTTGGTCGGCAGTCATAGTCGTGAAACCGAAATCCAGCGCTGTTGGATTCAGGGGGATCCCAGGAACACATGCTGAGAAGTAATTCCGCTCCGTCTTCACTCCCGTCACGGTGTCAGCCGCACCGAGGGTGGCATATATGCGTCGCAGGAGGCTGTTCAAAAGATCGAGATCGTCCATTTTCACTGCTCCTTCACGGGGGGAGTGCCAGGGAACTTGATTTCTTTCACGAGTATCGCTGTACATGGATCCTGCGTTCTCACGAGTAACTCTTTTCCGGTAAACATCGGAACGATTCGCGTGGAACCACGCAACGTCATATCAAGAGGACCGCTATCCTTCAACTCAATTCCCGTGTGATCGCCTGGCGGCAGCGTGTCTGGCAATTGCGAATAGCGTCTGAACGGGTCCATCTGAACAATGCGGACATGAGTCGGTTTCCGTCCACCGCGGAGGTCACAGCCATTCTCGATGGCTCGAGTCTCAAGCCGAAGCGATCGGTGGGTCTCAGCTGTTGTCACAGCATACACCGCATGCCATTGATTGTCTGGGTTTACAATGATCGCGTGGGCACACGATGCTAGGAGCAACGTCATGAGGACGAATGAATAGCGAGCGTACGTGCTGTTTTTTTTCATCTCAACCAAGGCTCCGCCAAAAGATTGGTTCGCAATTCCAGCTGGGCTCGCTGGCATACCATAACGCGATTGTTGTTCCGTGTCCAGAGCCCCGAAATTGGAGGGAAAGGCACGATGCTTGGCGCCGAAATCCACAACCGGAGACGGTCGAGAGCGCCCATTGAGATGCAGCGCGCCTCAGAATTTCGCAAGGGCGTTTGTTTGCGCGCTTAGCAAACGAGGAGAGAAACCGTAAGAGGGCTTAATCTTCCGGGTGAGTTTCTCGACTTTCCTGTGGTGTGGCTTTTCCGAAGATGAGCGAAACTTCGAGCGGGAGAAGGGACCCATGGGTCATCGATCCTCGCGTGCACGGAGAATTCGACGCCGAAATTACTTCACGATGCGGTATCCCATTTTGCGCGCCGATTCGATTTGGAAGTGATCGGAGAGGTAGGTCATCTTCTGTCGAAGGTTGAACACGTGCACTCGAATTGATTCGATGTTGGATTCGGACGCATCGCCGAGCACCGACGCTGCTAATGATGCGGCGGCGACCCATGATCCTTCATGAATTGCGAGGCACCAGAGGATTTGGAACTCGCGTTGTGTAAGAACATGGTGCACATCGCCGACACGCAGTTCGGAGCGTGCGGGATTCAGGGAGACCAGGCCGTCGCATATTGTGCGTTCGCCCGCAATACGTGGCCGCCGCAGAAGTGCGCAGACATGGGCTTCAAGTTCTGTTACATCAAAAGGTTTGTTGATGAGTGAGTCCGCGCCGTCGCGCAGAACCGCAGCTCGTCGCGCCGGATCAGCGACGCTGCTCACGGCCATCACGGGAGTTTCGTGGTTGCGTTTGCGGAAGGAGATGAGCCAGTCGTCGCCGCTCCGTCCCTGGAGGCGCAGGTCGAGGAGAATGAGGTCAGCGGGGTGTGTTTGAAGGAAAGCGTCCGCGGCATCGGCGGTTGCGACATCGGAGGCAGCGAATCCCAGATTGCTGAGCATCTGGACGAGGAGACGCGCGACATGCCTTTCGTCCTCGATTACGAGCGCGACCTTACGCCCATGGGTCACATGAGCGGTCACCCGCTCTGAGGAATTGACGACGCTATCCCGGACGGTAATGGGAAAGGTCTCCTGTGAGCCACAACGGTTGCGCCTTTGAGCAGCGGTGGTGCGGTTAGCCTGAGATAAGTTGCCGGCGAACCCGACCGGCGCAAGGGCCGTCCATTAAGAGGGCTTAATGTACATATATATAGTATGGGAGGTCCGCTGAGCAGTGGAGAAGGGCGCGGTAGTGTCCGGGTTTGACGCCAAGAGTCCAGAGATCGTACGACCCGCGAAAGGTCACAAGGCTGCGCTCGTCACTGAGTATGAGACGCATGTCGCGATCGAGCTGAGTGACTGCGCGCCAAACTCTGTTTCACACGTTGACCTATTCAAAGCCAGTGCGCCCGAAAATCGCCTGCGCGATGTCAAGGGCGCTCTAGCGAGTATCGCTCAGAATGGCCGATTGATGATAAGTGGATTGAAGTTTGTACCTCGGTCGTAGAAATCCTCTCGTTCGGCGAGCTTGAGTCTCCCAACGACCATATACGTCAAAGGAGTCATGATCGCCTCAATTGCAGTTTTCAAAATCCAACCGGTCAATATCGCATCAACGAGAACAGTAGGTGGTAGAATGCCGGACAGCGCGACGACATAAAACACCGTGGTGTTTAGAAGCTGACCCACTATCGTCGAAGTGATAGTTCTAGTCCATAGCAGTCTGCCAGAGGTAAGTATTTTCATCTTCGCCAGCACGAAGCTATTCGCTATTTCACCGGCGAATACTGCCAACCACCCTCCTATCAGAACGCGGGGCACCACCCCAAAAACGCGTGCATATGCATCATTTGCGTCAAAACCAAGGCTAGGCGGCAGATACACAACCAACTGATACAGCACGCCGGCGATCACGGACGCCATCAGGACCGTCCACAACACGGCGCGCGATCTCGCGTATCCGTAGACTTCGGTCAGAATATCACCGAAAATGTAGGTGATCGGGAAGTAGAGGACCGTTATCGAAACGGAATGCCCAAAGAGAGAAATGATCTTCCCCGCAGTCACATCAGATACGAGTTGCATCGTAACGTACAGGACTGTGATCAGGCCGACATACTTGTACGTTCTGGCATGCCCGTTAGTGGCGCTATGATCCATGGGTGAGGCCTCCGGCGCGCTCAATCTTTCTTTGTAGGCTACGCACCCCGGTATCGTCACCAAATCGAACGTCAACGACAGAATCAGCGTCAAGAGATACCGGGGCTCCTGCCAGCGTTGCGCGCAAAATGGTTTTCGCGAACCGAGGGTCCAGCGTCAAATACCCGTTTGCGATGCCCTGTCGCTTCTGGTTCCCTCTTACCGCAACGATTCGCCGCGTAGTAGGCTCATCGGGCACACCGAGTTCGTAGAAGATGTACGGCGCGTCGTCCCAGTCATAAGGGAGCCCTTGGATTTCCACGAGATCGCCCAATGAAAGAGATTTCCGGTCCTCCATGATAGCCCGTTCCGCGATTACTTCGAACAAACGGTACCCGACGTGGCGTTCGTCCTTTGCACGCGATTGCGAAACAAGGAACGAATACTTCACGTTGCGCCTGAAGTTCTCCCTTACCGCGCGCCGAAGCGCATCTTGCGGATCTTCGATCTGATGACACACCACAACAACACTCTTCAAGTCACGGAGCGATCCCTCGAACCGTCCAAGCTGAGCAGTCGAGAGATAGCCTTTGCGAAGACGATTAGGGTCTCGAGTAATTGCGATAAGGAGCGGGACAACAATTGCGCACGCGAGAAGCACCAATACGAGTTGGATCACTTGTGCTGTGCTCACAGCTTTTCCCCCATCGGCAGGTCCTTACCGCCGCGTTCAATGAGAACAATGACGTAGTGCGCGATCAGCGCTCCCACAATCGCTATGATTGCGGCCGCAACCTGACCTCGGGGCTCGGTTGAGAAGACGCCACCCGAGTGCGCGGCCAGCGGCAAAACCTCGAGCGTGAACATCGCTATCGGAATTGCGCATAGAAGCCTGAGTCCCACGATCGGTAGCGTGCCCGCTACCTCCGGATGCGTTGCCAGTCGAAATAGAGCCTCAATAGACACAATCACGGCGAAGTAGTAGAGCGCGCCACGTAGCATGGCGTCAGCACTGTGACCATAGTAGAGAGCGAGATGGAACTCGAGCGGCGCAGCTAAGCACACAAAAATCAGGAAATACAAGAAGGTTCTTATCACACCCCACGCCACGCGCACTCCTCCTATTATCCTTGGCAACCTGGTGACAACTGTGGTCGCGAATTTACGAGCGCGGGGGTTGACGTCAATACCACTAACGTCAAACGCGTGTCTCCATTAAGGCCTCTTAATGCAGGGCATCACTCTGCTTTGACATTGCGTTCCCGCGTGGGAGGACATCCGGTGTCACGCTGCATACAGAACCAGGTTCAACGCGTTTCCACGAAATACTCGCAATGCGTGCTCGAAAGTCCGTCAGGTACCTGGTGCCAATCGTGGGCGCTTGAATGCACGAGATTTGGTGGACAAACAAAGCGCGGGCTAGGGTTGTCCCTGAAGACACTCCAAAAAAATGCTCAATCGACTGAGCGGCACCCTTAGGACCTGGTGCTCGTATTACACCGGGCTCACACAGATATGATCGTTACCTTTTGCTTTGTTTCAGTCGCTTGCGTTGCCGATTCAGGACCCGCATGGCCTGCCGCAGCGACGGTCCATCGGGAACATCACATTCCCAAACGAGAGCGACATTCCATCCTGCATCACGGAGCCGGCGGACATTCTTCCTATCCCTGCGCACGTTGTCGGTGAATTTCGCAAGCCAGAAATTCCGGTTGCTCGAGGGGGTTGGCGCGTTTCGGCATCCCTCGTGTCGGTGCCAGAAGCAGCCGTGAACGAGCACCGCAGTGTGGTAACGCGGCAGCACGATATCCGGGCGGCCGGGGAGATCACGCGCGTGAAGCCGGAAGCGATACCCAGCGCGAAATAGTATCGAACGGACCTGGATCTCAGGAGTCCTGTCAGGAAGTAGAGGGAGCGGAGCCCGAGCCTCTCTCGTTTCGTGGGTGTTCAGCCGATTACTGTGGCAACGTGACGCCGAGACTCCCGCGTCCCGCAGACAACGCGGTCATCGAGGCACTGCGGAGCGCAGAGTTCGAGGTCATCAGGGTCAAGGGCAGCCACCATTGAACAGATGTTCCGCGACAATGGAAGTCTCAACGTCCTCGACGAAGGCTACTACCACCTGAACTTACAGGGTCATGCACAAGAATCTCCGCATGCTCGTTGCAGTCGCGTCGTTCGTGATTTCGGAAATGACGGCGGCGCAACGACAGCCTCTTACCGTAGCACCAATGACACGAATTGATCATCGCTCTACCGCAAATCGATTCCCACCCGATGCTCCCGGCAGGCTGGTGCCATATGCTGTTGAAGGAAGATTGGAGTATGTGACGGCATCGAAGTCGTTCCTGCTCTCCTGGAACGGGTACGATGGAACCAGATAGCGTGTGGTTCTTGAAACTCGCGACAAAGCTATGCCTGTTGTCGCGGCATCGGTGTCGTACGAATCTCAGTGCTGCTTCGCAGAATCTTGAGCCTGTTTGCCTGGAGGTGGCGGGACCGCGCGATGTAAAGGCGCCATCCGAGGCATGGTATTCCCGCGCACTCACCCCGTACCTGAAGGACAAGCTCGGCGTACCAGATGGCTGGGCGTGGAGCCACGTCGAGGGAAGTTTGGGCATTTCACCAGGAACAAGCTCGTCGGGATTTCAGCTTGTGAGCAGCAGTCCGCCAGCGATCGTTCGTGTGTTCGCTGCTGGTCGCGTTGCTCCTCTCAGGACTAACGAGGATCTGCCGGATGAGCTGCACGAAGCGATTGACGCCATAGCATGGGCAACTTCCCGCCGGCTATACGGTCGGTCCGCGGAGCAGTGCCTCGACTCTCACACCTGCCGCTGAAGTAGCAGCCCTCGACTCTGTTGTCGGAGCGGCACGAAACCTTGGCTGGCTCGGAAGCGCGGCAGCTTCGACCGGAGTCGTCACCCAAGCCACGCGCATTCGCGATGCGTTGAGAAGCGCCGGTGGAGGTGGTGCACGCCAACTCGTTTCTGCATTCCGGTCAGACCTTTCGAGTGCGCGTTATGCGAACGTGCTCCCTGAAGCGAAGGCTCTCATCGAGCACAGGCTGAATCTGATCAACACGATCTTGCCGTAAGGGGAAACATGTTGATCAAGGAAGCGTTCAGAGCGACAGTCCGCTTCAGCATCCGGAGACTCATTGGGCGAAGCTGCCGAAGCAACATGCAATTCATGCCTCAGTTTTACGTACAACGACGGCGATGGATTCCTTCACGAGTTGCTCCACTGCGACACCTGCGGCCGCGAGTAGTGGTTGGCTCGTGACAAGTTCGCGGCGCCGACGCTCACGCCATCAGATCTCCATCCCGCCGAACGAGCCGCGGGCAAGGGCAGATGCCGCGGCCAGCATCGCATCGAAACCTCACCGCGCTGCCCGAAGTGCCGAAGTCTGGACGTCACTATCGTGCCACCGTTCATCATGTAATGACTGAGCCTGCGAATCCTATCCGCCTGGCTCACACAATATCATGTCGTTCCATTTTTCCGGCGGGTCGCCCAGGCTTCCACTGAAATCCCTGACACCATCCGTGCCGGGTAAACTTCCGCAAATGAGCCGAGTCCAGAATCTTGCGATAGCATGTCTCCTCACGGTTGCCCAGGGTTGCGCGGCACCGGATTCTGATGCGCGCATTGTACCGAGGATTGGATCAAGTGCCATGTGCACGGTTGCGCGCATTGCCGATGGAGACACATTCGTTTTGTCGCAGTTGAGATCGCGTTCGCTTGCTCCTGATCGACACCCCCGAACTCAGTCAGGGTGCCGTAGGAGACGCAGCGATGCGCGCGCTGACGGCACTCATCCCCACTGGCAGCAAAGTGCGACTCGACTTTGATGTTGATCTGCGCGATTAATATGATCGCTTGCTCGCATATGTTCATCGCGGCAACGTGTTCGTCAACCTCGAGATGGCGCGGCGCGGAATGGCTGTCGCACTTGTCGTCCCGCCCAATGTGAAACACGTGGAATTGATCCGGGCCGCTGTGGACTCCGCGCGCAAGGAGCGCCGCGGCCTTTGGCGCAGCGACGCATTCAGCTGTAGTCAGCAGGACTTTCGCGCCGGCCGCTGCAAGTGAGAGAATAATCGAGTATTGGCACGGATATGATTGCACAGGTCGGCGCGCGTTAACGGCCTTGTTTCAGGTTCCTCTGCAACAGCGAGTGTAGCCTCGCGGCATGTGACCATGGAGCGACTTCATGGTTCATGGGTGGTTCCCAGAGTGGTGCGTTTCCCGTAGTAGCGTTGGCTGACGTGTGGTGGCGCCGTTACAAGCAGGCTTGGGCAGCTTATTGCGCCCTTAAGCGACCGGAGCTATATCAGAGGGCTGACCCGGGGCGCCTCGCGCCCTCTCAGCGCGTCACGTCCTGCAGGCAGCTTCGCTTCCCCCTGTGTTGTTCAACGAGTATCCCGTGTTATCTCACGACTGCTGCACATGACAAGCCGTTCCGACAGACAAATGCCAGGCGATGTTGGAGCCTTCCGTGTCTGTCCCGCGTGCGGCGAGCAATATCCGTCTACTGTCCGATTCTGTCCCACGGACGGGAAGGTTCTCCGCGAAGTTCATGCAGACAACGATCCCCTGATCGGTGCGCTTGTGGGCGAGCGGTATCTTGTGGAAAGACTGATTGGCTCCGGTGGAATGGGAGTCGTTTATCAGGCAGAGCATATCCTGATGCAGCGCAAGTGCGCGCTCAAGGTGCTGAAACCGGAAATGCTCAGCCAGCCCGATTCCATCGCGCGATTCTCACGTGAAGCGCGCAACTCGTCGCGTATCTCGCATCCGAATGTCGCGACAGTTTATGACTTCGGCACCAACAAGGAAGAGACGATGTACATCGCGATGGAATTCGTCGATGGCGCGTCACTCGCCAACGTGTTGAAGCAGGAAAAAACCCTTTCACCTGAGCGAGCTGCTATCATCGCATCGCAGATCGCGTTGGCTCTAGATGCTGCTCATGCACTGGGCATCGTGCATCGCGATCTCAAACCGGACAACGTTCTTCTTACTCGCGCCGAGGACGGCGGAGAGCTTGTGAAGGTGATTGACTTCGGTATTGCGCGCGCCATGACCGACGCGGGACAGAAGGTCACTTCAACTTCGGGAGTCGTCGGCACTCCAGCGTACATGAGTCCCGAACAACTCGCCGGCGATGTCATCGACCTACGGTCCGATATCTACTCTCTCGGGCTCGTCTGTTATTCGATGCTGACTGGTGCACTTCCATTCGGTTCAGCGCAGTCGGATCTGATGCTGCGATTTCTTCAGACTCCAAAATCGCTCGCTGAACTCAATCCCTCGATCGTATGGCCGAACAAATTGCAGCAAGTTCTCACGCGAGTGCTGGCAGCAAATCCTGATGAGCGATATCAGACTGCGACCGATTTTGCGATAGCATTTTCGAACGCGGTTGTGCCGCTGCTTGGTGGAGCACACCTCGAGGTGAAGACTGCGCGCACCATATCCGGCGGAACGCCGGCACTGTCAGCAATCCTGCAGAGTCAATCAACTGCTGCGATTCCCAAGGCGTTACTTGCACCACCAAGGTCGAAACGCCGCGCAGTTGTGGGAGTCGCAATCGCCGGAACTGTATTTGCGCTGGTATTTGCGGTCCTCAACTTTCCGCGGAGTTCCAGCGGCGACCCATCGATGGGAGTGCCGCCAGGTAGCCGGCCTGTCAGCCAACCTCCCGAGACCACCGCGACAGCACCGAAGTCCACCACCGGCCAGCCCGCAGGTGCGGGCCGCGCCTTGAGCGATAGTGCTGTTGGGCAGCGCAGCGGTGCGGCGGGTGGACAGCGATCAACACCGAATGCGGGACGCACAGTCGGTGCAGCGGGTCGTTCCAATAATCCAACGAGTGTGAAGGCTGACAGCAGCGACTCCCTCAAGGCAGCTGCCGCGTCCGCCGCGGCAGCTGCAGCTGAGACGAAAGCTGCTGAAACAAAAACCGATGTTGTGCGCGACTCATCTGGCTCGAATAGAGCTGCTCCCGTGCCGAATCTCACGTACGGCCTTGTCATGCTGGGCAGCAACGGTGCAACGCTTCTAGTGAACGGTGGGAGCCGCGGTCCACTGAGTTCGCTGGGGCTGCAGACTGTTCCTCTCGGCGACGGGGTAAGACTGAGGCTTCACCGGGACAACTGTCAAGACTGGGACACGGTGGTAAGTGTTCGCCCGGCCAATATTGACACAATAAGGATTGGAATTCGCCGTCCAAGTTGCGGAAACCCACGGAGGGAGTAATGCATCGAAGATTTTTCGGTCTGATTGCCATTTCGGGATTCCTTTACTGGCCCCAGGTGTTGAGCGCGCAGCCTGGTTCTGCAAGTGCCGTGATACGTGATCGACTCGACCGGGCACGCACCGCGCTCAACGATTTGCAGTACTTGAGGGCGGACACCATCGCGCGCGACGTACTTGGCATGGGCAATCAGCTGCCGCGCGCCGGGCGAGTAGAGGCTCTTCAAGTGCTGGCGGCAGCCAATTTTCCAGAGCTGCAAGACAACAGAAACATTGCGCAGGCGCGCTCAGCACTCGCTGCGCTGCTGCGAATTGACCTTGCAGCAGCTGTTCCGCCAGATCTCTCGTGGCGCGGGCTGGATTCGCTCTTTCTCGAGGTCTCTCGCGAAACGTACGCCATTTCCGTGCTCGTACGAAAAGACAACCCCATCGATGGAATCAATGGTGTTTCCCCGATACGTGTGCGCGCCAACAGACCTTCCTCTTTCGTGCTATATGCGAGAAGCAAAGATGGCGTGACTTCAATACTTCTCGATTCGGTCGGCGTAGCGACCGATACGGTACTCTCCTTGCGCGTCGGGCGAAACGGTGTCCCGATCATGCAGGGTGGATCTTACGATTTTGCCGTGCGATCCACAGAGTTGGTGTCGCGCGAAGCCATCTCCCGTGTCTTTGATGGTGTAGCTGTGGTTCCCGAGCTTACTTACGCGCTTGTACCGCCGGTTGATTCAACCAATTTGCTGCCGGTTCGTTCACAGCACAGGCGTGAAGCAACGATAGTTGGCGGTGCGCTTGTCAGCGCGGCAACCTTCGCGATCGGGAAAGCGCTTCGTGCGCGGGCACCAATAGCAGATGGGGGCGAGGTTGATAGAAAGTATCGGCTTGTCTCGGTCGCGATACTCGGCGCAACGATCGGCGCAGCAATCATGGACAAGGGACAAGTGCTGGACAAGAACATTGCCGCGAATACCCGTACCATTGAGGAGCGTACCGCGCGGTCACAGGGGGCACTTCGGCAAAATGCTATTCGGGCCTTCGACTTTCGCGCAAGCATCGCCTTGAATCCGGAGCCAGGCTGATGCGACATCTCCTTCTCAGCGGAGGATTGCTTGCGCTCCTGTCGCACGCAGCGCCTGCTGTCGCGCAGGTCGCAGATAGCAACAGCTTTACACCAAGCGGCCAAATGCGCATCGGCCTGTACTTAGCCCCCGCGTCTCGCGTTTCGTCAGCGCAGGGCCTCCTACCGCGCAAGAACTTCGCGACCTTCAACGGAATTGAGGCCTCCATTTGGGGCGCAAACAGTGGCGGCCTTCAGGCGCGATACGAAGCGGCTGCGTTTGGGGGGACGACCGTCTATCCAGCAAGTGGCGATTTGAGTTATCTGGATGCGCGCGGATACCTCGGGACCAGAACATTCGCGCTCATTCCCGGTTTCCTCTCGAGGAGTTTTGTTTACAACGACGAGGCGTTGCGCCTCAACATGTTTCGCGGCGGCCTTCAGGTTGGACATCAATACGCCGGGGCAGGGATTGCGCTGTCTGCTGCGGCTCTGTACAGCAGCACATTCAAGGCATCAGGAGATGATGAGCTGAAGGCTGATGGTATCGAGGCCGAGACAGCAATTCGATATTTCCTTCCTCGCCACCCTGTGTTCGTGCAGCTTGGCTACAGACGTGAAACGCTCGACGTCAAGGGCACTACAACGTCGCTGCGCGAAGAAGTATCAATGTTGGTAGTGATGGTGGGAGTCCACCGTGGCTTCCCAAAGCGATAGCGAGATACTTGTCGCGCTGCAGCAGCGACTGAAGGTGTTCTTTGGAAGCCGGGTTCAGGATGGTTCCATTGAACTGGATCTCGTCGGGAAAGTCAACGAGCGCGTGCTGCGCGGAATCAATAACGGGGACAAGATTCTCGATGTCGAACGCTACACCTTTGGTGTGGCGCGCCACGTGTTGCAGGAGTACTGGCGCGAGGTGAAGCGCCGCCGCGCAATCGAAGAAACACTGGCAGACACTTTTGAAGAGCGATCTCCAACCGTTACGCGAACAACTGACACAAGTGTCAGTTCCAGGAAGTTCATGCTCTCAGCGCTGTCCTCCTGCATCGATCAGCTCCCGGAAGAGGACAGGGAGATGGCGCGTCGCTGCTATGGGAGCGGCACGAGCAAGGAGAACAGGGCGGCGCTCGCACAGGAAACGGGATTGAGCCGCAACAGTCTCGACGCGCGGATATCGAGAATCCGCGTCAAGCTGGAAGCCTGTGTTCGTCTGAGGTTGGAAGAAAAGTTCGGCAACGAGAGCGTCTGAGCGATCGTTTCGTTCGCATTATCGCCTAGCGCTCCGATGGCACCCGGCTGATGCGTCAGGTTTTTCGAGCCTGCGCGCTACAGTTTGAGGGCCACGCAGATGCGTACGGACAATCCGGTCGTATTGGCCCTCCAAACATCAGTCTTGGAGGTTCACATGGAGCGGAAAGGCTACACTGGGCAATCAACCACACGACGCCTGGTTGTTTGCAGCGGACTCGCACTGGCGAAGTCCGCATGTTCGTCTGATGGCGCGCCAACCGGCCCGGATGTCGCTCAAGCACGTTCGGAAGCGCTGAACTCCACCTGTGGATTGACCAGCGCGTTAAGACTGCCGCCGCCGATCTTCTCCAGAGTCGACGTCTCCACAGCAGCTCCGGGAATGACGAGGCGAGTATACGGGCGTCTTCTTGGCGGCGGATTTCTTGTGAAGTTGTTTTTCCCCGGGTGTGTCGCGGAATTCAACAGCGTGATCGAGCGGTACCAGTTCTCGAGGAAACCCGACTTCCTTGGAAGGGCAGTCGGCGTCGTTGTCTTCACCCCGGCTGGTATCAGTGGTGCCCGGACCTTCACCTACCGCGTTCCCTACTCCAGCTGGTAACCCAAATCGGTAGTAACGCAGCTGAAAGCCCTGCGATCGGGGGCGATGACGGTGCATTGGAGAGTATCCGATGCACCGTTTTTCTTGCGGGCTAGGCGTCGGGGTTTCAGCGCGTGTCAGGTTTTTCGCTCCCGTGCACTGAGTAAATGAGTGGCACTGTACTCACAAAACAAACCGGGAGGAAAAATGTTGAATCGATCTGGGGTCTCTTGTCTGCTGGCTCTCGCATGGGTGTTTACCGCAACTTATGCCGATGCACAGCAACTTCTTCATCAACAGGCTTCGCAGTCCCAACTTGGGATAAGTGCTCGTCAGGCGGTGTCGTCTCCAGACATGCCGCTGGTGGCGGTTGCAGCGCGAGCTGCCGGTGAGCCACGTGCGCTGCCTTCGATCAAACATCGGGATGTGTTCACGGCACGGCAGGCGGCATGCGACGGTAAGGCTCTGCGATCTGCTGAATCAAGACAGATCCTTGGAGCCATCATTGGTGGCGCTGGAGCGATCGTTGGCGTGATGGCGGCGCTCAGAACAAAAACGGAAATTGGACAGTTCGGTCCTGAGCTGATTTCTGACGTCAACACGCCCATGTTGATTGCGGGAGGCGTCGGGCTGGTGTATGGCAGCACCATGTATTTCGGGCGCGCTTCAGATGGCAAGCGTTGGGATGAAGCGGTGGGCAGCCTGAAGGTAGGAGCAGCCACGTCTGCCGATGCCGTCGCAT
Source organism: uncultured Gemmatimonadales bacterium (assembly GCA_964556695.1). Taxonomy (GTDB): domain Bacteria; phylum Gemmatimonadota; class Gemmatimonadetes; order Gemmatimonadales; family Gemmatimonadaceae; genus CAZKXZ01. The sequence continues at coordinate 22,481 of CAZKXZ010000067.1, forward strand.
GCCTCGGCAAACCGAACAGGGTTTCTACATCAACTACAGGCGATGGCGAGGTTACAGTTCTGACGTACGTTAGGGAGATCAACCATCGGACGCGCGCTTACTCGTTGACGTTCACAAAGGCTGTTCTATCCAGCGTCGACCGAGCTGTGAGCGCCAAGGACTGAGTCAGTGCCCGCAAGCGGTGCAATCGTTTTCTTTGCTTCAGCTGTCGGGCAGTCAGGGGCGGTCACCAGGCGTGGCCGCTCTGCTGACGTTCATGCAATAAGGAAGGCGACTGATTGCCGACTTTCGTCGCGAAGCTTACGTTCTCCACGGGTAAACGGTCATGATCCGCGAAGAGGCCACATGAAGAAGCGAGGTGTATGCAGCTGGCTTGCAGCGCTGCTTTTGTGCACGCACGCTCGCGTCGCCACAGCGCAATCCGCGCCGGCCGCATCGAGCGGCTTCTTTGTGGTCGGTCCAACGCTAACGCAGACGGCTGAGTGGCTCAAGGAACAGCTTCCAATTCTCGGATTGGATGTTGTCGAGACAAGGGCCGTGACCGGCGGTCAACGATTGGAAGTTGACCGGCTGGGTGGTGTAGCCCTCTCGAAATGCCAACTAACCGTTAAGGAGTGGCTGAAGCGGGACACGAAAGAGTTCCCGCCAGGAACCTACGTGATACCGTTGTTTGATCACAGCTGTCGAGAAGGCGGCAAAGAGTCGACGACAGCAGGAATTCGAGACCATTTGCGTAAATGGCAGAACGAGACGCGTGCGTCGCCCGCCCACGATCGATGGGATGAGCGTCGCGGAATTCATCAGGTGCGACGCTGACCCAATATGGCTGCAGCAGGCGGGAATGTGGGACTTCCTCGACGAGCAGAGCGAAACGGACCGTCCGTGATTTGGATGCCCCCTGACAGCTATTGCCCCGGACCGCCCGATGTCACCGCCTTCTTCTTCTCCTCCTTCAGATATTTGTCGTACCATTCCAGAATGCGGCGGTGATAATCCACGAAGTCCGACACGTTGGTCCCCGGCGTACCGTGCCCGCTGTTCATGTAATTCACCCACACTACCTCCTTCCCGAGCCGCCGCAGTGCGTAATACATCTCGCCACTGTTCCGCGCCGGAACATTCTGGTCCTGGTCTCCTGTGATTAGCAGCAGCGGAGTCTTGACGCGGTCCGCGAAAAGGATGGCGCTGTTCGCGATGTACTTCTGGGGCTGCTCCCAGAGTGTCGCGCCAATGCGATCCTGCGAGCGCTCGGCAGCGGACATGTTGCGAATGCCGAGCCGAGGGCTGTCGGTGTAGAAGCTGACCATATCCGTCTTGCCGGAAATGTTGATTGCAGCTTTGAAGCGGCTGGTCTGCGTAATCAGCAAATTCGTCGCGAAGCCGCCATAACTCGTGCCGTGCACCCCTAGGCGCGATGAATCAGAAACTCCCATGTCGATCAACTTGTTCGCGGCCGCGGTCACGCTCTTGAGCCATGCCTCGCCAGGGAACCCGATGTCGAAACCGACCGACGGCTTGACCACCAGGTATCCGTTCGCGGAAAGCCAGTTCGCCGTCGCATCGAATGTGTCGTCGAAAAAGTCTTCATAGATGATGAAGACCGTTGGGTAACGAATTCCCTGACGGTAGTTGATGGGATAGTGCACAACGCCGTACCTGGTCGCGCCGTCCGCGTCGCGGAAGTCGAGTAGCTCCGTCTTTCCAAACGCTCGCTCGCGCATCCATGGGTTGGCGTCCACCAGTTTCCGTGTAGCCGAGAGTTTCGCGTCCGCCACATACGGCTCGGCGGGTCTGTTACCGTCGGCGATGCTCACAAGCAGCTGCCCTCCCTGGCCCAGATCGCGCAAGCCGGAGTAATAGCGCGCGTCCGACGCCAGCGTGCTCGATGCGCGCGTCGCGACGTCGTACAGCTCCACGGTGCGCAGCCACCCTGTGCGCGATGTTGTGTACAGATAAATCCGCTTGCCGTCCTCGCTCCAGTGCAGCACACTCCGGCGCGGCGCGCCCGGCGTTGTGTCCGTCTTCACGAGGAACAGTCGCTCCTTGCTCGCGAGATCGTAGAGCCACTGCCCTTCCGGGTTGGAGATCAGCACGCTGCCGCCGTCGGGACTGAATCTGGTGACTGAGAATCGCAGCTTCGCAGCGCTGTCGCGCGCCGCGCGCGATGTATCGGGCTGCACCCTCGGCGCTGTTGCCCCTCCGCCGCCCAGGCCTGCCGCCGCGCCCGTCGCACCCG
>CAZKXZ010000068.1:0-9054 GCA_964556695.1 uncultured Gemmatimonadales bacterium
AGTTTGGAGGAACATCGCTGCTGATCGTGGTCGGCGTGGCGATCGACACAATTTCGCAGGTGAACCAGCACCTTCTGCTGAGGAAGTACGACGGCTTCATGAAGAAGGGGCGTGTGCGCTTCCGGGGCCGTCAACAGTAGTAACGCTCGTTCTGCTGGCAGCTGAGCAGGCGCTGTCGCAGAATCCGTGGCGCAACCTGGCGATTGGATCATGATAGTCCTTCTGTTGGGTCCTCCGGGAGCAGGCAAGGGCACACAAGGCGAGAGAATCGCAGCCGCGCTGCGGTTGCCGAAGCTCGCCACGGGTGATGTACTTCGTGCGGCCGTTCGCGCCGGCACTCCCCGTGGCCTGGAGGCAAAAGAGGCGATGGATCGTGGCGACCTGGTGCCCGACGAGGTGATACTCGGCATCATGAAAGAAGAGCTCGGCAGCCCGAGTGCGGCGGCCGGAGTTGTGCTTGATGGAGTGGTACGGACTATTCCGCAGGCTTCGGGGCTGGCGCGCGTGTTGTCCGAACTGGGACGCCGTCTCTATGCAGTGTTGCTCTTTGATGTGGACGCCGATGAACTTGTCGCGCGGCTTGGCGGGCGCACTGTTTGTGAAAACTGTCAGACGCCATACACGGGCCGCGCAGAAGGTTCAGCGTGTGACAAATGCGGCGGCCGCCTGGTGAGGCGGGCTGACGACGACCCGGCGGCTGTGCGGCGACGACTTGAGGTGTATGATGAGCAGACGGCACCCGTGATAAAGTGGTACCGCGAGAGTGGTGTGCCACTCAAGAGAATTGTCGCGAAAGGCACGGTCGACGAAGTCACAGCAAGGGCCCTCGCAGCGCTTAAGAGCGCGGGAAAGGACGGAGCTTGATTCAGCTCAAGAGTGAAAGAGAGATCGGTATCATGGCGCGCGGGGGAGAGATCCTCGCGGCGACGCACGATGTTCTGCGTGCGCGAGTGCAACCAGGTGTGAGCACCTTCGATCTCGATGCGCTCGCTGAGGAATTCATTCGGAGCCACGCCGGTGCTGAGCCCGCATTCAAGGGACTGTACGGATTTCCCGGGAGCATCTGTACGTCGATCAACGAAGAGATCGTGCACGGCATTCCGTCGCGCAAGCGCGTGCTCAACGAAGGAGACATTGTCTCCGTCGACATTGGGGTGAAGTTCGAGGGGTTCTACACAGACTCCGCAAACACACTTCCTGTCGGAGAGGTGACCGCAGGCACGCAGCGACTTCTCGAGGTTACGGAGCGCGCGCTGCACGCGGGGATTGCAGCGGCGCAGGCGGGAAATCATCTGGGCGACATTGGCGCCGCGATCGAGCAGGTTGTAACCCGAGCTGGCTATAGCGTGGTGCGCGAGCTTGTGGGTCATGGTATTGGAACGGGGCCGCATGAGGAGCCGCAGGTGCCGAACTACGGAAAGCCCCGGCGGGGAACGAAGCTGGTACCAGGCCTGACCATCGCAATTGAACCGATGGTGAATGTTGGAGGACCCGCTACCCGGACCCTGTCAGACGAGTGGACCGTTGTGACAGCTGACCGGTCGTTATCGGCGCATTTCGAACACACGGTCGCTATTACCGTTGATGGGCCGCGGATATTGACGCTCTCAGCTGGTGCGCGAGGAGCGCACGTCGAGGCCCTGCAACAGCTTTGAACTGGGTGAAGGACTTGGGTCTGGCTTTTTTAGCCACAGAGATCACAGAGGTCACAGAGTAATACTCTGTGACCTCTGTGACCTCTGTGGTTAAAAAGCCGTTAGGTTAGGGTCCTTCCCAACCCCGCGAGTCAAAAGCACAATTATTGCACCGGGCTGCTCTACGTGTGGGCCAGCCGCTCACACGCTTCCGCGGCATTCTCACCGGCGTGCCTGTGGTGGAAGACGACGGCAACGAAGAATCATCCCACGGGACATGATTGAGCTGAACGAGGATTGCGAGCTTTCGCTCAGGGTGTTGGTGCTCGCCATCACGGGCAAGGATGGCGAACTCGTATCCGATATTCTCGAGCGTGTGGGAACCGAAGTTCTCATCTGCGACAGTCTCGCAGATCTCATGGTGCAGATGGATATCGGTGCCGGGGCAATTCTCATCACCGAAGAAACCATTGCGGCGGCCGGCCTGCACAAACTTGCCAGGGTGATAGCGAGCCAGCCTCCCTGGTCGGATATCCCTGTGCTGCTCCTGACGCGCAGCGGCGCAGACTCGCCGATTGCCGCCGGGGCAGTGGAAAGCCTCGGCAATCTTACACTGCTGGAACGCCCGGTTCGCATTGCGGCACTGTTGAGTTCCATCAAGACAGCCTTGCGTGCCCGGCAGCGCCAGTATCAGATACGCTCGCACCTGATCAAACAAAAAAACGTCGAGCAAGCACTGCGTGAGCTGGACCGGCGCAAGGATGAATTCCTGGCGACCTTGTCGCATGAACTTCGCAATCCGCTTGCGCCACTCAGCAACTCACTGCAGCTCCTGCGAATGATCGAGTTGGAACCAACTCTGTCGCGGGTTACGGATGTGATGTCGCGCCAGGTGAATCATCTGCAGCGCCTTGTTGATGACCTTCTCGAAGTATCGCGCATTACGCGCGGGAAGATCGAGCTGAAACCGGAAGTAACGGCACTCTCGGACATTGTGCATGCCGCTATCGAGACCAGTCGGCCTCTCGCAGACGTTGCCGACCACAAGATTCACATCAGTCTTCCGGACGAGCCGTTGCTCGTCTACGCAGACCCGGTGCGTCTCACACAGGTGGTGACGAATCTGCTCAACAACGCCGTGAAATACTCGGAGCGGGCATCCAACATCTATCTCGAAATTCAGGTTGAAGGAAACGACGCGCACATTTCCGTCCGCGATGACGGCATCGGTATTTCAGCGGAGATGCTTCCCCATGTGTTCGAGATGTTCACCCAGGTCGATCGGTCGCTACGTCGTGCCCAGGGCGGACTTGGGATCGGTCTCACTCTGGTCAAGTCCCTCGTCGAGTTGCATGGCGGAACCGTCGCTGCGCGCAGCGAGGGTCTGGGGAAGGGGAGCGAGTTCACGGTCACGCTGCCGATAATGCAAGGTGATACATTCCACTCCCGCCCCGAAACCGATTCGACTCGCAGCTGGCACCTGGACGGTCTGCGCATCATGGTCGTTGATGACAACTCTGACGCTGCCGAGAGTGTCGCGATGGTCCTTTCGGAACTGGGCGCCCGTGTTGCCGTCGCCCATGATGGTGTGACGGCGCTGGAAAGCGCGGAACTATTCGAGCCGTCGGTTGTGTTGCTCGACATCGGAATGCCCGGAATCGACGGCTATGCGGTGGCGCGTGCCGTTCGGGCGAATCCGCGGTTGAAGCATGTTGTTCTCATCGCCGTGACCGGGTGGGGGCAAATGCAGGATCGCCAGCGTTCGCACGATGCCGGTTTCGACTATCACCTGGTGAAGCCGATCAACTTTGACAGTCTGCGCGAGATATTCGATTCCATGTACACTGCGCGCTCGCCTGGTGGCGACGTGAGCGTACCCCAATCACTTCGTGGCGCCAGCGGCCCGCTCGACGACTTCGCGCGCCACAGACGCTGATCTCCCGGCCACAGCCAGAAGTGCGTTGGTCTGTTCCACAAGCGCACTGCCGACCTCGGGATTACTCAGCGCAGAAACATTGATTCGTACATTGTAAACCGCTCCACGGCATGCTGCGTCCGCCAGCAGTGCGGCGACAGCTGAATCCGAAGCCGCATTCGAATTGCCACGTTGCGCAGTTGCGGCTGCAAGCTCGGCAACTCGCGCGCATAGCCGTGCGGTTTCGAGCGGTACCAGGGCCGCGCCCGTGAGGGCAGCATCGACTGCACGAACGCGTGCGGCCGCGGCACCTTCTGGCTCGCGAGCCATCTTGTATGCCGCCGACACGGCCGCGTATGCGCCAGCGTCTTCGTCACCAAGTTCGTGCAAACGCTGCGCGAGTGCTTCGGATTCTTTCGCGACTGAATGCATTTCCGCTTCGACCTGGGCGTATTTCTTTTTCCCTATGGTGAGACCCGCGACCATTCGCACCAGCGATGCGGCAACGGCACCGGCGTGCGCTGACGCTGTACCACCTCCGGGATCCGGATCGGAAGAGGCAATACTGGCGAGGAAGCCGCGGACGGTTGGTTCCTGTTGCTGCGCATCGAGCACACGCCGCTCGAGGATTTGCGACTCCGAGAAGTTGTCCAGTTTTAGCCAGCTCGCTGCCGCCCCGTTCAGTGCACGTTCCGGAACGAGGCCGATTATTTCGCTCCAGGTGACCTTTACGCCTTCATCAGCCGCCCTCTGGCTTACGGCATCGAACACCACATGCAGCGGCGTGCGATCGATGTCCACAAGATTCATCGAAACCTGGGCCTGATGGTCAACATTCAATCCCATCGCTTTAACCGCGGGCAATCCGCCGCTGGACTCGCGAATGCCCGACGCGATTCTCTTTGCAAGCGGAAGATTTGCCGCGCCGCCGAGGTAGATGTTGTACGCGACCAGAACAGGGCGCGCGCCTATTGCAATGGCGCCGAAGGTAGGATGGATGTGGTTGGGTCCGAAGTCGGGTTCGCGTTCCGGTTCGCGCCCCAGCACATCGCGCAATCCCTCGAAGTTGCCACGACGCACATGGGCGAGATTCACTCGTTCGGGACGCGTTGCGGCGCGCTCGTAGAGGTACACGGGAATGGCCAGCTCGCGACCCACGCGGGCGCCCAGTTCACGTGCGAGCGCAATGCACTGCTCCATGGTCGTAGGCCCGAGTGGAACGAATGGCATCACATCTGTTGCGCCGATTCTGGGGTGCTCTCCGGTGTGCTCATTCAGGTCGATGAGTTCCAGCGATTTCCGGATTGCGGCGAATGAGGCCTCGACGGCGAATTCAACGGGCGCGACGAAGGTGATCACCGAGCGATTGTGCGATGCATCGGACGACACATCGAGCACCGTGACGCCGTTGGTTGCGGCGATCGCGTCGCGTATGGCGGCGACGACCTCCGGCCGCCGTCCTTCCGAAAAATTGGGCACACATTCCACGTAATTCGTCACAGCGTTGCTCGCGGCACGGCGTTGACATCCGAAAGGTGTTCGCCACTGAGGATGCTCAGCAGCCAGTCGTGCACAACGGGGTTGCCGGCAACGACGGCGGCGTGCGCCAGCCCCGAATTGACGCCATTCAAATCGGTTACCACACCTCCGGCTTCACGAACGATTAGGATTCCGGCAGCCACATCCCATGGGGCGAGCATCAGCTCCCAGAACGCGTCGAACCGTCCGCAGGCCACGTCCGCGAGATCGAGCGCCGCCGACCCAGCGCGGCGCACGCCGGCGGTTTTCTGAATGATCCTTTCCATCTGGCGAAGATAGCGCGGAAGATACTGGGGGTGTTTGAAAGGGAACCCGGTACCTATGAGCGCCCGTCCCGGCACGGAGATGTCGGATACATGAATTATTTCCGAATTCCTCCTTGCGCCTTGACCCCGAGCGGCGGTGAAGGTCTCGCCGGTGGGGATATTCATGATGACTCCAGCCACGAGGTCACCGTCCCGAGCGACGCCGACAGATACCGCGTATTCGGGATAGCGGTGCAGAAAATTTGTTGTCCCATCGATCGGGTCGACCACAAATACGATTCCACTCAGCGACCCGATTTGCGGGGTGAGCTCCTCACCAACTGTTCGCGCTCCCGGAGCGCTGCGACGGATTACTGCATCGATAGCCGCTTCGGCCTCGCGATCTACCTCGGTGACGAAATCCGCGGGGTTCTTTTCGGTCCACAAGAGTCCAGAGATGTCGGCGGTGCGAGCTCGAACCAGCTCTGCTCCGGCACTCGCCGCGTCAATTGCGATGTCCAGCAGCGCAGCGTCAGACAGAGTTGTTGCTTGCGACGCACTCGCCGCGCTCATACAATTTCTCGATGCTCAGAGTCTTCAGTGGAATTCAGCCGTCGGGCGAGCTGCATATCGGCAACTATCTTGGCGCGGTCAAGAACTGGGTGGCGCTGCAGCGCGAACATGAATGTTTCTTTTGCGTTGTGGATTATCACGCGATCACCGTGTCGTACGATCCGCGCGACCTTGTTGCAAGACGTCGCGATATGGCCGTCTCGCTTCTTTCCGCGGGTATCGATCCGTCCAAGGCTGTGTTGTTCGTTCAGTCGGCGGTGCCCGAACATACCGAGCTTGCCTGGATATTCAACACCATCTGTCCGCTGGGCGATCTGGAGCGACAGACACAGTTCAAGGAGAAAGGTCAGAAACAGGAGAGCATCGCGGTCGGGTTGCTCACCTATCCCGTCCTGCAGGCAGCTGACATCCTGCTCTACAGAGCAGATTCGGTTCCCGTGGGAGAGGATCAGGTGCAGCACCTGGAGCTTTCCCGGGATATTTCCCGCAAATGGAATGCGCGGTTTTCTCCCGACACTCCATTTTTTCCCGAGCCTCGGCCTTTGCTCACCGCCGCCAAGCGGATCATGGGCCTCGATGGTCAGGCGAAAATGTCCAAATCGCTGGGCAACACCATCGGCCTTCTCGAAGAGCCGGATGCAATCTGGCAGAAACTTCGCCCCGCGGTCACCGACCCCGCACGGGTGAAACGCAGCGACCCGGGTACGCCGGAGGTTTGCAACATCTATCATCTGCACCAGGTGTTGAGCGATGCGCCGACGGTCGCTCATGTAGCGCAGCAGTGCCGCAGTGCGGGATGGGGCTGCCTGGATTGCAAGAAGGTGCTGCACGAATCGCTGGAGAAGGAGCTCGTGCCGATACGCCGACGCTCCGAAGAATTTGCGCGGCAACCGCAAATGGTTGAGAAGTTGCTGCAGGAAGGCGCCGCTCGCGCCAGTGTCGTTGCAAAGGAAACGATGCGCACGACCAGGGAGCGTATGGGATTTGAATGAGATCGCGTAGCAAGCTCGTTCTGGATGTGCGCGCCAGGGCGCACGCATGGGGCGTCACACCCGGTGCACTTCGCGACCTTGCCGATGCGAGTCCACCCGACTGGGATGTTGTCGTTGCCGAGAGCGAAACATCATCCGACGGAGATGGCGGTGCGCCGCCCGACTCATCGGTTGTGCGTGAGATTGCGGATGCGGAGATCTACTTCGGGTTCGGAATTTCGCGGCAGCTTTTCAATGTTGCCCGCGAACTCAAGTGGGTTCACACGGCAACTGCGGGCGTCGCCAGCATTCTCTTCGATGAAATGCTGGCGAGCGACGTGATTCTGACGAATTCCGCGCGAATATATGGACCGACCATGGCGGAACATGTTCTGGGAGGCGTGCTCTTTTTTCTTCGGTCTTTCGACAAGGCGGTCGAGGGTCAAGCGGCACATAGATGGGAGAAGGGAACGCTGACCGGTGTGGAGTCGACGATGCGCGAACTGAGTGGCAGCCACGTGCTGATAGTGGGTGCCGGCGGGATTGGCTCGGAGATCGCGGTGCGGATGTCCGCCATGGGTGCCCACTGCACGGGCTTCCGCCGGAGGGCCGAACTCGGTACTCCGCCGGGGTTTGTACGAGTGAGGGGCTTCAGCCCCGCAGCGCTCGAGGAGGAGCTGCCGCAGGCCGATATCGTGATCCTGGCGGCGCCCTCTACGCGGGAGACCAGCGGCCTTCTCAATGCCAGCCGAATTGCGTTGCTGCGCAGGGGGGCGATCGTCGTCAATGTGGCTCGGGGAGCGCTTGTGGATGAGCAGGCGCTGGCTGGCGCCCTTGATAGTGGTCGCATTCGAGGGGCTTTCCTCGACGTTGTGTCGGGCGAGCCTCTGGACCCGCAAAGCCCCCTGTGGAACCAGCGCGGTGTTTTCCTGACGCCGCATGTGGCCGCGGTGGCTCCGTCGTTCTGGAAGCGGGAGATGGCGTTGTTTCTTGACAACTGGCAGCGCTACCGATCGGGACTGCCTCTTCGCAACATCGTCGACAAGCAAGCGGGTTACTGATTAATGGAAAAGATCATCAGGGCAGCCGTCGAAAAAGGCGCAACCGACCTTCACATAAAGGCGGGCGATGTTTTTCGTGCGCGGATCGACGGTGAACTGGTGCCCCTCACCAAACAGGCGCTCACTCCGGAGCAGACCAAAGCAATCGCGCTGCGGCTGATTCCCAACGAAGATGACAAGGCCCGCATCGATCGCATCACGGACTACGACTGTTCCTGGGGTGCCACCGGCATCGGCCGTTTTCGCGTGAACATTCTGCGACAGCGCTCCAGCTTCATGGTCATCCTGAGAGTCATTCCGTTCGAGGTCCCTACCATTGCGAAGCTGGGACTCCCCGAAGTGGCGGGACGGATGGCCGAGGGAGAGATGGGGCTGGTGCTGGTGTCAGGCCAGTACGGGTCCGGCAAATCAAGCGCGATTGCGGCTCTGCTGCACCATGCGAATGCAAACACGCGCCGGCATATTGTGACCCTCGAGAATCCCATCGAGTTTCTGCATCGCGACGTCAAGTGCTCCATCACACAGAGGGAAATCGGAGTTGACACCGCATCTCTGCAGACAGGTTTGCAGGCAGCTTTACGGCAGGACACCGATGTTGTGGTCATGGAAAATCTCCACGACGGCGAGACGCTGGAGTTCGCGCTGCAGTCGGTGGAGCGTGCCCGCCTGGTGATTTCGTCGCTGCTTGCCCGCGATGTGCAGAGCAGCGTTGACGCACTGCTGGCTCTTTCGCGGCAGGACCAGGGTTTGTTGCGCGCGCGCGTCGCCGCCTCGCTGCACTCGATCATCGCCTTGCGCCTTCTGCCGCGCGCCGATGGCGCTGGCCGGGTAAGTGCCTGCGAAGTGGTGATCGTGGACCAGGAGGTGCGCGACATGATCGTGGATCCATCTCGCTCCGGGGAGATCGCCGAGTATGTGGGTTCGGGCGATGGGGATGAGGCGAATCGCACCTTCGAACAACATTTGTCGCAGCTTGTTTCGGATGGTGTTGTGAACGAAGAAGTAGCGAGCATAGTCAGTGCTGGCACTCTCTCTACCGATCGCATGCAGCCCTCGCGCCGGCGCGGTGCGGCCAAGGCGGCGGTTCGTTGAGGGAGAGATTGCTGACAGCGAAAC
>CAZKXZ010000068.1:9154-23671 GCA_964556695.1 uncultured Gemmatimonadales bacterium
ACATAAACAGCGAAACACATAAACAGCGAAACACATAAACAGCGAAACACATAAACAGCGAAACACATAAAGAGCGGACGCCACGTGCGTTCCGCTTTTTTTGCGTTTCGCGGTTAATGTGTTTCGCGGTTAATGCGTTTCGCGGTTAATGCGTTTCGCAGTTAATGTGTTTCGCAGTCCGCAGTCCCATGGCAAACTGGGACACCATGGCTTGCATTCCTGCCCCCTCTGAGCCAGCTTAACCGTAAATGTTCAAATCCCTCTCCAGAGACAAGCCCGATACCCGGCTGCAAGGGGTAATCGGACCGCTTGTCACAACTTTTGATTCCAGCGGCGATGCGCTGGCCATCCCTGCCTTCGTTCGCAACATCAAGGCGCATCTGGATGCGGGACAGTGCGGTGTGCTGGTGTGCGGTTCCACCGGCGAGGCGGCGTTACTCGAAGAATCCGAGCGCTCCGCGCTGGTGGATGCGGCGCGCGCGGCGGTGCCGGCCGAATCGGTTTTGCTCGTCGGAATTGGTGCCGAGTCCACGAAGCAGACGGTCAAGCGCGCGGCGGATGCGGGAGCGCGTGGCGCGGACGGTGTACTTGTGGTGTCGCCGCACTATTACACCTCCGCAATGAATCGCGCCGCGCTGCTGGCGCATTTCTCCGCTGTTGCCGACGGTTCTCCTGTGCCGGTGCTGCTCTACAACATTCCCAAGTACACCCACTTTCCGCTGGAGCCTGATCTCGTTGCGCAACTGGCGGAACATCCCAATGTCGTCGGCATCAAGGACAGCTCCGGCGACATGGATCTTCTCGCCGGCTATGCGAAGGTGCAGCGCGGCAATCCGCGCTTCACGTTGCTCACTGGGAATGGCCCCACATTCGCGACCGCGCTGGAACTTGGTGCGCGTGGCGGAATCCTGGCGGTGGCGCTGTTCACCGGAGACATGACTCCCAGGATTTTTTCGGCGTGGACTGGTGGAGACCATGCGCGTGCGCGCGAGCTGCAGGCGGTGCTGACCCATGCAGCGAAGGAAATAGTCGGCGGGCTTGGAGTGCCGGGTGTGAAGGCGGCGATGGATCTCGCGGGGCTCGAAGGGGGCACGGTACGTTCCCCACTGCGATCGCTTGATGAAACGCAGCGACGCACGGTCGACGCGATGTTGCCGCGCGCCGCGGAGTCCACGAGCCAGTCGCGCTCGTAGCGGAACAGCTCCTGTGCGCGGCGGGGACGAGGAGGCGAAACGTCTTCTCGATGCGATAGCCGCTTTCCCACGAGGTACCGGGACGCCTGAGGAGCAGCGCGCTCGCGATTTCTGCGCGGCCTTCCTGCGCGAAAGTGGTTTCGATACTCGCGAAGAAGAATTCAGCTATTCCGCTTTCGCCGGCACGGTTGCGACGCCACTCGCGGGAGCGATACTGCTCTCACTGTTTGCCTGGACCGGATTGGTGGGAGCAAGCGGCAGGCTGCAAAGTGAACCGGATGCTCTGGCCGCAATCGTTGTGACTCACATTGTTCTGCTCCTTGCTGTCGGACTGCTTGCGACACGCGCCTCCGTGCTGCACCTGCCCCTGCTGCGACGGACCGGCGTCAACCTTGTTGCGCAAAGCAGCGGCGAAGGGAGGGGAAGTTCCGGGGAGCAGCGACTCTGGCTCGTGGCGCACCTCGATAGCAAGTCGCAACCAATATCAATCCTTGCGCGCGCGGCCGGCGTGATTGGCTGCTTAGCCATGTTTGTCGTAATCATTCTGATGCTAACGGCGCGGTACGCGTTCGGCGTCATGTTGCCGGCCGCGCTCTGGTACGCAACCGGCGCGCTTGGGATTGCGGCGAGTGTTCCCCTGTTGTTGAGCATTGTATCCAACAAATCCTGTGGTGCACTCGACAACGCCAGCGGAGTAGTCGCGATTCTCATGGCCGCCACCGCTTTGGCGCGAAGGGGGATTTCGGGAGTCGGAGTTCTGATCACCAGCGCGGAAGAAGTGGGTCTGGCGGGCGCTCACGCATGGAGCATGGGGCGCGAGCCTGGTCTGGCGATCAATTGCGACAGCGTGGACGATGCCGGCGGTTTTCTCTGCCTCGCGGGGGCTGGCGTCGGGGCTGGGGGCCACACAAGAGTCGGTATTGTTCGCAAGGAGATCCGAGTGGCGGCGGCCGCCTCCGAAACACCATTTTTCGAGCGCCGTAGGTTGATGGGTATTCTGGTTGATTCGATGGCTCTCGAGGCGCGAGGTTGGGACACGGTGACACTCTGCAAGGGAACGCTCGGTTCTCTGGGACGCATCCACACTGCCGCAGACACGCCTGCCTCCTGCACAGGGCAAGGTTCGGCGGCGGCGGCGATCCTCATTCGTGACGCATCCTCGGCGCTTCTGGCGCGGGTGTAGCGCATGCTGAGCGTTCTTCTGCTGGCCGCTGTTCTCATCTTCTGCCTGCTCCTCGTGGCGATAGGATTGCCCGGGACATGGCTAATGATCGGGGCCGCATTGCTCTTTGGCCCGGTGACGGGACGGCCCGGCGTGGGCGTGGCTACAGTAATCGCCATCTTCGTGCTCGCGACCATAGCGGAGCTGATCGAATTCAAGCTGGCCCTGCGCTACACCTCCCGCTATGGGGGATCCCGGCGCGCGGGTTGGGGGGCCATTCTGGGTGGGATTGTCGGGGCGATTGTCGGATTGCCTATTCCCGTTGTCGGGTCTGTGATAGGCGCCTTTGTGGGGGCCTTCGGAGGGGCGCTGTTGGCCGAGCTCACCACGGGTTCCACGACCGGCAGCGCCACGCAGGCGGCCAAGGGCGCGCTCATCGGGCGAGTGATGGGAACGGCCACCAAGTGCGGTATCGGCGTCGTGATGGCTACCTGGATTCTGCTCTCCCTGTAAGCGTCTTCATTTGCTGAGACTGCACCAGGGCTTTTTGCAGGTCTGCAACTTCTGAACACTGACTACTGCCCACTGCAGACTGATGTCATCCGTGGCGATGCTGGGTTGTTCCCCGAAGACAGACCTGTGGCCCCGCGTCGATCTTCGTGAGACGGATCCCGCTCGGATGACCTCAGTTGTCAGTGAACAGTGTTCGGTGTTCAGAAGCGTGGGGATGCGCTTCCCATGGAGCCGGTCACTCGACCGGTTCGCCGGCAGGCGGTATAATAACAGATGCTCATTCCGTGGCAGACAGCGTTTTTGTCCCCGGAACACCCCTGGGAGGAAAGATGAAGAGATGGTCAATAGCACCACTGGTGCAACTCCTTGCAGTTGGCGCGTGCGCGACATCAATTCTGGCACAAGGGACGACCGGTGGCGGGGCCACTGGTGGGGCGGCCACTAGTACCGCGGGCCGCGGGCAGGGACGAGGGGGGCAGCAGGTGCAGGTTGTGCGTCCTCCCGGCCAGCGCGTGCCACCTCCTTACAGCATTCGCATGGAACGACCCATTGCGATGCCCGACAATCTCTGGATGTCGGAGCTGACGATTCTCGAGATGCGCGATCTCGTGCAAACGCTTGGCTTCAAGACCGCAATCATCATGAACGGCACGATGGAAGCGAACGGGCCGTACCTCACGACGGGCAAACACAATCACGTGCTCAAGGTATCGGGCGATGCAATCGCGCGAACGCTTGGCAAGACGCTCCTCGCACCGCTCGTAATGCTCGACGGCGGAAATCCGGCAACGACGACTCAGCCAGGGCGGCTGGTGTTGTCGCAAGCGACTCTCCTTGCTGTTCTAAAGGACATGGCGACGAGTCTCAAGTCGCAGGGATTCACGGAAATATTCCTGATCGGCGACAGCGGCAGCAACCAGACAATGCTGCGCAACGTTGCCACGCAACTCGACTCCGCATGGAAGGGACAGGGCGTTCTCATCGCTCACATTCCCGAGTACTACAACTACGGCGATGTGCTCAAGTACCAGAACGAGGTGCTCGGCAAGGTTGAGCTCAACAAGGATCTCGATGGGTATCACGACGACTATTACATCTCATCGATCATCATGAATGACAGTCCGCGCCACGTTCGGTTCGATGAGCGCAAGAAGGTGGGGCTGGACCACATCAACAGTTTGCCTCTTGTACTCGAGGAAGCTTTGACGATTGGGAAGAAGCTCACTCAGTTCCGGGCTGATGCTGCCGTTGCTGCGATTCAGAAACGGCGGGCGGCGTTCAAGGGGCCGGGCTAGAAAGGGACGATCAATCGATCAATCGATCAATCGATCAATTGATCAAATGGCTACCCGATTGGCTGATCGAGATCCAAGATCGCAATCATTTGTTCATTTGTTCATTTGTTCATTTGATCATTTGATCGATTGATCGTTTGTTAAGCGCAGACGGGCCCAACGCGCTGAACGACTCGCCGAAATCGAGGGCGCGGAACTGAGTCGCCGCTAGGCCAGCGGAGCCAAGTGCGTCGCGCAGGCCGGACAGCGGTTCGTCGATCCCTTCGGCGGTGAGCTGAAAGGTCCCGAAATGTGAGGCGATACTCTGGTGCGCGCCCAGGTCGAGGTGCGCACGCACCGCCTCCTCGGGGTTCATATGAATCGGCTTCATGAACCAGCGGCTCATAGGCGGCTATTGGAAGTATTGCGAGGTCGATCGGACCTAGTCGCTCGCGAATCTGTATGAAATGTGGAGCGTAACCGGAGTCGCCAGCGAAGAAGATCCTGCGTCCTCGCACTGAAAAAACAAACCCGCCCCACAGGGCGCGATTGCGATCGAAGGGCGTGCGCGCGGAAAAGTGTTGCGCCGGTGTCAGAGAAACGGGGAATGGCGAGGTGGTGGAGTTCTCCCACCAGTCCAGTTCCTCGACTCTTCGGGCGCCGGCGCGCCTGAGCAGACGTGCGTTGCCGAGTGGCGTGAAGAAGAGCGGAGAAAAACGTTTCGCGATGCGACGCAGAGTGTTTAGGTCACAATGGTCGTAGTGATTGTGGCTCAGCAGCACCACCGATATTTCGGGGAGGTGTTCGAAAGCAACCGCAGGTTCGCGCACTCGACGCGGTCCGGCGATTCCGAATGGACCTGCGTGTTCTGAGTAAACCGGATCGGTGAGCACATTGCCATCGGCCGACTGAACAAGAAAGGTCGAGTGGCCGATAAAAGTGACTATGACTTCATCGGTCGACGTGCGGGCGTCTGGCGCGCGTTGTTGCACCGTTACTCGTGCGGGCCACGGCGTGCGCTTTGTGCGCAGCATGCGCTGTATGTCGCGGAATGTGGGAAGATGAACGGCGGCCTGGTTTGCAAACCGGCGGCCATCGAAATGGTCGGAGTTGGGTTTCTTTCTGCGCAAATTCAGCTGCTATGCATCCACATGGCTTTGCACATGCATGCCGTCATTCCCGCGAAAGCAGGAATCCCGAGAAGACGACCCTGGATTCCCGCCTTCGCGCGAATGACGGAATTGAGTGCTCTAGTTCTTCTTCAGGAACGCCACAAGTTTCGCGTGGAAAATTTCCGGCGCCTCGAACTGCGGTATGTGTCCGATGTTGGGAATGAGCTCGAGCTGCGCTCCGGGAATTGATTCGGCCACACGTTTTGCCTGTTCTGGGTAAGCGGGAGTGTCCGCGGCCCCTCCAATCACGAGCGCTTTTGATTTGATGTGCTGCCAGTCGTACACCACCGTTTCGCCGCCAATCACCTGCTGTAGCGCGGCGCGCACTTTCGAGAAATGCGGCCAGTCGGGACTCAGTGTCCAACCCCAGTGGATGCGCACGTACTTCTCGTACTCGGGTTTCCACGTCACGAAGTAGCGCGTGATGCCTTGTCGTACTGCTTCGTAGGTGCGGACGGGAGGCGTGCGTGTTGTGTCTGTGCGAAAGGCTTCGTCGAGATAACGCGGTGCGCGACCCGGGCGCGTGTCGGCGAGACCGATCTGATTCACCATCACCACATGCGTGGTGACCGCGGGATATGCCATCGCAAAACGCGATGCCAGCATGCCACCCATTGAGTGTCCGACGATCGCGGCGCGCTCGATGCCAAGGTGTTGCAGCAGCCGACGGGTGTTGAGCGCCATGTCGTTGAGCGTGTATGGAATGAGCGCTTTTGTGGAGCGCCCAAATCCGACCTGGTCCGGAACAACGACCCGGAAGCCCTCCTTCGTGAGCACGTCAATGGTGTTGCCCCAAGCTTCGCCGAAGAAATTGAAGCCGTGCAGCAGCACCACGGTTGTGCCGTTGGACGTGCCAGCGGGCTCTACGTCCATGTAGGCCATGCGAACGTCCTGCCCGTAAAGCCGGAATGGCATCGTTTGCAAGGGATGCGGGTACTGAATCTCTTCGACATTCATGCCGACCGGGCGGGAATCCGCGGGCGCCTGGGCAAGTGCGGGCATGGCTATGAGGGCCAGCAGGATGGCGGTTGCACAGGCAAGCCGATCCTTTATACTGAAACGAGACAATCGCATGATCACTGCTCCGGGTGGATGGAGTTAGACTAATAATGTGCCAGAACTGGACCGAACGCGAAACTGCTTGGTGACAATGACGAACCCGGGTGAATCAGAGTGACTTCAGATCGTAGGGAATTTCTGCGCCGGCTTGGCGTGATGGGCGCCGGCACTCTACTGGCTCCATCGCTGAGCGCGCTCACGAGGTGGAATGGGGTGGACAGCGCCTTTGCAAGCTCGCTTAGACCGCGCGACAACGGTGGGTTTGGTCCCCTGGTGCGCAGTACTGATTGCCCGGAACTCTTTATTCCTGAAGAGTTCCGCTGTGTTGCCATCAGCCGAACGAGCGCCCCGTCCGTTGCTGTTCCGGACTTCATGGTGCCGAATGCGGTGGATGGAATGGGCTCTTTCGCGCTTCCCAATGGTGACATCCGCCTGATCCGGAACCATGAGATGGGCAACGGCCCTGCGCGCGCGGAGCCCCTGGGACCGCGGCCATACGACAAGCTGGCGAGCGGCGGCACCTCTTCTCTCACTGTGCGAGTCACAGGCAGGGGAGCCGAGCGCCAAGTGCGAGTAACGGAGGAATTCATTTCGCTGGGCGGGACGCACATCAATTGCGCGGGCGGCCGAACGCCGTGGGGTAGCTGGCTCTCCTGTGAGGAAACCACGAACGGACCACGACGGGGTTTTGAAAAACCGCACGGGTACATATTCGAAGTACCTGTGTCCGCGAAAGAGGCTGTTGATCCTGTCCCGTTGCGCGCGATGGGGCGGATGGTGCATGAAGCGGTTGCGGTTGACCCGCGCAGCGGAGTTGTCTTCGAAACAGAGGACATGCGCTGGGGCGGCGTAGCCAACCCTCTACAGCCGGGCTCGGGCTTCTACCGCTTTATCCCTCGCACGCCACAGCGGCTGGCAGATGGCGGCCGGCTGCAGATTCTCATGGTGCGCGACCGCCCGCGATTCAACACAGTGCTGGATCAGGTTGTAGGAACCAGGTTGCCGGTGCAGTGGGTGAACATTTCGGAGCCTGATCCTGCCGGAGCCGAAGAGGATCCGTCCACGGTTTTTCGGGAGGGTCTGGCGAATGGCGCCGCAATTTTCGACCGGCTTGAGGGATGTTTCTGGGCCGATGATAGCTGCTATTTCATTTCCACTAGTGGCGGTACTGCACGCGCGGGGCAGGTGTGGCGATACATACCCGACGGGGCTGACTCCGGAATTCTGACACTGGTTTTCGAGTCGCCCTCGCGCGCTGTTCTCGATGGACCGGACAACGTGTGTGTGAGCGCACGGGGCGGAGTAATCATCTGCGAAGACAGTTCTGCCGAGCAGTTCATTCGCGCACTCTCGCGCTCGGGGCAGATGGTCGACGTGGTCATGCAACCATTCGTGCAAGGTCAAGAGTCTCCGCACGAGTTTGCGGGCAGTTGTTTCAGCCCCGATGGCGAGATTCTGTTTTTCAATATTCAGGGGTCAACTGTGAGTTTTGGAACTCCAGGCGCAACGTACGCGCTATGGGGACCGTGGGACCGGGCCGAGGGAGTCTGACCGGGGTTGCAGCGCGGCTGATCGCGGCCGGAATGTCCCAGCGAGAGTCGGTCGCAAAGGGACAACTGTTCGATCGTGGCGACGCGGCGCTTGAGCGTTCGCGCAGCTCTTCCGAGCGGGTGGCGTTTTTTGTGCCGGGGCGCATCGAAGTGCTCGGAAAACACACCGACTACGCGGGCGGGCGCAGTCTCCTTTGCACGGTGGAGCGCGGGTTCATCGTGATGGTCGCGCCACGCGGCGACAACGCGGTGCACGTTACCGATGCAGTGCGCGACGAAACGCACACGTTCGCGCTCGACGCTGCGCTTGAGATTCCGCAAGGTGACTGGGGATCGTACGTGGCGGCCTCGATTCGGCGGCTGGCACGGAATTTTCCGGATGCGCGGTGCGGTGCGGACATCACATTCGCGAGCGACCTTCCTCCCGCATCCGGGATGAGCAGTTCCAGTGCGCTCAGTACCTCGATCTTCTTTGCCGTTGATGCTGTGAACGACATCCAGGCATCGGACACGTACAGCACGGCCATCCATACGCTCGAAGAACTCGCAGGCTATCTCGGCACGATTGAGAATGGACAGGGTTTTGGTCCACTGGCGGGAGATTCCGGAGTCGGCACTTTCGGTGGCAGCGAGGACCACACCGCAATCCTGTGTTGCCGGAGCGACTTCGTGAGTCGTTTTTCGTTCACTCCTGTTCGACCGGAGATGGAGATCAGGTGCCCGGACAGTCTGACGTTCGTTGTTGCGTTCAGCGGTGTTGCGGCGGAGAAAGGCTTCGGTGCGCAGCAGCGCTACAATGAACTGTCACTGGGCGTGCGGCAGATTCTCGCGCTCTGGAACAGCGCAAGCGCGCGCGAGGATGACTCGCTCGCATGCGCTGTCGAAAGCGCGGCGGACGCCCCGGCCCGCATCCGTTCAGTGATACAGCATGCTCCGGCTGGCGAATTCACCGCGGCGCGATTGCTGGAACGCTTCGACCAGTTCGTTACCGAATCAGCTGAGTTAATTCCCGGCGCATCCAACGCATTCCTGCACGGAGATCTTGCGGCATTTGGCGGCTTCGTGGATCGTTCTCAGCAGGGCGCGGAGAAGCTGCTGCGCAATCAGATCCCGGAGACGATACTCCTTGCCCGGGCGGCTCGCGGTGCCGGTGCGCATGCGGCCTCGGCATTCGGTGCTGGATTTGGAGGAAGTGTGTGGGCACTTGTGGACACGGTCGTTGCCGACGACTTTGTTCGGAGTTGGAGTGCTGAGTACCAAGCTGCATTTCCCGAAGCCGCACGACATGCTGAGTTCTTTCTGTCGCGCCCCGGGCCAGGCGCGCTTCGCATTTGAAAAGGGTAACCGCCGATGACAACAAATACTGATCGTCGAGAATTCCTCAAGACCGCCGCGATCGCGGGTGTGGGACTGGGACTTGGTGCTTGCCGCACTGGTGGAGCTGGCGGTGTCGAAACGGTCGCGCAGACTCGCGCAGCGTTTCCGGGGACAGCGCTATTCGCCTCGCAACCTTTGCAGCGTGTGAGAGTGGGATTTGTCGGCGTGGGTCATCAGGGATCGGGGCATGTGCAGAACTTTCTGAAGCTTGATGGCGTGGACATCGTGGCCATCTGCGATGTTACTCCAGCGAATCTGGCGCGCGCGCAGAGATACGTCACCACCGCGGGGCGACCGCAGCCGAAGGGGTACGGAGATCGCGGGCTGCGCGACTTCGAAAGGATGATCGGCGAAGAACAGCTCGATCTTGTTTTCACCGCGACTCCGTGGGAGTGGCATGCGCCCGTGATGCTGGCAGCGTTGCGCGCCGGGAGGCACGCCGCCACGGAGGTGCCGATGGCGGTTTCGCTGGACGAATGCTGGGAGCTTGTTGAAACAGCGGAGAAGATGCAGCGCCACTGCATCATGATGGAGAACTGCAACTACGACCGCCCCGAGATGCTGATCTTCAACATGATGCGCCAGGGAATGTTTGGTGAACTGTTGCATGCGGAATGCGGATACCTGCACGATCTGCGCACCCTCAAGCTCACCGATTTCTACTACGATCGCTGGCGGGTGAAGCACTCCATCCGGCGCAATGGCGATTTGTATCCGACGCACGGCATTGGTCCGGTGGCGCAATGGATGGACATCAACCGCGGCAACCAGTTTGACCATCTGGTTTCGATGGCGACAAAGTCGCGCGGACTCAATCTCTGGGCGGAGGCGCGCATTGGTGCCGACAGTCCCGAGGCACGACAACGGTATGCGCTCGGCGATGTGGTGACCACGTTAATTCGCACGAAGGCCGGCCAGACGATCGAGATAACGCACGACACGAATTCTCCGCGGCCGTACAGCCGCAAAACGATGCTGCAGGGAACGAAAGGCCTGGTGCAGAAATATCCTGATCAGCGCATTTACATTGAGGGGCGCAGCCCCAATGATCGCTGGGAAGATCTGAATCTTTACCGCGCGCAGTACGATCATCCGTTGTGGAAAGGACTCGACGAGCGCGCCGCCGGCGCCGGACATGGCGGCATGGATTTCATCGAGGACTACCGTCTGGTGCAGTGTCTGCGACAAGGAGCGCCGATGGATAGCGATGTTTACGACGGCGCAGCGTGCACCGCGGTGATCATGATGAGCGAGCAATCAATAGCACAGCGCAGCCGAACAGTGGATTTTCCTGATTTCACACGTGGTGCATGGAAGACGCGCCCGCCGCTCGGCATCATTGATGCTGATGGGCGCGTAGTGCCGGTTTCGCGGTAATCTGATCCCCGGCGCTGGTACTTCATGCAGGTCTGCAACTTCTGATCACTGAGCACTGACCACTGCCAACTGAGGTCATCCGTCCTGGCATTCCGGTCGGATGACCTCAGTTTGCAGTGAACGGTGGTCAGTGGTCAGAAGTTGCATACCTGCCCTCTCCTACTATGCCTGATTGCGGCTCGTGGACCCATACATCACTGACACTGCCATAACTACGACGGCGAAAAGCGGCGGGAAAAGCAGGGAGAAATTGCGTACTTCTCCGGGATATCCACCCATGAGCACTAGTACGGTACTCACGGCCGTAACGATTACAACGAATCTTCTGAGCGCCGCACTCATTCGCGACCACGCTATTGCAGTCAATGCCGCGATCAGTCCCAACGTAATGATGTTGGTTGCCTGCGGGATCCAGATAAGTGGTGCGGAGAAATCGTAGAACTTGAAATAGCTCAACGGATTTATCCACGTGTCGAAATGTTGCCCGACGCGCCAGTCGATCGGCTGGCCGGGTGACTCCCGGAAGAGATACCTGAGACCGAATATCACGAGTGCCCCAAGCGCGACTTGCGCGGTGGCATGCAACAGTAACTTGCGCCGCGGCAGTTCATCCCACAGGAGCGCGACAAAATATGCGACGAGAAAAACGCCGGTTTCCTTGTTGAGCCCCGCAAGCAGAAAAACCGGGTAGTAAAGGAACCAGTTCTTCCTCGCAGCCAGCAGCGCGCCTGCGAAGAGCAGGACCAGCTCCGGCAGATCGTAAATGTATCCGCCGTGGATGAAAGTCATCATGAGGAAAAGTGCGCCGAGCGGTGGCGCAAAATCCGCGAAGGCTGAGGGAACATCGGGCAGGAGCTGCCGCAGGAAGAGTCGCGCCAGCAGCATTCCGCCAACCAAGCTGAGAAACTGGAGCGCGTAGGCCACATGCCAGTGCACGCTTTTCTCAAGCGTCCATTCCTCGCGCGGCTCGCGGTAGACGCTCAACTCTGATGTCTTGAGAAAAAAATCCTCGTTCCGCTGAATGAATGATGCTGGAATTGCCGCAGCGCCCGCGCGTACAAGCAGGGGAAACAGCACTCGATATGCGTAGGGCCGCTCTGCCTGGAACTGCACCATCGCTTCGAAGCCGTATCGCGAGGAGTCGCCCCTGAACCCCCAGCGCGCCATGAAGGCATCGAGGACAACGCTCGCCGTGAGCATATAGAGAAAACCGAGAAAAACCCAGCGTACCGTTGCTTTTCGCGTGGCTGGCGATGCTTTCCGGAGAAAGACGCGTGTGATCAGAGCGATTGTGCCGGCAAAAAGCGCGAACGCAAGGAGTAGTTGTCCATAGTGCACGAGCGAATTTGCCATGGCTGAAGCTATCAGGCGTCCCGACGGCGCGTAAGAATTACCTCCGTGCGCTCTCTCGCTGATCTGCGCCGGAAGATGGACTTTTCGCCAGCGCAACCGCGGCGGCGATCACGGCGTCGTTGCTCCCCGATTCAGGCCACGGCACAAAAATGTCAGGCGGGATGCCTTTCCATTCGATGGGTGAGCCATCCGGCAAGGATGCGAACCAAGTGGACACCCACACCTTCCATCCTGTGTAGTACTCGGTTGGCGAGGGATTGCCGCTGGCGCCGCCGGTTGTATCGCCAACGATGGTGACTCGCGGCATTTCGCGCATCGCGGCCACAAAGCTCTCGTTGGAGCTGAACACTCCTCGTCCGGACAGCACGAATACTCGTCCCGCAAAGGTCCACGGGCCGCGCGGCGAGATGCTGCGGACGATCGGATTGCCGAGATCATCCGGCGCTGGGCCCGTGCGAAAGCGGAATGTTTCGCTGACGACGGTTTGATCTGTGAATCGGCTGGCGAAGGCGAGAGCCAGATCGTCGTCGCCACCTCCATTCACTCGTACGTCGATGATGAGTACAGAGTCCTCACGGAAGGGGTCCAGGGCATCGTCGACATCAGCAATGGAGAACTGGGTGCTGCTCCAGCTGCCGATTGCGATGTACGGCACGCCGTCAATTCGTGCGCGACCAAGATTAATCTGCACCGGCGTCCAACCGGCTCCGGCGATTGCTTGCTGCCAGCGTGCCTGAGTCCAATTGCGGACTGCTGTTGGCTGATAAGTGGATGATCGCTGCCCATCTGGCGATTCAAGAACCACGTGCACGTCTCGCAGGGGCACGAGCATGTCGAGGAGAATGGAATTGAGTGCGAAGATGTCGGCGGCGGTTTCCGCCTGGGGGCGAAAAGTGTCTCGGGCAGCGGGCCAATCGATTTGTTTGAGCTCGAAGTAGGGGTACTTCGTGTTGAATGTTTCCCAGACTTTGTCGAACGCGGCGGTCGGTGTGGTGGGAGCTGTGGGCACGCCCGCGCAAGACACTGCGAGCAACGCCGCCGCAAGTGGCAGGGTGAGGGGGCGCATGCGGTTACCGCGCGTTGGCTTGCAGGCCATAACGGACGACGGTTTCCACTCCATCTGCATCGCGAGCGATGCCCAGCACATAGTTCGAGCCGATTTCCATGGGAAGAAACAGCACTGGCATCGTGACGTCTCCCAGCCAGCTTCCACCCGCATCGAAGACACTCCACACGCTGGGCACCAGCGGCATGGACTCGAGCGATCCTGCGTAAGCGGCATCGAAGGTGTGCGCCTCGCGCACCCACAGGCGCCCCACGCGATCGGCAATGAATTGCGAGAAGGCCGGCACTTCAGCCGCGTAGGGATCGTCGCGGAGATCGGCCCACTCCTTCTCCGCCGCGGCGCCCGTCGATTTGATCCAGCTCTTTCCCCATTCCAGCTGATATTTCTCGATGTCGGCGGGGGTCACCTTCACCGGAGTCCAGTGTCGCGCGATAATGTGCTTGAGGCGACCGTCGGAGTTGAAGACGCGAATCCTGTATTCGTTGCCGAATCCGCAGAAAAAAGAGTCATCGCTGTTGGCAAACACAAGGTGAGCACCAAACCATGGTGTCCGGGGTCCCTCCTCCATCACAGCGGCGACGAGGGGGAGACTATCGAAACGGGCCACAACCTCGTTGTCGCGATTGACCAGTACTGGCGCTGTGGACTCGATCCATTTCTCGCCCTTGGCTCTCGGGTTGAGAAACATGGGAATCGGAATGCGGACGGTCGCGCCATTGCCAAACGCGGCGAGCACCATTTGCAATGTCGGACGCATGGATTCACCCTGTGAAGCGCGAGTGTTCATGCGCCAAAGGAATTTGCCCGTTCCTGTGAAGTAGGAGATAAGACCTCTTCCCTCCACGACGAGAGTGTCGCCGCGCAGGTGAACAAGGCGCGACAGTTCCCGAAACTCACCGGGGCCATCGCCCGGCCTGCCGTACATCGTTACGAAAGTGCCGCTGGCATCATAAATACGCAGCTGCGACGATGATCCGTCTGCCACGACAATCCTGCCATCCGAGAGTACGGCAGCTCCTCGGACTCTGCTGAGTTCATAATTGGCGCCTGCACGATTGCCAATCACGAGTGTCGGTTGCGGCGTGAGTAGTAATGCCTCAGCAGGAGTCCACGCAGGCGCGGGATTATCGCTTATGCGGATCCCAGCGCTATCGCGAGTTGACTGCCGAGCAACTGGCACCACCGGCTTTTCAGTGCCGCACGCTGCGACGAGAATTGCAAGAATCGAAATGATCCGATGGCCAGGCACTTTGCCGCCGGGGCGGTAGCTGGTACATCGGACCGAAAGTTCAGTGACGTATTTTTTTTGGTGCATTGGGAATTCCGGGAACACGCCCTGAGGAGCGGGGACTGCGTCAACTGCTGGCTGCGGAGCGGGGACCGCGTTCACGGGAACGGCGGGTTCGGGAACCGCGGACCGG
>CAZKXZ010000069.1:0-23416 GCA_964556695.1 uncultured Gemmatimonadales bacterium
GCGAATGCGATGCCGACTCCAGCTCCAATATCCAATTGCCTCTCCAATTTCCAATTTCCCTTCTCCAATTTCATTCCCCAAGTCTTAACTTTCTCGTGACGTCCATTGGACATGGTCGGGTCTGTGCCCCAGGGCCACGAAGTTCTTCTTGACTTGGTGATCTTGCGCACGAGCGTCCCTTGCTTTATCATGGGCCATTAAGCCCACGACTACGCCCAGACTTTTCGCGTGAATGGCAGCTGAATCATCCCCGAAGCGCCGTCACGATTCGCATAGAAAGGTACGTCAACTGAAGTTGGAATCGCACTGAACGCAACATCCGGAGGAAAGATGAACCTGCGTCGGTCAGCCCTCGCATCACTTGGATTCTCGCTCACCCTCGCCACGGCAGCAGCAGAAACAGTCCAAGCCCAAGCACAAGTTCAGCAAACTCAGCAAACAGACCGTGCATCCATTACGGGAGTCGTGACGGACGTGGCAACGGGCGCGCCGCTCGGCTTCGCCTCTGTTCAGCTGGTGGGAACCGCCTACGGTGCCACTACAGCTGCCGACGGTCGCTACACGGTTTCAAACATTCCGCCCGGCATCGTCACGGTCCGGATAACTCGAGTTGGTTATTCGCCAACGGTGCTCGAGAATCTGAACCTGAGGGCAGGCGCTCCCACAGTCAGGGACGTCAAGATGAACGTGCAGGCGCTGCAACTCTCGCAGGTCGTGACTACCGGCATGGTCGAACCAGGCTCGGGCGTCCGGGCCCCGTTTTCCGTCGCTGTAGTAAGTGGCGATAAGTTGGACGTCGCGCCGGTGGGAAGCCCGCTCGAGGCATTGGTTGGAAGAGTCGCGGGCCTTCAGATTCGCGGCGGCACCCTCCCAGGCTCGGATGTCGTGATTCAGATCCGCAACCCACTGAGCGTCACTGGCTTTACTCAGCCACTCATCATTATTGACGGCGTCATCCAGATGCAGGACGACCCGACGATTGGTGCGCGTGCGATCAATGGGAATCCGCTGGACGTCTCGTCGGAGAATATTGAGTCGATCGAGGTTGTGCGCGGCGCGGCTGCCGCGGCGCTGTACGGCCAGCGCGCTGCCAATGGGGTCATCAACATTACGACCAAGCGCGGCGCGGGTCAGGCACTCGGCACCACACGAATGTCGCTGCAGACCGAGGCTGGTGTGTCGCAGGTCTCCAAGAATCTTCCGCTAATGCGGAGCCACCAGTTTCTCATGGATGCTGAGGGCAATATGGTTGATGCCGCTGGTCGACCGGTGCCAGCCATCCAGTCCGTAAATTTTGTCACCGATCCGGACCGCATGGTTGACAATGAGTGGCCGGTACCAATCTACGACAACCTTTCCAACCTCTTCGCGCTTGGAAAAAGTTATCGCAACTCCTTACAGCTCAGCCAGAACAGCCTCTCGACCAACTTTGCCATTAGCGGCGGCGCTGTTAACGAGTCGGGAATATTGCGAGAAGGTGGCGGGTCGAGTCAGGAAAACGTCTCAGTCAGCATCGACTATCGCGGAGGCAACAAGCTGAACGCCGGTATTGGAATCAGCTACGGAAGAACCTACATCTCGAACCTTGTTCTCAACGCCGACGCTGCCGGCGGTGGCAATACGAACAATGCCGGTGCGTTCCTCAACGCGATGAACATCTGCAAGTGCGTGGATATCAGGGCCAAGGATCCGCTTACCGGCAACTACATCATGCACCCGGATGGCGGCGGGTTCCAGAACAACAGGATCAATGGTGCCAACCCACTCTACGTCGAGAAGTACTCGGACCAGTGGGACAGGCGAATCGGGGCGCAGATAAATGCCAGCGCCACCTACCGGCCAAACTCCTTTTTGTCCTTCACCACATTGGGTGGTTACGTTCGTTCGGACCGTGAGGAGCAGCTCCGCTGGGAGTTCAGAGACCTCCCCGATTTGAACGACAATCCGGATGGACGCCTGTCCCAGGGCGAGTACTCCGTAGCCACAAGTATGGACGAGTTTTACAACGCCAACACCAGGCTTGGAATTCTGACCGGAATGGGTGGCTGGACGTTCAGGGCATACGCGGCCACCGGAGGCACCTACCAGAAGCGCAACTCCGTCGAGGTCCTCGGCGATACGCTGACGCAGAATCAGCCGGACTTCAATTTCATCCGTGAGTTTGATATCAGCTCCACGTTCAGAGAGACAACGTCACTCGACTACACGGGGAACATCGCGCTCGACTACAACCAGAAGTACATCGTGGACCTCGTTTATCGCGCGGAGGGCAATTCGCTGCTGCCTCCGGATACCAGATGGCGGGCAAACGGCCGTGCCAGCGCTGCATGGTCGATGTCGGAAGAGAATTGGTGGCCGTTTGCGGATTTCACGCTCTTCAAGCCGCGGTATTCAATCGGGACGGCAGGCAACAACCCGCTTTTCACCGCCAAGTATGAGCTTTATACGCAGCGGACCGGCACAGGCGTGACTCGAATTGAGAAGGCCAATCTGGGGAACGAGCTGATCCGACCGGAGGAAGTGACGGAGCAGGAATTCGGCCTTGATATGGCTTTCCGTAACCGCTTCAGCCTTTCGCTCACTTATGTCTACAACACGGTAAAGGATCAGATCCGCCCCGATACGATTCTTGCGTTTTCCGGTTTTGATACGCAGCAGACCAATCTTGGGGATCTTCGCGGCGATACCTACGAGGCCACCCTGGAGGCACAGTGGATTCAGAAACGAAACTTCCGCTGGTCCTCCTCTCTGGTGGTGGATCGTTCGAGACAGAAGATCACAAGTTATCCACGCAACTGTGACACCGACGTAGGTAACGAGAACAGCGCAGCGTCCACGTATCAGAGGTACTGCACCGGTTATGTCTTCGGCCAGATCTACGGCCGCTATTACGTGACTGACAAGAGCCAGCTGTCTCCGCTGCACATAGCCAGTGGCGCCGCCGATACCCATTTTCAGGTCAACGATGAGGGCTATCTCGTCGGCGTAGGCGCGGGCGGCAAGTACACAGACATGCGCTGGGGTCAGACATTTGTCGTCGACAATATCAGGTACGAGTTTGGGCTCCCGATATTCGCGGGCATCTACGATGCAGACGGGTATGCTGAAGCCGAGGACTCCAAGGTTGTTGGTCAGGGTCTCCCGGACTTCTCATTTGGGTTCGGCAACCAGCTCTCGATTGGGAACCTCTCCATTGCTGCGCAGACCGTAGGTCAGATCGGCGGGCAGATTTACAACCAGGCGAAGCTGCGCGCGATGAATCGAAACAATCACGCCGTGCTCGATCAGGCAGGAAAGCCGGACTATCTCAAGAAGACTCTCGATTACTACGTACAGGGCATCGCATGCTGCGACGCCGACGCCGCTGGCGTACATGAGGGCAACTATGGCGGGCTGAGCAGCGCGCTTGTGTTCGTGTATCCGTATTTCATCGAGAACGCATCGTTCGTCAAGCTTTCCGAGCTGAGAATTGCGTACAGGCTGAACCAGGGCCTGCCGCTTCTTCGGAAGCTGGGGATGACGAGTGGCAGCATTGCCCTCGTTGGTCGCGACCTCATCACAATCGACAGCTACAGTGGTTACGACCCGCAGATCAGCGGTAGCACCGACGCGACAACGGCGCGTGTTGACCGTGCAGTAGCGCCAAACTATCGCAACTTTACCGCGCAAATCCGCTTGGTATTCTGACTATTGACTTGGAGATATAACCACATATGAGCAGAAGACTATTGGCGGCCCTTGTGGGAGGAAGTGTGCTTGCGACTGCATGCTTCGATCTCGACACGAGGACCATTCAACCCACGGGCGGAACCACATATACCCGTGATCAACTCATCGCCAAGCCAGCTCTGATGGAGAGGCTGGTGGCGGGCACATTTGTTACCCTATGGCGCGGAGTGAGAGAAGCAGAACCCTGGGTGCACTTCGGCGTGTTCGGCGAAGAGGTGACGACATCCGTCAACAGCATTGGCGGTGACATGTGGGAGGTTGTCGGTGAGCCCCGGGGTGAGGTGCCAAACTTTCTTGGCGTCCAGCACCAGGTTATGAGGAACCCCTGGCACACCTTCTACGAGGCCAATTCGTCAGCCGCAGAATACGGCGGCCTGGTGAAAAGGGACAACATTCGCATTATTGACCCGGCCACGAGGGCGGACAACACGGCAAGATTCCTCGCTTTTGCCAGGTTTGTTCAGGGAATATCTCACGTCTACCTTGGCCTGATTTTCGACAGCGCCGCGGTTGTGGGTGAGGATGTCGATCTCTCCGTGCCGCAGGTACTACCACTTGTGGGCCATTACGAAGTGTTGGACTCCGCGGTGAAATGGCTGGAAGATGCCATCGCCATTGCCAACACCAACAACTTCGCATTCCCACTCAACGAGGGGCAGTGGATTTACAGAACCGGTTTCGACAACAAACAACTGGCTGCGGTCGCGCACTCCTACATTGCGCGGGCGCTGGTATATGGTGCCCGCACTGCGGCGGAACGGAGTGGGACTGCAACCTGTGCTGCAAACGAAGCAACAATCTGCAGAAATGTCGACTGGGGATTGGTAAAGTCTCACTTGTTGCTTGGGACGAGGGCGAACTTTGGTCCGCGCGGCCGTCCGTCACCCTCGAGCAACAACGACGGTCAGGACTATGGGTATCGGACCGCGATCAGTTCACATCCGGATGGCAACAACTGCAGTAACGAGTGTGACTGGCCAGGCCTCATGCGGGTGGATACACGGATAGTCGGTCCGGCCGATACCACCGGAGTGTATCAGGAGTGGCTGGGCAAGGTTGCCGGTGCGCGATTCGACACAGTGGAGTCCATCTCCATATCAACGTACGATGCGCGCATTCAGGCGGTGGGCGGCACGCTGCCGTCCGTCTTACCCGTGTACTTCAAGTACACCGATGTAGTGCCGCCGGAATCGGAGTGGCTCTCCGGTTTGCGAGGACCTTACTACCATTCGCATTACTGGAGCAGTTCACGGGCCAGAAACAGTCACACCCAGTTCGCAAACACTTTCGGCGGGGCCAATGAGCCCGACGATTTCGATCTGGTGCAGGACGAAATGATGCTTGCTGCCGAGATGGACCTGCTCCTGGCTGAAGCCAACATTCGACTGGGTGGCGCCGCCAATTTGACTGCGGCTGCGGATCTGATCAACAGAACTCGCGTCAATGGTGATCTTCCAGCGGTAACGGCCGCTGGCGTTCCGCCTTCTGTTCCCGGCTTTCCCTGTATCCCGAAGGTTTGGGACGGATCCGCGCTCGGCGCATGTGGTACACTGATGGAGGCCCTGCAGTACGAGAAACGTCTGGAGACCTGGGGCACAGGAATAGCATTTTTTGACGCCAGAGGCTGGGGATGTTTGGCCCAGGGCACACCGATGCAACTGGCTCCTCCCGCGAACCAGCTCGATCTGCTTGGGAAGTTGGTCTATTCGTTCGGGGGGAACGACGGGGTCACCAAAGGTGCGGACAGGCCGACCAATTGTCGGTTGTTGCACAAGCCATGAGAATTTCGCTCCGATCCTGACAAAACTTTTACCGAGCCAATAATAATGCGACGTATATTGTTTCTTTCATTGCTTTTTGGTGCAGGGGTTGCCGCGTGCGGGGAGGATTCGCTAACACCAAACGAGTCCTCCTATCAGATTGTCCCTCCGAACGGGGGCTCCGTGTCGCTGCGGCAGGACCTCACAATCAGGCTTCGCGATTCCGGTATGGTTGTTATCCGCGATGATACCCTCACCCTTGCCGGTGATTCTGCGAATCCTGTTACGCGTCCGAACCCTCGAATGCACTTCGAGGTGCACGACCCCGACATTGCCATTATCGATCCGTACGGCATCGTCCGTGGACTGAAAGCTGGCACCACGACTGTCACCGCAGAGGGATACGACCAGTCGGTGGATTTTCAGGTGAACGTCATTGCCTATCAGGCCACCACTGTAAGTCTTACCATCGCCACGCAGCCCAATGGCCGTCTCATTGCGCAGGCGCAGCGCAGTCACAGGGGCATATTTTGGGCCCTGCCGGGGGATCGACTCAGTGCTTTCGTCGAGGGTCTCGTGCTCCGCGGGACGGACACCGTGTACTGCAACCGGTGCAATCGCAAGACACCTGCTCGCGAGCAGCGGCGTGTGGATTTTCGCAGCTTGAGGCCGGAACTGCTTTTTGTGACCAACGCAAGGAGGCCTTTCCAGCAGCAAACGTCTTTGACGGCAACCACCGGGCTCGATACTGACACCGCAGGACGCGTTACTGCATTTGATACCACCAGAACTTCACCTGACGATTCTGTTGGAATTGTAATGGAAGTTCCCGGAGATGTCGGCGCGCCGAGATGGGCAGACACCGTCTATGTCAGGCTCAGGCTCAGACCAATCGACTCACTATTGATCGACGCGGACAGTGCGGACTTTCCACCAAACAACATCGACGACGTGGGAACTCAGCGGAGAAAGTACCCGAACTCGGATGCCACGTCCGGGAACTTCGTAAAGTCGGCTATTCCGGCTTTTGCGGTCAATGTCAGCTATATCTACCTCAAATTCCACATTCCGCCATTCGGTAAACAAACGGACGACGCTGTGCAGAGCCAGTCCATTTCCCGGACCTCGACAAGCGCTGAGCGCCGCAACGTGAACGTTCCGCTCGTCACCTGGCAGTC
This sequence comes from uncultured Gemmatimonadales bacterium, assembly GCA_964556695.1. Classification (GTDB taxonomy): domain Bacteria; phylum Gemmatimonadota; class Gemmatimonadetes; order Gemmatimonadales; family Gemmatimonadaceae; genus CAZKXZ01. The sequence continues at coordinate 6,668 of CAZKXZ010000069.1, forward strand.
CGCATTGCCGTCGTACCTGGATATCGTGCCGATTGATTTCGACAAGGCGTCCGTTACTGGGCCGTGCAACTTCATTGACGCCGTTTGTTTCTCGCCCACGAGTCAAACGACGCGCAACGGAATGGTTATCAATTGCGACGACACTGTTGCGCAACTTCCCGGTCTGAATGCCATTGGCGAGCCGAACGGAGGTTTTCCCCTGGCGTTCAGTGGAGCGGGAACGTACACGATTCCTTCTTGCGTCCCAACAAAGACCATGAACCCCGCGCCAGGTGCGTTCTGTACCACGGCCAGTTCAACCGATCTTACTTCATTCTGTACCGTCTGGATCAGGGCGACAATCACTGATCCTGCGACTGGCCTTCAGAGGCGCGATCTTTACCCGATAAGCATGCGGCGATAGCAGCTGAACGCTTGCATTCAATGAGACGCCCTCCGGGAAATGATTCCCGGAGGGCGCTTCGTATGGTGCAGTGAGAAGCGTAACTGAACCGCGTAGCTGAAAAGCGTAACTGAAAAGCGTAACTGAAAAGCGTAACTGAAAAGCGTAACTGAAACTGCGTATCGGGAAATCCGGTAGTGGTCCATTTTCGTCATGCCGGCGAAAGCCGGCATCCATTTTCCGACTAACATGGATTCCGGCTTTCGCCGGAATGACGGCAAAATGACCCACTACGGGAAATCCGTTGTCTCGCCCGCCAGATACTTTCTTCAGCTACGTCGTCTGGCTACGTCGTTTAGCTACGTCGTCTAGACTACGTCGTTCAGACTACGTCGTTCAGCTACGCCGTGATTCCCCACACCCTACTTCCCCGGCGAGGCGGGCTGAGGCATTGGCGGCGCGCTTCCATTATATAGGCCCACACCCGGGTAAACCCGGGTTCATGTGTGCTCACAGCCCCGTCGTGACGTCTATGGGGCATCGCGGGTCGGTGCCTGAGTGGGCCAGCAATGCTATTTAATTGGTGATCTTGCGCACTCGTGACCCATGTCTTATCATCTGCTAAACCAGGTCATGACCACGTCTGGATATCATTTTCGCTGTTCGGGTCACCACGAGGACCACAATTTCATTGCCCATCTGCCCGGAGGAATCGGGTGGCAGGGCATTGTGGACATCATGCAAACAGCCCGAAAGTATCGCGTGAACGGCAGCTCAGAATCATCCCAAAGCGCCGACACGATTTGAATAGAAAAGCACGTCAACAGTTGGAAATCGCACTGTACGCAACATCCGGAGGAAAGATGAACCTGCGTCGGTCAGACCTAGCATTGCTTGGACTCTCGCTCGCGCTCACGTCAGCAGTGGCGGGACCACTCCAGGCCCAGCAAGCAGCTCCACCAGCACAACAGGCCGCAACTCGCGGCGTCGTCACCGGCATCATCAAGGACGCCACCACCGGAGCACCGCTCGGATTGGCGTCGGTTCAGATTGTGGGAACCTCGTTCGGCGCCACCTCGAGTAGTGACGGGCGCTACACGATCGCAAACGTGCCGGCGTCGATTCATACGCTGAGAGTGACCCGGGTGGGCTACTCTCCCTCCATTGTTGCCGATCTCAGGGTCGCAGCGGGAGCGCCCACCACCCGCGACATTTTGATGACTGTTCAGGCGCTGACGCTCACAGGCGTTGTAACGACGGGTCTCGTCGACCCGGCCAGTGGCACGCGCGCTCCGTTCTCGGTCGCAACTGTAGGTGCTGATAAACTTGAGGTCTCAGCTGTGAATAGCCCGATCGAGGCGCTGGCAGGCAAGGTTGCCGGTCTCCAGGTCCGGGGCGGCACAGCACCGGGATCCAACGTTGTAATTCAGATCCGCAATCCGTTGAGCGTTTACGGCTTCACGCAGCCGATGATCATTGTGGATGGCGTGATCCAGATGCAGGACGATCCATCACTCGGAGCCAGAGAAATCGCTGGCAATACTCTCGATCTCAACGGTGACAACATCGAGTCAATAGAAGTCGTCCGCGGCGCGGCGGCAGCGGCGCTCTATGGACAGCGTGCTGCCAACGGCGTTATCAACATCACCACAAAACGCGGAAGCGATATCGGCCTCGGAACAACACGTCTCACCGTAAATACGGAAAGTGGCTTCTCGCGCATCTCCAAACAGCTTCCGCAAAACGAGCACCATCGCTACCGCGTGAATGAAGCCGGCCTGCCGATTGATGCCGCCGGACGGCTTATTGACTGGCACGAGGCCGATGACTGGCAGAACGACCCGAATTTGTTCGTCGACAACATCTGGGGTGTGCCGACCTACGACAATGTGAGGGCTCTGTACAGGACAGGACAGACGTATCGTAACAGCCTTTCCATGGCCCAGAGCAGCCTCTCCACAAACTTCAGCCTCTCGGGCTACGCGAATCACGAGTCCGGGATATTCAAGCATGCCGGCGGAGCCAGCGGACAGGGGATAGGCGTGAACATTGACTATCGCTCCGGGAACAAGCTGTCGGCCGGGATGGGAACCTCGTTTGCGAAGAGCTACACCGCGGAACTGGCACTCAACGGAGTTACCAACGCCAGTTCCTTCCTGAACGCGCAGGCCACTTGCAAATGCATAGACATCACCAAGATTGACCCGCTCACGGGCGATTACATTCCCTTCCCCGATGACCCTGATGGAACTCAGGCGAATCCGCTTTATGTAGAAAAGCATTCTGACCAGTGGAACCGCGGCATCCGGGCGCAGGCCAGTGGAAACGTCCAATTCCGTCCGACATCTGCGATCTCCCTCAGGGGCGAAGGCGGCTACCAGCGGTCCGATCGTGATGAGCAGAATGACTGGATTCAGCTGGGAGGGCTCTATTTTAACGACGATGGCGATCCGTCTGAGGGCAGGTACAGCATTGCCCAGAGCATGGACGAGACGTACAATGGCAATGCCCGCCTTTCGTTGCTGACCGGGTTTGGCGGCTGGACGGTGCGTGCGGGTGTGTCGACGGGGGGTCAAATGCAGATCCGCAACTCGATCGACGTTGAAGGAGACAGCCTCGAACGCAACCAGCGCGATCTGGACTTCATCAAGGAAATTGATGTAGACCAGTCGCTCCGAGAAAGCAGATCGATCGACTATAGTGCTAATATCGCTCTGGATTTCAACCAGAAGTACATAGTTGACCTTGTGTACCGCAACGACGGGAGCTCGCAGCTTCCTCCCGAAACGCGCTGGAGCGCGAACGGTCGTGCCAGCGCAGCCTGGTCGATGTCAGAAGAGCCGTGGTGGCCTTTCGCTGACTTCACGCTGTTCAAGCCGCGCTACTCGATAGGAACCGCGGGTAACAACCCCAATTTCGATGATCGCTACGAGTTGTACGACCAGCAGACAGGCACTGGGGTGGTTCGAATCTCCAAGTCCAACCTCGGCAATGATCTCATCCAGCCGGAGGAAGTAACTGAGCAGGAATTCGGCATCGATATGGCTTTCCGCAACAGATACAGCATGTCCCTGACGTACGTCCGCAATACGGTGAAGAACGTCATCCGTCCTGATACGATCATTGCGTACACCGGTTTTGATACGCAGGTGACGAACCTGGGCGACCTCAGAGGGGACACGTATGAGGCGACGGTCGAGGCGCAGTGGGTTCAGCAGCGCAATCTCCGCTGGTCCTCTACACTCGTTCTGGATCGCTCGCGGCAGAAGATCACCAGCTTCCCGCGCCAGTGCGAAGTGGCGGGCAACAGCGACGCAAGCAACAACCTGTTCACGCTCGACCGGAAGTGCGAGGGATATGTCTTCGGCCAGATGTATGGCCGCAAGCTTGTGACCCAGGTCAACGAACTGTCCCCGCGGCACATCGCGAGCGGCACAGCGCTGAGTCATTTCCAGGTGAATGACGACGGTTACATGGTTGCGGTTGGTCCGAACTCTTCGTGGACCGATGGGCGCTGGGGCCAGGCGGTGGTAATCGACGGCCTCAACTACAGTTGGGGGCTGCCCCTGACAGCCGGCACGTTCAACACGGACGGGTCGTATTCGGGCGAGTGGAATGGCGTGATTGGACAGGGTCTGCCCGACGTTTCGTTTGGTTTCGGCAACCTGATCACAGTCGGCAAGTTTACGGCAGCGATCCAGACCGTGGGCCAGATTGGCGGAGACATTTTCAACCAGGCGAAGATGCGCGCGATGAACCGCTCGGTTGACGCATTGCTCGATCAGTTCGGCAAGCCCGACCACATGAAGAAGCCGATTTCGTACTACACGAACACGCTGGCGCAAGGCGCTCTCGACGCACGCTATGGTGGCATCACGGGAGGCCGCGTAGTCGCTTATCCCTGGCTGCTGGAGAGTGGAACGTTCCTCAAACTCAGCGAATTGCGCTTGGCTTACAGGTTGGACCAAGGCGTGCCATTCCTGCGTGCGCTCGGAATGACCGGCGGCAGCGTGGCGCTGGTGACGCGTGACCTGTTTACTCTATCGGACTACACAGGTTACGATCCTCAGGTTCCAGGCAGTACGCAGGTTACAAGCGCGCGGGTCGATGAAACAGAGGAACCCAATTACAGGAACATCACGATATCGATTCGCCTGATTTTCTAAACGTACTTTCTGGAGACTTGCATTCATATGAATCGAAGATCACTGGCGGCCCTCCTCGGGGGGTGCGCGCTGACTGGTGCGTGCTACGACCTCGAGATTTCCGCCGTACAGCCAACGCAGGGAACGACGTACACCAGGGCGGAGATCCTCGCTGATCCGGTGCTCCTTGAGCACCTGGTTGCCGGCTCATTTGTCAACTTCTGGGCTGCGGCGCAGCACGAAAGCCCCTGGACGGTATTTTCAATATTCGGTGAGGAGTTCACAACCTCGGCAATCCAATTCAGCTCCGCGAGCAACATTTGGGATCGCATTCAGGAGCCGCGCGGACGCTTCGATAACGAGCTGGGCAACCAACTCGCAAACCAGACAGCGAAGCAGCCTTGGGCGTACTTGTACGAGGCTAACTCCACGGCCGCGGAGTTTGGCGGAATCATCAAACGTGAGAATATCAGAATTATTGACCCCGCCACGGGCATCGACAACACCGTGCGGCTGCTCGCCTTCGCCAAGTGGGTGCAGGGACTATCCCACATCCACCTTGCCTTGATTTTCGACAGCGCTGCGATCATAAACGAGGACATTGACCTTTCGGTCGCAACGATCCAGCCGCTGCGCGGTTATCAGGAAGTTCTCGATTCCGGAATCAAGTGGTTGGAAGAAGCGATCCAGATGGCGACCGTCAACACCTTTCTCTACCCCTTGAACGAGGGGCAATGGGTTTACAACGCAGGGTTTGACAACGGCCAGATGAGAGCCGTCTCGCACTCCTACATTGCCAGAGCTCTGGTGTATAGCGCTCGAACACCTGCTGAGCGCCTGGCAGTGGACTGGAACCGTGTGAAACAGCACCTGGCACTGGGCATCACTACAAAGTTCGGGCCTCGTGGCGTTCCGGACAACAGCAATGTCAGCTTTCTGTATCGGCGTGCGGCCTCAGCGCCGCCTGCCACCAGTATTCCTGGTGTTGGGACTATCTGTACCAACAATACCTGCAGTGGCCAGGGGTTAATGCGGGTCGACACAAGAATTGTCGGCCCCGCGGATACCTCGGGTGTGTACCAGGAATGGCTTGCGAAGGTCAGCGGTGCGAGGTTCGACACGGTGGGTCCCATCGCGGTTTCAACTCCGGATCAGCGCATTCAGCCAGCCGGAAACGTCACTCCGCTCATCCGACCAACCTACTTCAAGTTCACGGATGTATATCCAGCGCAGAGCCAGATGGACACGTCCGTGCGCGGGAAATACTATGTGTCGTTCTACTGGAACAGTACGCGCGCGAGAAACAACGGCACTCAATACCCGAATACTGGCGGGGGCAGGCAGTCGGTAAACAATAACGGCCTGACCAGCATTCAGGATGAGATGATGTTTCCAGTCGAGATGGATCTGCTTCTTGCCGAGGCGCACATTCGCTCGACGCCGCCGGACCTGGCGGCGGCCGCTGCTCTGATCAATCGGTCGCGCGAGCAATTTGGAATTCTGCCAGCGGTTACGGCTGCCGGAGTGCCAGTAGAAAACTCCTGTGTTCCGCAGAGATGGGACGGCACCTGCGGCGACTTGTTTGATGCGCTGATGTACGAAAAACGCATCGAGACTTACGGTACCGCGATCGCGTTTTTCGATGCGCGGGGATGGGGTTGTCTGCTGGAGGGTACTCCCACGCAGCTTCCGATTCCTTCGACGCAGCTTGATCTCATGAAGCATCCATCGTACACGTACGGCGGACAGGCAGGACAACCCGGCAGCGCTGCAAAGCCGAATAATTGCCCGATCCTGTTCAAGCCTACCTGAACCACACAGCCGATTTGCGAATCATTCGATTGCCGACGGTTCACGGAACGCGCGAACAACCGGGCGTTCCGTGAACCGGAAGCTGCGATAAGACTAAACTCTCTTTCCGAGCCTTATATAATGCGTCGTTCAGCGTTCATTGCCATGCTCTGTGTGTCGGTCGCCTGGGGATGCGGCGATAATCCGTACGTCACGGACACTGTGGCCAGTCCTTCGGTCTACACGATCACAACTCCCACCGTTGAAGTTAGAGTGGGGCAGGACTCTCTCATTTCCCTTTATAATTTCGGTTTGCGCGTCATCCGGAACGGAACCGATACAATTCCGGGTCCCGACACTACAAGGCAGCGTCTGCCGCGTCTCAGTTTCGTCGTAGACGATATCAGCATTGCCTATATCGACTACAACAGCGATGGGCAGTTCGGCTGGATCAGAGGCGTCAAGCCAGGCACAACGACGCTTCATGTATCAGGATACAATGAGGAGATCTCTTTCCCCATTACCGTTACCGCTCGCCCTGCCACGTCAGTAATCCTGCGTGTGCTTAGCGGTCCCGCCGGAGGCCTCATTTCCGTAGCCAACAGGAGGGACACCGGCACCTTCTTCGCCTTGCCCACCGATCGTCTCAGCAGCCGCCTTGAAGGCCTCGTTCTGGTTGGCACCGATACAGTCTTCTGCAACTATTGCGCTATCAAGACTGGCACGGCCGCGCGCATTCAGCGCACCGTAGTGTTCCGCAGTCTGAGTCCGGAACTCGCGTTCGTGAGCAATGCGGCAGACCCAACCAAGCAGCGGTTGTCTGGTAGTACCGAGATAAACACCGACACGGTTGGACGAGTGACCGTATTCGACACATCCAGTACGCCGGTGATGATCGTAATGGACGTTCCAGGAGATGCCCGGTCAGACACTGTGTACCTCAAGTTCGCCCTTCGGCCAATCGATACGCTGCGCATCATGCCTGACAGTCTCGATGTCCCGGCCACGGATGTGGACGATCTCGGTACGGACCGAATTCAGTATCCCGGTAGCGAGACTCTCGGAATAGCGACGCAGTCGGGAAACACAAATTATGTCGTTCGAGCGGAGTTCCGCTCGTTTGTGCGACGACTGCCGCTGCCTCCCTCGACAAGCGTTCAGGATACAGTCGCACTTTCGATTCGCAACACCGGGAACGTCACGGTCTTCCGTCCCAACGTACCGTTCGTTACCTGGGAGAGCGCGCTGGATTCATATTTGACCATTAACGCTGCGGGTGCGATTGTAGGTCCGTGTGCGTTCTTGAATGGCGAGACCTGTCTTGCTCCCACCTCGCGTCCGGACCCACCGGGAGCTGTGACGGCTGCGCAGGCACTCCAGATTGCGCGCGACTCCCTTGTAATCAAGTGCGTTGACAACGGCAGACGGCTGCCGGGCACTTTTACCAACGGGAACCCCATCGGCTCTCCGATTCTGTTTGATGGCGACGGAATATTGTCTTTCCCCAATTGCCCACTTGTTGGCGCTATCCCCGGGCCGAACATTCCCATGCCTGGGGCATTCTGCAGCACTGCCAGCTCGACTGATTTTTCATCTACATGCACCATTTGGATCAGAGCCACGGCGGTTGACCCCGCGACTGGCAAGCAACTGCGTGACCGCTTCAGAGTTGAGGTGCGACGGTAGCGGCTGGCCGTATTTTCACTGTTCGGCGCCCCCTGGGATAACCGGGGGGCGCTTTGTTATGCAGGACGGAGGCGCTCACGGCGTCCGGAGCAGGTGTGCGCACGTCCCCTTCGGAAGGTGAAACACATTCCCCCGGGAGCCGCGCGAACGCCGTAGAATTGCCCACAGAAATGCCGATCTGGTAGTGGTCCATTTTCGCCGGAATGACGGCAAAATGACCCACTACGGCCGATCTTGCGGACTCGACATACTTGTCTTATGATGTGCGCTACCACATGTAGGACACGTAAACATCACATTCCTGTACTGATTGTGTCATGAGCGCGAGGAGGTAGCGCCGTTACACCCCACACTCCGAAGAATCGCGTGATAGGCAGCTGCAGTCACCCATAGCGCCGTCACGAATTAATAGAAAAGCACATCCACCGAAGTTGTTAATCGCACTGAACGCAATTCAGGAGGAAAGATGAACCTGCGTCGGTCAGCCTTCGCATCACTTGGACTCTCGCTCGCGCTAATCACAGCCGCGGGATTGCTCCAGGCCCAGCAAGCAACAACCCCACCACAGCAGAACGTGAACCGTGGCAGCATCACGGGCATTGTGAAGGACGCCACCACTGGTGCTCCGCTCGGCTCGGTAAACGTGGTGATAGATGGCACCGCGCTTGGCTCGGTAACCAGTTCCGAAGGGCGCTACACCATCGCCAATGTGCAGGCCGGCATTGTCACTCTAAAGGCCAGCCGAATCGGCTACTCGGCGACAACGATTTCGGACATGAGGGTCACCGCCGGAGCCGCCACGACGAAGGACATAGCGCTGTCCGTTCAGGCGTTGATCCTTTCCGGCGTTGTTTCGACAGGACTCACCGATCCAGGCTCCGGAACGAGGAACCCGTTTTCGGTTGCGTCGGTCGGCCCCGAGAAGCTCGAAGTGGCCTCATTCAACAACCCGCTTGAAGTCCTCGCGGGCAAAGTTGCATCGCTTCAGATCCGCGGTGGCAACTCGCCGGGTTCGGACGTGAACATTCAGATCCGAAATCCGCTCAGTATCACGGGATTCACGCAGCCTCTGATCATCATCGATGGCGTCATTCAAATGCAGGACGATCCGACTATCGGCGCACGCGCTATCAGCGGAAATCCATTTGACCTGAATGGAGCCAACATCGAGTCGATAGAAGTCGTGCGCGGCGCAGCTGCCGCAGCGCTCTACGGCCAGCAGGCAGCCAACGGTGTTATCAATATCACCACCAAGAAGGGAAGCGACCTGGCGCTCGGCACTACCCGACTGGCGTTGGGCAATGAGGCGGGACTGGCGCAACTTGGCAAAAAGCTCCCAATCTCGACGCATCACCAGTACCTGGTGAACGAAGACAATCAGTTCGTGGACAATGCCGGTCGTGTGATTCCAATCCTCCGGCAGACGAGCTTTGTCGTCGATCCAAACCGTTTCGTTGACAATGAGTGGGGCGTACCGATCTACGATAACGTGTCCGCTCTTTACAAGATTGGTTACAGCCTCCGTAACAGCTTCAACCTGAGCCAGAATAGTCTGGCCACCAATTTCAACATCAGTGCTACGGTACAGCAGGAGTCGGGTGTTGTGCGATCGGCAGGTGGTTCGAGCAGCCAGAATGTGGGAGTCAACCTTGACTATCGCGCCGGCAGTTCGCTCTCTGCGGGTATGGGTGTTTCGTACAACAGGGCGTACACCGCCAACCTCGCGCTTAATCCCGAGGGAGCCGGAAACGCCAATCCATTCCTCAACGCTTCAAACATCTGCAAGTGTGTCAACATCAAGGCAATTGATCCATTAACGGGCGACTACATCCCGCACCCGGATGGCTCCGGTGGCGCCGAAACGGGCTCGCTTTCTGATGCCGCGAATCCCCTCTATTTCGAGGCTCATCGGGATGAGTGGGACCGGCGCGCAGGATTGCAGGTAAATGGCAATGCCACCTTCCGTCCGTCGTCGGTGCTTTCGATCAATACCCAAGGTGGCTACAACCGGGCTGATCGCGAAGAGCAGCTCAGTTTCCTCAAAAAAGGTGACCTGCTTGAAAACGGCCAGACCAGCGTTGGCGAGTTTGACCTGGCGCAGAGTTTGGACGAGCAGTACAACGGCCGCGCGCGCGTGGGAATTCTCGCCGGCCTTGGCGGCTGGACGGTTCGGGCGAATGTGTCGACTGGCGGAACACTGCAAAAGCGCAATTCAATCTCAGTCACCGGCGACACTCTCCTTCAGAACCAGCCGGATTACAACTATATACGCCGCGTGCAGGTAGGCTCGGTAGTTCGTGACACCAGACAGATCGACTACAGCGCCAACCTCGCGCTCGATTACAATCAGAAATACATCGTTGACATGGTGTATCGCACGGATGGTAGCTCCTTGCTGCCGCCTGACACGCGCTGGAATGCCAACGGCCGTGCCAGCGCTGCCTGGGCACTGTCTGAGGAGCCATGGTGGCCGTTTGCCGATTTCACGCTTTTCAAGCCCCGCTACTCAATCGGAACCGCGGGCAACAACCCAAGTTTCCAGGCGAGATACGAGTTGTATAACCAGAACACGGGCACGGGCGTTACGCGTGTTTCAAAGTCCAACCTTGGTAACGATGAGATCCTTCCCGAAGAAGTGACGGAGCAGGAGTTCGGGGTGGACATGACTTTCCGGAACAGATACAGCCTGTCGCTGACCTATGTCCGGAATACGGTGAAGAACCAGATCCGTCCCGACACAATCCTGGCCTACACCGGCTTCGACACACAGCAGGCGAACCTGGGTGACCTCCAGGGAGATACCTACGAGGCCACGTTCGAAGCGCAGTGGATACAGACGCGCACTCTCCGCTGGTCCTCGACGCTTGTACTGGACCGCAGCCGGCAGAAAATCACCAGCTATCCACGGCTATGTGACAGATCGGTTGGAAACAGCAATTCGACTACCTCCACCTATCAGCGTTACTGCGAAGGATTTGTGTTCGGGCAGATTTTCGGGCGTTACCACCTTACCGACAAGAGCCAACTTGCTCCGGTGCACCAGGCCGCAAATTTTGTGAACTCCACGGGGGCTACGGTCACGGGCAGCGGAGCAGCTGATACACATTTCCAGGTCAACGATGAGGGATGGCTGGTTGCTGTAGGACCCGGCGGAAGCTGGACCGACATGCGCTGGGGCCAGGAGTTTATCATCGACGGCATTGAGTACGAGTGGGGACTTCCGATTTACGGGACCGTTTACGATGCCGACGGCTTGCCCGATGGAACTGCCAGCAGAATCATTGGAAATGGACTTCCCGATTTCTCGTTCGGATTCGGGAATCAGCTGAGCCTCGGCCGCTGGACGGTTTCCGTGCAGACCCTGGGTCAGGTTGGCGGCCACATCTTCAACCAGGCGAAGGTTCGTTCGATGAACCGCTTGAACCACGCGGTTCTCGATCAGGTAGGTAAGCCTGACTACCTGAAGAAGACAATCGATTATTACATCCAGGCCGAAACCTGCTGCGATCCCGATGAAGGGAATTACGGCGGTCTCACCAGCAATGAAACGACGGCATTTGAGTCGTGGATCGAGTCCGGGACATTCCTCAAGCTGAACGAGCTGAGGATTGCTTATCGGATGGACCAGGGACTACCGATCCTGCGCAAGCTTGGCATGACAGGTGGCAGCATCGCGTTCGCAACTCGAGACTTGTTCACGATCACCAGATACAGCGGGTACGATCCGCAGGTCAGCAACCCTGGCAACACCACGGGGCGCGTTGATAGAGCGGTTTCGCCGAACACCCGGAGCATGACAGTGCAACTTCGCCTCAATTTCTAACGCCGACACAGTCTGGAGATTGCTTTAATATGAAAAGAAGATCATTGGCAGCCCTCCTGGGGGGGTGTGCTCTGACCGGCGCATGCTTCAACCTGGACGTGGTTGCCATTCAACCTACGGCGGGACAGACCTATACAAGGTCTGAAGTCCTCGCTTCTCCGCTGCTGCTCGAGAGGGTGGTAGCCGGCACGTTCGTCAACCTGTGGTCAGCAATTGGTGTTCAGAACCCGTGGACGATTTTCGGAATCTACGGTGAGGAAATGACGAGTTCTGCGACGTCAATTGACGGTCCGGTGTTCGCGCTCGTGCGCGAACCGCGTGTTGAGATCGCAAACAATCTGGGAGTTGACCACAGCTTGATGAAGACCCCATGGGCGCTCCTGTACGAAGCCAACGCCGCCTGCGCAGATCTGGGTGGCGTTGTGGAGCGAGAAGGTATTATCGTACGCGACCCAGTCACCAACGCGAATAATACGACCAGGTTCCTTGCGTTTGCAAAGTTTGTGCAGGGCATTTCTCATGTCTACCTGGGGCTGATTTTTGACAGCGCCGCGATTGTAGGGCAGTCGGTTGACCTGACGAAGCCATCTATCCTGCCAGTGAGACCATATCACGAAGTGCTGGACTCGGCGGTGAAGTGGTTGGAGGATGCAATCGAGCTTTCCACCGGCACCACATTCTCATTCCCGATCAACGAAGGACAGTGGGTTTACAATACTGGTTTTGACAACCAGCGTCTGGCAGCTGTGGCCCACTCGTATATCGCCAGGGCTCTTGCGTATGGCGCGCGCACGCCTGCAGAGCGACTCGCAACCGATTGGACGAGAGTGAAGGAGCATGTCCTACTCGGGACGACCGTGAATTTTGGTCCGAAGGGATCGCCGTCCAATACCAACCATACATTTTCGTATCGTAGCGCTACAACCGCCGCTCCTCTGGATCCACCTGGGGATGAAGACGACAATCCGCCTGATGAGATCTGCAGCGGGGAATGCAGATTCGCGGGACTGGCGCGTGTTGATACCCGGATTGTGGGCCCGGCGGATACCGCGGGCGCCTACCAGGTTTGGCTGCAGAGTGTGAGCGGAGCCCGGTTTGACACGGTCGCACCGATCACGGTTCAGACGCCGGACCAACGAATTCAGGAGGTTGGTGGCAGTAGCCCCAACTTCAAGCCGGCGTACTTCAAGGTGACCGACATGTATCCGGCTCAGACATCGATGGATACAGCGCTTCGTGGCAAATACTACGTGTCATTCTACTGGAATAGCACTCGCGCTCAGGATAATCGGACGCAGTTCCCCTTGGACGGTGGCGGCAGAAATGAGAACGATGCCGGCGATCTCCGCGCCATTCAGGATGACATGCTGCTTGCGGTTGAAATGGATCTGTTGCTTGCGGAGGCGCACATCCGCTCCACCCCGCCCGACCTGGCTGCTGCGGCGGTACTGATTAACAAGTCGCGAACGCTCAACGGGGAGTTGCCGGCAGTTACAGCCGCTGGTGTGCCGGCAGGTACGGGGTGCGTGCCGCGCAGGTACGACGGTGCTTGCGGTGACCTGTTCGACGCTCTCGTCTACGAAAAGCGATTGGAGACATATGGGACAGGCATTGCGTTTTTCGATGCGCGAGGGTGGGGGTGCTTGCTCGAGGGAACGCCTTTGCACCTGGCTCCTCCAGGCACACAGCTCGATCTGATGGGCAAGCAGATCTATTCGTATGGTGGAAACAACAAGGGCGCGGCGAAGCCGACAAATTGCCCGCTGCTGTTCCGCCCATAACTCGTGTCAATAAACCTTCGGAATTCGGATCCGGCTTCGGTGCCTGAGCTCAGGACATATCCAGCAGCTTACAGCACCGGTCGATCCGGTCTCGACTCAACTTTTTCCGAGCCTATTATCATGCGTCGTATATCGTTATTACTGGTACTCGGTGCGGCGATTGCCGCTGGCTGCGGCGAGGACGGTACGTCCGCCGTTGCCAACCCAAACAATTACCTGATCGTCGCGCCTCCGAACAACTCGGTCTCGGTGCGCCAGGACCTCGTGATAGACCTTCGGGATTCCGGGCTGGTGATCGTTCGTAACGGAGCCGATACGTTGCCTGGCGACCCCAACGACACAACGAGGAACAATCCACGACTGAGCTTTTACGTGGAGAACTCGGACATCGCGATCATAAGCCCGTACGGAGTGCTCAGGGGCATCAAGCCCGGCAGCACCACGATTCGTGCAGTGGGCTTCGATCAGGAGATGGTATTCAATGTCACTGTGAACCCATATCTTGGGACAACTGTTCGGCTTTCGGTTGCCAGTGGCCCCGCCGGTGGGCTTCTGCTGGGAGTCAACAAGGGCCTCGACACCGGGACTTTCTTCGCACTGCCGGCTGATCGACTGAGCTCGATTCTGGAAGGGCTGATCACGGTTGATAAGGGTGCAGGAGTTCTCGATACGGTCTTCTGTAACCGCTGCGGCGCGAAGGCCTTTCCCAACCGGCGAGTGATGCGTCTCGTCAATTTCAAGAGTCTGAACCCGGCGCTTGCCACGATCAGCAATGCCGCCAATCCGTTCGCCCAACGTACGAGCACGAGCAGCAACGCCGACCTGGCTAATGTGGACACTACCGGTCGCGTGACCGCATTCGACACTAGCAGCACCCCGGTTGGTTTTGTGATGGAAGTTCCGGGAGATGGAGTCGCGGACACGGTGTACGTGAAGTTCAAGCTGCGACCTCTTGACACTCTTCGTATCCGGCCCGACAGTGCCGACTTCCCTCCCAATTCAATCGACCAGATAGGGACACAGAGAAGGATCTATCCCAACTCCGATACGCTTCAGGGGAACTTCGTTCAGTCCGCGACAACGAACTTCGCGGTCGGAGTCGATTATCTCGCCAATGTGCGGCGCCTCCCGAACGCGCCCTCTACGTCGCAGCAGGGGATTACCCGGCTGGTCGTTCGCTCGTCGGGCGGTGTGACCACCTTCCGTCCGAACATGCCCATCGTCACCTGGGAAAGTGCACTACGTCAATACCTGCAGCTGGTGCCCAATGGTGCCTGGCTGGCCAATGTAAGTGGGGCCTGCGCGTTCATCTCCACCACCTGCTTTGCGCCAAGCAGCTCAAGCGCGCGTAACGCTCTTGTGCTGACCTGCGCCGACAGCACAGCCAAACTACCCGGGTTCAACTCGAACGGGACCATCGCTGGTATTTTCCCGCTCGCATTCGGCGGCGATGGTACCTATTCAATCCCCAGCTGCAGCCCGGCCAAGGTGATTCCAATGCCGGGCGCGTTCTGTACCACCGCATCGTCCACCGATTTGTCGTCGCAATGTACAGTATGGGTCCGTGCGACTGCGACAGATCCGGCGACGGGCAAGATCATCAGTGACAGATACAGGATCAACGTGCGGCGGTAGTTTCGCAGCATGATTCAGGAGTTCGGGACGCCCTCCGGAGTTATCCGGGGGGCGTTTCGCTTGCCAGCGGGCGTTGGGTAATGGTACAGTTTGCCCCATTATCCGGATTTGTCTGTTGCCGACTCCTGACAACCAGGGATTGCGGCATGAGATAGTTCATCTCCACGAGGTGCGGGGGTCGGAGTGTTTTGTGGGGAGTTTGGAGTGTCTCGAAACTGCCTTTGGGGTTTGGAGTTTTGAAGGATGTTCGGAGTGGGGAGGGACAGAGTGGGTGGGACGGAGTAGCTCAGTTGCCCTCGGGGTCTGCGGCATCCTCGTCGATGGGATCGGGATCGTCGGATTCGTTGCGCTCGCGAACGGAGCGGGCCAGGGCTACCATTGTGCGCCTTGCCAACTCAACATCCTGTTCGAACACCTTGAACTGAGCGACGTCGACGATCTTAATGTCGCGCGCGTAAATCAGATGCGACCTGAGTTCTGACAGGGACCCACTACCCATGTCTGCGTACCGAGCTAGCTCGAGGCTCGAGATCTTTCCACAACCCTCTGCGACGTGCGCAGCTGGGGCCGAAGCAGATTTGATGACTTGAGCCCGAAATCCTGGTGCAGGCCTGCATCGTCGCGGGGTGAACGCAAAGAATATCCGCACGGAAAGTGCGTGCGACAGCTGCCAGGCTCGAAGCTTTGTGAAGTCTTGCATGATGATCCCCCGAATGAGTCCCACCATATTGCATCGCGCTGCGTTCGGAGCACCATCAAACCATTGCGGCCAGCATCAACTTGATGCTGCCGGCCTGTTAACACCATGCTCCCAAGCGACCTAACCGATGTGATGAATCACACCAATAAACCTCACACCGCGCAAATCACCCCGAACACACCACTCACCACCCACCACGCCGTTCCGAGACACACCAAACTCCCCACAAAACACTCCGACCCCCGCACCTCGTGGAGATGCACTATCTCACAGCACCGGTGCCCGACCAAGTAGGCACTGGCACTCAAACTGTACCAGTAAGGGGCGTTGTTATCAGTTGACACGACTCTCTCCCCTCTTACATTTCCAAGGCTATGGTCGCGCTTTCGCGCGGGACATAGTTCCCGAAAGCAACGCAGGACAATTAGACGTCGAAGCGAGCTTGACTTGGTCACTTCGATGCGCCATGGGTCCCTCTCGTGCACTAGCGGCGAGTACACCCGGCGGTTGCGGATGGATACCGGCTCTTCATGGGCGACTGGTCCAGCCGCGTTTTTGCTGGCTCAATAGTAACTCGAGAACGGTGTAACTATGGCTGGAAGAATCCGAATTCGTTTGAAGGCCTTCGATCACGCAGTAATTGATCAGGCATCCGCGGACATTGTGCGCACCGCGGAAAAAACGGGCGCTCAGGTTTCCGGCCCAATTCCGCTGCCCACAAAAACCCGACGCTGGACAGTTCTGCGCTCACCGCACGTCGACAAGAAGTCGCGCGAGCAGTTCGAGCTGAAGACACACAAGCGTGT
>CAZKXZ010000070.1:0-22766 GCA_964556695.1 uncultured Gemmatimonadales bacterium
GCAGTGCCGCTGTTCCCGTAACCGCGGTCCCCGAACCCGCAGTCCCCGTGAACGCGGTTCCCGCTCCGCAGTTAAATATTCTCGGCGCTTATCTATATTGAAGCAATGCAGCAGTCCGTTGATGCTCACACGATGCAAGGCATGCAGCCGACCGCAAACCCGATCGGCTGGCTGAGAGGACCGGCCTTTGACATTACTCTGATCTTTGGCGCTGCCCTGCTGGCGATCGGATCGGGCCTCGTCATACTCGGCTATCCCTCCGCATTTCCCCTCCTGCTCTTCCTGGATCTCTGGTTCCTCGGCTATCACCATGTGGTCGCGACATTCACCAGGCTGACCTTCGATCTGGAGAGCTTCAAGCAGCACCGATTCCTAATTGTATGGGTGCCAATTATTCTGGTGGCTGTGCTGGTGCCGCTCGTGCTCATGATCGGACCATGGGTGCTGGCCACGATGTACCTGTACTGGCAGTGGTTTCACTACACCCGACAGAGCTACGGCATCTCGCGCATCTATTTGCGCAAATCCAGTGCAGAACCACCCAAGCGTAGCCTGCTCGATGAGGGAGTGATTTACCTGCCACCCGTGCTGGGAATCCTCCACCGTTCCTGGCAGAACCCCGGTCTTTTCCTGGGCATGGAACTTCGGGTTATCCCGGTAGCTCTGCCGGTTCTGCAGGCAGCAGCGGTGGTTACCGCAGGGGTGGTCGGCTACTGGCTGATTTTGCAGCTGGTGGCATGGCAGCAGGGACGTTTGAAACCGGCATACGCCCTCTACATGCTCTCGCACATCGCCGTCTTCTCCGTTGGCTACCTGTTCATCTCCGAGATCAACTATGGATGGCTGGTTGTCAACATCTGGCACAACATGCAGTACGTGCTGATTGTCTGGATGTACAACAACAACCGCTTCAGAAAGGGCGTGGAGCCCAGGCACAAGTTTCTGTCAACTTTGAGCCAAAGCAGAAACATGGTCTTGTACTTCGTCGTGTGCGTGCTACTCGCGACAGCGGTATACAAGTCCATCGACGCGGTGATCGGGCTGTTCGCCGTAGCGACGCTTCCTCTCGCGATCATCGCGTATCAAACGATCAATTTCCACCACTACATCGTGGACAGCGTTCTATGGAAGATTCGCAAGGCGTCGGTGAGCCAGCGATTGGGCATTCCCGGGTAGAGGTCTGTTCATCTGTCATTCCCGCGAAAGCGGGAATGCCGGATCAGGGTGTTGATTCCCCCCTGTCGCGGGAATGACGACGCCACAGTATGCGGCTTGCGCTTCCTCGTCCCACACCACATTTTGTGACATGTAGAAATTCCTGTTCTTCAAACCAGCAACCGCCCTTCCCTGGTTGCAAAGTCTGAAGTGATTCAGGAAGCAGGATCAAATCACCCGGGGGGATTCATGTTCATGCGTCAGTCCGTCTTCGCACCTCTCTCGTTTGTACTGCTGCTGGCGCTGTCCGGCGCCGCTCAGGCGCAGCAGGCAGCGCCGCCGGCACAGCAACAGGCGTCACGCGGCTCTATCACGGGATTGGTAAAGGATCAGTCGACCGGCCAGCCGCTTAACCTGGTAACCGTGCAACTAACAGGTACGGCGCTGGGCGCCATGACCGGGCCCGATGGACGTTTTACAATCCCCAATCTCTCTCCCGGCATCTACACGCTCAACGCAAAACGGGTCGGCTATTCCGCAGCCACCAAGAGCGATGTCCGCGTTACGGCCGGCCCGGCGACGACCGCTGATCTTCAGCTGGCACAGCAAGCGCTCATTCTGAATAGCGTCGTCGCCACAGGATTGAGCGACCCGGGCACCGGCAGGAGCGCTCCATTCTCAATTGCGACAATAACGTCTGACAAACTGGAAGTGGCGGCGGTCGGCAGTCCCCTCGAAATGCTCTCCGGGCGTGTGGCTGGCCTTCAGGTAAGGGGTGGTACTACGCCAGGGTCTGATGTTGTCATTCAGATTCGCAATCCCCTCAGCATTTCCGGATACACGCAACCGATGATCATCATCGACGGTGTAATCCAGATGCAGGATGATCCGACACTCGGCGCCAGAAGCATCACAGGTAATCCTCTGGATCTGAATGCGGACAACATTGAATCGATCGAGATAGTCCGCGGCGCGGCGGCAGCAGCACTGTACGGTCAGCGCGCGGCGAACGGAGTTATCAACATCACAACGAAGCGCGGATCGGAGGGCGCCGCTGGCCAGACCAGGTTCAACCTCACCACCGAGTACGGATTCTCCGAGCTTGGCAAACGCATCCCCCTGAACGAGCACCACAACTTCAGAGTCGACGAGAATAACCAGTTTATCGATCTCTTTGACCGACCTATCACCGTCTTGGGTGAGGGCAGCTTTGTGCTGGATGCGAACCGTTTCGTTGACAACGAATACGGTGTGCCAACCTACAATAACGTGGCAGCGCTCTTCCGAAGGGGAGGCACTTTCCGCGGCAATATGTCGCTGGGCCAGAGCAGTCTCGCCACAAATTTCTCTGTGAGCGCGGGTTCATCGAATGAGACAGGTGTGCTTCGCATGGGTGGAGGAACGGCGCGCCAGAACGCCGGCATCAATCTGGATTATCGCGCTGGAAGCGCGCTCTCGACTGGAGTGACGTTTCAGTACACAAAGACATATACCGCCGCGGTGGCCACAGCTAGTTCCATGTTCTTCGCGGCGCAGGACATCTCGAGAACCATCGACATTACAAAGATCAACCCGGAAACGGGTGACTATTATCCGTTCCCCGACGGCACGGATGACGACCGATTCAATCCGCTTTTCTTCGAGCCCAAGCGCGATTCATGGGACAGGCGCATTGGCGCGCAGGCGAGTGGACAGGCGACCTTCCGTCCTACTCCAGCTGTCTCCATCAGGGCCGACGGCGGTTACCAGCGCTCCGACCGTGAAGAGCAGCTCAAGTGGGTGCCCCGCGGCACCATGTACACCGACGGTTCAATTTCTGCCGGCGAGTATGACATTACACAATCAATGGACGAGTCGTACAACGGACGTTTGTCAGCAGGTATCCTGTCCGGATTCGGTGGCTGGACATTGCGCGCGCGGCTCGGGACCGGCGGGCAGATGCAGAAGCGAAACGCCATCGATATTCAAGGCGACACCCTGCTGCATAACACGCAGGACCTGGACTATACAAGGCGCATCGCCGCAGTAGATCAGAATTCCCGTGATCAGAGAGCAATCGACTACTCCGCCAACGTCGCATTCGACTACAATCAGAAATACATTCTCGATGTAGTCTATCGTTCCGACGGCAACTCCCTACTCCCCAAGGCGACGCGTTTTAGTTCCAACGGCCGCGTCAGCACCGCCTGGTCGATGTCCGAGGAGCCGTGGTGGCCGTTCCCGTCGTTCACCCTGTTCAAGCCGCGCTACTCGATTGGAACGGCGGGCAACAACCCGCCCTTGTCGGCACAGTATGAGCTTTATAGCCGCCCGAGCGGTTCTGACCGGGTTGCCAAGCAGAATATGGGCAACATCAACATCGTGCCCGAAAAGGTCACCGAACAGGAATTCGGTTTGGACTTGACGTTCAACAACAGGTATAGCCTGTCGCTGAACTACGTTCGCAATACGGTGGAGAATACAATTCGTCCTGATACGATCCTCGCGTATTCGGGTTTCGAAACTCAGCAGGCCAATCTCGGCAACATGCGCGGCGATAACTACGAGGCAACCTTCGAGGCACAGTGGGTTCAGAAGCGTGACCTGCGCTGGTCGTCTACTCTGGTGATGGATCGCGGGCGACAGAAAATCACAAAGTACCCGCGCTCCTGCTCCGATCCGGATACGCAAAACAATCTCAATCGATTGTGCGAAGGCTATGTTTTCGGTGAATTGTGGAGTTACTACCACATTCGCAATGAGGACGAGCTGCATCCCCTGCACGCTCGCAACGGCAACCTCGATTATTTCCAGAAGAACGATGAGGGATACATCGTTGCCGTAGGACGGGGCGGCTCCTGGACCGATGCACGTTGGGGTCAGGATGTGGTTGTCGACGGCATCACCTACAGTTGGGGACTTCCGCTCCTGGCCAGTCGCTTCGACCCGACGGGAAATCGAAGGACAACAAGCGCACGACGGAAAGAGGGTTTTGGCCTTGCTGATGTCAGCTTCGGATTTGGGAACCAGTTGCAGTACAAGAACTGGAGCATGTCCATGCAGACCGTTGGGCAGATCGGCGGTCAGATCTGGAACCAGGCACGCATGTCAATGATCAACGACGGCGTGCACAAGGATCTGGATCAGTTTGGCAAGCCGGAATACCTGAAGAAACCGGATTCCTATTACAGGTTCGCGCAACAGCTGCCCGCCAACTACGGCGGACTCACGCTGGCTCGTTCGGATCACGTCATGAACGCGTATCTGGAGCCTGGCGACTTCATTAAGCTCACCGAGTTGCGCGTTGCTTACCGGCTCGACCAGGGCCTTCCGCTGCTGCGAGCCATTGGGATGACAAGCGGAAGCATCGCTCTGGTTGCGCGCGATCTCTTTACTATCACCCCATACAGCGGATACGATCCGCAGGTGTCCGGCTCCGCGTCGTGGACGTCAGCACGAACTGACCGAAACGAAATGCCCCCATATCGCAACTTCACCGCGCAGGTTCGGCTGGTATTCTAATGCTTATGACTCTTGCAAATCGTATCAGGATGAAGACGAGACCTCTTGCGGTGCTCGCTGCCGCGTGTGCCTTCGTCGCAGCATGTTTTAATCTCGATGTGGTCGCCATTCAACCCGTCGCGGGAACGAACTACACGCGCGACTCGGTGCTCAAGGACCCCGGTCTGATGGAGCTTGCGATCGCGAGTTCTTTCGTGGCATTCTGGTCCGGGATTAACACCGAGAAACCAAATGTGGTGCTGTCCGTTCTGGGCGAAGAGATATCCACTTCTGTCCTCGAATTCGATATCAACAACGATCCTGGCTCGAGAATATTTGATCACGTCTCAGAGCCGCGCCAGGAATTCAATAACGAAGTCGATGGCGGCAATCGCGTAGGCCGCGACCCCTGGGGATTCTTCTATGAGGGGAATTCGGCATCCGCGGAGCTGGGCGGACACATCAAACGCAACAACATCAGAGTCATCGATCCCGTTACTGGAGTTGACAATACCGTTCGCGTGCTGGCATTTGCCAAATGGATGATGGGAATGGCCCACGTGCATCTTGGCATCCTCTTTGACAGCGGCGCGATCGTAAACGAGGACGTGAATCTGACCATTCCTCTGATACTTCCGCTGCGCCCATATCAAGAGGTGCTCGATTCAGGCATCAAATGGCTGGAAGAATCGATTGTGCTCTCGGAGTCACAGGCATTCGTGCTTCCTCTCAACAGAGACATCTGGATCTACCAGACAGGGGTCAGCAGCCAGCAGCTCGTTGCAGTCGCCCATTCATATATCGCGCGCGCACTGGTCTACGGTGCGCGTAATCCAGGTGATCCGATCGATTGGGAGCGCGTGAAGTTTCATGTCGCGCGCGGAACGCTGTCACCGTTTGGTCCCCGTGGCGCATCGGCCAACAGCTTTATCAACTTCCTTTACAAGAGAGCCGTCACGTCCCCGCCGTTGGCAGGAGCCACGACGTGCGGCACTGGTAACAACAATGTGTGCAGCTTCCCAGGGTACTTCCGCGTCGACAACCGGCTTCTGGGACCGGCCGATACTTCAGGGGAATACCAGACGTGGTTGTTGAAGGTAAGCCAGCCAAGGTTTGATACCGTGGCACCGTTCAACATTCTCACTCCGGACGCCCGCATCCAGGCTCCATTGGGTACAGAACCCAGCCTTTCTGCACCCGTTTATTTCAAGTGGACAAATCTCTGGCCAGCGCAAGCGCAAATGGACACCGCCCTGCGGGGCAGGTACTACGTATCCTGGTACTGGAATAGCACTCGGGCTCGCGACAACCGAACCCAGTTCCCGGTTACGGGCGGCGGCCGAAATCGCAACGCCGACAACGATCTGCGCTTCGTGCAGGATGATATGATGGTACCTGCCGAGATGGATCTCTTGATGGCAGAGGCGGAATATCGCACGGGCAACCTTGGCGCGGCTGTGGTTCTTATCAACAAATCGCGTGAGGCCAACGGCGATCTGCCGGCCGTAACAACGGCTGGAGTTCCGGTTGCCAATTCGTGCGTCCCGCAGCGATGGGATGGCACATGCGGCGACCTGTGGGACGCACTCATCTACGAAAAGCGACTTGAGACGTACGGAACGGGCATCGCGTTTTACGATTTGCGACGCTGGGGGTGTTTGCTCGAAGGGACGTTCACACAACTTCCGGTGCCCGGGCAGCAGCGTCTCATAATGAACCGGCCCAACTACACGTACGGGGGGCACCCCGGCGAGCTGGGGTCGGCCCCGAAGCCGACCAACTGCCCGCTGCTGCACCATCCATAATGTCCGGACCTCTTGTTCCTTCGGCCAATCTCTTTTCCGAGCTTCTGACGATGCGTCGAATCGCACTTTTCACGATGATTGGGGCTACGATAGTGCTGGGATGTGGTGACGATGACACAAACTCTCCCGCCAATCCGCACTCGTATCAGCTCATTGGACCCACCCAGATAAGCCTCAGGCAGGACTCCACTGTCGCCTTGCGGACTTTGGGGTTTGTTGTCGTGAAGGATGGCACCGATACGCTCGAGGGTGGCAGTGCCACCGCCCTTCCGCGGCTCTCATACTTTCCGGAAAACACCGACGTGGCCATAGTCGACCCCCTCGGAGTTATCCGCGGTATTGGCCCGGGATCAACGTCCATACGAGTTACCGGTTATGACCTTGAGACAACGCTAAATGTCGAGGTGCGCCCGTACCCGGCCACGCAGGTCATTCTGCGAGTTCTCAGCTTTCCCAACGGTGGTGCGCGAACGGTCGCAACGCGATTCGACACGGGTACGTTCTACGCTTTACCGAGCAGTTCCGCGTCCATGCGCCTTGAAGGACTGGTGCTTGTCGATACCAGCGTTGCTCAGAACAGGCCAGACACTGTTTTCTGCAACTACTGCGCAGCGGCGACTCCCGCGCGTGTAAACCAGAGAATCGTTGTCCTCACGAGTCTGGACACAACCAAAGCCACCGTCACCAACGCCACCGCACCAACGACTCAGGCGGGCAGCAGCGGCACGGGGTCAACAGGCTTCGGAATAGTGTCCGAGGATACGACCAGCACCCCCGTTGGAATCGTGATGACAGTACCGAGTGACGGCAAAGCTGATACAGTCTGGCTGAAGTTTGCACTCAGGCCGATCGACACAATCGTGGTTACACCCGGGTCGCGACCCGTTCCCGCGGACCCTCCCAGCGTTGGTACCGTCAACCGGACTTATCCTGGTGATACCCTGTCGGCGAATATTGCCAGGTCCGACCTCGAGAATTTTGACGCGAACCTGATCTATCGATCGAGGATATTCAGTATTCCAGCTACGCCTGGTCCCGGTACAGGGTCTTTTATCACCGTCTCTTCAACGAGTCGTCCCTTCCTGCCAACGGTCACCTGGGAGAGCGCACTCGAGGGATACCTCACGATCAACAGTGTGGGAGGCGTGGTGGGCTCGTGCGAATTCATCGGACGTACAGGCTGCGTTGCGCCAACAAGAACCTCCGCGCCGCCCCTGAGCGCCGCACAGCGCACGCAAGCGGCGCGCGACTCACTTGTGATCACTTGCACTGACAACGGGTCTGGCAAGCGATTACCGGGGCTCAAGCAGGACGGAGTGAACCCGGTCACGTCGCCAATTCTGTTCAACCCGCCCACGACGATGGTCGGAGGACGAGGTATGTACCGGAACTCGGCCTGCCTACCGGTTGGCGGTTTCCCGGGGCCAAACATTCCCATGCCTGGCGCATTCTGCACCACGGCTGACGCCGCGGACCGCTTCTCGACGTGCACCGTTTGGATCCGGGCGACGATCACTGACCCGGTCACACTTCGGGTGATCCGGTATCACTACCGGATCAACGTGCGGGTGGAATAGTCAGGGAGCAGCAGAAACTGTTGTTGTCATTCCGGCGAAAGCCGGAACCCGTTTCCGTCGAACATGGGTTCCGGCTTTCGCCGGAATGACAACCGGAATCCATTTTCCGCTGTAAAGCCCGCCTTACGCTACCCGGCTCTCCACGAGTTGCTTCGCGCCGACTCGCATCAACTCGGTCACCGCGTCCGCCGTAATCGGTTTGGCGAACAGGAATCCCTGCCCGTAGCCGCAACCGAGCGAGATAAGATGATTGCGCTGGTCGGTGCGCTCAATGCCCTCCGCCACGGTGCGCAGCTTCAGGGTCGAGGCCAGACCGACGATTGTGCTCGCGAGCGCCGAATCTCCACCCTGCTCCGTCACATGATGGATAAATGACTTGTCGATCTTGAGAATATCGAGCGGGAAACTCTGCAGATAACTCAAATTGCAGTATCCGGTGCCGAAGTCGTCGATCGCAAGCCGCACACCCAGCGCCTTCAAATCATGCAATCTGTCGAGAGTCGACTTGCTCGTTGACATTAGAACGCTCTCGGTAATCTCGAGAATGAGATGCTCGGGAGGGAATTTGGATTCCGCGAGCACTGCGGCAACCTCAGAAATGAAATTCGTGTCCTGAAGCTGCCGTCCCGAAATATTCACGCTGATGCTCGGCACAACTCCATCCTTCGACGCGAGCTGCCACTTGCGCCCCTGCCGGCAAGCTTCCGCCAGCACCCAGCGACCGATCGGAACGATGAGGCCAGTTTCCTCGGCCAGAGGAATGAACGAAGCCGTCGTGGAGTCGACGCTGGGGTGATGCCAGCGCAGCAGTGCTTCAACACCCGTGATCGCGCCGCTCTCCAGCTCAACGATGGGCTGGTACAGTACGCGCAGCTCGCCTCTGTCAACAGCGAGCCGCAAATCCGCTTCCATCTCGAGCCGCTCGAGAAGCTCGGTGTACATGCCCTGTTCGAAAACAGCATGGCGACCCTTCCCAGCATCCTTGGCACTGTACATTGCCACGTCAGCGTTGCGCAGTAACTCATCGGTCGACTCGGCACCATTGGCATACGCGACCCCAATGCTTGCGCCGAGAACAAATTCCTTGCCCTGCAGCGGCACCGGATGCGACATCGACTCGGTGATTCTGTCGACTACAAACATCGCGTCATCGTCACCCTGCATGCCGTCGAGCAGAATTGCGAACTCGTCTCCGCCAATGCGCGCCACTGTGTCGCAGCCGCGCGTCGCCCTGAGCAACCGTTCGGCCACCGCCTCGAGCATCTTGTCGCCCTCGCCGTGCCCTACGCTGTCGTTGACCGATTTGAAGTTGTCGAGATCGAGCAGCAGGACAGCGATGCGTTCCCCTCTGCTGGCGCGCTCCAGCGCGTGCTCAGCGCGGTCATGAAATAGCGCGCGATTGGCAAGGCCCGTGAGCGAGTCGTGAAATGCCTGATAAACAAGTTTTGCTTCCAGTGCCCGGTTTTCCGCCTTGAGCGCCAGATGCAGATAGCGGGTCTCGAGAAGGTTCCTGGTGCGCAGCAGAACCTCCATGCGTTCCAGAGGCTTTGTGAGAAAATCCTTGGCTCCGCCCGCCAGCGCCCGCTCCCTCGACTCGCGCCCAACGTCCGCTGTCAGCACCAGAATAGGGAGGTAGTCGGTTTCTTCGCAGCGCGCGCGAATTGCTTCCAGTACCGCGAACCCATCCATGTGCGGCATGTGCAGGTCGAGCATCACTATGTCCGGCTTGATCTCGTCGAAGAGCGCAACCGCCTGCCGCGAATCGGTGGTTCCTCTCACATCCGAGAAGCCACCGGTGAGCAGCAGCCGTTCGAGCAGCCGCACATTGGGCTGCTCATCGTCAATGATGAGAATGCGGGCGCGTTGAATAAGTTCTTCGCTTATCATCAGGCTGCCGCTCTCCCTTCAAGTACGCCATCGAGGATTGCAATGAACGGTTTCACATCGAGCGGTTTGGTGACGTAAGCGTGCGCGCCCGCGGCAAGCAGCCGATCTATCTGGCCGGGCGTAGCGTCGGCACTCAGAATAACGACAGGAATGTCACGACATTCCGGTGAACCGCGCAGCTGTCTGAGGACGTCCTCACCCTGAATGTCCGGGAGGTGCAGGTCGAGCAGCACCAGGTCGGGCCGGTGCAAGCGAGCTAGTTCAATCCCCAGCCCACCCTGCATTGCAGGAATCAGATCGATGTCATTGCGCAACGCGAGAATGCGCTGCACGAGAGTCAGGTTGGAGAGGTTGTCTTCAACATAGAGCACCGTGAATCTCCGCGACTGGGAGGCTCTTGGTCTGTCGGATGCGGAGCTCTGTTGCCCCGGTTCCGCGGGAACAAGAGCGGGACTCGTGGTTTGTGGCAACTCAATCCAGAAGGTCGCACCGGAAGTGTCGTTGTTGCGCATACCGACCTTCCCGTCCATTGCCTCGGCAAGTCGTTTCGAGAGCGCGAGACCCAGACCCGTTCCTTCTATTCCGGTCTGCTCTGCTCCCAGCCTGTCGAAGGGAGTGAAGAGGCGCGCAACTTTTTCGGGAGCGATTCCCATACCTGTGTCTGCGACCACAATGCGCATGCGCCCAGCATCTGAGGCTTCGCATGAAACGCTGGCACTGCCTCCGTCGCGATTGTACTTCACGGCATTCGCGACGACGTTGAGAAGGACCTGCTTCAAACGCTGGCGATCGGCATACACGAATGCCTTGGCAGCGCTGGCATCAAGTCGCAGATCAATCTTGCGAGCAGCTGCGAGGGGGCCCACGAGATCGAACACCTCTTTCGCGGTATCACCCACACACACCGATTCCGAGGACAGCTGCAGCCGGCCCGACTCGATTCCTGTGATATCGAGAACCTCATTGATCAAATGCAGCAGGTGACCGCCAGCCCTCAGAATCTGATCCGCGTTCTCTCGCTGCGGCTGCGTGGTTGCATCCAGCTCCATCAGCTGTCCGAATCCCAGAATCGCATTGAGTGGGGTGCGCAACTCGTGACTCATGCGCGAAAGGAACTCACTCTTGGCGCGGCTGGCCGCTTCGGCCACTTCACGTGCGTTACGCAGCGCCTCTTCTGCGCGACGTCGTTCCGTGACGTCGCGAATGACACCAGCTGTACCAGCCAGCTCACCCAGCGCGTCACGCGTTGCTCTCGCGTGAACTTCCACCCAGCGCCAGCCGCCATCCTTCGTCAGGTAGCGTACCTCTTGCCTGCAATACTCCAGGTCACCACCGTCGAGCAATGCGCGCTGCTCGATCGTCGCACCGCGATCGTCTTCATGCACAGAATCGAGCAGCAGGGCACCTAGACTCTCTTCGGGCGCATACCCGGTAATCTGTGTCCACGCTGGATTCAGAAATGTCAGGCGCCCGGCGGCGTCCGTCCGGAAAATCACTTCGTCAATTTCGCTGACTACGGTTCGATAACGCTCCTCGCTCTGCCTCAACGCCTCTGCTGCCGCTAGCTTCGCACGCACCCAGTGATCGGTGATTGATCCTATCAGTGTGAGCGACAGGATTACGAAGGCCCCCAGGACAACTGGGAAAGCAAGTCCTGGTGTGCCGAGCAGGTAGCGCTCCTGCAGTTGCGGATAGGTGCCGACTTCCGTGAATTTCGCAGCTGCCATGGCGGTATAATGCATGCCGGCAATAGCGAGTCCCATCACCACCGCGGCTATTGCGCGGAAGGAGCGGCCGCGTCTTGTGTTGTCATTGCGCAGCCAGAGGAAAAGCCAGAGCGCCACGGTGGAAGCGCCAATGGCGATCATCACCGATGCGGCAACAAGTACCGGGTCGTAGCTCAGTTTCGCGGCTACGCGCACTGAAGCCATTCCCGTATAGTGCATCACAACAACGGCGAGGCCCAGGAAAAGCCCGGCCGAAAGGAGTCCGACCGTGCCTACTTTTGGCCGGCTGGCAACAAAAAGCGCGAACACCGACGCTGCGACTGCTGCCAGGTGTGAGAGCGCAAAGCGGAACAGGTCGTATGAGATCGGAACCGGCAGGTGAAATGCGAGCATCGCGACGAAATGCATGCTCCATATGCCGCTGCCCATCGCGATACTTCCGCCGAGCAACCAAGCGAGTCGCGCCCCGCCTCTCGCCACCGCGACTCTGCCTGCGAGCGTAAGAGCGGTATACGACGCGGAAATCGCGATTAGAATCGAGAGTACGACCAGCAGTGGTTCGTGAGTGCCGTGCATGGGAAAAGCTCCGCGCCTCGGAAGATCCGGGGCTGAGGGAGTAGAGTGTGGTTGACGTTGTGGATGCGCGCGCCCCAGGAGGGCGCCGCACCTTAGGGGGAGGACGATCTGTGGCGCTGATTAGCTACCCGGTGCTCCTCAGCACATCCGGCTCAAGTCCCTTGTGGGAGCCAACTTGGCAGGCCGGCCGTTCCCAGTTTTCCTCAGAAGTGAACTTCCTTCCCTTCCCCAGCAGACTGGTAAATCGCTTCCACAATCTTCATCAGCATCACCTGGTCTGTGGGCGCTTCATACTTCGACTCGCCGCGAATCACCGAGATGAAATGCGCCCACTCCGCGCGATACGATTGCAGAAAAACACTCTCGCGCGCTGCTGCACCAGTTGGTGATACATCTGTCGGTCTTCCATTCAGATCCTTGATGACCCGGAGCGGCGCGAGGCGCGCGCTGCCACGCGACGCCAGTACCTCAAACCACCAGCGGTCTTCGTCTCCCACATACGACCAATTGATGTCGAAGACGAATGTCTTGCCGCCCGCGCACTCCAGGTGCGCGAGCATGGAGTCCTCAACACTCGATGCACCGCGACCGCGGTCCATGTATGCGCACACGCGCACGGGATCAGGATGATCATCGAGCCAGAGCGCCAGGTCGAGCAGTGCCAATCCGGCCTGAAGAAAAACCCCACCGCCAGCTTCGGCACGGCGCTGGCGCCAGCCATCCTGTTTTGCGGCGAGTTGGTACGATCCCGCTCGCACAGCGCCGAGGCGACCCAGTTCGCCGCCCCGCAGGAAAAGATCCAGCGCTTGAACATCACTTCTGAAGCGATGGTTGTTAGCCGCCGAAATCATCCTGCCGGCGCGCTGCGCCGCGGCAAGGACGCGTTCCACACCTCGCGAAGTCAGTGATAATGGCCGCTCGCACAACACATGCGCCTTCGCAGCGAGTGAAATCTGTATGTGCGGTTCGTGCAGATGATTGGGGGTCGCGACCACCACTGCGTCGAGTCCACCGGCATCGAGCATATCCTCTATGTCGGTATATGTGTTGGGTATGGCAAAACGTTCTGCCAGGGCGCGTGCCTTGGGGCCGTCATTGTCGCAGAGCGCCGTTACCGTAACGCCCTTCATCCTGGACAACACCGGCAGATGCGCGAGCTGAGCGATCGCTCCAGCGCCGACAATACCCAATCGCAGCGGCTCTTTTGTTGTCATACGCTGCTACTCGGATCCGGCGTCAATTCGCTCTACTCTGGTGCCCGAATAATACGCGCCAAGAATCTGACGAAAGTCCTGACCCGCGCGAGCACGGCCTATCGCACCCCACTGGCACATTCCCACGCCATGCCCGTATCCCGTGCCGCGCGCCTCAAAGCGAATCACACCACCACCACTTTCCTCAACGGCGGACATGTCGAACTTCGTGCTGCGGAGAATTTCGCCAACCGCCGAACGGAGAACGAACCTGATCTTGTCCCCCGTCACCTCGTGGCGCCCTGCGTTCGTCGTGACCGCAAGTGTCTTGATTCTGCCCGAGGGAGACCTGGGTCCGGCGCTGATTTTCGCCACCCAGTTGATGCGCCCGTTGACGCTCACATAGTTGCGCATGTATGTGTCGAGCGACGCAATCAGATCCGCGGAGTTGAGCGCGGCGCTCCAGGAAAATCGCGGTGCGATGTCGCAGTATGTACCGCGTCCGCCGGGGATCGAATCAGATACGCTCGTGAGGTATGGTTGCCCTCCAAACGGCCATGCCTCAGCAGCATCGGCAGTATTGCCACCGCACGATGAACTGTACACAGCCTCTATCACGCGCCCGCCGAACTTGAGCACCAGCCCTGCTGTCGCTCTCAGTTGCGCCGAAGCCAGTTCCAGTTCTGAGTCGACGCCGCCATATGCCTGATCGGATACATCGGCCACCAGATCATAGAGCCGGTTGGCGTCGCGGCGCCGCACCGCAAGCCGCGCATAAGTAAAGCTCCTCGCCGACACCGCCTGTGCGGCTATCGCCGCACTTTCATTCTGGCTGCGCGCGCCGATCTCCAGAGGAACCACGCCCTTGAGGTAGTCCTCAACGGCAACGTTGTTGACCACCAGCAGGTTGTCACCCTGCCGCAAGATTGTGAGCGTACCGCGGAATCGCCTTCCATCGATAACCACAAATCCCGCGCTGGTGTCAGCGCGAACGATTGCCGAGGTACCTCTGGTAACAATTGTTCGCGCGCCCGGACTGGTGATCTCGATCCCATCGCTATCGACCGGACGGACATCCCACTCAGTTCTGGCGCGGCTGGAGCCCTGCACCGTTCCGCTGCGGCCATCCACTATCGACAGAACCGCAGTGGACGACAGGCGGACGCGCGGTGTTGAGATGGCAATGGCAACACGCACGACTGAATCGACTGCGGTTGGTGGCGTTGGTGTCACCGGCGCATCGCGGCGCACTGCACGCCGCGCGCACCCCGTAATGACGAGTGTGAGCAGCACGGTTGCGAAAAAGAAACTACGCCGCCACTGCACGCAGTGCGTCCTCCATTCTCGCGAGCGCGTCATCAATCACCGCATCATCATGAGCCGACGACATGAAGGCCGCCTCGAACGCCGAGGGCG
This sequence comes from uncultured Gemmatimonadales bacterium, assembly GCA_964556695.1. Taxonomy (GTDB): domain Bacteria; phylum Gemmatimonadota; class Gemmatimonadetes; order Gemmatimonadales; family Gemmatimonadaceae; genus CAZKXZ01. Next base: position 14,817 of record CAZKXZ010000070.1, read on the forward strand.
CGAGGTACACACCACGCTCGAGTGCCGCATGGAAAAAGCGCCGAAAGAGTGAGACGTCTGTTTTCTTCGCATCCGTAAAGGTTCGCACTGGACGGTCGGAAAAGAAAAATCCCCACATGCTGCCATGGTTCTCTGCTACAATATTGATCCCGGCTTTTGCTGCGGCGTGTTTCAGTCCTGATACCAGTCTCGCGGTACGCGTCGCAATCGTAGCCTGCGTCTCGTGCGTGAGTGCGTGCAGAGTCGCAATCCCGGCCGCCATCGAAAGGGGATTGCCTGAGAGTGTCCCCGCCTGGTAGATGGGGCCCTCCGGCGCAACTTGACGCATGAGGTCCGCGCGTCCGCCGTACGCCGCGACAGGCATCCCGCCTCCGATCACCTTGCCCAGAGTGGTGAGATCCGGTTTCACTCCGAAGAGTTCTGTGGCACCACCAGGAGCTACACGGAATCCGGTCATAACCTCATCGAATATGAGTAACGCTCCACTGGCATCCGCCAGTCTGCGGAGTTGCGGAAGGAAATCGCTTTCGGGTGCGATGAACCCGGCGTTCCCAATCACAGGTTCGACGATTATTGCGGCGAGGTTGTTACCGCGCTCCTTGATGATCCTCTCCACCTGATCGACACTATTGAAGTCACAGGTCAGTGTGAGTGCCGCCAATGCCTGTGGAACTCCGGGAGAGTTGGGCAGTCCCAGCGTGGCTACTCCTGATCCGGCCTGCACGAGGAATGAATCCGCGTGGCCATGGTAACAGCCATCGAACTTGAGAATGTGTTCGCGCCCCGTGACTGCGCGCGCAACGCGGACAGCGCTCATCGTTGCTTCGGTGCCGCTCGAAACAAAACGGAGCATTTCAATGTGCGGCATTCGCTCTCGAATGAGTTCGCCCAGTTCCACTTCGAGCGGATTGGGAATGCCGAAACTGGTGCCCAGTGCCATCGCTTCACCCAGCGCGGCGAGGACCGAAGCCGGCGCATGTCCCAGAGGCAGAGCGCCCCAGGAGAGAACAAAATCGATGTAGGACCGGCCATCCACGTCCCATATGCGCGGGCCGGCGCCCTGACGCACGACGAAGGGCTCCCCTCCAACTCCGCGAAAGGCGCGTACGGGAGAGCTCACGCCACCTGGAAAAAGAGTGTGAGCGCGACGCATCAATTCCGCTGATTTGGAACCGCTCACCGTCCGTATGCTCCGGTACTCGCCAGTGCCAACGGAAGGTGACGCGACTTTGGCGCGCTGGCCGGCGGCATGGACGATGAGCTCAGCACATCGACGACTGCGGCATTCATGTCGTAGTCGTTTTCGAGGGCGGTGATTCGCGCCCGCACCAGCGTGCCGGCGGGAAGCGCGCGATCCAGATACAACACGCCGTCAATTTCGTGCGCCTGCCACCATGCTCGCGCTTCCGATCCCTCGCCTTCCCTGCTGTCCACCAGCGCGGTGACCTCCGTGCCGACCAGCGAGATGCATTTTTCAGCGCTCAGCGCTCGCTGCAGCTCGTTCACCTGTTCCTGCCGGTCTCTCTTGATTTCGTCGGGGACGTCATCCTCCATCCCCCACGCGTGTGTTCCTTCCTGGGGAGAGTAGGTGAAACAACCCACACCGTCGAAACGGACCTCCTCGAGCAGCTCCATCAGAATCTGAAAGTCGTGGTTCGTTTCCCCTGGGAATCCGACGATGCAAGTCGTCCGGATTGCCACGTCCGGAATCACCGAACGTGCCAGCGCGACTTTTTCCCGGATTGATTTGATGCGTTCGGGGCGACGCATTCGCTGCAACACTGCATCCGACGCATGCTGGATGGGTGTATCCAGATACGAGAGGATTCTGTCCTCCTGCGCAATCAGCTCCAGCAGCTGCGGTGTGACACCGGCTGAATACAGATACAGTAGTCTGAACCATGGAATCGCCGTTTCGTTTACCAGCGATTTGAGCAGCGTTGTGAGACTGGTGCCCGATCCATCGCGGATGTCGCGCCCATAATGCGCCAGATCCTGCGCAACAATGTTCACTTCGCGGGCGCCCTGCAATTCCAGAAGCTGGGCTTCGTGCACGATATCCCGCGTTGTGAAGGAACGATGTTTGCCGCGCATCAGCGGAATCGCGCAGAAAGCGCAGCCGTGGTCGCATCCCTCGCTCGCCTTGAGGTAACGCAGGTGTGGCAGTTCGCCGCCGTACACGCGAACACCCGGGTGTTGTGAGAGTGGGTCAGCAACAAGCCCGCGCTCCTGTAACGCGGGCACCAGCCGCTCCATCTCGGATGCACCGAGGAACAGGTCCACTTCGCGCAGCTCCGACGTCAATTCCTCCCTGTAGCGCTCCACCATGCAACCCACCACTACGAGAGTGGTGCAGGCTCCAAACATCTTCTGATCGCCCGCCTCGACAATCGCATCGAGTGACTCCTTCTTCGCCGCATCGATAAACCCGCAGGTGTTGACGACAATGATTTCGGCTTGCGACAGATCGTCAACGTGCTGAGCACCATGCGCGATCAGCTGCGCCCGGTATCGCTCGCTGTCAACGGTATTCTTTTCGCAGCCGAGTGTGACGAGTGCAATCCTGGTCATCGGTAGTTGCCGAACTGCAGGTCCACGCCGAAGTCCTGGGCGCGAAGGTGTGCCATCACGGATTGCAGTTCATCGCGCGACGGCGATGAGACCCGTACCTGATCTCCCTGTATTGCGGCCTGCACTTTCTTGAACTTTGCATCCTTGATTGCGGCGGCGACCTTTCTGGCGGTGTCACTGTCGAGCGCCGTTTTCAGCTTCACGGCACGTTTCACCAGCCCGCCAGCCGCAGGAAGTATTTCGCCGACGTCCAGGTTTTTCACCGGCACATGCCGCTTGATCAGTTTTGCCTGCACGATGTCAAAGAGCGCCCGCATCTTGAAATCATCGTCAGCCGTGAGGTTGAGGATGCCCAGTGTGCGATCGAAGTCGATGGCGGCCTTGGAGCCTTTAAAATCGTAGCGTTGCGCAAGTTCTTTTTGCGCCTGGTTGATCGCGTTGTCGACTTCCTGCATGTCAACCCCGGTAGTCACATCAAATGAAGCTTGTGGCGGCATGATTGGTGGTGAAGTGGAAATAGGAATCTATTGCTCATCTCCGAGCAAGAGTGAACTGCTTATATTGCGTGAACCTACCTAAGGATGGCGCAGCGATTGGAACGACGTCGGCCATACAGTCACCAGAGCGGGTATCGAGGTCGCTCCCTGCGCACTGGCGCATTCCTGTGTCTCGCATTGCTCGGCGCATGCGCCTTGTTCAACAGGGCGGGGTCGCGCACTCCGTCCCCACGTCCCCGTTCCATGCCGAATGACCTGGCAGCTGCGTTGAAAAAAGCGAAACTGGACTATTCATTGCCCGCCACTCTGGACTCCATCATTGGCGCCGCAATAGCGGACCGCGCATCGCCGGGAGTCGCGATAGCTGTGGGACGGAACGGCCACCTCGCGCTATTGCGGGGCTACGGCTCGACCGACTGGAACGCAGCCGGGCCACCAGACGTCGATGGCAACACGATCTACGACATGGCTTCACTCACGAAAGTGATTGCCACAACTACAGTGGCGATGAGCCTGGAGGAACGGGGGCTGCTCAATCTTGATCGTACGGTGGCGTCATACCTGCCGGAATTCAACGCACCCGACAAAGCTGCAATTACAGTTCGTCAGTTACTTATTCATCGCGGCGGCCTCGAAGCATTTGCCGCTCTCTTTCTCACATACCGCGGCCGCGATGCGTATCTCGCGCAAATAAGCCAGCGACCTCTCGCGTCACAGCCCGGCACAAGAACCGTGTACAGCGATTGGGACATGATCCTGCTGCAGCTGGTCATGGAGCGGATCACAGGGCGCACGCTCGATTCACTGGCGAATGAGATGGTTTTCGCTCCGCTGGGAATGGTGGACACACGCTTCGTGCCGCCCCCCATACTGCTCCCGCGAATCGCACCCACCGAAATCGATACCCTTCGCGGCGGACTGGTGAGAGGTTTTGTCCACGACGAAAATGCCTGGGCAATTGGTGGCGTCGCCGGTCACGCTGGTCTCTTTTCAACCGCGCGCGATCTCGCTGTATTCGCGCAGGTGCTGCTCAATGGTGGCGAACTAGCGGGCGCGCGCATTGTCAAGCGGGAAACGATCGAGCGCTGGACAGCAAAGCAGGGCCCGGAATCGAGTCGGGCGCTCGGTTGGGACACACCCAGCCGAGGATCCAGCGCAGGAAGCTACTTCTCGCCGCGCAGTTACGGTCACACCGGATTCACAGGTACATCAATCTGGATTGACCCTGAGAAGAAACTCTTCGTGGTGCTCCTGACGAACAGGGTGAACCCAACGCGCAACAACTCCAAAATCGGTCCACTGCGACGGGCGGTGGCCGATGCGGTGCAGGAAGCTGTGCTGGGAGCGCAGCTCGTGAACTGGGAGTCGCGCTAGCCGCGTCTGCTCAGGGAGGTGCCAGCAGGAAGGCGCGAATTTCCTGTGCGACCCGTTCCCGGTGCGTCACAAAGAGCCAGTGGTGGGCGCCCTGTATCTCGACAACCTTCGCGCCTGCGAGTTCGGTTGTGAAGCGTTTTTCCTGCGACAGCTCGATGGGGCGATAGATCTTCACGACCGAGTCGTACACGCTGCGCCAGACCGCGTCGGTGCGCTTCCATGGTTCTTCTTCTGAGAGCGAGGTGCGCACGGCAACGAGAGCCAGCGCCGGAGCCTTGATGCCCTTGTAGTTCTGCCGTTCAACACCCTCGCCCATCATGACCTGGTACTCATCCGCGATGGCGCCCTGGCGTCCGCATGTTCCATCGGGAAAACGCAGGAACGTGTGGCGCACTTCTCCCTGCGGCAACCTGAAACCGAAGGTCTTTGCCGAGAAATCCATGAATTTCTCTACGGTCTCGCAGTCGCTGGGGCGTGGTCCCGGACCAGCCGTTACGAGGGGAGCCTTCGCGGCGGCAAGCGAATATGCGGAATCAGACCAGATGTAATCGAAGGCACCATCGAGATAGACAAGTTTCTTGACGCGCGCCGGCGCGCCGAGTGCCAGCTTGGTGAGTTCCTGACCACCGAATGAGTGCGCCGCCAGATTCGCGGGGGCGGTGATGCGCAAAGAATCGAGTACGAGCAGCACATCTCTGGAGAGATTGGCGATGTCATAGCCACGGGACGGACGCGAGGATTCTCCCTGTCCGCGGCGCGTGATCGCAATTACGCGGAACCGGTCGGTGAACATCGGCGCGAGCTCGTCGAACGCGTGCGCCGTGTTGCCGATTCCGGTGAGGAAAACCAGCGGCTCGCCGGTGCCACCCCAATCGAGGTAGTGAACCCTGACGTCGGGTGCGACAGTGACGTAGCCCACCTTGTGGGGCGAGGGGTCGCGCCAGTTCTGTAGTGCTTCCTGAGCGGAGGGCTGTGCACTCGACCCGCAACTGGAGACGGCCAGGGCCATGAACGCGCGAGAGACGGCGTAGATAATTCGCATCTGAAAAGACTACCGTCTGTGTCGCCACTGCGGAAGGTGGGGGTATTGGGGGACAGCCCGGGCGTATTTGGGGACAGTCCGGACGTGCACTTTGGGGACAGCAGCGAAGTTTCAGTTGCTAACGATGCGTGGTCCCCAAAGTGCACGCCCGGGCTGTCCCCAAATACGTCCGGACTGTCCCCAAATACGCCCGGACTGTCCTCGCAGGTATCGCGGCTGTCCCCGAATACCCCGGCGGACCTATACTCCGCACCGTTATGAACACTAATGCCACAAAAGCGGACCTGTTTGGATGGTGGCGAGCCGGAGATGCGCATGCGCACCGCGCCCTCATTGCCGCCTCGCTTGGCTGGATGCTCGACGCCTTCGACGTCATGCTCTTCGCGCTGCTGCTGAAGAGTGTCATCGGCGAATTCGGTCTCTCCAAGGGAGAGGCCGGTCTGCTGGGATCTGTTACCCTTCTCGCAGCCGCAGGCGGCGGACTCATTTTCGGAGCAATCGCCGACAAATACGGTCGCACGCGTGCGCTCATGGGAAGCGTACTGCTGTACTCAGTATTCACCGCTGTCTGCGGATTCACACAGAACTATTGGCAGCTGATGGCCGCACGGGTATTCCTTGGATTGGGAATGGGCGGTGAATGGGCCAGCGGCGCAGCCCTCGTGTCAGAGACGTGGCCCAGCAAACACCGCGGCAAGGCGCTGGGATTCATGCAGAGCTCCTGGGCAATCGGGTATTTCTTAGCGGCGCTCGTGATTTGGATCGTGCTGGACCGCTGGGGATGGCGCTACGCAATGTTTGTTGGTGTGCTACCAGCTTTGTTCACCCTCTGGGTTCGCCGCAACGTGGAGGAGCCCGCGGTGTGGCTTGCGAACCGTTCTTCCGGGCTGGCCGCGCGTGGAAGTTTCCTCGACGTCTTCAGTGGCGGCCGGGCTCGCGTTACGATCGCAATCACCTTGATGAATGCCTTCACCCTGTTCGCATGGTGGGGAATGAACACCTGGGTGGGTGCCCGCATGTCACTCCCCGAGGCGCAAGGCGGACTGGGAATGAGCACGCAAACGTGGACGAATCTCGTGATGATCAATCAGGTCGGCATGTGGTTCGGTTACGTCACGTTCGGATATGTGAGCGACATGATCGGACGCAAGCGCACATACGTGTCATATCTTGTCGCAGCGAGCATTCTGATTCCCGCTTACGGAATCATCCGCGATCCATTGGTGCTGATGCTGCTGGGACCACTCGTAATGTTTTTCGGCACAGGATTCTTCAGCGGATTTGGCGCGGTGACCGCCGAACTCTATCCAACAGCTATTCGCGCGCGTGCGCAGGGCTTCACATATAACATCGGTCGCATCATGAGTGCCGCCGCACCATTCACGGTTGGGACAATGGCCGATACTCACGGATTCGGCGTGGCTTTCACTGTCGCCGGTGCGGCATTTCTGCTGGCAGCGTTCTCCTGGATGTTCATCCCGGAAACGATGGGACGCGAGCTGGCATGAACGGTCCAACCCCATTGAGCAAAACGAACGCGAGCTTCCGTTTCACCATATTGACTGCACTCAACTACTCGCGCGCCCCGTTCCGACGCAGCTACCGAACAGTTACCGAAATCACAACGACCTTAATCGTCGTCGCGTAACCAAGCTGTCTCGCTATCGACTACCTTGCGGGGTCTCGTTTTCACGCAACCAGCGTTTTTTTGGAGAAGACATGCTACGTCGTTCGATCGTTGCCGGAGTCACACTGCTTGCGATTTCTGCTTCCGCTCAGGCGCAGCTGATCGACATGGGCGACTATCGCGCGCCGAAGATGCACGCCAGCGCTTCGTCTTCCATGCTCATTCTGACCAGCATTGTGGACGGCGTAACCGCATCGACGTGGGACTTTCGCGCCGCTCAACACCATCGCGCGTCGCTGGACATCACGATTGGAGATGCGACGAGCGTCGGTCTGGTAGTTGGCTACGCGTCTGTGCCAACCAGTTTCTCGCGACGCCGGCCAATTTTCGACTCCTCCAGCTGCCGGGACAGCTGCGACGTGAAAGCCGACTTCTGGAGTGCCGCACTTTCCCTGCATGTGGGGGACAAGCCGGGGTTCCATCAGATACTGGAAGGAACGATTGGCTTCAACAGTCTGGGCAACTTCCGCCACACTTCGGACGAAAAGGTCGGTCCTGCATCCAGAGACATCGATTTCTCCTTCAGCATAGGGTGCGGCCTGGGATATTCAGTGAGCCGGCGCCTTCAGATCAACCTGGTTCAGGACCTGGGATTCTCGGTCCATGGCAAGAGCGGATCGGTGGACACGCCGACCAATTCACTGAATCCCATGCTGATAACGCGACTTGGAATTCGGGCCGGAATCGGCCGCTAGTACATCGGACCGAAATTTCAGCGACGAATTTTTTTGGTTCATCGGGGATTCCGGGAACACGCATCGCGAACTGAGGAGCGGGGA
>CAZKXZ010000071.1:0-22631 GCA_964556695.1 uncultured Gemmatimonadales bacterium
ATGGGGTTCAGGGGGTCGCGGGTTCAAATCCCGCCGTCCCGATTAGCTTTAACTAATTGTAATTCAAAGGGTTAGATAGGTCGCCTCGCGTGCTGTGCGCGGCGGCCTTTTTCATTCCGTAATCACCCGGTAATCACGGTGAGCCTGACTATGAGGAGGCTGTGGACTGGGTAATATGGAGTACCCCGACCGCCGTCACTGCAACAGCGGGCAAATCAGTCATCTCTGCCTTCAATGGGACGTCGAGATCGAGTCGCAACCAAATATCACGGAGTCGTGAAGGTGCCAAAACGAAACAAGCCCGATGAAGAATGGGATCCGGTTTTTATCTCCAACTATTCCACGTCCCTCCTCAGGCAGAGCAACTGGTTTGAGACAGCAAATGAACTCATTGCATCGGCCGATGCGCTGAAGCCTCATACCGACAAATGGTGGCTTAGAATGAAGGCATGGGCTCAAAACAGTTCATTGCGTTATCCGGAAAACAGTTTCCACCTGATCGCAATGATGCTATACGCGTTCGCCCTAGAGGACCTCTTCAAAGGCGTTTTGATTGTGCGCATCCCCGCGGAAGATTACCATGCCGTAAAAGACGATGGGCGATTCCCGGAGATGTTGAAAACACACGATCTGAATGACCTGGCTGAGCGCGCGAAGTTCCCGGCCACTCTAGAGGACGAAGATCTTCTTGCGCGGCTGGCGCGTTCAGCAATCTGGGCGGCTCGCTATCCCGTTGCCGCTGGGTTCGAGCATCTTCGTCCCTTCACGCATTCCGACGGAAAACAGTATAACTCTACAGCGTTGGCGCAGAATGACCTCGATCGTTGTCGTGCCCTGGTCGAACGAGTTCGAACGCATGTTGGTGCACTGCCTTCATATCGAATTGCGTACGAGGGTCTTTTGAACCGCGAAGACGTAGAGCAAAGGGTAAACGCAGCGATCGAGACTTTTGCGTCCAGCGAAAGTGGGCTTCCTAGCGATCTCAGTGAGCGAGCGTTGACGCACCGTTTTGCTATTCATTTGGAGGCGCAATTCGAGGAATGGCATGTCGACTGCGAGTATAACCGTGACGGCCACGATCCGAAGCGGCTCATGATCCGCGTTGATTCTGACATTCGCAGCGACGAACTTGAAGCCCGCACGGTATTTCCAGATATCATCGTGCATGAACGCGGCACAAGCAGGAATTTGGTTGTGTTGGAGGCCAAGAAGTCTGGCGTGGACCGGGAGAGGAAGAGGGATCGGGAGAAAATCCGAGCCTTTATGAGAGATCTCGGCTATGCTCATGGGATTCTCCTGACGTTTGCTGCGGAGGACGGAGCGGTCTCTCTTCTTCCGCCAGAGTTTGTTCCCAAAGAGGACGAGGTAAGCAGTATCAAAGCTCTCTAGACCAGTTCTCATGCTGCCAAGACGGGCTTGCGTCCGAATCCTTCGATCTAAGCGCTCTCTGCGAGGCTTTCTATGGACAAGCACATCGAAAAAAGTGTGTTCCTAGCTGCGCTCGAGTGTCCCACCAAGGGGTGGAAGGCCGGGCACAGCAACAGGGGTGACATATCGCCGGCGCTCAGGTGGCGATTCCTCGTAGGAAATGAAATTGGTGAAGCTGCACGTCGGCAGCTTGGGCAGGGCACAATGGTTCGCCGAACGCCTATCGATGAAGCAGTCGCGGCGACTGGCCACGCGATCGAATCAGGTGCGACACTTTTGTTCGAGGCTTCATTCGCCCATGAATCCTTCGTTGCCCGTGCGGATGCGATCCGAAAAAGTGGGGCAGGTTGGGAGCTCATCGAGGTAAAGTCCGGCAAGGCGCCCAGTGACGGGCCGCCAAAGGCCAGCTATATCGACGACATTGCATACACTGCGTTCGTGTGCAGGTCCCGCGGCTTGCTGATTAGTAAATGCACGCTCATGCTGATTACACCGGGTTATCGCCTTGAAGGGCAATTGCCGCTGCTGACCGAGGTCGACGTGACCGAGAGGGCATTGAAGCGCGCCGTCGTGTTTGAAGCGTCGGCAAAGGAGGTAGCTCGCGTAATCACGTCGGATGTTGCGACACCGCCAGTCTTTGAGTTTGTCTGCAAGGAGTGCGATTATTTCGAAGATGAATGCGTTGGTAAGAACATGCCGGAATCGCTATTCATACTTCCGAGGCTTAGCAAGAAGCTGTTTGACAAGGTCAAACAGTTTGAGAGCGTATCGCGCCTCCCGCTAACGATCGATCTCAGTCCGCCGCAGGAGCGCGTAGCCACTGTATTCCGTACGCGGCAGCCTTTTGTGAACCCGGCGATACTGAACACGCTGGACGGTGTTGAGTGGCCCATCCACTACCTGGATTTTGAGAGCGTCAATCCCGCGCTCCCTTGGTTTCACGATTGTGAGTCGTACGAAGCCATTCCATTTCAGTACTCTGTACACATCCGCGAGACGGCGGCTGCGCAGCCTACGCACCACGAGTTTCTTGCTGAGGCGCAGGGAGATTGGCGCCAACCGTTAGCAGCGTCTCTCGTCCGGCATCTCGGCGACAGGGGTTCCGTGTTCACCTACACGGGCTACGAGAAACGAATGCTGGGTTACCTATCGGAACGGGTCCCGGATTATTCGGACGCGCTGAAGCAGATTGTCGGGCGGTTATTTGATTTGGAGGGAGTGGTAGATGGCGGATACTGCCACGCAGGATTCAAGGGTCGGACGAGCATCAAGAATGTGTTGCCGGTTGTTGCGCCGGACCTCAGTTACAAGGGGTTGAATATCGCGAATGGCGACCACGCATCGGCGGTATTCGCGCTCATGCGACTTGGCGAATACCCAGCGGCTGACCATCTGAAGCATCGGACAGACCTGCTACAGTATTGCAAACTGGACACTCTTGCGATGGTGCGCGTTCATGACGGCCTATTAGAGCTTAAGGGACGGTCCGGCGCTTGATTTGCCGTTCCTTCTGCAATTCCTAAGACTTGTTGCGTCTTCTTGGCTGCGATGGAGGCCGCCGCGTTGGCAATTCACCTTCGATTCGTCGCTCCTGCCCGCTTCGCAACCAGCGTACGGCGGTAAGGAAGTCGCTCGTCCAGCAGCCGGTATCAACGGGCGATACAGGCTGGAATGTGAGTAGGTGCGCAGGCGTCACGGGGTCCGGAAGCAACCAGCGCTCCACGGTGTACATGAAATCGCTCCAGTTACCGGTAGCTGGTCCAAGGGATACTGCGAGAATATCGAACTCGCCAAACCGATACGGTCGAGTGCTCTGCCCATTCTTCTCGCCCTTGCGGCTCCTTTGCACTTCGACGACGTAATGAGTTGCCGGCCATTTTACCAAGGTCTTCCATTGCTGGCTCGCTTGAAGCGGTTTCTTCCCTGCCGAGCGCTGCAGTTTAACTTGGACGCGAACCATCGATGCGGAACCTGGTGTTCCCTCAGGTTCATCGGTCAGCAGGAAATCATGAGGAGGATCGCCGAGATTGCTCCGGATCTCTCGCCATGGCTTTGGCAAAGTAGGCAGCACATCTGCCGCGAAGGCTCCCTCCGCAAAGACACCGCGGATCATACGAATAGTAAAATCGCCTGCCCGCTCAAGCGCCTCCAGCATTGCATCGCTGGAGATCATCAATCGCTCCTCTACCGGGTGCTTTGGCATTGTTGAGCGCAAGTACGAAAGTGCAATCTTCCGCTCGGCGTCGGACATTGTAGACCACAGTGCCTTCAACTCATCGAACGCGGTCAATCTCGCGGCCTCGACTTCTTTGGGCGACCCGCAGGTAATGGTGCGAAGTTCAGCACATCCGCGCGGTGGACCAGAACGTACCCAGCCACTACTCGTGTACGCATGCGACGTCGCCGAAGGAGACTGGAAATTGCTTGCCGCGTGACGCCGCGAAGCCGTGCAGCCTCGGCTTGGGATATCCAATCCTCGTCTCGCGACTGCCGGGATAAATAGGTTGACACCGTCAAGTGATTAATTTAGATTACGCGCGCAGTAATTTGGTGATGCACCGGAGCTGGATCGATGTAAGCTTCAGTTATTCGGCCGCGTAAGCAAGTCTGAGTCACCGTTTGCCCCCCAAGGTGCACCTTGAAATGACAGTTACACAACAATCAAACCTCGCATTCGGCAATTTTCCCCACCCGGCGACATTGGCGGCATCCCTAACGCCGTGCTACCAGACGGAAATGGGCGCGGCGTACGTCGGTGACTCCCGAGTGCTGCTCGGCAACCTGCCAGATGCCTCGGTGAACCTCGTTTTCACCTCGCCGCCCTACGCCCTTCACTTCAAGAAGGAGTACGGCAACGTTCACAAAGATCAGTATGTCGATTGGTTCCTGACATTTGCGCGGGAGATCCAGCGCGTCCTCACCGATGACGGCAGTTTCGTTCTGAACATCGGAGGGAGCTACAACAAGGGCTTGCCCACTCGCTCGGTATACCACTTCCGACTGCTCTTAGCTCTGGTTGACGAATTGGGATTTCATCTCGCGCAGGAATGCTTCTGGTACAACCCTGCGAAGATGCCCATGCCAGCGGAATGGGTTACGGTCCGCCGAATTCGGGTCAAGGACGCAGTCGAATATGTGTGGTGGTTTTCGAAAACCCCGTGGCCGAAAGCGAATAATCGAAGGGTCTTGAAACCCTACAGCGCAGACATGCTTCGCCTCAACAAGCGGGGAGTGCGAGCAACTACCAGGCCATCAGGGCACAATATTACTTCGGACTTTGACAAGATCGAGGCGGGCGGGTCAATCCCGCCGAACGCAATTGAAGAGGCGATCGCGGACGATTTTCTCAAGTTTGGCAACAACGCGGCTAACGACCAGTACACGAAGCGCTGTAAGGAGGCGGGTGTGAAGATACATCCCGCCCGATTCCCAGCGGCGTTGCCTGAATTCTTCGTGAAGCTATTGACCAATGAGGGAGACGTTGTAGTCGACCCATTCGGTGGGTCGAACACAACGGGTATGGTCGCTGAAGCAGCCGGGCGTCGTTGGATTGTTGGCGAAGAAGTCGCAGAGTACGTCGAAGCGAGCAAGTTTCGATTCACCTCGGTAGATCACGCTCTCGACGTTTAGGCATGATCGCCGCTATGCGAAACGCTTCGCGTCAATTATGAGGCAAGCAGGAGAAATGATGTCCTGCGCGAGCACGCCTTGAAGAATGGCGCGCCCGCACTGACTGGTCACTAGCAGTAAGGCTATTTCACACCCTCGTGCGGATCTCTCCGACGATCGACCGCACACCCCTTACTTCAAAAGACCGTTCAAGTGCTTGAATGCTGCCTCGAATCGGTTCTTCGCGGCAGCGGATACCTGGGGCCACAAGGTTGGCACGTTTTCCGAGAAGTAGCGAGCTGGCCTGTAATGACCGAAAACACCCGATTTCAGCGGGTTGTCCGCCAGCCACGCTTCGATTGCGCGCAGCGTGCGCGGCTCTTTCGCATTCAACGATGCGTGATCTATCGGCTTCTTAAGCTCCTTCGCAAACTCCGCATTCACGATTTTTACGTAGAAGTCGCGTTCGAACATATCCTCAACATCCGCCTCAGTAGTTCCGCTAAAGTCGGCGTACGTAGCGACCTGTTTCTTTTTCAGCAGTTTCCTCTTGAAGAGATCCTCGACTTGCTGGCGGTCCTTGTTTTGAATGTCGAGGAGCGTTGCCACGTTCAAACCTTTCTGCGGAGCCAACAGGGCAACGAATGCTGGCACTTTCCCACTGCCACCAACGGGTGTTATGACCCAGTCTTCTGACAATCCCACTCGGCCTTCACGTTCCATCTCCGCAGACACAGCGCGCAAAAAGAGCATGTCGGCAGGGCCTTCCACGACGAGCGAGTTCGGACCGATGAACAGCGTCTGTTGAATCTCGTATCCAAGCGCGCCCTGCAACGGAAACAGGCTGTCATCCGTTGCATCGAACACGTTCGTCAGGACCTTGGTTCCGTCCTGCTCCTTAGAGAGCGGCTCCGTGGCATCGATTCCAAGATCCTGCACGATCCTCACCCTGTCGAACTTTTTCGGATCGACCATGAACGGCGAATGTGTGCTGTATATGAGCTGATGCGGCGACAATTCCTCCTCGAAGTATCTAAGAAGGTCCGCCTGCGCACGTCCATGCAGCGACAGTCCGGGTTCATCGAGCAGCAGAATGACGTTCTGCCCCTGCCGCTTGATATCCTCGTACCATGCCAGGAACGAAAAGAACCATACAAAACCACGCGACCTTGTGCCGAGCGGCGTATGCGCCCAATGCACGGTGTCGTAAACCTCTCCCCAAACATTGATGCCCTGTCGCATGCCCTCGGGGTCCTGCGGTTTGGCATCACGAACGTCGAATTTCATCTGAATATGCTGGTTTTGCGACCAGTACTTGATGATCCGTCGCGTTAAGTAGTTCCCGGCACCTTCCAATTTGTTTTTTAGTTCGGTCGTATTTTTTGTCTGGACGAGTTTCCGGTGATCAAGTCGTGCAAGATTGATCAGGCCCAGCAGTGGATAGTCAGAATCCGTTAGCTCCTTTTTGTCCTCGCGCGCAATCAGCGCATCGAGATTGGCCTGTCCTTTCATCTGGTAGTACTCGTCGAAGTAAAGAAACTTCGGCGCGCGTTGCCAAATCAGCGAATTGAAGACATAGGAGGGCAACCCCTTCTCACGCACCTTTGCCACGAGCGCTTTGAGAGTCTTCACCGCCTCCGTCACCTCCGCGGAATCCAGTGCCGCTGCGAAAATATCCCAGTCGGGCGCCGATTCCAGTGACTGCTTCAGCTCCTCAGGAAGCGCCGGATTGTTCGCGAGATGCCTGCGTGCAGATGTATCGTCGGTCGATAGGATAAACTTGCCGGTGCTCTTCCCGTAGTAGGTCTCGCGCTTGAACGTTCGGTTTTTCAAAACCTTGCTTCCAAAGATCGTCGACACGGCCTCCATATCGGCGTCGTCCATCTCGTAGGTGCAGCTGACGACAACAGCCTCTTCTCGATCCTCATTCTCGACTGCAAACCGGTAGTCCTCGACCTCTCGTTTCGGATAATCGTACGTTTCGTCGAAGACCGCGTGCGTCGGGATGATCGGATTCGTGCGGTACAGCGCGGTCAGCAGCGCAGTCTTTCCTGCCTCATTCTTTCCGACAAGGCAGGTGACGTGATCATCGAGTGTGATCGAGCCGGAATCCCAGATACTCCGGAACTCGCGGACTGTGTATTCCCTGAGTTTCATGTGTGCGTCCTTTCATACGGTCGACCAGGCTCACCGTCGAGGAAGAGAAGGCTGGACTGGCATGCAATGGGGGTCCGTCGCCTATGAACGTACCCCCGAACGAGCACCGAAAGCGAGTGCTCGGCGCGGAAGCCCGTCCACTCCCGTGGACCTAACGATTCGCGACAGCCAGTAACGTGGGTGTTCCGGTCTAGCCAACGACGCCACCCCATGAAAAATTGAAGCGTCCGATTGTCCGAGCGAATCATTTTGACTCCGATGTTTGGGTGCCGCGCGTGGTGGCCTTGTCAGAAGTCGAGCGTCGCCGACGCACCGAGAGCCATGAATCCAAGTCCGCGCGATCGTACACAACCTGCCTCCCGACCTTGAAGTACGGCGGAGAGCCACCGGTAACTCGCAGCTTCGCCAGAGTCTGAGGTGCAAGACCGATGTATAGAGCGGCATCGCGCGAGATAATAAGCCGCTTTTTCTCCGAGAGAGCTGCAGACGATGCAGTGGTTTTGACAGCCGAAGCTCCGCGCGCAGAGGGCGATTCCTCGCGCGGGCGTTCGGAACTGGCACCGGGTTCCCGTGTCGCAGCCAGCTCGTCAAGAAACGCAATGATGTTTTCTGGCGTGATCATCCGCACTCGGCCACTGAGGTCATCGACACTCAGCGCGCGCACAGCCTGAAGCGCACGGTCTTCGGAGCAGATCAATACGGCCATATCAAACCCCGCCGCAAGGCACTTTGTCAGGTTCCCGATTTCGTGCACAACGCTGGTGGTGATACAAATCTCGCAGGCGATGCTTCTGTCGTCGCGGGTGAGGGCAACATCGACGTGACCATGACCGTCGAGAACCCGCTTCTCCAGCACCACATCGAAACCACGATCTTCAGCGAGACGCTTGACGAGCGACTGCAGATATTTGTGTCGGGGCCCGCCGCGGCCGGGAAGCCGCGCTTCCGGATGTTCCGGTGCGTCGTCCGGCCCGGCACTCTTGTCACCGTTCCGCGATCGTCGGGCAGGGGGACTTTCGGCCGGTGCATTTTCCGTTTCCGCAGCGTGCGTTATGTCCTGATCAATGACTGCTGGTGGCGACGCGTATCGCGCACGCGATGCAGCAACTATTGCTTCGCGACGCATTGCTGCCTCAGCGCCTGATACGGCTGCAGCGCGCACAACTTCGAGATTGAAGTCGTGATCTGGACGCTCGATGCGAGCAACTGCCTGGCCGACGCCGAGATTCTGAAGGTCTTGCGACTCGAAGTGTGAGAAGCCGGCTGCGAGCGTCTTGGCATCTTCTTCAGCGACGCGAAAGACTATGCGTGTGTGCGCATTGCCCAGTGCGGCACTCGCAACGTCTTCACTCTGACTCCGCAATTGACGAAGGCCCTGATGAGCGAGCGTCAAACCAAGAGCGTACTTCCTGGCTCCGGTGAGAATGGTCGCCAGTGAGGGCGTCGCGAAATGATGGAACTCGTCGACATACATGAAGAACGGCGTGCGCGATTCCTCCGGCTCATTCTGCCTGCTCATGGCCGTCTGTGCGAACTTGGCGACCAGTAGTGAGCCGAGTAGGTGCGAATTCTCCTCGCCGATTGCTCCATGAGAAAGACGCGCGAGAAAAATGTGACGACTGTCCATCGCGCTCCGAAAGCTCAAGCCGTCACCCTTCTGTGACACCATCTGCCGAATAAGCTTCGGGCGAAGAAACTGGTTGAGCCTTGTTAGGATCGGAGCAGCTGGAGTCCCCTTGAGCAGTGGGAACTCGCGTTCCCAGTACCTGACAATATCGGGATCCTTCACCGTCGTCAGGAACTGTGACCGGAACTTGGGATCGAGAAGCAGTTGCCGCAGATCAATGAGCGTGCCACCCTGCGTGCTCTCCAAAACAGCAAGAATGGCGTTGGCCAGAACCGTCTCCATCTGGTCGCCGAAGCTCGTTGAGAGACGTCGAAACGCTGCAACCAAATCAGACGCGAGAAGCGTTCGCTCGAGATCTGACTGCGCGGACAACACGTTGAATGCGACCGGATACTTCTCATCCGCCGGATCGAACAGGATGACGTCCTGAATGCGATCGGGAGGAATTAGTGCGAGCACATCGTCAACGAGATCACCGTGAGGGTCCAGCAGCGCGAAACCATTGCCGGCCTGTATGTCCTGAGCCATCAGCGACAGCAGCAGAGTTGACTTGCCGGTTCCCGAGGCACCGATCACGTGGCAGTGCTTCAGCCGCTCATGAGTTGTGAGGCCAACCGGGTTCTGTTCTCCCTCGTGTTCGTTGAGCCCCAGAGCGAACTGCCGGCCCCTCGCAGCAACTGGCGCCGCTTTCGTTCGCATGTTGCGACGCACGAGCCGTTCGGCATGTACCGAGTCGCCGGGCAGGGCAACAAAAACGCTGAGCTCAGAGAGTGACAGTAGCGCCCCCGTGCGGTTCGAGGTGCGATTGAGGACGTTCTCAATGACCGTGTCGATGTCGATAGATCGGAGGGGCGTAAGTTCGTTGCGAGTTGCGCTCCCGCACGATCCCAGCGCGGTGGAAAGCGCGAGAAGTACATCCTCTGCGGTTTCCTGTTTGTCCGTACAAAGAATCGCACGAATGGCAGTAGCAAAAATCGGCTGGGCGAACTTCTCAGACGCAAGCGCCGTGACGTCAGGAGCATCGGCAAAGAATGGATCGCCCGTAGGAGTCGTTACGGAGCGAATCGCATTGGCTGCCCAGGGTGCTGTAGTTTCTGACGACAGAACCTGAAACACCGCGATGTCGCCATTATCCAGGAGCGCCATCGCAGCGAGAAGAGGGGTGAGAAGCGAAACCTTGGCGCTGGGTTCATTGAGGGGCAGCATGAACTCGCGAGCGAGACCGAATTCAATTGCTCCGACGATCGCGCCATCGGTCTCACCCCACATTTCTTCCAGCGCGGTGCGCGCAGGACGAAGCGAGACATCAGGAAAAAACGCTTTCGTATGCTGGCGCACGAAGGGCGCGTCTCGCTCGTCAACGGAGATACGAAGCATCGTAGTTGCGCCATGGCCGATCATTTCAAACGATGTCGGCCCACGAAGACTGGCAATGCTGCGCACCCACTCTCGCGCTAGCGCAATATCGATTTTGCCCGCCTGCGGTACCAATACATCGTACTCGATCAGCGCATCGCGCACAGCAGACATCGCCGCTGGCGGATGCTCGGCCGGCGCCGACTCGGGCGTCTCTTTGTGCTTGGGACCAAGAAGATTCTCGACGAAACGCGACGCGAATGTGTGAGTCCGTGCGTCATCCCTGCCGCTGCAGGGAGGGGTGGTTTCTCCCTGAAACGGCACGAATGGCGGTTCGAGGGAAACGGGGTAAGGGTACAACAACCATCCCCGACCTCTGATCTCCCACTCGTAGAAGGCGCGGGTGCGCCTTTCTATCGCGCTTTCAGGCAGGGTTTTCCATCCCTGCCTGACCAAGTGGGCTCTGGCTGATCAGACGTTGTAGCGCTTCGAGACCACCTACCTGACTTCCAACCTTGATCTCGTCTGGACGTAGCGCGCGAAGGCCTTGTGCTGTTCGGAGTGCATCAATCTCCTCGTTGATTGCTCGGCGCACGGATTCCTGGAACATCGTTGCCGTGTCCAGTGAGTAGTAAGTCACCGGTCGTAGATAGCGTGCGTAGAACGTTCCGAAGAGAGGCATTACAGAGAGGGTGTCCGATAGGCTGAGTCCCTGTTCTTTGAGCTGCGTTTCAGCAGTGAGGGCTGCCAAGGCAAACAGCACGCCTGTCAGGAGAAAACCGGCGAAGAATCCCAGTTTCCAAACGCTGAGGATAAACACAAGAAATGTTCCGAAAAGAAGTCCGCACGCGATTGCAAAAACGTAGGCCGGAACATGTGCCGAGAGCCACCAGGAGAAGAAGAAACTGTTTCCGTGCGGCGCGGCGCACACGTCAAATACGTATCGCCCGCGCCGCAACCTGAGGTACTGCCGATTGGCGGAAAGCATTCCGCCTTCCTTCCAATCGTTGCGTTCCGTTCCCATTTCCGGAACACAACGATCCTTCAATCGCCTTTCCACCGACGAGTAAAAATCGAGAGCCGATGTCGAGAAATCATCAGCCATATAGTGCCAGTGCGATAAAACTTCTCCATAGCGGGGCATGCTGTTACTCCGTGTCTGTGGGTTGTCCGTCTCGTGCTACGCGGTGCTGAGGTTAATCGGTGGTTTAAGATTTGAAGCCCGGGCTCGTGCTCCGCCTCCAGGGTCATGAATTCCTGGTGTCACTTGCATTGTCCCGGGCTTGGCGGACAGCAGGGTCGCGGCAACTCTCCCATATTCGACCTCGATTTCAAAGGCGCGCTGCAGTGGCAGACCGCTGACCAGACAGCGGCTCGCCCTGATCACCCCCGCGTGGCTCACTACTATGGTTGTGCTGCACTCGTCGACCCCGTTTGACATTGCCGTATTGGGATCATTAAGCCAGTCTCGCACTCGGCCTGCCACCTCCGACATGCTCTCTCCGCCAGGAGGTGAGCTGTTGACCCAGTCCGCACTCCAGCGAGCGAGTGCCTCCGCGTCGCTGGCATGGATTTCCTCCCAGGTCCTCCCATCCCATTCCCCGAAACTGATCTCTCTCAAGCGTGGATCTATGATTACCGGAATGTTCAGAGCCATCGACAATACGTTTGCTGACTCGACGGCGCGCACCAGGTCGCTGGACAGGATTCGATTGGGAGCTGCGCTGAACAGATCTGCAAGCTTCTCCATCTCCGCGTAACCTTTCGGAGACAGCGGCACATCGTACTGCCCGATGCAGCGGCCGGCTACGCAGGCAGGTGTGCCATGCCGCACGAGATAGGTTCGTTTCATGGTCGCAGTGACCCTATGGCATCCGCCGGTGTCACCACTGTGCTGCAAGCGCCACGAACACTGCGCACTCCACCAGCTGGTTTGTAGCACCGAGGCAATCCCCGGTGTACCCACTTATGCGACGAGCGTAGTACAAGCCGCTGGTTATCGCGATTGCGATTGCAGAGACCGACGCAATAACAACTGTGTGCAAGCCCAGAGTAACCAATGAAGCAGCCCCAATCACACTCCCAGCTACGACGACACCTGGTGTGGCAAAGAGGCTGAACGCGCTCGCAGATCCTCCGTCGCTGCGGACGTACGGCAACACCAGCATGAGCGGAAGACTGGACCAGCGGGCCAGTACATGACCGCTTAGAAGCATTGCGCTCGTTGATTCAGGCCGGCTTGTCGCAAGCGCTCCCACTTTGAGGAGCATCGCAAGGAAGAGTGCCAGGCTCCCAAAGCTCCCGATGCGACTGTCGCGCATGATTGTGAGTATTTGATCGCGGTTCCAGCCACCACCGAAGCCATCGGCAGAGTCGGCAAGGCCGTCCTCGTGCAACGCGCCAGTTGCCATGGCAGTAAACGCGACGGTGATTGTTGCAGCGACAATCGGCGACAGTATTCTGCTGGCGAGCGTGAAGACCAGAATCGCGGCGTAACCGACGATCAGTCCTACTACAGGGAAGAATAGCAGTGTCCATCTCGGTGGAGTATCTGCGATACCGGACGGATGGGGAACTCTCACTCTCGTAAGAAACGTTGCAGCGACCAGAAACGAGTAGACCAGTTCACGCGCCTCTACATAGACTCGCGATGCAATGCCCAGAACCGCATCTCGACCGGGCGTGCTCATTGTGCACTACGGGAAACGCCCGCCTCTTCGAATGAAGCCATTTCACGCAGAACCGCAGCAGCGGCGCGGAGGATGGGAAGCGCAAGTGCAGCACCAGTTGCCTCTCCTAGTCGCATCCCGAGATCCAGCAGCGGTCGCCCCCGCACGATGCCTAACGCGATTGAGTGCCCGGGCTCCGCAGAGAGATGTGAGAAATGCAATGCCGGCCTTGTCTGAGGAGCGATATCGCAGGCGAAGACCGCTGCGACGGTTGATATGAAGCCATCCACTACCACATTCATCCCATCTTCCGCGGCTTGCATCATTGCGCCGGACATCGCGGCTATCTCGAGACCGCCAAGGCACTGCATGGTGAGCATGCTGTCAGCGCGGCTTGCTGCATGTTTTGCTACTGCGCGATCGACGACGGCCCGCTTGTTGTCGAGTGACGGACCGGAGACTCCAGTGCCGCTCCCTACCGTACTATGCGCGCCGATACCGGTGAAGGCGGACAGCAGCGCCGCCGCTGATGTGGAATTACCGATCCCCATTTCACCGATGCCAAGGAGCACGACATCATCTCCGCGCGCACGGACCGCTACCTGACGACCTACCCCGATGGCTTGCATCAACTCGCCGCTGGTCATGGCCGCCTCACTCAGAAATGACCGCGTCGCCCTCCGTACCTTCGCGCGGACAATGCCGGGGAGCTCTTCGCCTTCGTCATCCACCCCCACATCGATCACTTCCACAGATGCACCGACACTGCGCGAGATCACGTTGATCGCGGCGCCGCCTCTGGAGAAGTTTCGTAGCATTTCCCGCGTCACGGAGCGGGGATAGGCGCTCACTCCCGCTTCCGATATCCCGTGGTCAGCAGCAAATATGATAATTCTCGCCGGGTCGACTGTCGGAGTAGGAGTACCGGCCACGGACGCCAACTGAATGGCGACCTGCTCGAGAATGCCGAGCGAACCGACTGGTTTGGTCTTGCCATCGAGCAAACGCTGCACCAGGCTGGCGATATCACCCGGCCGCGGAGGGTCGGAGCGCAGTTCTTCCCTAGCCCCCGGCAGCAATGAATCTCCTCAAGCTGCGCTTCTCGACGTCGATTGCGGCCATCGCCGCATTGCGGACATCGAACGTCCAGAAATGCGGCGGCTCAATCCCCATCAGTCGGAGGATGATCAACCGATTTACTACTCCATGCGCCGATATCAGTAGCGACCCACCGTGGCACTCCGCGAAAGATCGCTTGAGAAAGCGTGCGACCCGGTCATCGACTTCGCTGAGAGTCTCTCCTCCGGGAAACCGGGCTGACCATGGGTCGCGTCGCCAGCATTCCATGACGGACGGATACTCAAAATCCAGTTCAGCGTAGCTGCGCCCCTGCAGAGTGCCGAAACACATTTCCGCCAGCTCCTTCGCCGTGTCGCAGGCAACGTGAGTGCGAACCCGATGCACGATCGCATGTGACTGGCGCGCGCGAAGGAGTGGCGAGCAGTAGGAACGCTCCCACTCCAGCGAGGCCGTAGCCTTCGCGAGCTTCACCATCTGGCGGAAACCCGTGAAGTTGAGCTTCGTATCGGTCTGGCCCTGGAGGATACCCGCCTTGTTGCAGTCGGTCTCTCCGTGCCTCAATACATAGACATATGGCATCACAAGCTCCGACTACAGCTCCAACCCGGGCTGCGCACCGATCCCTTGCTCGCGATACGGATGTTTGATCAGGCGCATTTCGGTGACAAGATCCGCAGCATGAATCAATTCTTCCGGCGCATCCCGGCCGGTGATCACGATGTGGGTACCAGGTGCCCGCGATTCTATCTCTTCGATCACCGTCGCAGTATTGAGCCACCCGAACTTGAGCGGGTAGGTGAGCTCGTCGAAGATGAGAATGTCATGCACCCCGCTCCGAATTGCGTCGCGGCATATAGTCCAGCCGGTTAGTGCCAACGCCTTGTCTTCGGCAATGTTCTCAGTGAGCCACGTAAAGCCGTCGCCAAGCGGAGCGATCTCGACTCCCAACTTTCTCGCGGCCGCGTGCTCGCCGTATTCGGCTGACTTGTTCTTGATGAATTGATACATTCCGACCGACATCCCTCGCCCGGCGGCGCGGAGCAGAATTCCCAGTGCTGCGGTTGTTTTTCCCTTGCCGTCACCAGTATGAATGAGCAGCAGCCCCTTGCGTGCGGAACGCGGCGGCAGTCGGTACTTCCCTGGATGTTTGCGTTTGGGCACAGGGGCGCGGCGGCCGTCCACCGGCTCCGGTACCGAAGGGACACGCCGCGGGTCGCTGCGATCTTCATCCATCATGTTGCCGTCCATTGAGAATGTCATTACGGTCGACTAATCCATTGGCGCGGCTTCCATAGGCTCGCAAAGCCGCCAGAAGCGTCGCATTGTCACTGGGTGTACGTGCCGCGATGCGCAGAAACGCAGCTTCACCAAAGGAGGAGCAGTCACGAACGTGTACCCTGCGCCGATCGAGGAGCCATTTGCGCGCCTGGAAACCGTTACCCGTCTTGATCATGAAGAAGTGTGTTCTCGACTCCGCGACCCGGAAGCCGATCGCCGCGACTTCGCGTGACAGATCGATCGCGGCGCGACGCGAGAGCGCAACGGTGCGCTTCATATGCAGCATTGATTCTGGGTGCATAGCTGCGGTGGCGGCAGCCTGTGCCTGGGATGAACCGGACCAGGGCGCTCTGACGCTATTGACAAGGTCGACAATACGCGGATGCGCATGCATGAAACCGGCGCGCGCGCCCGCGAGAGAAAAATCCTTGGTAATTGACCGCAGCACGATTGTGGCACCGCTGGAGACATCGTCGCACGGATACTGCGCCTCCTCCGCGAATGACTGCAGCGATCGATCAAGCACCAGCAATGAACCACTACTCCCGCATGACTCGGACACGGCCCTCATTTCGTCCGGCGACAGCAAATGCCCGGTGGGATTATTGGGGTTACAAAGAAATGCGAGCTTCGGTCGCAGCTTCCGAATGGCTGCGCATAACCGGTCGATATCTGCGCGATCGCCGGGTGGAAATACGCGCGCCTCGGCAACCGTTGCTCCGGCGATTTGTGCAGCCCGCCGGTATTCGCCGAAGGCAGGCGCTGCAACAACTACTATGTCACCTCGCCCTACAAAGGCATTTGCAACGGCAAGTATTAATTCGCAGGTGCCGGCACCGAACGCCACCTCGTTGAGATCGCATTTCCATAACTCGGCAGCGGCGGCGCGGGGTAGAAGAGCGTCACGGTCAGGGTATTGATCAATCGGGGCTGACCGCGCCGCGTCGACAACCCGCGGTGGTGGACCCCATGCGTTCACAGTGGTACTAAAATCGACAACGGGATATTTGTGAGCGGGCCGAGCCGGAATGGAGCCTCCATGCTCTTCGGCAGATACAGGCACCCTCTGCGCGCGATCAGACAGCATATGACCTCCTCATTCGCGGCGAAACCATCTCAACTGCAATGCGTGCTGCGCGCCTCAACAGCCGGCAAGTCCTGGAGATGTCCTCCACCGTCGGCGTCCGCCCATCTGAATTCAGCTCATAGACAGTCGCTGCACCTTCCCGCTTGCTGAGACGCACTCCCAGAATATGCGCTGCGGCGGACATCGGCCATCCTGCATTTGGGCTCGGTGTGCGTACCGCATCGAGCGAGATCGTCCTGATCAGCTGGCGCCGTCTGTTTCGCGTGCCGGCGATGACGAGACACAGCGCCGTCATCCGCGCCGGCACGAAGTTGAGACAGTCATCACAACGCGCAGCCGGCTTGCCGTACCATTCCAGATCGCGTGTGCGATAGCCGATCATGGCATCGGCTGTGTTGATGAAACGATAGACATACGCCAGCGGCATACCGCCGACCGCGTACGCTAGCAGTGGCGCCACAAATGCGTCCGACAGATTCTCCGAGAGGGACTCCACCACGGCACCGCAGATTTCCTCTTCCGACAAATCCTCAGTGGGTCGGGACACCAGATTGAATGCGAGGAGTTTGCGCGCAAGGGGAAGATTGCCGGCAGCAAGGGGGCGTCTGACATCCCATGCGGCGCGCAGCAATGCACCCAGTGAATGCGTCTGTTTGAGGATTAGCCCCTCAAGCATCACCGAAGTGCGTCCGCGGTGCGACCTGGAGGCTGTCTCCAATGCCTGGCCGACAGCGCCAAAAAGTGTTGCGCCCGCTGCGATCAGTAGCAGTCCGTCAAGAAAATCGGTACCTCGCTGATCGCCGTTACCCTTGGCTCGCCTGCTCCGCTCACGATTGCGAGAAGCAGCGGAGATAACCTTCCCCATCCATCGCACCGGATGAACGGAAGCGGGGCTTTCCCCGAGCAGGTCGGCGAGCACAGAGGCTCTTATGACGTCCATACGCACAGGATCAGAACAGCACAACGAGACGAACCTTCACGGCTCGCCCCGAAAGGTTGTAGCCGCGCTTCTCGTAATAGTTCTCGTCGGTGACATTGCTGATTGTCACGTCGACCGAATACTGATCTGTGAGCCGCAATCCTGTGGTCAGATCGGCGACCATGAAGGACGGGTACACGACATCCGAGACGTCATTCGCATCACGGAAATCTGAGTCAAGTCTTTGTCCCACGTAGCGCGCGGAGACCCTGACATTGAAGCGCTCGCGGTCGTCGTACTCGATGCCGCCGGTGGCCGACAGCTCCGCGACGTTCTTTATCCTCGTCGACTGAGAGGCCGGGTTGAAAAGGAGTGCATCGAAAATTTGCGAGGGGTCGAAGTCGCTCGCATTCGCAAATTGCGCGACATCGACGGTAACAGTCGAGGTCTGTTCCTCCGCCTTGATAAGGCGCGTGGTATTCGAGAAGAGCCTGAGCGAACGCCGCCAACCCAGCGCGGCGCCGATGTCGAAGCCGAGTTTGAATTCGACTCCTTCGATCCTGGCTTCCCCGGAATTCACGGATGCATCCACTCTGCTGACCACTGTGCCAGTTGTCGTTGTCGGCCGCGATCCTGCAGGAAAGCTGGCGCGTGCCCGTGTTATGCGATCATCCACCCACGTCCTGAAGTAGGTCACATCCGCATCAATGCCCGATGCGTTACGCAACAGTCCAACCCCGGCGTCGACGGTGACGGAATGCTCCGGCGCGAGCCCCGGATTACCAATCGTATACGCAGCCACACCCTGTGTTACTGTCCGCGATATTCCCGCTCGGCCGAATGCATCGGGGGCCAGGAAGGCGCGGCCGCCGGACGCATGAACCCTCAGGCCGCCTCGGGTGGCATACGAAAGGCCAGCGCTGGGATTGAAAGCGAGGAACCTGTCCCTGTCTCCCTCTACATCGGGGCGCAGTGGCGTCTCCAGCAGTTGAAGCGAAATGCGATCAAGCCTCGCACCCAGTGTCGCGTTGAGTCGCTTGTCGAGCAGCGAGATTTGCCCTTCTGCAAATGCGGCTAGAGAAGCAACACGCGAATCAGGGTTGAAGGAGCCTGTTTCCACGCCCGGACCACTGAAGCGCTGCGATCGCGCGAGCGTACTTGTAAGGTCGATACCGGTAAGTAACCGTGCACCACCGAGTGCAATGACATCCTGCGCCTGCAACCCTGCGGTGGTGTTTTCGTTGGAGAAGCTGATGAAAGAGTCAGGATCCACTGCATCGTAGTTCTCGGTGTTCTCCCTGCTCCACCACGGGCGCAGCAACAGCGAGTGTACGCCGCGCGAGAAGCTTGCCGAAGCGCTGCCACTTCTGTGCGCAACATTCTTCCGGGCGCTGCCGTCGCTGCTGGTTCCCTCGGTGTAGATATCACCTGGGTTGAGAACATCGTTGGCATCGAACACTGCCCCCTGCGCATCGACACGTAATTGGTCGGAGAAACTGTAGCCTCCGCGAAGTGAGCCGCTCCTTGTGGCGAATGTGGTGGACTTACGCGTGGTGCCGGAGCCGAATACATCGGGCACATTTCGCGAAGGCTTGCTGCCATCCGGGTACACCTTTAGCGCGGAATCGCTGCCAATGAAATCCCGGAAAGTGGAGCCGCTTCCCAGACGATAATCCGAGCCCTGATCGTAGTAGCGAAACGATAGATCAGCGTCCAGGCGACCGGTGATTCTTCCGCCCACCTGGAGGGAGCTCTCCGAGGTTCGGAAGCTGCCGTACGAGGCCGACGCCCTGCCGGTAAAGGGCACACCAACGGATTTTCTCATGACGATGTTTATCGCGCCGCCTACCGCGCTCGATCCGTAGAGCGATGATGCCGGTCCTTTGAGCACCTCGATGCGCTCGACGGTTGCCATATCGAGTAAGGAGATGTTGTATGCTCCGGATGGACGGCCGTCGATGAGGATGAGTGTTCGCTGGCTTATACCTCCTGTCTGTGGCCGAAAGCCGCGGATGCCGATGCCAGATAGAATTCCGGGGTACTGTATCACGTCAACCGCCGCGAGTTTCTTGAGCGCGTCGGTGACATCCAGCGCCGCGGTGCGCTGCAGGTCTTTGGACGATATCACGTCTACCCGCTGCGGCACATTCTGAGTGGGAGCTTCATACCGCTTTGCCGTTGTGATTATCGGTGGCAACATGACCCTGGCGAGCGAGTCGCGACGCGTCGTGTCGCTGCTTTGCGCTGAGGCGGCGCGCGACGGTGACCATGAGATTAACAGCGCCAACACTACAGTGTATCGAAATGTCATTGAAGTGCTCCTGTGCGGACGATGCCGCGCATGTGGATGGGTTCTGTTGCGCGGTCAGCGGCCAACGTCGCAGCTGATGCGGCGTCCGATGTGACATCGGCCGCAATCGTGACGAGCTGCGGGGCGCCGCTATCCCTCCCTGGGCCGGCATGTGGGTGGATACTGATGGGCCACCTGTACACATCTTCGAGTAGTGAGGAGGACATGACTTTGTGCGGCGCGCCTGATGCTACGAGTTGCCCGCGCTGCAAGAGGAAGAGCGCGTTTGCATACCGCGCAGCCAGGTTCACGTTGTGCGTGACGACGATGACAGTTCGTCCCTGGCGCGCGACCGATTGCATCAGCTCGAAGATCTCCATCTCAAAGCTGAGATCGAGACTGGCGGTGGGCTCATCGAGCACTAGCGCGGACCCGTTCTGCGCGACGGCGCGTGCGATACGCACCCGTTGGCGTTCTCCGCCGCTCAATGACCGCATCGGCCTATGTGCCAGCTCGGTGACCGAGCAGAGATTCATGGCACCGTCGACAGCACTTCTGTCAGCGGCGGACGGAGTGCGCCATGGACCGATGTGCGGGTAACGCCCCATCGCGACTACCTCTCTGGTCGACATCGCGAATGTTTCCTCCTCACCCTGAGGCAGCACGGACACTCGGCAGGCCAGCTCGTTTCTTTCCCAGTTCTGTACGGGCTTCCCGTCCAGCGCTACGGATCCTTCTTCGATGGGCATCGTGCCCAGAAGCGCGCGCACAAGCGTCGACTTACCTGCTCCGTTGGGCCCTATGAATGCGAGAAGGGCGGCGCCGCCCAGATCGCATGTGATGCCATGTAGCACGCGTTCGGTGCATCCCTTGTATCTCACGGAGAGATTTCTGATCTGCCAAGTCATGTCGCGTTCTTCATGTTGCATTGCCGCGGCGACCCAGGAGCCAGACAAAAAAAGGAACTCCAACGAACGCAGTCACTACGCCGACCGGCAGCTCTGTTGGAGCAGCCGCTACGCGGGCAACGGTGTCACTACCCGTGAGAAAGGCTCCGCCCAGCAGCGCCGATGCGGGGATTAGCAGACGATTCTCGCTCGTCCACGCGAGCCTGACGGCATGTGGTATGACAAGTCCCACGAAGCCGATCACACCGGCGGCGGAAACAGCCGCGGCAGCGAGGAGCGATGCGGTCGCGTATGCGATCCACTTGATGCGTGTCACGCGCACACCCAGGTAAGTGGCAGTCAGCTCGCCGGCGGCGATCAGGTCAAGTGCGCGCGCGATCGAGAGCAGACAAACGAGGCCGATTGCGAAATACGCGGCGAGCACACCGCACCCCGCCCATGTCGCGCCGGAATTGCTACCCATCATCCAGAAGATCGCCGACCTGAACGACTCGACGTCTGCGAATGTGAGCACGAGCATTATCACCGCGCTCAGGAAGGCACCGATCGCAACGCCAGCAAGGAGAAGGACTCTAGTATCGAGTGCACGGCCGGCGGTTGCGCCAAGTGCAACGCGCATAACCAGCGCAATCGCGATGAGAGCGCCGGCGAAGGCTGCAGCCGGGAGAGCCCACGTCGCGCTGTTGTGCCAGCCAAGTACCACTGCTATGACCGCACCAGCTGCGGCGCCGCTGGAGACGCCGAGGACATAGGGATCGGCGAGCGGATTTCGGAGAAGGGACTGGAAGGTGGCGCCACTCATGGAGAGGGCAGCGCCGACGAGGACGGACTGAATTGCGCGCGGGAGTCTCAGCTCTCTGATTATCGTGACCGACGTTGGGTCGCCCTCGTTGAGTGCCGCGCGAAGCACGGATATGGGTGTGAGCGGAACGGCGCCGGAAAGGAGTGCGACGGCAACCGATACGATGAGGAGCGCGCAGAGCAGGGCGAAGACTGCTGGCACTGATTGGGCGTAGTGGATCGATCGACTCGTAGGGACTACCGGCCGGACGATTGATATCATCCCGGTCCTCCTGCCTTGTGCGCAGCACTGTTCGCTGGGCCGACTGCTCGGATTCGCGCCGACAGAACCCGAATGCTGTCGCGCAGTATTCGCGCGGCAGTGGCAATGTGCGGCCCAGGCCTGTTGCTCAGATCCGCGGGAATGGTGAAGATGTTGCCGGCGCGCACGGCTCTCAGATCGCGCCACCCTGGGATCTCTCTGATGCGCTCTACCGAAGTTGGGCGCATCTCGCCCACGGGAACGATGATGATGTCGGGGTCTCGGCGCAGAATCTCCTCGATGGAGACCATCGGCCATGACTCGCGTGCGTCGTCGAAGAGCGGCCGTCCTCCCGCGAGGGAGATTAACTGGCCTATGAAGGTGGCTGGTGAAGCGGTGAGGGGCGGATCGTTCCAGAGGAGAAAGAAAACTGACGGGTGTGAATCGGCGCGGCTCTCATCCGCAATGTCCGCCATCTCGACGCGCAGACGAACCAGAAGGCTGTCTCCAGCCGCCTTCCTGTCGAGCAGCCTGGCGATTGTCCCGATGTTACGGAGAACATCAGAAGTATCAACCGCTCGCATGGCGAACGTCGGGATGCCGATTCTGGTAAGCTGCTCGCGGATGGCCGCGCGCTCGGAGTCATTCCAGACGATTACGAGATCGGGAGTGAGCGATGCAACGACTTCGAGACTGGGGTCGCTGGTTCCGCCGACCGAACGGAGTTGCGCTAGTTTGGAATCGGTGTCGTACCTGGTGCGGCCGACCAGTTGCGGAGCGCCACCGATGGCGACGATCGACTCCGTGATACTCGGAATCAGTGAGACAACTCGTCGCGCAGGTCGAGCCAGCGTAACTACGCGGCCACCGTCGTCGGTGGCGGTTATCGCAACAGACGAGGAGGACGCATTGTGCGCGTCCTGCTGGGCGACACCTCGTTCACATGCAGTCAGCAATACGAGCATGCCAGGGAGCAGCAAGAGTGCTCGACGCATGCCGCGTTGCAGATACGTGATGCACCGGCGCGCGCGAGCGCGCACCCATTGTCCTGAAAACAAAAATCCCGTCCTTCCCGAAACCGGGCATGAACGGGGCTGATTTGCCGGATGCTGCGCGTCAAGAGATAATCTCCGCCTCACGCTGACACCTGGCGTATCGACCCCGCCCCCCTCCCACGAGGG
>CAZKXZ010000072.1:0-22200 GCA_964556695.1 uncultured Gemmatimonadales bacterium
ACGGTGGACGTGCAAGGAGAAATCCTCGAGCTCAAGAACACGATCAACACGATGGTCGATCAGCTCAACGCATTCGCGGCGGAAGTAACCCGCGTTGCGCGCGAAGTGGGAACCGCCGGCAAACTCGGCGGTCAGGCGCAGGTGCCAGGTGTCGCCGGAACATGGAAGGATCTCACCGACAACGTGAACGTAATGGCCACCAACCTCACCGAACAGGTGCGCGGCATTGTGCGCGTGGTGACAGCCGTCGCCAACGGTGACCTCAAGCCGAAGCTCACGGTGAACGCCAAGGGAGAAGTAGCGGCGCTCGCAGAAACGATCAACAACATGACAGTCACGCTCGCGACATTCGCCGACCAGGTAACAACAGTCGCGCGCGAAGTAGGCGTGGAAGGAAGACTCGGCGGACAGGCAAACGTGCCAGGTGCCTCGGGAACGTGGAAGGATCTCACGGGAAATGTGAATCTTCTCGCGGCGAATCTGTCCACGCAGGTGCGAGCCATCGCAACAGTGGCGACAGCCGTAACGCAGGGCGATCTCACACGATCAATTCAGGTTGATGCCCGCGGTGAAGTTGCCGAGTTGAAGGACAACATCAACACGATGATCGATAACCTGCGACTCACCACGGATCGCAACAACGAACAGGACTGGCTCAAGACCAACCTCGCGCGACTGACCGGCATGCTGCAGGGACAACTCGACATCGCGACGGTGAGCCGCATCCTGCTCTCTGAACTCGTTCCTCTGGTGAATGCGCATCAAGGCGTGATCTACCAGATGGAGCACGCCGAAACACCCACGCTCAAACTGGTCGCCACGTACGCCGATGAGGGGAACGCTGGACATCGTCGCATGATCCACATGGGCGAAGGACTTGTAGGGCAGTGCGCGGTAGAAAAGCGACGGCTCCTGCTGCACGATCTTGCGCCCGACACCATTCCAGTCGGGTCCGCGCTCCTCAAGGCGGTACCGCGAAACGTCATCGTGCTGCCGGTGCTCTTCGAAGGGCAAGTGAAGGCAGTTTTTGAACTGGCCACGCTCGGCGCATTCACCACGTTGCACCTTGCCTTCCTTGAACAGCTCACCGCCAGCATCGGAATCGTGCTCAACAGCATCGAAGCCACAATGCAGACGGAAGCGCTGCTCAAACAATCGCAACAGCTGGCGGCTGAACTTCAAACTCAGAAGCGCGAGCTGCAACAGACGAACGAACAGCTGGCACAGAGAGCGCAGCAGCTCGCGGAGCAGAATGCCGAAGTCGAGCGCAAGAACACGGAAATCGAACAGGCGCGCGGCGCTCTGGAAGATAAAGCAGCCGAACTTGCTCTCACATCCAAATACAAGTCGGAATTCCTTGCGAACATGTCCCACGAGCTCCGCACGCCGCTCAACAGCATCCTCATCCTGGGCCAGCAACTGGGAGAGAATTCGGATGGCAATCTCAATCCGAAGCAAGTCGAGTTCGCGCGCACGATCCATGGCGCCGGAACCGATCTTCTCAACCTGATCACCGATATTCTGGATCTGTCGAAGATCGAATCCGGAACGGTGACGGTCATGGCGGAGGAAGTTATTCTGGCCAACCTCGTTGAGGGTGTGGTTCGGCCCTTCCGCCACGAGGCAGAGAACCGCACGCTTGGCATGGAAGTGCACATCGATCCGCACATGGGGCGACACATCGTCACCGATGCCAAGCGGCTGCAGCAGGTACTCAAGAACCTCCTCTCGAATGCTTTCAAGTTCACCGAGCACGGCGGCATTCGCATGAGCATGTCGGTCGCGTCCGCAGGATGGACCTCGGATCATCCGGTGCTGAGCAAGGCGCCCGAGGTAATTGCATTCGAGGTCTCCGATACCGGTATCGGAATTCCGGCAGAGAAACAGAGAATCATTTTCGAGGCGTTCCAGCAGGCAGACGCCGGCACCGCGCGAAAATACGGCGGAACGGGACTGGGTCTTTCAATCAGCCGCGAACTGGCGCAATTGCTTGGCGGCGAAATTCAGCTGCGCAGCACGCCTGGCATGGGTAGCACATTTACTCTCTTTGTACCGAGGACATACGCGGGACCATCGACAGCAGCGCTGGCTGATCGCGCCGCGACGTTCCGCAAGACAATTACCAATCCCAACATTCGTGTTGTAAATCAGGAACCGGAACGCGTTCCAGATGACCGCGACAACATCGAGGCGGACGACTCCACCGTACTCATCGTCGAGGACGACCCGCACTATGCCCGCGTGCTCAGCGACGCCGCGCATGACAAGGGGTTCAAGGTTCTCATCGCCTCACGTGGCGCGGAGGCACTCACTCTTGCGAGAGAGTTCACGCCCGCTGCAGTGTCGCTCGATGTATTCCTGCCCGACATGCTCGGCTGGACTGTTCTCAATCAGTTGAAGCAGGACCCGGCACGACGACACATTCCCGTGCAAATGGTCACGCTCGACGAGGACCGCCGCCACGGATTGGCGCGCGGAGCCTTCTCCTTCCTGGAGAAGCCCACGACGACTGAAGAACTGGGCGCGGCGTTCACTCGCATCAAGGACTACACAGAGGCGCGCAGCAAGCGGCTCCTCATTGTCGAAGACAACGCGGCGGAACAGATGAGCATTGCCGAGTTGCTCGGCCACGATGACATCGAGATCGTCACCAGCGATACGGGGGAAGGCGCTCTCGAAATCCTGAGAGAGGAATCGTTCGATTGCGTGGTGCTGGACCTGAGGCTGCCCGACATGTCCGGCTTTGAGGTTCTGGAACACATTCGCGACGACGAAGCGCTCGAAGATCTGCCCGTTGTTGTATTCACCGGAAAGGATCTTTCACCAGACGAGGATGCGCGGCTGCGCACACTGGCACGCAGCGTTGTCATCAAGGGCGTCGAATCGCCCGAGCGTCTGCTCGACGAAACGTCGCTTTTCCTTCATCGGGTTGTGGCCAACCTTCCTCTCGCAAAACAGCAGATGCTGGAGAGGCTGCACCGCTCCGATGATCACCTGGTCGGCAAGAAAGTGCTTGTCGTGGACGACGATGTTCGCAACATCTTCGCGCTCAGCAGTGTGCTGGAGCGCCGCGGCATGCAGGTTCTGTCAGCCGGCACAGGTCACGAGGCAATAGGAATACTCGAGAAAACGCCGCAGATCGGCGCGGTACTGATGGACATCATGATGCCGGAGATGGATGGCTACCAGACCATGCAGGCGATTCGACTGAATTCATCGTGGCGTCGCCTGCCGATAATCGCGCTTACCGCCAAGGCAATGAAGGGAGACCGCGAGCGTTGCCTCGATGCCGGAGCATCGGACTATCTCGCCAAGCCTGTCAACACGGAGCAGCTGCTTTCGGCGCTTCGCATGTGGTTGCATCGCTAGGAGAAAGGGCAATGAACGCAAGGGACAGGGTCAACATCCTGCTGGTTGACGACCAGCCGTCAAAGCTTCTCACCTACGAAGCGATACTGAACACGCTCGGTGAGAATCTCATCAAGGCCGCCTCGGGCAAGGAGGCGCTCGAACTCCTGCTCAAGCATGAAATCACGGTTGTGCTGATGGATGTGAACATGCCTGAGCTGGACGGGATCGAGCTGGCGAAGATCATCCGCGAGCATCCCCGCTTTCGGGAGGTCGCGATCATTTTTGTGTCCGCGGTGCATCTTACCGATCTGGATCGCCTGCGCGGCTATGAAGCTGGTGCTGTCGATTACGTGTCTGTACCCGTAGTTCCCGAGATTCTTCGCGCCAAGGTGGCCGTGTTCGTGGAGCTGTATCGCAAGCGTCGTGAATGGGAACAGCTGAACAGCGAGCTGGAACTTCGTGTTGCGGAGCGGACGGCAGAACTCGAAGCTGCTGCCGAACGTCTGCGCGCGAGCGAAGAGCGTTTTCGTTTCGTAGCCGAGACAGTGCCATCAATTGTCTGGGCAGCGGGGCCCGATGCGCGGCTCACCTACGCAAACCGTCGCTGGGCCGAGTATTGTGGACCGGCTACCAGTGAAAGTCTGGCAAGCTGGCCCGATTCCGCGTTGCATCCGGATGACAAAGAGCGCGTCGTTGCTGAGCGCGACCGCAAGCTTCAGCTTGGCGAAGCGTTTGACATAGATGCCAGAATCCGCAGGCACGATGGTGCGTATCGCTGGTTCGTGACCCGCGCAGTTCCGCGCCGGAACGAGAATCTCGAGGTGCTTGGCTGGTTTGGTATCACGACCGATGTCCACGACCAGATCGAGCTGTCCGAGAAGCTGAGAGAAGCTGACAGGAGAAAGGACGACTTTCTGGCGCTACTGGCCCACGAGCTGCGCAATCCGCTGGCGCCGCTCCGCAACGCGGTTGAGATAATGCGCCTGAAACTGTTTGACAGCGACCCGGATCTCGCGCGATGCCGCAATGTGATCGAGCGCCAGGTGAATCAGCTCACGAGACTGGTGGATGATCTCCTTGATGTTTCGCGAATCACGCGTGGAAAGATCAAGCTGCAGATGTCGCCACTCGACCTTGCGGCTGTGGTGGCTGATGCGGTCGAGATGAGCAGGCCACTGATCGACGCGCGGAAACACGAGCTTGTGGTGCAGCTGCCGGAAACGAGTCTCACGGTAAGGGGTGATCTCGTCCGTCTCACGCAGGTGATTGCCAACCTTCTCAACAATGCGGCCAAGTATCAGGATGATGGGGGACGCATTGTGCTGTCTGTCACCCGTGACGGCGACGACGCGACGATACATGTGGTCGATCATGGGGTTGGAATCGCAGCGCAAACCCTGCCGACTGTCTTCGAACTGTTCTCTCAGGTCGAGACTTCGGTAAGCAGAGCAGAGGGTGGGCTGGGAATTGGACTATCACTGGTTCGCAGCATTGTGGAGATGCATGGCGGCAGCGTGAGCGCGACGAGCGCGGGCATCGGGAGCGGCAGCCAGTTCACGGTGCGATTGCGGTGCAAGGAGCCCGACCTGGTGGCTGTCACGGTGAGCGACGCGATGGCCGCGCCACACGTTGCACCGTCAGGATTCGAGATCCTTGTGGTGGATGACAATCAGGATGGCGCAGAGAGTCTGGCGATGCTTCTTCGGGCCAAGGGCTATTCAACAACACTGGCGCACGATGGCGCGAGCGCGCTCGCCGCTGCATCGGAGCGCAGGCCGGATGCGATTCTTCTGGACATCGGGCTGCCGGGAGCGGACGGTTATCATATTTGCCAGGAGCTGCGCAAACGCGGATTCACCAAAACGCTGATTGTGGCAGTGACGGGTTACGGTCAGGATCGCGACCGGCAGCGTTCAGTGGAAGCGGGGTTTGATGCCCATCTGGTCAAGCCGGTGAGTCTCAACGCGCTGCTCAAGATCCTCAGCACTGTGCGCCCGCGGTCGGATTCGGGTTCTGGTCGCGATAGCGTGAGAAGTATTGAGGTCGCAGCAATGTAGGTTGGTTGGGGACAGTCGGGGCGTGCAGTGGTGCTCAGGGGACAGCCGGGACGGTCATTGTTCCTTCGCTCATCATTACTGATGCGCCGCCCACTCTGATCGCTGTGATCGAGCCCGCAACCTTGTCGGCCTCAACGTGCAGAATGCTGGGGCGTCCCATTTCAATTCCCTGCTCGATCGTCCACGCGAAAGTGCCGTCAGCCGCTGTTTCGCGCGCTGCGAGGTAGCCACCGAGGCCGGCAACCGCAGAACCTGTTGCGGGATCTTCAGCGACGTTCACACCGGGACCGAACATGCGTCCTCTGATGTTTTCGCCGGTGCGTTCTCCGTCGCGCGTGAAGATGAAAATGTCCGGTGCCCAGGAATTGGATAGCACAGCCTGCCAGAGGTCGAGGCGCACTCGCGCACGGGCGAGGGCCTCGCGGTCCCTCACGGGGACAAAAGTAAATGGCAGGCCGCAGGAAATGGCCTGCGCCATGTGGGATCCCGATTGCATGTCACTCATTTGCAGGCTCAGCATTTCCGCGAGTGTTGTTCGCGATGGCGGCGCCGGGCCAATCTCCGGCAACTTGGCGACGGACAGCTCGCAGTAGACTGGCTTGCCACCTTCAGCCCGAATTGAAACGTGTACCGGTCCCACCAATTCCTCGAACACAATAAGCGTTTCCGCACCGGTGAGCGCGATTTCACCAAGGGACGCCAATGCGTGCGCGCTACCTACGGTGGGGTGTCCGGCGAAGGCGAGTTCGCCACCGGGTGTGAAGATGCGCAACGCGCGGGTGTGCGCGGGATTCTCGGGGGGAAAAACAAAAACGGTTTCAGAAAGGTTGAACTCGCGCGCAATGGCATGCATGCGTGAGTGGTCGAGACCGCGGGCGTCCGGGAAAACCGCCAGCGGATTTCCGCCGAACGGAGTGTCGGTGAATACGTCGGCTGTTACGTATTTGTATTTCATGTTTCGGCTCCGCCGTCATTCCGGCGAAAGCCGGAATCCATGTTCAAAAAAAGCAAAATGGATTCCGCCCCGGCTTTCGCCGGGGTGACGTTTGTCGCCGGAATGACGAGACTTTCCCACTACTCACCGTCCATGAACGGATACTTGAAATCAACCGGAGGAGAGTAAGTCTCCTTAAGCGTACGAGCACTCACCCAGCGGATCAGGTTGAGCTTGGAGCCGGCTTTGTCGTTCGTGCCCGATGCTCTCGCGCCGCCGAAGGGCTGCTGCCCTACAACTGCGCCGGTGGGCTTGTCATTGATGTAGAAGTTGCCGGCAGCGTTGCGTAGCGCGCCTGCCGCCTGGACGATTGCGGTGCGGTCGCGTGCGAACACCGCGCCGGTCAGTGCATAAGGCGAGGTACTGTCCACAATGCGGAGTGTATCGGTCCAGGCGTCATCATTGTAAACGTGTGCCGTGACAACGGGTCCAAAGATCTCCTCGCACATGAGGCGATAACCGGGATCGGTGGTCTCGACGAGAGTGGGATCGATGAAATAGCCGACGTCGCCTCGCGTGCCGCCGCCGGAAATGATCTTGGCATTTTTGCGGGCGTCCGCGATGTACTCCGAAATCTTGTCGAATGACTTGCGATCGATAACGGCTCCCATGAAGTTGCGGAAGTCGCGCACGTCTCCAACCTTGATCTCCTCCATCATGGCGACCACACGCTCGCGCACTTCCTTCCAGAGGGATCGCGGCACGTAAACCCGGCTCGCGGCCGAACACTTCTGTCCCTGGTACTCAAAGGCGCCACGCACGATCGCGACTGAAAGCGCCACAGGATCGGCAGACGAGTGCGCCACAATAAAATCCTTGCCGCCCGTTTCACCGACAATGCGTGGATAGCTGCGATAGTTGGCAATGCTACTGCCGACCTTCTTCCACATGGACTGAAAGACCGCCGTGCTCCCGGTAAAATGCACCCCCGCCAGATCCTTGTGTGACAACACCACGTCTGAGATGGCGCCGGCATCGCCGGGAACGAAGTTGATGACTCCGGGCGGAAGTCCCGCTTCCTCGAGCAATTTGAGGATGTACCAGGCTCCCAGCATGGCGCTCGACGCCGGCTTCCACACAACGGTGTTGCCCATGAGAGCGGCCGACGCCGGCAGGTTTCCCCCTATGGCGGTGAAGTTGAAGGGAGTCACCGCATAGACAAATCCTTCCAGAGCGCGATAGTCCATCTGGTTCCACATCGCGTTGTTGGTCGCCGGCTGCTCGTTGTAAAGCTCCTGCGCGAAATAGCAATTGAATCGGTAGAAGTCGATCAGCTCGCAAGCGGAATCGATCTCGGCCTGGAACGCGGTCTTGGACTGATTGAGCATGGTCGCGGCATTGAGCGTCGCGCGCCAGCGAGTGGCGAGCAGGTCTCCCGCTCTCATGAAGACCGCAGCGCGATCCTCCCACGCCATTGACGACCACGCCGGATGGGCTGCCTGAGCGGCTGCGATTGCCTGATGCACCTGTTTGGCGGATCCCTTATGAAAGTCCGCCAGGACATGCGCATGCGCATGAGGCATTACTGCCCGACCCAGCTCACCGGTGCGAACCTCCTCGCCGCCTATGACAAGTGGAATCTCGATCCGCTCAGCCGCCATTGAATCGAGTCGTGCCTTGAGCTCCTTTCTCTCTGGAGAACCAACTGCGTACGACTTGATAGGTTCGTTTATCGGCAAGCTGATTCGACGACCGCCATTGAATCCAGAAAGCGGCGGTGTGGGTGCGTTGTTGTTGGTAGGTGCTGCGGGGGTTCCCTGAACCCGGGCTTCGGTGGCGGTCATGGTGGTTCCTTCGGGGTGGGCGTTTGGAGGGAATTTACCGCCTTGGAGGAAAAACGGCGCTTGGGCATGGCGTTGCGGAGCTGGGTTGCGGGGGAACTCCGACTCGGCAACAGCCTCCACTGCGAGGCGCAATCGTCTATCTGTCTATCGTCTATCGTGGATCGTGGATCCATCCTCGTCGATCCCGAATGATCTGAGATCGCGCCTGCCCAATTCGCTTCATTGTGGATCTGCAATTTCAGATCAGGACTGATAGACGAGGATTGATCCACGATCCACGATAGACGAGAGACGGATAGACGATATGCAATCCCCCGTGACGCAGCCCCTGACCCAGTTCCATCTGCCACCCGTCACCCTAGAATTCTCCCATGCTCCTCCTCGGCGCCCACTGCATTGATAACGGCGGCATCCACATGTCCGCCCGCCGAGCCGGCCGCGCGGGAATGGGCGCTCTGCAGATTTTCACCGCGATTCCCAAGTACTACAACGAAAAGATCTCCATCAGGCCGGAGCGCGTCGAGCGTTTTCGGGATGCACTGGCATCGGCCAACATCGCGCCCGAGCACGTCATCGTTCATGCCGGTTACGTGCTCAATGTCGCCACTCCCGAGCCGGATAAGTGGGAGAGGGCCTCGGCGGCGCTGGCCAAGGAGCTGCAGCGCTCCAGCGCGCTCGGCGTCGGCGGAGTGTGTTTTCATCCCGGGTCCTCCACCACCGGAGACAAGGGGGAATCCATCGAACGTGTGGCGCTGGCAATGCTGCGTGCGCTGGAAAACACGGATGGGGCAACGCGCCTTCTCGTTGAGAACACGGCTGGGGCGGGGAACACCATCGGGCGCACGGCGGCTGAAGTTGCGGCGATTCTGAATGGTATCCCGGCAGCATTTCGGAAGCGTGCCGGTTACGGACTCGACACCTGTCACCTCTTCGCATCCGGATTCGAAATCACCCGCTCCAGGGATCACTTCACAGAGATACTCGACGATTTTCAGAGGGAAACCGGGGAGCCGCCAGCCTTTTTTCACCTCAACGACAGTGAGGGAGATCTTGGTTCAAACAGGGACCGGCATGCATTGGTGGGCGAGGGGAAAATCGGAAGTGATGCGTTCGGATGGTTGCTGCACGACCCGCGCGCGCAGGGTGTTCCCCTCATTCTCGAGACGCCGCAGGCCAATCCCGACATAGGGGAAGACGATGATTCTCCCGATCCCGACGATGTGAAATCGCTGCAGCTTTTGCGCAATCTCGCTTAGTCCGCCATAGGGAAAAACGAGCGTCGTCATAGGGGAAAATGCAAAAAAGCGCCTTTTCAGAGGGAAAAACAGCAATTTCCCTCGAAAAAGGCACATTTACCTATTGCATCTGCGTGCAAGAGTTTTAGTTTCTCACGCGACGGAAGTTCGTCAAGAATTTCAACCCCTGCTCCGTTTCACCCTCAGGAGGACGATCGATGGCAGCCAAGAAAAAGAAGAAGGCCGCGAAGAAAGGCAAGAAGAGCGCAGGAAAGAAAAAGGCCGCAAAGAAGCCGGCAAAGAAGTCCAAGAGAAAGCCTAGTGCTGCATTCATGAGGCCACTTACGCCGTCAGCACAGCTCGCCATGGTAGTTGGCGCCGCGCCGCTGCCGCGCACCGAAGTGACGAAGAAGTTGTGGGGCTATATCAAGAGAAAGGGATTGCAGGACGCGAAGAACCGCCGCATGATCAACGCGGACGATGCGCTGAGGCCGATTTTCAATGGCAAGGCTCAGGTCTCGATGTTCGACATGACGAAGCTGGTGTCGAAGCACCTCAAGTAGCCTGTTCGCCGCTCTGGCGGCACTTTTTTCTCCTCGGGGGCGTTCTCTTTTGAGACGCCCCCGCGGTGTATCCGGAAGGTACTGGGAACTACTGCTGTCATTCCGGCGAAAGCCGGAATCCGTGGTAACGCAAACATGGATTCCGGCCTTCGCCGGAATGACAAAACGAGGCGCCACTTGCACGTGTATGATCGTGTCAGGCACTATTCGGCACCGATCTACATCCCTCAACATCAGTTCTGACTGCATTGGCAGCCCCGAAAAAAACCTCCCCCAAAAACTCGCCGACTGATACCGTCGTTGCCGAAAAACAGGGCGCCGGCGGCGACGCCGCGGCCAAATCGCGAAAACGCAAAGAGAGCTTCAAATCGCTGCTCGGTGCGGTGCTCCTCTTTCTCTTTCTGCGAACATTCATCATAGAGGCGTTCCGGATCCCCTCAGGGAGCATGATCCCGGCACTGCTGATAAACGATTGGCTTTTCGTCAACAAGCTGGTCTATGGACCGAATATCCCGTTTACTGATATCAATCTCCCCGGCTATTCGCATCCCAAACGTTTCGATATCGTCGTATTCAAGTCGCCACTTCAGATCGATGAGCCTACCAATCCGCACCCCACACTCGTAAAGCGACTGGTCGGACTTCCTGGCGATACGCTGTATATGCGCGGCGACCTTTTACACATAAATGGTGAGCCCAAGCCACAGACCGGAGAAGAACTGCGCAATCCGGTGGACGATCCCAACACGACGTCGCCGCTCTTCGAATGGCAGAGGAAATACGAGATTCGCGGGTCGCGATTTGGCGAACCCCCCGAGCAGATCACGCTGGGCAATTGGGGGCCGCTGGTCGTTCCTCAGGGCCACTACATGATGCTGGGGGATAACCGCCACAGTTCCAAGGACGGCCGCTTCTGGGGCCTTGTGCCACGACAGAATATCCGGGGCCAGCCGCTGATCGTCTACTATTCGTTCGTACCAAGTCAGGAAAGCGACCGCGCTCTTCCTGCCCTCACCGATATCCGCTGGGGCAGGCTCGGCCACCGAATCAGGTAGAGCGCACGACGCAGCACCGCAGTAAAGTCATATCTTTCACTGGACTCCCGGCCTCGCGTATTGCATTGCGTTCGGCCTTCCCAGTACCAGGAGGGAGCAATTGGGCCGCTACTTCCCTCGGGATACGCGAGAGCTTGAGATTGTAGAGCCGCCTGGCTTCAGGCGTCTCACGCTCTCGCTTGCCGAAATGGCGCTGATAACCGGGGTGATCCTGCGCTTGTTTCGGGCCGTTGCGGTGACATACGGTCCGGCAACAAGCTGGTTCTATCTCGCATCGGCAATAATGCTGGGCGCGCTCATTCTCTTCGGAATGACCGCTCTGCATCTCGCGAACTATACACTGCGTCACTGGCTGTGGAGGGCGCCCGCATTCGGATTATGTGTGGCGGCCACTGAAATGGTCGTGAGCGCGGGTCTCATACTGTTGGGCCGCGAACCAATTGGCAGTGAACGCGCGGTAATCGGCCAATGGTGGGGGATGGCAGCCAATACAATTATTTTCCGTACGCTCGCCGTCTGCCTGTTTGCTGCAGCACTAGCCGGTGTATTTCAGCTTGTGAGGCGATACATGATCGCCAAAGAACCCAACGCGAGAGCTGCAGCGAGTCTTCGCGCGGAGTTGTTCAGCGAGGCAGCGGAGCCCGAAATAGATCGGTAGGAGAAACTGGAGAGTGGAAATTGGATATTTCATTGGAGATTTAGATTGCAATCGTTGTGAGGAGGGGGTGCTTGTACATTCGAAGAGATAAGCAACTTCTGGTCGTTGGCGACCGGGTTTTGATCAAATTGGAGGAGGGCGAGGAGCGGACCAAGGTCGGACTTTATCTGCCGCCAACTGCGCTGGATTCGCAGGCAGTGCAGGGCGGAGAGATAGTCGCAACGGGTCCCGGCCTTCCCATGCCTGATCTTGCGGATCAGTCCGATGAGCCGTGGCGAACGATGGCTCGCGAGACGAGATTCGTTCCAATGCAGGCGCGCGCGGGAGACTATGCTCTCTTCTTTCGCAAGGCGTCGGTGGAGATCACCTTCGAGGGGGACAAGTACCTCGTGGTTCCACAGACGGCGATCCTGGCACTTGTGAGGAAGTCGAGAGAGGAAATCTAGGAAGGAAGAGGGGTATCACACCCAGACTTCTATTCCCGTGAGAGAATCACTGTACCCCCATTCACTGTAGAGAATCCTGATGATGTACGATGAAAGGTTTATCACTCCCATGCGGCGCGAACTCACCGACATTGGGGTGAAAGAGTTACGAACTGCTGAAGAAGTGGACAATGCGCTGGCCAGCTACCCTGGTACGGCACTCGTTGTTGTGAATTCGATGTGCGGTTGTGCGGCGCGCATGGCGCGGCCTGCGATCGCTTCGGCGCTTCAGCACAGTGCCAAGCCGGAATTGTTGACGACCGTTTTTGCGGGTCAGGATCCCGAAGCTACCAGTCGTGCGCGCAGCTACTTCCCCGGTTATCCGCCGTCATCGCCCTCGGTCGGACTACTCAAGGGCGGCAAATTGGTGTTCATGCTGGAACGGCATCAGATCGAAGGCCGGCCAGCGACGGATATCGCGAAAGATCTGGTGGCTGCGTTTGACAAGCATTGCGCAGCATCGCCGTCCGTGGTTGGCTAAGAGTACTTTCGCACCAGCCACACCAGCAGGCTCAGGACGGCAGAAAGCAGCAACATTGTCGTGATCGGCACATAAACATTCACATTGTCGCGCTCAATCCGGATATCGCCGGGAAGGCGTCCAAACCAGTTGAACAATCCGGTAGTGATGAGCAGACCGATCACGATGATCAGCGCACCGACGATTACCAGCATTGTTCCCAGGGGTCTCGAGTTCATGAAATCTCCCAGTGGTGCGACAACCTCGTCATTCCGGCGCAGGCCGGAATCCATTGTCTTCCGCACATGGATTCCGGCCTTCGCCGGAATGACAACGCTTGTGGCTCTGCTTGTCGCTGCGCCAAGCGTCCTCGCGCAGGGCACGGTGCCAGCTCTGCCCACGAATCATGCAGGCGTTCGCGCTGCAATGGATTCGATCAGAAGCTGGAACGAATGGACACTGCAACAGCAGATACAATTGACAGAAATCCCGGCGCCTCCATTCAAGGAACAGGTGCGAGCCGCGGAATTCAAGCGACGTTTGGAGTTGCTGGGTCTCACGAAGGTGCGCATCGATGCCGAGGGCAACGTCATCGGTGAGCGTCCTGGGAGCGGCAATGGACCACTCATCGTCATCTCGGGACACCTCGACACAGTCTTTCCCGAAGGTACCGATGTCAAAGTGAAGCGCGATGGAACGCGCCTCGCTGCTCCGGGGATTGGCGACGACGCGCGCGGTCTCGCTGTCGTGCTGGCGGTGTTGCGCTCCATGCAGGAGGCGCAGATCCGTACCAATGGCCGCATTCTCTT
This sequence comes from uncultured Gemmatimonadales bacterium, assembly GCA_964556695.1. Classification (GTDB taxonomy): domain Bacteria; phylum Gemmatimonadota; class Gemmatimonadetes; order Gemmatimonadales; family Gemmatimonadaceae; genus CAZKXZ01. The sequence goes on from CAZKXZ010000072.1 coordinate 13,452, forward strand.
TGTTGGCACGGTGGGCGAGGAGGGACCAGGGAACCTGCGCGGAGTGCGTCACCTGTTCAACAAGGAACTCAAGGACAGCATCGATTACTTCATTTCGGTCGATGGAACGCAATTCACAGTCACAAATGCGGCGGTTGGCAGTCATCGCTACCGCGTATCGTATCTGGGGCCCGGCGGACATAGTTACGGCGCATTCGGCATGCCCAATCCGATTCATGCACTGGGCCGCGCCATAGATGCAATCTCCGATATTCAGGTGCCAGCGCGTCCCAAGACGACATTCAATGTCGGCATCATCACAGGGGGCACTTCGGTCAACTCCATCTCCGCATCTGGTGTGATGGACATCGATCTGCGTTCCGAGTCGCAGGCGTCGCTCGACACACTCGATGCCAAAGTGCGCGCTGCGATCGCTGCCGCACTCGTGGCGGAGAACGCGCGCTGGCCTGCGTCGCGCACACCAATCACCGTGAAGATAGACACCATTGGCATCCGGCCCGCGGGTGCGTTGCCTGCCGGCGCGCCAATTGTCGAGGTGGCGCTGCGCGCGGCGCAATTTCTTCAGGTGGTTTCAACCACTGTTGCGTCGAGCACGGATGCGAACATCCCGATCAGCCTTGGAATTCCCGCTATTACAATCGATGGCGGAGGGCGCGGCGGTGGTGGCCACGCGCTGGATGAGTTCTACGATGACGGTCGCGACGGTTACAAGGGTCCTCAGTGGGCGTTGTTGATTCTCACGGCGCTCGCGGGGGTCAGATAGCAGTCGTCGCAGGCTGCACCGGTAAACAGCCCTTTTGGCGGGACCACATGGCGCAGATCCGTTTGCCTGCGGCACTGCTTCCGCGTCCTGCAAATGGTGTGTCCGGAACTGTCCCGCTGGGCGCGGGTTTGACTGTCCTGTCACGCTCCAACTTCATATCGAACCGATGCACATAAAATCGAATCTGGTTGCCAGATGAGTCGTAGCTGGAAAGCGCTGGCGTTGCCAGCGGTGGTGTTATTCGTGGTCGCCTGCGGCGACTCAGCAGCGCCTTCAGCGGTTACGCGCATGGATCTCGTCTCTGGAGACGAGCAGCCTGGATTTGCCGGCATTCCTCTGGACGAGCGTCTTGTTGTGCGCGTTGCCGATGTGAACAATGTTCCCGTTCCCAATGCGCAGGTCTCCTGGGCTGTCACCATGGGTGGCGGCAGTGTAGCGCCCGTGCAATCCCAGTCGGACAACAACGGTATAGCGCGTACGACGTGGACTCTTGGTCTTACAACCGGACCGCAGGAAGTCACTGCAACCATAAACGACATTGCGCCGATAACATTCTCAGCAACCGCGGCCGAGATTGGGCCGACATGCGCTGGGACGCCGCTACAGATGACGGTTGGAGGAGCGGTCGTGCTGGTCGGGCCGCAGGCGGCGGAACTTTGCGTGGCGGGCGACCCATTTGTTTCGCGCGACTTCGTGGTTGTCGCGTTCAATAGCGCCAGAGGGCAGTCGTCCAGCGCAATCAGCTATGGGCTCACCGGAACAGGTACGAGTGCCGCCACAGGACCGCCGAGTCCCTCGCCGGATGCCGCGTCTCCGTTCGAACTCCCGGCGCTACGGAGCATTCAGCGCGACCACACTTTCGACGCACTGTTGAGAGACAAGGAGAGGAGTGATCTGGCGCCGCTGGTCCGCGGCGGACGATCGCGTTATTCCGCAGCCCCGAGTGTGCCGGGCCCGGCGTTTTCGCTCGCCAATCCTATAGTTGGTGAAACGATAGTGCTCAACGCCAATGCAAACAGTTCCTGCGAAAGTCCGGTCAACAAAAACGGTCGCGTGGTAGCAGTTTCTCAGCATGCCGTGGTCATTGAGGATATCGCAAATCCCACCGGCGGCTTCACCAGCGCGGAATACCAGGAGCTGGCGCAAACCTTCGACACGCTGGTGCACCCGGTTGACATCGAGAATTTTGGCGACCCCTCCGACATCGATCATAACAACCGCATTGTGCTCTTTTATACGGTTGAGGTGAACAAACTCACGGCAATAGGCTCGCCCAATGGATTCATCGCGGGCTTCTTTTTTGCGCGAGATCTTTTTCCCAAGCAGGGGAATTCCAGCCTGAGTGCCTGCGCCTCCAGCAACCAGGCCGAAATGATGTACCTCATGGTGCCCGATCCTGCTGGCACCATCAACGGGAACCCTCGTTCCAAGACTTTTGTGAAGGATCGCACGACCGGCACGCTGGCGCACGAGATGCAGCATCTGATTAATTCATCGCGGCGTCTGTACATCAATGACAACACCGTGTATCCGGAGCGGCCGTGGGTGGAAGAGGGCCTTGCTCACAGCGCTGAGGAATTGCTCTTCTTCAAGGCGTCAGGTCTGAGCACGGGGCAGAACCTCACCGCGCCTGTGATCCAGGCGATGCAAGTGCGTATCGACGCGTTCAACGAGTTCCAGTCGGAAAACCTCGCGCGCATTCAGGGCTACCTGGGCAGCACCAACATCAACTGGCCGTTCAAATCAGGTTCGCCGGACCTGGACACACGGGGCGCTGCTGCATGGTTCTTCCGCTACGTGGTGGATCGCATGGGCGGAACGCAATCGACCACATGGCGCGCGCTCGTGAACAGCCCCGATACGGGTATGAAGAATCTGGAAGGCGTCATACACGCCGATCCGATGCAATGGATGCGCGACTGGTCGGTGGCTCTTTACGTCGACGATGTGGTGGCTGGAGTTTCGGGCCGATATCGCTTCTCGAGCTGGAATCTCAGATCGATTGTGAGCGGCACTGGCCCCGGGTCAAGCTATCAGTTGGCGCCGCTGACTCTGTTCAACGGGAGTACGCGCAATGCGACTCTGCAGGCCGCGGGATCTGCGCACTATCGATTCGGAGTGCCGATCAACGGCCAGGGACGGCTTGCTCTTACTACTGCGGGAACGATTCCGACTACGCTGGGGCTGGTTGTCGTTCGCACTCGATAGTTAGTGATCTGACATCGTCGTTTCCCGGACCTTATTGACAGATTTGCCAATAGGGGTTCACGGATGAATCGGAGAACGAGCGAGGACCTGCGTCGCTCGAGATGCATTGGCAAATCTGTCAATGTGGTCCGGGAAACGACGATGTCAGATCACACCGCTCCCTAACTAGCGGAACATTGATCGTGCTTCTTCCACACCGTCAATGAGCGCATCCACATCCAACTTGTCCGAATAGACATAGAATGATGCGCGGGCTGTTGCGGCTACGTTGAGGCGCCGCATTAGCGGCTGAGCACAGTGATGTCCGGCGCGGATACAAACGTCTCTTGCGTCCAGAATCGTGGCCAGGTCGTGGGGATGGACGTCCGCGAGATTGAAGCTCAGTACTCCGCTGCGCTCCTCCACTGGCGGACCGTAGACGCAAACACCTTCTATTGCGCTGATTCTCTCCTGCGCATCGCGCAGCAGCGCGAGTTCGTGTTCGCGGATCGAGTCCATTCCCAATGCGGAGAGGTAGTCCACTGCGGCGGCCAGTCCAATCGCGTCGCCGACGTTGGGTGTGCCTGCCTCGAACTTGTGAGGCAATACATTCCACGTGGTGCGTTCGTCGAAAACAAATTCGATCATGTCGCCGCCCATCTGATAGGGCTCCATGGCTTCCAGCAGCTGCCGGCGTCCTATCAGCCCGCCAATTCCCATGGGGCCGAGCATCTTGTGTCCGCTGAATGCGTAGAAGTCGATGCCCAGTTCATCAAAATCGACTTTCAGGTGCGGAGCGCTTTGTGCACCATCACACACCAGTATTGCTCCGGACTTTGCGCGCACGAGGCGTGAGATCTCGCGCACGGGATTGATGGTGCCGAGTGCGTTGGAGACGTGACCGAAGGCCACGACTTTCGTGCGTTTGTTCACCAGCGACGCGAGCTGATCGAGGTCGACGCGCCCGTCGCTGGTGAGTTCGCAAATCCGCAGCGTCGCACCGCTTCTGAGCGCTTGTTGCTGCCAGGGGACGAAGTTGGCGTGATGCTCCATCCCGGTAATTACCAGTTCATCGCCAGCGCTCAGCGAACGTCCCCATGCGGTCGCCACGAGGTTGATTGATTCCGTTGTGCCGCGCGTGAAGATCAGGCAGTCGCTGTCTTCCACTCCGAAAAAGCGCGCGATCCGCCCGCGAGCTTCGTGATACCGTTCGGTGGCGCGAGACGAGAGGTGATATGCGCCGCGATGGGGATTGGCGTTACTGGTTTCATAATACTCGCGCAGCGCGTCCAGCACGGCGCGCGGCTTCTGCGAAGTTGCGGCAGAATCGAGATAGTGCAGCCCCGGGTTGGCCACGAGCAGAGGGAAATCGGCGCGCACGCGGGCCCAGTCAGTCATTTTTCTGCGGCTCACCGATTCCGCTTACATCGAGCGCCGAACGCAGTGTGTGCCACGGGAGAACGGCACACTTAACGCGCACGGGGAATTTCGAGACGCCTGCGAATACTGCGATAGGCTTTTCCATCTTCTCCGCGTCATCCTGCGACACCTTGCCGGTGACTACGGCGTGGAAGCGTTCAAAGATTTCCGCTGCTTCCTGCCGCGTTTTCCCCTTCACCGCAGTGGTCATCATCGATGCCGCGCCCCGTGAAATAGCGCAGCCAACTCCGCGAAAGGAAATGTCAGTGATCTGATCATCTTCGAGTTTCACCCACACCGTGACTTCGTCGCCGCAAAGGGGATTCTTCCCTTGCGCCTGTCCGCTGGCATCCGCCATCTCGCCGAAATTCCGGGGACGCCGGTTGTGGTCGAGTATGATGGACTGGTAAAGCTCGTTGAGGTCGGACATCAGACTGTTGCGGTACTCCCGCCGTCGCCACCCTTTGCGCGACCTGTGAAGCGGCTCATGGTGAGGGACTCCAGTTCCAGCTTCAGCTCTTCCAGTTCGATCTGCTCCAGAACTTCGGCGGCGAATGCATAGGTGAGAAGGTCGCGCGCGGCCTCGGCGCCGAGTCCGCGGCTCTTCATGTAGAAGAGCGCGACCTCGTCTATCCGGCCGACGGTGGCGCCGTGTGTGCACTTCACATCGTCGGCGAAGATTTCGAGTTGGGGCTTGGTGTCGGCGTGCGCTTTCTCGGAGAGAAGCAGGTTGTTGTTGGATTGTTTGCCGTCCGTTTTCTGCGCCGCTGGGTGCACGTACACCTTGCCGTTGAAAACCCCGTGCGATGAGCCGTCGAGTATTCCCTTGTAGACTTCGCGGCTGAAGCAGTTGGGTTGCGCGTGTTCGATTCTTGTCTGGTGGTCGACATGTTGATCGCCGTCGGTCATGTAGAGACCGTTGAGCGTCGCACCGCAACCTTCGCCGTCCAGCAGAGTGTAGATATTTGTGCGCGAGAGTTTCGCGCCGGTGGCGAATGAGAATGAAACGAAGTGACTGTCCTTTGCCTGGCGAGCTTCTACGGTACCAACGTGAAAAGCGTCGCGGCTTTCGCGCTGAAGTTTGTAGTGCTGCACCGTGGCGCCCTCGCTCACAACAACTTCAGTTACTGCGTTGGTGAGATATCCGCCCGCATCGTAGCTGATGCCGACATAGCTCTCTACGACAGAGAGCTTCGAGTTCGGGTCAGCGACTATCAATGTGCGAGGATGCATTACGCACCCAGCCGCGTTGCGATCAGCCACGTAGATGATGCGGATCGGCACGGTGGGCTGTTCGCCGGCGCGCACATGAATGAACGCGCCTTCACCCAGGAATGCCGTGTTGAGCGCGGTGAAGCTGTGATCCGTGAACCCCGCTACCTTTGCGAGGAAAGGTCGGGCAAGGGAGCTGTCACCGGCGAGCACGCTTGTGAGCGTCATGGCCTGCACGCCACTCGGCAGGTTGTCGAGGTTGGAGAGACGCCTTGAGAAGCGCCCATTCACGAAAACGAGCGTGGGCCACGCGATGCGTCCCAGCTCCAGGTTGGCGAGTTCGAATGCTGTGACCGCCGGTTCCGCGGGCTCCACAAGTTTCAGTTTCGCGTCCGCGATCGACTGCACGCTTGTGAAATGCCAATCTTCGTTTTTCTGCGTGGGGAACCCGAGTTCAGAGAAGCGATCGATGGCAGCTCTGCGAAGGGGCGCGATCCAGTCGGGCGCACTGGAGCCGCCATTCTTAGAGAGTTTGTCGTACTGTGCGACGAAGTCCTGAATCACGCTTTGGCTCCGACAACGCTGCCCGCGCCCTCTCCGCCATCCGTTATCCAGTCATAGCCGCGCTCTTCGAGTTCATGCGCAAGTTCTTTTCCGCCAGACCGCGCGATGCGGCCATCCACGAGCACATGCACGAAATCCGGGACGATGTAGTTGAGCAGACGTTGATAGTGAGTGACTACGATTGTGGAGCGCTTGGGGCTGCGCAGCTTGTTCACTCCCTCTGCCACAGTGCGCAGCGCATCGATATCGAGTCCGGAGTCCGTTTCGTCCAGAATGGCGAGGCGCGGTTCGAGGACGGCCATTTGCAGGATCTCGTTGCGCTTTTTTTCTCCGCCGCTGAATCCGGCATTCACCGAACGCCTGAGCATCGCGGGGTCCATGTCGACCATCTTGAGTTTTTCCTCGACGAAATCGAGGAATTCCATTGGGTCCACTTCGCCCTCGCCGCGCGCTTCGCGCATGGCGTTGTACGCAGCGCGCAGGAAGTAGGCGTTTGACACGCCTGCTATCTCGACGGGGTATTGGAATGCGAGGAATATCCCCTTCTGTGCGCGCACCTCGGGATCCATATCGAGAAGATCGTTGCCGTCGTAGAGCACCTGGCCGCTGATCACATCGTACGCGGGATCGCCTGCGAGCACGCGCGCAAGGGTACTCTTGCCGGAACCGTTGGGTCCCATCACGGCGTGGACCTCGCCCTCGTTTACAGCGAGGTCAATACCGCGGAGAATTTCCTTACCGGCGACGCCGGCACGAAGGTCCTTTATCTGGAGCACGTTGGAAGTCCGATTTGTCGTTGAGGAGTGCAGACACGGGCTTGTAGTCCGCCTGCTAAACCATTGCGGCGTAATCCATTGCGAAGCGTGCGGCTGGTGCTGCACCTATTGACGGCTCGACGATGGATATACCCGAGTAAAACTATTCCCTTTGTCATTCCAGTTCAACGCGCGCGCACGAGTTTGTTGGTTCGCTCGGTCGTTGTTTGTTGGGCTTTGAGTGCTCGCTCTGGCAGCTGATGTATCCCTTCCGCGACCCAATGGCAGGATTGCCATACACGTGTGGGTGACATTCAAGACTGCCCCCGAGATTGTGCATGGCAATCCTGCCGATACCGGTTCGCTACAGGGACACATCAGCCGCCAGAGCCGGGATTTGCGCGACGACCGCGGGGATTTGATGACGCGCGGGCAGATTTGATGGTGGTCGAGTTGACATTGTGTGTTAGGTAGTGGCGATGAAAGAATTGCCTGACCCTATCCCGCTGCTCAAGGAGCAGCTCGCTGCAGAGATTGTTGCTGCCATGAGCGGATGGTCGCAATGGTTTGCGGCCTCATTCCTTGGAACCGATCAGCCTCGCATGTCTGACCTGCGCGCTGGGCGGCTTCATCGTTTCTCGCTCGAACATCTGATTCGGCTGCTCAACCGGATCGGCGGATCGGTTGAGATCACGACTAAGTGGTCCGCTCGTCATCGTGTCATTCGCTTCTAGGCTCGTCGCGCAAATCGATCATGCTCTGCGCGGCGCCTGGATTTTTACGTGTAACGGCTCTCGCAATGCGTGCAGCAGCGGAGCATCTGCGGGCGTGCGCAGGCCGTGCGATTCGAGCATGGTCGACGACAAGTGCTTCACGGTTGCACGGCAGAGCGGCCACGGCTTGTGCTCAATATCCGCGCGCAGTATCCGCTCGCCATCCGCCGCGAACAGGCAATAGCGCTCGGTGAGGAAATGATCGAGACTGCCCGGCCGTGACTGCGGCAAGTGCTCGCCGAGCACCCAGGTCGCATCGAAGTTCGCGGGCGCGTCCTGCTCGCGTTCGCGGCGCGAACTGAACGTGATGGCACCATCCCGTTCGCGCAGATGCATCCGCGCGTGATAGTACGGAAGGTAGAATCCCACGCGGGCGCCCCACACCATCAGCGGGTTCGCGGCGTCGAGCGAGAAGAACCAAACACCAGGCACGCCGTCGAGTGTGACGTAGGTACGAACATTCAGCTCGTGCGAGTCGCTGAGCCCCGGAATCGCCGGTAAGAACAACGGCCGAATGCCCCACATGGTGAACGGTGCAACCCCAACCCAGGCTCGCCCATCAAAAAGATCGATCTCGAGTCGCTCAGGCACGATCGCTCGCAACAATGGCGCTTCAATCGACCAATGCAGAAATAGCAGCTTATCCCAAGCCTGATGCATTAGCGCCATCGAATCACGACCCGAGCTGCAGCTAACCGATACGCGATGTGAGGAGAGGAGCGGTTGATATGTCCTTCCGGTGAGCCGGTATGGCAGCATTGCCATACGCATTCTGCATCCGATCTACATCGCCACGATGTCCCGTATGGCAATACTGCCATTGGCTCGCCGGAGGGACATATCAATCGCTCCTCTCGAGCAAAAAACTCAAACGAGCCTAGCCGACGCTGCCTTCGAGCGTGATCCCGAGCAGCTGCTGAGCTTCCAAGGCAAACTCCATAGGAAGATTCTGGAAAACATCTTTACAAAACCCGCTGACAATAAGCGAGATCGCGTCTTCTGTACTTATCCCGCGCTGTTTGCAATAAAAAATCTGGTCTTCGCCGATCTTCGACGTCGATGCCTCGTGCTCTACC
>CAZKXZ010000073.1:0-22048 GCA_964556695.1 uncultured Gemmatimonadales bacterium
ATATGGTCTCAACCGGCCGCGTGAGTAACACTCCCCCCGTCATTCCCGCGAAAGCGGGAATCCATTTTCCCCAAACATGGATTCCCGCTTTAGCGGGAATGACGAGACGGGGATCGGCATGAAGGTGCTGGTAATCGAGGACGATCCCACCGTCGGACAATATATCAAGCGCGGGCTTGAGGAAAACCGTTGGGGTGTCGACCTGGTCACTGATGGCGAGCGCGGTGAACAGGCGGCAGTGCATGGTGCGTACGATCTGGTAATACTCGACATGCGTTTGCCTGGAAAATCGGGTCTCGATGTATTGCGCTCCATGCGCGCGCGCGGCTTTGAAAAACCCATCCTCATTCTGACAGCCCAAGACGCAGTGGATGCCAAGGTTCGCTCACTGCGCGATGGTGCCGACGATTACGTCACCAAACCGTTCGCCTTTGACGAACTGCTTGCGCGCGTCGAGGCGCTGGCCCGTCGTCCCAAGGCGCTGGCCAGTCCCGTGCTGCAAGTGAACGACCTCGCTCTGGATCTCGATGCGCGCGAGGTGCGCCGTGCTGGTGAGCTGATTGAGCTGACTCCCAAGGAATACACGGTGCTCGAGTATCTGGTGAGACATTCCGGACGCGTCATGAGCAGGACATTGATCACCGAATACGCGTGGGGCTACCATTTCGATCCGGGAACGAATGTGGTCGATGTCGTGATCAATCATCTCAGAAAGAAGATCGACTCGCAGTCGGACACGAAGCTCATTCACACCGTGCGCGGAGTAGGGTACGTCGTGCGCGGTTGAGCGCAATGCGCTGGAGTAATTTATGGCAAGCACCAGACAGCAGCTCAACGCTGCTTACGCTGCAGCGCTGCTGGGAACGGCCATTGTCTTCGCTGTGGCCTTCTGGCTCGCCACCGCCGATGACCGCTACAGGAACAGGACGCTCGCAGAGGAAGTGCGCCGCCAGCGCGTGCTTGTCGCGAGAGGCGACACAATTGTTGGACTGCTGCAGTTCCATGCGGACTCTGGCAAAGGCGACAGCGTTACCACAACCGGGGCCACCGGTGCGGAGGAAATCGTTCCGATCCTCAAGAGCCAGTGGGACGAACCACATCCCGTCAGCGACCCTGATCTGGATCTCTACGTTGCCGTCTTCTCGCCGGAACTGCGACCCATTTTCGAATCGACAAACCTCGCGAACGACCTCATTGAACTCTCGAATAGAGTTTACCTGCAAGGGATAAACTTGTTCGGCACAGACAGCGCGGCTCGGGGGTTCATGGCCGATACAGTCTTCGCCGCCAGGAACTTTCTTTCCAATCTTGCGCCCGAACTCGGTTACGTCACCACACGCCGCTTTGGCGAAAGAATGATGTTCCTGTCGGTAAGACCTCCGCCTGAAATCAACAGGATCTCGCACATTGTCGTTGGGACGAAAGTGCCCCCGGTATCGGGTGCCTACGGAGTTGTTGCGGCAGTGGTGCTCGGTTCCGCAATCCTCATTCTCATCTCTCTGTACGCTGCGTACTCAGTGGCCGCGCGCTCGATGCAACCGGTCGAAACCATGATCAACGAGGTGGAAGCGATTACCGACGGGCGCAGTCTGCACAAACGCGTTGCAGTGGATCACAGCAGTGCGGAATTGGCGCGACTCGCGGCGACGCTCAACGCGATGATGGAGCGCCTCCAGGTATCCTTTACAGCGTTGCGAACTTTCACCGCCGATGCCAGTCATGAGCTCAACACCCCGCTCGCTGTCCTGCGCGCCGATGTTGAGCGCGCCATGAGCTCCACGACAGGAGCGGACGAACAGATGGTCGCACTGGAAGAGGCATTGAGAGAAATCCGTCGCATGTCCGATCTCGTGGATTCTCTGCTCACTTTGGCGCGCGCGGATGAAGGCCGCCTCGACATGCTTCGCGACCGCGTCGACCTCGCGGCGCTCACGAAGGAAGTGTACGAGATCGCGCTGCTCCTCGGCGAAGATGCCGGGCTCACAGTTAAGCTCACGACGCTCGAGAACGCCACGGTGCTAGGCGACCACGGCAGGTTGAGGCAGCTCTTCCTGAATCTCGTGACCAATGCCATCAAGTACACACCAAAAGGCGGACGCGTGGAACTCAGCCTCAGCGAAAGGCTGGATGGCATCGCCTTCTCAGTGCGGGATACCGGTATCGGTATTTCGCAGACCGACCTGGCACATGTATTTGAAAGATTCTGGCGAGCGGATCACTCACGGTCGCGCGTTTCCGGAACAGCTGGCTTCGGCCTGGGACTGCCCATCGGTCACTGGATCGCGCAGGCACATGGCGGCACGCTCAGTGCAATATCAAAGATGGGAAAGGGGAGCACCTTCACCGTAACGTTGCCCCACGAGGGTCGCGTGATCAGAGGTGAGCCAGGGCGCACGGTTGAGGACGACCAGATTGCGAAGGGCAACGACCCCATTGAATAGTCGGAGTGCGGTTGTCAAGGGGTGGCGTCGTCAAGCTGGACAGCTTTATCTTCACCGATTCTTAATGAGCACGTTATTCACTGGTTAACGTTCGAAGGTAGTATTTGGCAGAGGGATAGAGCGGTTTCCTCTTTGATCTGTCGGAACCACGATAAGGAGAGATGACATGTTCAATACACTGCTGGAGTCCAAGCGAAAGAAATCGCGCAACTTCGCCGGATCGATGACCAGCGCAGTTCTTCACGTTCTCCTGGTGGGTGCTGCGGTCCTAACGTCCAGGGCGGCCGGCTTGACCGAGGAGAAGGAGGAGGACGCTACGAATTTCGTCATGCCGGACAAGCCCAAAGAGCCGCCGCCGCCCGACAAGGATGTTCCGCCTCCCCCCAAGGACAACACGCCTCCGCCTCCGAAGGGCTTCCAGACTCTTACAGCCCCAATCAATATTCCAACCGTCATACCGCAGATCGACCTCACGGCGCGTGTGACCAATGAGCTCGACTTCGGCGCCACCGGTGTGAAGGGTGGTGTTGCGGCCGGTCAGGTTGGTGGAACCGGCAAGGTCGACTCCGATCAGCCGTTTTTCTCATACGAAGTGGAGCGGATGGCGCAGCTTCTCACCGACAACATTTCGCCCGCCTATCCCGGCATTCTCAGGCAGACCAAGCAGACAGGGAAGGTGCTTGTTCAGTTCGTGGTGGACACGAATGGCCGTGCAGACATGAGCACGTTCAAGATCGTGGAGTCCAGCAACGCTCTCTTTGATGTAGAGGTGAAGAAGGTGTTGCCGAAGTACAGGTTCAGGGCGGCAGAAATCGGGAGCCGGAAGGTGCCGATGTACGTGCAGCTCCCCTTTGAGTTCAAGCTGGATGGCGGCGGTAACGACTGATTTGCAGGAAAGCAGTTTTGAATTCTCTTTCTCCATCACTTTTCATTCTTTGAGAGGACATAGCAATGGGCTCGTTTAGCGTTGGGGCGATTTGGCAACACATGCCGCCGTTCGCCAAGGTGATTTGGCTCATTCTTTTGTTCATGTCGGTTTGGTCTCTCTCGGTAGCAAGCAGAAAGTGGTGGGGGCTGCGCAAGGCGCAAAAAGAAACAGCGAAGTTTGCTCCCGAGTTTTCCCAGTTCCTCGAAGAGGATAATCTCACCGAGGCAATCAACCTCGCCGAGACTTACAAGAAGTCGCACGTTGCCCGCGTACTGGGTGGAGCACTCGCCGAAGTCAAGCCTCTGATTCAGGACGGATCGGTGACGGTGGCCGACATCAATTCGGCCGAGCGCGCAATCGAGCGTCACATGCTGCTCATTATTACTGAGCTCAAGCGTGGTCTCGCGGTACTGGCGACCGTGGGCGCTACCGCGCCGTTCGTGGGACTGCTCGGCACAACGATGGGCGTTGTAAACGCCTTTGTCGGAATGTCCTCCAGCGGATCGATGGCTATGACCGCCATCTCTGCCGGTATCGCTGAAGCACTTATCGCTACGGCTATTGGACTCATGGCGGCGATTCCTGCGGTGTGGCTATACAACTACTTCCAGACCAAGCTCGATAACCTGATCGCCGAGATGACCTACGTGTCGAAGGAAATGGTGGACTATCTGATCAAGGGAGTTTCCGGTGATTTCGGCCGCTCGCGCTTTACTCGCGAGTTCAGCACGAACCCCGGTGGCACCAGTCCGATGACCTGATCTCCACCAACTGATAACGAGGAGGAACGCATATGGGTATGTCAGTTGGGGGCGAGGGCAAGGTCAAGTCGGAGCCGAACGTAGTTCCGATGATCGATGTCATGCTCGTCTTGCTGATCATCTTCATGCTGATCATTCCGCAGATCACCGCTGGTTTTGATTCGGTGCCCCCGAAGGGCATCAATCTCAAGCCGAAGAAGGAAGAAGATCAGGACCAGGTTCTGGGAATAGACAAGAAAGGGCAGTACTACTGGAACAAGAAACGAATTCCCAATGAGACGCTGGCTGACACAGTCAAGCGTGTGTACAGCCTGCGGGACAATTACGACCTGTTCGTCCGCGCCGACGGAGGTCTCGAGTACAGCAAGGTGCTCGATGCCCTCGACATTGTATCAAAGAACGGAGTCGTCAGAGCGGCGATGATCAGCGACCAACGCCCAGATACTGAGTCGTCCGTTGCATCAGATCGCGAGGCAGGTGGGAACTCGATGGTAAAGGGAGGCAACTAATGGGAATGGCTGTAGGGGGAACCGGCGGACTGACCAACGAGCCCAACCTCGTGCCGATGATCGATGTGTTGCTCGTGCTCCTCGTCATCTTCATGCTGATGGTGCCGTTGAACAGACGGGTAATCGAATTGCAACTGCCTGATCCCAACCCCGCGTTGGTGGCGGCGGCCAAGAGCGATCAAATCGTCCTCGAAGTTGTTCCCGGCATGTACAAGATCAACACGGAGCCGGTTTCGATGGACACCGCGTCGCTAGCGAAACGACTGCACGAGATTTATGACCAGCGCCCCAAGAAGGAGATCTTCGTAAAGGGCGATCCCACGATGACATACCAGGACGTGATGACGGCGATGGATGTCGCGCGCGGTGCTGGAGTAAAGATTATTGGAATTCCGCCCAAGGACACGAAGGGAAGCGGACAGTAGCGCTGCCACCATTGAGTGGGCATCCGCGTCACTCGAGAGCCGTTTGGCATACTGCCATTCGGCTCTTTTGTCGTTGGGGCATGAACCTTTCGGCCCTCAACGCAGTACTATTTACATGGTGCTGCGCGTCAACTATCCATTAAGGGTTACACGAGCAGCCAGGTACGAACAACGATCCTCGCAGCGGTGAGGCGCAACTGACTACACCAGCGGAATCGCGGAACGACAATTCGAAGCGGCCTGCGTACAGGCCGCCGCTTGGCATGCCCTTCGGCAACGATCGCGACGGTGTGAAGGGCGCCGTCACTTCCGTGCTTCTTCACCTGCTGCTTTTGTTCCTGCTCGTGTACGTAACTGCAGAGCCGAAGCGCGTCCTGCGGCTTGAAGACGTGCCGCTCGGTGCCGGCGGAATCAATCTGCCCGGTGGCGGTGGCGGTGGTACGAAGGGCACAGGCGGCGCCGCATCGCAACAAGAGCGTGTCACCTACGTGCAAGTGGCTCCGACGCCCGCGTCGGGTCCCGCGATCGATGTGAAGGTGGAGGAAGTAAAAAAACCACCTCCGACGCCGAAGGAAGAAAAGCCGCCCGAAATCAAGCCCCCCGAACTTCAGGTGACAGCTCCAGTCATTGAAACAAGGCTACCGACGGCAGGGAGCATCCACGATCTGATCGGCAGGGGCGGCGGCAGCGGCAACGACGGCACGTCAGGCAACGGCGCTGGTACCGGTGGTGGCGACGGGGGTGGCGTTGGTCCCGGACGCGGTAACGGTGAGGGCCCTGGCTCGGGTGGTGGTCCGGGAACTATCTATCCGCCAAGCAGCATCTTCATGGGCTTTCTTCCAGAAGCTCCGTCGCGGCTGGGCCGGATCGAGATAGTAGCGCTATTCGATATAGACTCTACCGGCAAAATTCTCGCAGTCCAGTTCAAGCCTACGGGAGACCGAGGCTACGACAAGAAAGTGGAAGCCGCGCTCAAGGAAACAAAGTGGACCCCCGGGAAGGACTGGTGGGGGCGCCCTGTGCGCACGACGGGAGTAATGACGTTCAAACGCTGACTAGCGCTGTCAACTTGGGTTGCCGCTTGCGCGGCAATGACACGTAATTGCGATTAAAGCGCAGCGTATTGTCATTCCGGCGAAAGCCGGAACCCATTTTCAGGCGCTCTAACCTGCTCCTACTCCGAGCAGCCGCCTCGCCATTTTGAGTGCTCCGCGCGCGGCTGATACCTCTTCCTGTTTCAATTGCGCTCCAGGGATTGCAGTTCTGATGCGCAGCTCGATCCGCTTGCGAAGCACGGAATCACTCTCGAGCAAGCCTCCCGCGAGCGCAACATCCATCGCCGCGCGTTCATCTACAAATAGCCATCGGGCCAGCGTTCTCAAATGCAGCACCAGCTCCTCTGCTGCGAGCGTCACCAGTGCATCAGCACGAAGGTCACCAGCCGCCGCTGCATGCATCACGCTGCGCGCCAGAGCTGCGATCTGGGATACTTCGGCGGTTGCGGCCCACGCGATCAAGTCAGTGACCTCGTTCAGTTGAGTTGCCGTCAGGATCGTACCGGTGAGCGCGGTTTCTGGTTCGCGACCATCCGCTGCTGCGGTCACCGCGCTAAGTGCGCGTCGTCCCAGCCAGTATCCGCCGCCCTCGTCACCGCAAGTTGCGCCCCAGCCCCCGCAGCGCGCGAATGTCCCTGTTGGGCCGCGTCCGAATGCAATTGATCCTGTTCCCGCGATCAGGAGAATTCCGGCACCTTCGCCGAATGCATCCTCCATCGCCACGGCGGCATCGGCTTCGACAAATACTTCTTCAGCGATGCTCTTCGCTACCAGCAGTGTTGCCAATGCATCTCTCTCGGTCTGACGGCCGGCGCCAGCGACGCCCACGCACAGTGCTTTCACGTTCAGTCCGTTATCCGAAACGTCAGCTAGTGCCGACCTGACGGCTGCGGCAATTACATCTGCAGAACGGGCAATGTCATCGGGACGTACCGCACTGCCTTCTCCCTCGAAAGACGCGATCTCGTTGCCGGCATCGTCGGATACGAGCACACGCGTTTTCGTTCCGCCGCCATCAACGCCGATAACCAGGCCGTTCAAATTGCGTTCGTCAGGCGGAGAAGGAACTTCCGCACCCGCAGCCGCCAGTAGAGTTGGGATTCTTGAAAGTGAATCCCGATCCCTGCATGGAGGTGACAAAGTCGATTGTGGTGCCGTTCAGGTACTGCGCCGAAAACGGATCCACAAAAATGCGGACGCCTTCCTGCTCGATGAGCAGATCGTCCTCGGCCATTACGTCCTCGATAACCAGCGCATACTTGAAACCGCTGCAGCCACCCGGCTGGACGCTCACGCGCAGTCCGCCTTTGTCGAGTGGAACAGCTTCAACTTCAAAAAAACGGCGAACCTCGGTCGCTGCGACCGGAGTTACAGTGATGTCAACCGTCGGTTCCTGTAAAGTGCTCATTCCGTGTTTCTCCTCAAAAGTGCGACACATGACGGCGCCGCAGGCGTCCAGGGTTGCTGAGTACCCGCCAATGCCAGCGGAGTAGACAGCTACTTATACAATAACGGGTTCACTAGGTTCGCTTCAAGCTCCAGAGGAGCACCGGCTAGCTAACGGCCTTCCGGCCCCGATAGTTCCCCCGGCGCAGTGGGCCCCAAATACCGCTGTTACAGTGGCATCCAGGCCGACAAGACGAGAGTATTCCAGCATGACGAGAAGCGCCCAATATCTCATGCGCCTCACAGTACTCGCGTGCGGCCTGGCAAACACCTCGTGCCGCGCGCCCGGGGCCAGCGGCGCACCGCAGTCCGGTTCGCAGAACGCAGGCAGAATGAATGCGGTTCGCCCCGGGATTTCGGTCCTGCTGAGCGACAGCGTTCACCTGATGGCCGGCAAAAGACTTGGACTTCTCACGAACCAGACCGGCATCGATGAGAAGGGTCGGTCCGACATTGACCTGATCGTTGCGGATCGCCGGTTGGCCGAATCCGGCGGAAAACTGATCGCGCTCTTTTCACCAGAGCATGGAATCCGCGGAGATGAAGATCGCCAGTTCATCGCGAGCGGGCGCGACACCCGCAGCGGCCTTCCAATCCATTCGCTATATGGCGCAACCACGTTGGCCCCTCCGGACAGCGTGATGCGCGAACTCGATGCACTCATTTTCGATCTCCAGGACATCGGCACCCGAACCTGGACATATGTCGGCAATCTCGTATATGCGCTTCGCTCGGCAAAACGCAATGGAAAACAGCTCATCGTGCTCGACAGGCCCAACCCGCTGAATGGGTTGAAGCACGAGGGGCCTATGCTCGATTCCGCCATTGCCAATGCCGAAGAGCACCGCACGGACAGGCCTGCGCGTCCGTACGCGCTTTATCCGTTCCCGCTCCGCCACGGCATGACAATGGCAGAGATGGCGCTGTACTACAACGACGTGCTTCGAATCGGCGCCGACCTGAGGGTTGTTCCTATGGACGGGTGGAGGAGGTCAATGTGGTTCGATGATACGGGACTTCCGTGGGTGAAGCCATCACCAAACATGCCCTCTCTGACGAGCGCCCTGCTCTATCCTGCTCTCGTTGCCTTCGAGGGCTCCAATGTCAGCGTGGGGCGCGGCACCGATGATGCCTTTCAGCATTTTGGCGCGCCCTGGCTGAACGCAACGGAAACCGCCAGGCTGCTGCAGTCTCTGTACCTGACCGGAGTGCGCTTTGTGGCTGAGTTTTTTACTCCGCGCAATCCTGGTGACGGCAAGTATGCAGACATCCGCATTCCTGCAGTGCGCATCATCGTCGAGAACCGGGACCGTGTTCATGCCGGTCGTCTCGCAGCCGCATTATTGTGGGCAATTGACTCCACAGCAGGAGATTCGCTTCGCATCAACGACAATACCTTCGATCTCCGCTTCGGAAATCCGGCCGCACGGCGCGCAATTCGCGCCGGAGACGATCCCGATTCCGTGATTGACAGATCACTTCCGCAGGTACTCGACTTCCAGCGCAATGCAGAAAAATTCTTTCTGTATCGATGAGGGTTCCACCACTAGCACTGGCACTAGCACTGGCACTGGGGACATCGGCGTGCGCGAGCCGGGGCGCGGTTGCAACTTCAGCGGCCGCAGTGTCAGTCACGCTGCGCGTTCGCAACAACCTGAGTATTCCTCTGACTCTGCGCGCATCACAGGCAGAAGCCATACTCTGGAACGGAAGTGTGTCCGCGAACGGCACGCAGGAAGCAGCACTGGGTACCCTCCCTGCGGGGTCTCTGATTTCGCTGCGCGCAACAACGGCGCAGGGCTCAGTCGTCTCCTTGCGCGATAGTATTTCCGTCCGCGAGGGCATCGTCATATGGACAATCCCGTAGGTGACCGCTCGATGCGATTGATACCGGAGGGACTCCAGAAGGGATATCTGAAGCTCGTCGCGCCGCTGGTCCGGTGGCTTGTGGCGAAGGATGTGAGCCCCAATCTGATCACGCTCATCGGAGCTGGCTTCTGGGTGCTTGGCGGAATCTTTTACGGCGCTGGTTACATCAGCGCTGGTGGCTGGCTGCTGGGCATCACCGCGCTCTTTGATGTTGTGGACGGTCAGGTGGCGAGAGCGTCGGGTCGAATTTCGGAGTTCGGCGCTTTTTTCGATTCAACCCTCGATCGCATCGCCGACGGCTGCGTGATGGGAGGACTCGCCTTCTTCTACGCCACCAGCGCCGAGTATCACAACCCGACGATGGTCGCGACGTGTATTGTCTGCCTCATTGGAACGTTTCTGATCTCTTACACGCGCGCGCGGGCCGAAGGACTTGGTCTGAAAATGAAGGTGGGAATGATGCAGCGGCCGGAAAGAGTAATTCTGCTCTCCGCGCCGCAGGCATTTTTCGGGATGGCGCTCGATGGAATGGTGTTGAGTACAATCGTGGTCCTCCTCACTGCGACAGCGTGGATCACGGTAGGGGAACGGATGGGTGCGGTGTACCGTGCCTCGCACAGTCGCCGCGCAGCAGCCGGCGCTCTCGCTGATCCGTCGGCTCAGGATCAACCCCGGCTCGAAGTCCGTAGCCCGGGCAGCGACGCGGACTGAGCTCCCGAGTGGCACAACCCGCAACCATTCTCCCGGCAACCGGCAGGCTGGGCGTGCTCCTTCCCGGGCTGGGCGCCGTAGCTACCACCTTCCTCGCCGGGGTTGAGAGCATCCGACGTGGACGGGCGCAACCGATAGGATCTCTCACACAGATGGCGACGATTCGCCTGGGAAAAAGAACTGACAACCGTTCTCCCCGGATCCGGGACTTTGTACCTCTGGCGCAACTGGACGATCTGGTATTTGCAGCCTGGGATCCATTTCCCGATGATGGTTATACTGCCGCGCGCAAAGCAGGCGTGCTCAACGAAGCCGATCTGACGGCGTCGGCGGAATTCCTGTCGGCAATCAGTCCGATGCCAGCTGTCTTCGACAGCCGCTTCGTGAGCCGTATCGACGGAAGCAATGTGAAAACAGGCAGAACGAAGCGCGATCTGGCCGAACAGTTGCGGCAGGACATCCGCGATTTTCGCGCGCGCAATTCGCTCGATCGCGTAGTCATGGTGTGGTGTGCGAGCACCGAGGCGTATCTCAAACCCGGCTCGCCGCACGCTACCATGGAGCAGTTCGAGAAAGCCATGGAGCGTAACGATGAAACGATCGCACCATCGATGCTCTATGCGTGGGCGGCGCTGTGTGAAGGAGTGCCGTTCTGCAACGGCGCGCCCAACCTCTCCTCCGATATCCCCTGCCTCCTGCGCCTGGCCAACGAGATGGCGGTTCCCATTTCAGGGAAGGACTTCAAGACGGGACAGACATGGCTCAAGACCGCGATTGCGCCCGCCATCAAGGCGCGAATGCTCGGCTTAAGAGGCTGGTACTCGACCAATATCCTGGGGAACCGAGACGGAGAGGTTCTGGACGATCCTTCATCGTTCAAGACGAAGGAGGAGTCCAAGCTGAGTGTGCTCAAGACGATTCTGCAGCCCGACATGTACCCGGTTCTGTACAAGGATTTCTCCCATGTGGTGCGAATCAATTACTACCCCCCCAGGGGCGACAACAAGGAGGGGTGGGACAACATCGATATCGTCGGTTGGATGGGGTATCCCATGCAGATCAAGGTTAATTTTCTCTGCAGGGATTCCATCCTCGCTGCGCCCCTTGTACTGGACCTCGCGCTATTCTCTGATTTTGCAATGCGCGCGGGAATGAAGGGAATTCAGGAATGGCTGTCGTTCTATTACAAGAGCCCGATGGTCGCGCCAGGACTGCAGCCGGAACATGATCTTTTCATCCAGCAGGCAAAGCTGAAAAACACTCTGCGCCATCTCATGGGAGAGGAGCAGATTACACACCTGGGCCTGGAGTACTATCAATCATGAAAATAAGATCGATCGTTACGCTCGTGTCGTTGGCGACAGCGGCTGTCGTTGGTGCCGCATGTGGACCTGGCGCCCCCGCCGGTGAAATCAGGGACGTTTCCGAAGGAATGCGATTCAGCATCACAGCTGATTCTCTGCCGCCGCGTGCTGGGGACCTTGTCGTATTTCGAGTATCGGTTCGCGATGCCAAGACCGGCGAGCCGATTCAAGGCGGGCAGGGAAGGATATGGGGGGTAAACAAGGATATGCACAAGCCGGATAACGGATTTGCGGACGCTCCGCAATTGGGAACGTATCTGGGTGCGATCACCCTGATCACGGCCGGAAAGTGGTACATGAGCATTCAGTTTCGCCGCGACTCACTGTCTCCCTTCGCGCGAGTTGACTGGACGCAGGAAGTGCGCAAGCCTCTGGCCATGGGTGGCAACTAGCGCGATGAAACATTTCTATCGTACCGGCATGGCGCCGGCTGATGTCATTAGCGCTGCTGATGTCTTTTTTGGAGCCTTGAAGCTTTCCACGAAGTTGTCGGGTGAACGCGAACGCAAGTATTCTGGTGAGCTTGGGGAAGTGGTGCTTTCCGCCCGTCCCGAGGGTGGTCACTACACGTTTGTGGAGGCAAGCACCGATCAGATTGGTGAGAGCCGGCTGGATCGCAATGTGAAGCGATTCTTCGTGAAGCTGCATCGACTCTCCGATCCGCGTCATCGCCTCGAAGCGGCGTATTAGTGACTAGCACCAGTCACTAGATGCCTGAGGTCACGTATCTCGAAGCCATACGTCAGGCGCTCTTTGAGGAAATGGAGCGCGACGAAAATGTCTTCTGCCTGGGTGAAGACATCGGTGCTTACGGCGGAGCCTTCAAGGTCACGGAAGGTCTGTTCGAGCGGTTTGGTGACGCGCGTGTAATCGACACTCCAATTTCTGAGATCGCAATTGTGGGTGCCGCCGCGGGTGCCGCGCACATGGGGCTGCGCCCCGTCGCTGAAATGCAGTTCATCGATTTCGTCTCCAACGCTTACGACATTCTCACGAATTATGTCGCGACGGCGCGCTACAGGACCGGACTGTCATGCCCCATCGTTGTGCGTGGCCCGTGCGGTGGCTACGTGCGCGGCGGCCCGTTTCACTCGCAGAATCCGGAAGCCGCGTTCTTACATACTCCGGGGCTCAAGATTGTCGCGCCTGCCACTGTGTCCGACGCCTATGGCCTTCTCAAGACAGCAATACGCGATGATGATCCGGTATTGTTCTTCGAGCACAAGTTTCTCTACCGCCGCATGAAGGAACAGCTGCCGGATGGCGACTATCTCGTTCCGATTGGCGTTGCGCGTCTTGCACGTGAGGGTCGCGACCTTTCCATCATTTCATATGGCGCGGCGCTCTGGAAGTCGCTTGAAGCGGCTGATCAATTGGAGCGCGAAGACGGTCGCAGCGCGGACGTGATCGATCTGCGAACATTATCGCCACTTGACGATGACGCCATCCTTGGCACTGTCAGAAAGACCAGCAGGGTCATGATCGTGCACGAGGACACGCGCACCGGAGGGATCGCGGGTGAGATCACTGCGCGAATCAATGAGAGTTCCTTTGGATGGCTCGATGCGCCGGTGTTGCGCGTTGCCGCGGAGGACGTTCCTCTTCCGTTCTCCGCTCCTCTGGAGGACTTTGTGTTGCCACAAACGGCGGACATAGTGGAAACTGCCCGCAAACTGATCGCCTGGTAACGAGTGGTTACTGACGGGGAGTCGGACAGGGACCGCCGGGCGCAGTATATTGGCGTTGGCTGCTTCTCCGCCTTCGCCGGCGCCTTCAGCGGCGGGATGATTCTCGTAATGGCAGCGAAGGCCGTGGGTACGGTAAGGAGGTGCATACCGGCAGAAGGGCTGCCGGCTTGCGACTGGCATCTCTACGCGTTGGCTGGGATGTTTCTGGGGGCAGTTTCATTGCCCATACTCGTGCTGCGACGATTGCGGGCGAGTGCTTCGAAACCTGGATCTGAGCGGAGTTGAATCGTTGGCTCGAATTGATGTGATAATGCCGCAGATGGGTGAGTCCATCGCTGAAGGAACGGTCTCCAAGTGGCTCAAGAAAACTGGAGACCAGGTAAAGCGGGACGAACCCATCTTCGAGATTTCGACGGACAAGGTGGACGCCGAGATTCCGGCGCCTTCGGCGGGAGTCCTGGCTGAGATCCTTGTACACGAAGGCGAAACAGTTGCGGTGCAGACGGTGGTGGCGCGCATCGAGACAGAGGTGGGAGCGGCGATCGCAGCGGCACCTGCACTAGTGAGCCCGGCAGCCCCAGCCGCTGATGGCGCCGCGGGGGCCCCCCCCCGTAACCAAAATACGCCTGCTGCCCCGCCTGTCCCCCATCCTTCGATTGCACGCGTAAGCGAAACCCCGCATGCTGTGCCGTCTACGAACTCCATGGAGGAGAGACTGCGCACTCGTTCCTCTCCTCTTGTCCGCAAGATGGCGAGCGAGCACGGTGTCGACATAAGCGCACTATCCGGAAGCGGAATTGCAGGGCGAGTCACCAAACGCGACCTGCTTGAGCACATCGAGTCGGGCGCAGCGAATAGCCGACCGGTTGTGGTGCCTGCGTCTTCCATGTACGCACCCGGTGGGGCGCAGGACATTCAGATGCCGCTCCCGACAGCCTGGCCCGGCGACGTTGTGGAGCCCATGTCGGTCATGCGGCAGAAGATCGCGGAGCGCATGATTGTCGCGCGGCGCATTGCGGCACACGTGACGTCCTTCATGGAGATCGACTTCACGCGTGTGGCGCGCATCAGGTCCATGCGCAAAGCAGCCTTCGAATCCGAGACGGGACACAAGCTCACCTACATGCCATTCATCATCAAGGCAACTGTTGATGCGCTGAAGGCATTTCCCATTGTCAATTCGGCCGTAGCCGGAAGCAATATCATCTTTCGCAAGCAGTACAACATTGGCGTGGCAGTCGCACTCGACTGGGGTTTGATTGTACCGGTTGTAAAACGCGCCGAGGACATGTCGATATCGGGACTGACGCGAACGCTGAATGACCTTGCCGCACGGGCGCGCGCCAAGAAACTCAATCCGGAAGAAGTTCAGGACGCGACCTTCACGATCACAAACCCGGGCGTTTTCGGATCGCTAATGGGAACACCAATTATTGTTCCGCCACAGGTCGCCATACTTGGTGTTGGCGCCATTGAGAAGCGAACGAAGGTGATGTCGGGCCCGGACGGAGAGGACACGATTGCTATCCGCACATGTAGTTTCTTCTCGATTTCCTTCGACCATCGTATTATCGATGGGGCCGTGGCAGATCAATTCATGGGGCACATCAAGCGGACGATCGAAGGATTCCCGGAGGGTGGAGTATAAATGTCGCGTTATTTGACCATGCAGCGTTCGATTGTGCCGGTTGGCGATCGCAAGGAGTTCAAGCAACGCATGCGCGATCGCAGATCATATTTTGAGAAGGCGAACTGCCAGATATGGTCGTTCGAAGAAGTGGGACTTGCGGGCGCCATAATCGAATTCGTTGAATCGAACGACGAGCAGTCGCTGCTCAAGGCACTGAAAAATGCGCCGGGTTCCGCGGGCGAGCACGCGCGCATCTACAAGGAAATGGAGCACGATTAGAATGCCCGCGAGAACATTGCAGCTCGATGGGCGGTCCTGGAAGGTCTACCCCTCCGGTCGCATCACCCAGATGGATCGCGATGAGTTCGCGCTGATGTTTGTCGCGGGCGCTGGCGATGCACGAGAGGTGCGCGTGACCAGATATTCACCGCGTGGCATTCGGTCGCGCGAAGCCTCGCTCGCGGAACTCAGCGACTCCGAACTGCAGAGACTTTTTTCGCAGTCTCAGCCCGCGTCGACCTCGCCGGAGGCTGGATACGGACGGTGAATGATGGCGCGCCCGCACCGGCGAGTGGGCCACGCTTTGTTGATTTGCACATGCACTCGACAGCCTCGGATGGCGTTCTCACCCCCGAGGCGGTAGTAGCAGCAGCAGCGGCGGCGAATCTCTCCGCCATTGCGCTGACCGACCATGACAGCACCGCTGGCGTCGAACGCGCTCGCGAGGCGGGACTCGAAGCTGGAATCCAGGTAGTTACCGGCGTCGAGTTGAGCGCACGCGAAGGCGACACCGAGACCCATATTCTCGGTCTCCACATTAAGAACGTGGAAGCACTGGAGCCGCGACTTGTCTACTTTCGCAACGCTCGTGTGCAGCGCGCCAATCTCATCGTCGAAAAACTGCGCGTGCTTGGAATCACCATCACCATGGAACAGGTACTGGTGGAGGCGGGATCGAGTGCCATAGGCAGGCCCCACATCGCTCGCGTTCTCGTAGCGAATGGCTGGGCGCCGAGCATCCGCGCCGCCTTCGAGAGATTTCTGGGAGCCGGCCGTTCAGCCTTCGTTCCCAAGGAAAGCCTGTCGATCGCAGGGGCGATCGAGTTGATACACGCTGCGGGAGGGATTGCGGTGCTGGCTCACCCGGCGGGAGACGGAACTGTGGAGTTTCTCACTCGACTAAAGGGTCTGGGAATGGAGGGCGTTGAGGTTCGGCATCCTGGCCATTCAGCCGAGGATGTAGCGCGCCTCGGCGCGATCAGTGATCACCTTGGCTTCGTATACAGCGGCGGTTCAGATTGGCACGGATACGACGCAGGCAAGCGCAAGCTGGGCGGTCAGGAAGTTCCGTGGGAGTGGATGGAATTGCAGCTCGCAAGGGTGCGCGCGTTGCGCGCGGGTTGATTTACTTTACGCTGAAGGCTCTCACCAGAGTCGAGGTAATGTCATGGAGCTCAGCGGCAAGGTAGCTCTCGTTACGGGAAGCGGCGTACGGGTTGGTAGAGCGATCGCACTCGGACTCGCCCGTGAGGGCGCGCGGGTAGCGGTGCACTACAACAAGTCACTGGCTCCCGCCGCCGAAGTGGTAGCGGAGATTGCAGCGACCGGCGGCGATGCCGCGCCGTTCGCGGCTGATCTCAGCGATCCCGCTGCTCCCGCAAAACTCGCGGCCGCTGTCGCAAAGCATTTTGGCGCGCTCGACATCCTGGTCAATTCCGCCGCGTCGATGGAACCGACCCCGCTCGCCACGGTGAATGCCGGTGACTGGGAACGGATAATGACGCTCAACCTGCGAGCTCCGTTTTTCCTGTCTCTCGCCGCTGCCAGCCACATGAAGGGACCGGATGCTTCCGCGGCGATTGTGAATATCAGCGATCTTGCCGCATTCGAGACATGGCCGGACTATGTGGTGCACGGCATTTCCAAGTCGGGTGTCGTTGCGATGACGCGCTCGCTGGCAAAGTTGCTCGCGCCGCGAGTGAGAGTGAACTGCATCGCGCCGGGCGCGGTGCTGCTCCCCGAAAACTGGCCGGCGGAGAATAAGCGCCAGATCATCGCCTCTACACCGCTGGGCAGAATCGGGTCGCCGGAAGATGTTGTCGAGGCGGTGCTGTATCTCGCAGGAGCAAGCTATGTGACAGGAGAGACCGTTTTCGTCGACGGCGGCAGGAATATCCGCCGCTGATTGTTAGCTGCGCGGGAACTTCGTCTGTCGCAGCGGCGCTGATGTCTGTGCATACCGCGAGCACCCTGATTTCGCCAGATTTCTCCGGTCGCGGTAGTGCTTCGTTTTCGTCATTCCGCAAATGAACGTCACCCCGGCGAAGGCCGGGGCGGAATCCATGTTGACAAGAAAGATGGATCCCGGCCTTCGCCGGGATGACGGCAGAATTGCTCCTCCTGGGAGATAGAGTTGGCGCAGACCCACAAACACGACTTGGTGATAATCGGGGCCGGACCTGCGGGCATGACGGCCGGCATGTATGCTGGACGGTCAATGCTCAATGCAGTCCTTCTCGAGCGTGGGGCGCCTGGCGGAGAACTTCTCAATACCGAAGTGATCGAAGACTATCCGGGATTCGAACACATCCTCGGATGGGAGCTGGCGCAGAAACTCGAGAGCCACGCGCGCAAGTTCGGAGCGAATATTGTGCAAGGCAATGTCACCAGCGTGCGCAAGCTGGACGATGGGATATTCGAGACGCTGACAGATGCCGGCGACACATACCTGTCTCCCGCGGTGATCCTCACTGCGGGAGGCACCCCCGTCAAACTCGGCGTACCGGGAGAACTGGAATATGCCGGCAAGGGTGTCTCGTACTGTGCCATCTGTGACGGTGCGTTTTTTCGCGGACATACTTTAGCTGTCGTTGGTGGCGGCGATGCTGCTGTGGAGGAGGGCGCCTTTCTCACGCGCTACGGAGAGAAGGTGTACCTCATACATAGGCGTGATGAGTTGCGTGCCTCGAAGATTCTGCAGGAGCGGCTCTTTCAGAATCCGAAGATTGAAGTGCTGTGGAACAGTGCTGTGGAGTCGATCAACGGCGACCACGCAGGTCTGGTGAACAATGTGTCTCTGCGTGACACGAAGACGGGTGCGAAGTCGCAGCTCGCCGTCACTGGAGTCTTTGTTTTCATTGGCTTCAAGCCCAACACTGGAATCATTGCGGGACACGTGGACCATGATGCACTGGGATACATCCGCACCGACGCCAACATGGAAACATCGATGAGTGGTCTGTTTGCCGCTGGGGATTTGCGCTCGCAGCTGACAAGACAAATCACCACTGCGGCCGGTGATGGGACGACGGCGGCAATAGCTGTCGAGAAATTTCTGACAGCCCGGCGGGACGCGCTGTGAAGTATTCGTCTCTCACCGTCGGTCCCTTTCAGGAAAACTGCTACCTCGTTGTCGACGAGCAGTCGAACACGGGCGCCCTCGTGGATCCGGGCGATGAGTGGAGCCGGCTGGCAGATATGGTGCGGCGCTCCAAATGTGAACTACAGGCCATCTGGCTCACCCATGCACACCTTGATCACATAGGCGCGATCGCTGGCATCAAACGCATTTGGGATGTGCCCGTGTACCTGCACGACAACGACCTCCCGCTGTACAACGCGGCGGACAGGCAGGCCGCATACTACGGAATTCCATTCGAGCCCCCGCCGCCGCCGGACGAGTCGCTGGCAGAGGGCGATGTGCTGCGACTTGGATCTCTGGAGTTCAAGGTGCTGCACACGCCCGGACATTCGCCTGGACACGTGGTGTTCGTCGGCGATGCGATGATTTTCGGCGGCGACCTGATTTTCCTCGACAGCATCGGGCGCACCGATCTTCCCCGCTCCAATCCTGTTGACATGGCTCGCTCCCTGGAAAGAATCGCCGGGCTGTCCCCTGACCTTGCGCTGCATCCGGGGCACGGTCCATCAACGACGATTGCCAGGGAACTCGTGAGCAATCCCTTTCTCAATGGGATTGCGAGAGTTGTCGGTGGTTGAGCAACGCGCGTCGGGGACCACCTTCAGCGCACTGGTCCTGGTGACACTCTGGTTGGGAGCCGCGCTCTTTCTCGCGGCAGTTGTGGCGCCGGCAGCCTTCACCGTATTGCCGACGCGCACCCTCGCAGGTGCGCTGGTTGGGCGGGTGCTGCCAGCGTTGTTCATTGTTGGAGTCATTGTCGGTCTGGTGCAGGTTGCGCTGGAGCAGATCGGTTCGCGCAACCGCCACTGGCTGGCAAGAAGCGTCGCCGCACTGCTCCTCTCGCTCGCCTGCGGCGTTGCGCAGTTTGGCATAGCGCCGCGCATAGCGCATTTGAGGGAGGTAGCAGGGGTAGCTCTCGACACACTTGCTGCCACAAGTCAGGCGCGCGCGGAATTCGGGCGACTGCACATGCTGAGTATTGCCTGGCTGGGTGTCGCCATTCTCGCCGCCGCGTCCATTGTCCTGTTTGCATGGCTCGGCTTCAGTAGCGCGACGAGCAAGGCTGAATAATGAGTTTGATCACCGACCATCAGGAGAGAACGGATGTCTGTCGCAAGCAGAGTTGAAAAGGATCCTCTGGGCGAGTTGGAAGTTCCTGCAACGGCACTTTACGGCGTGCAAACACAGCGCGCGGTGCAGAATTTTCCAATCAGTGGCATTCGACCGCTGCCGGTGTTCATTACCGCGACCGTCTGGATCAAGAAAGCCGCCGCGCTCACACATCGCGAGACGGGAAGGCTGGAGGCCAGACTCGCCGACGCCATCGTTGCTGCGGCCGACGAGATTATCGGCGGGAAGCACAGAGAAAACTTCGTCGTTGATGTTTATCAGGCGGGCGCGGGCACGTCGCACAACATGAACGCGAATGAGGTCATTGCCAATATCGCGAACGAAAAACTCGGCGCGGAGCGTGGCATGTATTCACCCGTGCATCCCAACGACCATGTGAACATGGCGCAGTCGACGAATGATGTGATTCCTACCGCAATTCGTCTTGCATGCCTGGAGAGTGCCAAGTCGCTGCTCGGCGCATGCGTGGTGCTGCGAGATGAGTTGGCGAAGAAGGGGCGCGAGTTCGATAACGTGCTCAAGTCGGGGCGCACTCATTTGCAGGATGCCATGCCCATCCGGCTGGGACAGGAATTTGCGGCGTATGCAGGTTCGATCGAACGTGCCCGACGCCGGGTCGAAGAAAGCGTCGACTATCTGCGCGATCTTGGAATCGGTGGGAGTGCCGTCGGCACCGGGGTAAATGTGGAGGCTGAATATCCCGCGCTCATGGTGAAGCATCTCACCGCGATGACCGGGTTGCCACTGCGTGCCGGCAAGGACCGCGTTCAGCTCATGCAAAGTATGGGTGACGTTGCCGCATACAGCGCGCAAGTGAGAGTGCTGGCGCTCGACCTTAGCAGGATCGCCAGCGATTTGCGGCTGATGGCGAGCGGACCGCGCACGGGTCTCGACGAGATTCGTTTGCCAGCGGTGCAGCCGGGATCTTCGATCATGCCGGGCAAGGTCAATCCGTCAATTCCGGAGATGGTCAACCAGGTCTGCTTTCAGGTTGTCGGCAATGATGCGTGTGTTTCCGCCGCTGCGGAACATGGACAGCTGGAACTCAATGTCATGATGCCGGTTATCGCATACAACGTTTTGCTCGCAACGCAGATTCTGGCCAACGCGATGCAAGTGCTGGCGACTCGATGCGTACGCGGAATTGAAGCAAATGAGGACCAGTGTGCCTACTGGCTGGAGCGATCTGCCGCCCTTGCCACCGCTCTGGCACCACAAATCGGCTATGCAAAAGCCGCTGATCTCAGTAAGGAATCAGTTAAGACAGGTGTGCTGATACGAGAGCTAGTCAAGCAGAAG
Source organism: uncultured Gemmatimonadales bacterium (assembly GCA_964556695.1). Classification (GTDB taxonomy): domain Bacteria; phylum Gemmatimonadota; class Gemmatimonadetes; order Gemmatimonadales; family Gemmatimonadaceae; genus CAZKXZ01. The sequence goes on from CAZKXZ010000073.1 coordinate 20,679, forward strand.
AAGCTTCTTCCCGATTCTGAGGCGGATGAGATTCTTGATTTGAGAAAGATGACTGAGATTGGGGTTCCTGGTGGGGAGCATGGGGGAGTAGCTGGGGGCTGAAAGTTGTCATTCCGGCGCAAGCCGGAACCCATTTGCCTGCGTGATCAACATGGGTTGCCGCTTGCGCGGCAATGACACCCGACAAAAGGGCTACCCCTTGTTGGAACGCTCAGGACGCTCTAAGCTGAAATTGTGCGAATAACCACCTGGGCCGAATACGGACTCATCTGCGCGCTGCACCTGGCGCGGCACAATCGCAATAATCCGGTAACTGGACGAGCAATCGCTGGTGCTGAAGGATTGCCATCGGACTATGTCGAACAGATTCTGCTGCGGCTGCGCCGGGCCGGCATCGTTCGCAGCACGCGCGGAGCGCACGGTGGTTATACCCTCGCCAAGGCTCCCACTGAAGTATCGGTGCGAGATGTTCTCGCAGCCTCTGAGCTGGCGACTTTTGACCTGCACTGCATCACTCACCCTGTAGCTGAGGAGCGCTGCTCCGAGGCGCAGAGCTGCAGCATACGACCTGTGTGGGTAATGCTGCAGCAGAAGATCGATGAGGTATTGCAGGAAGTGAAACTCGCCGATCTACTTCAGGATGAGGGTAAAGTTCGTCGTCGCGTGGGACTACCTGTGCTCGCAGCACAGTCTTCGGAACGCATCTCGTGAACCTGCTAGGCCGCTGGCTGCGCCAGTGGACCGGGGGGCCAGCGCGTGATTTCAACGAGGGCGCGACGGCTGTTGTGAGCGAGGCCTTCAGTGAACCGCTCGCTGAGGACGTTGCCTGGCTCACCTCGGTGTCTTCTGACCGCGACGAAGATCACGCCCGCTGGGAACTGCGCTATACGAAGAGAGCATTTGTGCTCCTCGCAGCTAAACGCGATTCTCTCGACGATCGCACACCGTCAGTAATCGCGCACGCTTTGGAACGCGCGCTCAGCAGCGATCGCGACGTGGATGTGACAAGGCGAGACGTCGCCGCGCGCCAATTCAATGCGCGCTTGCGCGCCTATGGGCAGGCAATCGAGGAGCGCAACGAGCAGCCGCAATCCGCAAGGCTGGGGCGCCTGATGCTGTCATACGTGGGTGTAACACGACCGGCGCAGGAAATAGTCGATGCTGCCGCTGCAATTCTGTTGCGACAATTGCACGAAGCGAACGCCAGTCTTCGAAAGCACTTCGGATCGGCATCGCTCCCGGAGGACGTGGCGCCATCCCTGGCTCCGTGAGGCTTGCGGTGGTGGGACACGCGCTCTCTGCGCGCCAAACAACAAGCAGTGCCGAAGGGGGGACTCGAACCCCCACGGGCTTGCACCCACTGGCTCCTG
>CAZKXZ010000074.1:0-21821 GCA_964556695.1 uncultured Gemmatimonadales bacterium
GCCCGCGCGCCCTGCTCCGCCCGCACGAGCAGCGGTGCGCGCCGCTTCGCGCTCCTGCTCGCGCTGCCACCATTCCGGATTGCGCTCCTGCACGTACTGATTCATTTCCACGCGGGTGCGATTCGCCACATTCGCTCGCACCGGCAGGAAGCGGTCTTCCGGAATCAACCGGCTGATTAACTCATACAGCCTCGGATCCGTCGTCTTGAGCGCGGCGCGCTCGCGTCCACCGTTGCCGACATACCACTCTACACCGACTGCCCAGTACTCATTGAACGTGTTGCCAGCATATCCGCGCGCTGTCGGGAGACTTGGCAAGCTGTCTGCGCCGCACGCCGCTTTCGCTGCCTTGTAGGAGTCGACGATTGCCTGGAACCAGGCCGGATCCGCGTTTCCGATTCCAGAGCCCATGATGCCGTGAGAGAATTCGTGCACGCAGATGTTCGTCCCCCAGTACCTCGTGCCGTAGAAGCCCAGCACATTTTCTTCCGCGCACGACGTAAGCGTCCCGCCCATGCCGCGCGCACGGCCGTTCCAGTAGCCCGCGGGTGACATTGATCCAAGGCCGCCAGGCAGGTAGTAGTTCGCGCGCTCGCCATCTGTCAGTCGAGCATCGAGATACTTCGGTACGGTCCAGCCTCGCTGCTCCGGGATGTCGACCGTGTACTCCGTCTCCGCCATTATCGTGATGCGCGCGCCGCGCGCAATCATCGTATCACGCACGTCCGGGCGATGGGCGAGCAAGTAGTTGACCTGGTCGCGCACGATTGCAAGCGCTTCGTCCGCAACCTTCGCTGAAGCCAGGATCGGGTAACCGTTCGCATCCGCGTACTTCTTGTAGTACGTCGTGTCGAGGCGGAAGCGCTCGACGAGTGCCGCGGGCGGTGCTGTAACCACGTACTTGAAGTAGTTGTCCACGATCGGCTTGGGCCGATCCGTTGGGAGTGGCTGAGGATTGTAAGGCGCTAGTGTCGTGGGTGCAGTCCATCCCGGCGGGTAGCAATCCGGAATCCGGGGACGGGGCTGGTCGATCATGCCCGGCGGCGTCGTTGACGGCGGAGTCACCCCGCTGTCGGGCGTCGGCCACGGACACTGTTGCATGGCTGGTCGCTCCCGCGGGGGAGCCGTGCCGGGACTCGACGCAAGCAGTGATTTGATCAGCTTGATAGTCGCCTCATTCTGCGACAGAAGCGCCTGCAGCGTGGCCCGCTGCTCGGGGCTCAGGGTAGACTGTGTCGCTGCATTGGTGGCTGTCGTGGTCCCCGGCGCTGTCTGTTGTGCCCAGCTTGCGCTCGCCAACAGGGACAGCGCTCCCATTGCGATCAGTGAAGTCGTTCGCATCGTTCGGTCTCCCGGAAATGGCTCTGTGCCAGAATGTATACGCTACACTTTTGGTGGCTTGTTTGCCATAACCATGCGAAATCCGCAAGAGTCTGCAAGTCAGGCATCACACTCTTCTCATTGCAATTGTGAAACTCGTACTCGCCCCATTTGGTAGCCGCGGGGATGTGGAGCCAGTGCTCGCGCTCGCGTGCCGGCTGGTCGAGCGCGGTCATCGGGTGGTGCTATGCGCTCCTCCCAACTTCCGCGGCGCGGCGGAAACTCTTCACATGGAGTTCCACTCGGCCGGATCAGATTTTCGCGAAATAATTGATGGGTCGCAGAGCAACAGCAATCTTTTTCTTGCGTCGCTGCGCGAAACTCGGGCACAGTTCGACGCGTTGCTTGAGGTATCGAAGGATGCCGACGTAATCCTTGGTGTCGCACTCCAGTTCGCGGCGCCAACGGTGGCGGAGATGCTGGGGATTCAGTATCGCTATGCGGTTTTTAGCCCGATATATCTGCGCTCAGTACAGCTTCCTCTTTTGGCGCCTGGTGCGCGACAAATCCCCGCATTTGTCCAACGCCTCCTCTGGAGAATCGAGGATTCGAGATTCCTTGCCCAAGCGGGTTGGCTCAATACGAAACGTCGCGAACTGGGCCTCTCGCGCATCGGCAGCCTTCACAAATATCTGCTTGGCAATGCACCACTCGGCGCGTTCGATCCTGTGCTTGCTCCGCTGCCCATTGATGCGCTGCAATCGCAAGTAACCGGCTACTGGCGCCGCGAATCCACTGGGAGCGTATCGGAGAATCTGTCGAACTTTCTTTCGCGTGGAGCCCCTCCGGCATATCTGGGTTTTGGCAGCATGAAACACCGCGACTCTGCGGCGCTGCTGCGGTCACTCGCCGAGGCAGCTATTGCATCAGGGCGTCGAATCCTTGTCGGCGCTGAGTGGACGCAGCTGTCCGATGTGTTTGACAATAAGGACTGCATGGTTGTTCACGACGTGGCGCACGATATCCTTTTCCCTCGGGTGTCAGTTGCAATCCATCACGGCGGAGCAGGTACAACCATCGCGGCCGCGCTGGCCGGCATTCCACAAATCATCATTCCACATCTGGGCGATCAGTACTACCACGGCCAACGTGTGGCTGCTTTGGGACTCGGGCCCAGTCCCATTCCGCTGAGCCGGCTCACCCCAAATGCACTGGTGGCGGCAATGAACAAGGTTTCAAACAATCCATCGTACGCCGCGCAAGCAAAAGAATTCGCGCCCCCATTGCGAGCGCGCGAGGGAAGTGCGAAAGCCGTCGATTTGCTTGTTTAGCCCCGAATCGGTGCTAAACAATCACCGCTGGCTGCATTCCCGCGGGCAACGGATGCACATCGGGGTGGAGCGCGTTCGCCAGAATTTCCAGGCTATCTACCAGGCGTGGGCCGGGACGGCTGAAGTACGCGGCGCCATCCATCACGTACACGCGATGGTGGCGCACGCAGGGAAGCTCCGCGAACCCTTCGTACGATTGCAGAATTGGGAGGTCCTCGAGCGTGCGCTCCACGCTCATGCCGCAACAGGCAATCATCATTACTTCCGGCTGCCAGGCGAGGATTTCACTCCACTCAACCTGGCGCGATTTTTCACCCGCGCGTCCAATCCCTTCGATTCCACCTGCGAGGGTCACGATCTCGGGACTCCAGTGACCGCAACTGAAGGGAGGATCGATCCACTCGAGCAGCATGACCCGGGGGTGGTGCTCGACCGCAGCCGACCGCCGTGTCACCGCGTCCACCCGTCGTTCAAGATCGGCTATCACTCTTGCACCGCGATCAGCAATTCCCGTCGCGGACGCGACCTGCGCGATGCAGGCGATCACCTCACCCAGCGTTTCTGGCTCGAGATTGATGACGCGCGGTTGACCAGGCAGCGAACACGCAGCCGCATTCACCTCATCCTCGGCCACGGCGCATACATCACACAGCGCCTGCGTCACGAGCAGGTCGGGCTTGAGACGCTCGAGGGCAGGCATGTCGAGTGAATACAGTGCTGTGTTCTTGCTCAATCGCTCGCGCACGAGCGTGTCGATCTCGCGGCTGCTCGCATCTCTGGGAATGAGGGTATGCGTTACCCTGGGCAATTTCGCGACCGACGGGGGCCAGTCGCACTCGTGAGTGACTCCAACCAGCTGATCCTCGAGTCCGAGCGAGCAGATAATCTCGGTGGCACTGGGGAGAAGGGAAACGATGCGCATGGCTGCCTTCAAAATTAGCTATGCTTGCGCCGTTGGACGGCGGGCGCTCTATTGTTCTGGCTCTGAGACCCTTTCCCGCGGGGATGCCCGATAATGTACGCATTCGTTTCGCTCGCCGGCTTCTTTGCATTTGCCGCGATCGCATGGCTCCTGTCCACGGATCGCAGCCGCGTGAACTGGCGCACAGTTGCGTGGGGAATGGGCATCCAGCTTGTCATCGGACTGATGGTCTTCCGTCTGCCGGTCGCGCGGCAATTCTTTTACTGGCTCAACGATCTGGTGCTGGCGCTGCTGGCCGCTTCGCAATCGGGAACGAATTTTCTGCTCGGTCCACTGGCGCTCGCACCGGGTCAAACCGGTTCGATCGGATTTGTTCTGGCCTTTCAGGTTCTGCCGATCGCTATTTTCGTCTCTGCGTTTACCGCGATGCTCTATCACCTGCGCATTCTGCAGCCTGTCGTGCGAGTTTTTGCGAAGCTCTTTCATCGCACCATGGGACTGAGCGGCGCGGAAAGCTTGTGCGGTTCGGCCAATATTTTTGTTGGTGTCGAGTCGGCGCTTGTGGTGCGGCCATACATCCCGACGATGACGCGCTCGGAGCTATTAATGCTGTTGACAACAGGAATGGCGACGGTGGCCTCGACTACTCTTGGCATTTACGTCTCCTTCCTAAGTAGTTCATTCCCGCAAATCGCCGGACACCTCATCTCGGCGTCTATCATTTCCATTCCAGCGTCCGCTGTGATTGCGAAGTTGCTGTTGCCGGAGACAGAGACGCCTGCAACGAGCAGCGCAGTTCCCGAGGCCGATGAGACGGGAAGGGCAGCGAATCTGATGGGGGCGATCATCACCGGAGCGATGGACGGACTCAAACTCGCCGCTGGAATAGCAGCTCTGCTCATTGCGATACTCGGCATGGTTGCGTTGATCGATATGTTGCTCGCGGTGCCGAGTGGCTGGTTCGGAATGACTGAACCGTTGTCGCTCGTGAAGATCCTGGGCTGGATTTTCTATCCTTTCGCCGCGCTGCTGGGAATTGCGCCGGCGGACCTCGCCGAAGCTGCGAAGCTGTTGGGCGAGCGCGTGATGCTGACCGAGGTTGTTTCCTATCAGGATATGGCTGGAATGATGTCACGAGGCGAAATCACCGACCCACGAACGGCGGTGATCATGAGTTACGCGTTGTGCGGTTTCGCTCACGTTGCTTCGGTCGCGATTTTTGTGGGCGGCACGGCGGCGCTTGTTCCCTCGCGTCGCGATGATCTCGCTGGGCTGGGGTTCAAGGCTCTCCTTGCGGCGACTCTTGCAACGCTCATGACTGGCTGCATCGCAGGGATTTTCGCGAGCGGGTCTGAGGTGCTGGTTACAGCGTCGAGGCTCTGAACGGGGACAGGTCCGTGGGGGACGCGTCAAGTAAAGAATTGGGTAAAGAGTTGGGGTAAAGAGTTGGGGACGTGTCCCCCGTGTACCAATGGGGACAGGCCGGCCGTGTACCAACGGAACAGGGTAAAGTGCGCTCTGTCCTCGCCTTACAATGGGGACGTGTCCCCCGTGTTCCAATGGTACACGGGGGACACGTCCCCATTTCACGGCCCTTCGAGGTCAGCTCGCGTGTCAACATTCCGCAGCACGCCGCGATCTGTGACTACTACTTCCGCCACTTCATTTGCGAACTGCTGCATTACCGCCCTCGCGCCGCCTTCGGCCACGGTGACCAGATCACGCCATACGTTGCGTGAGAAATATCCCGGGTGACCGCGGCGTCCGTCGCAGATTGGAACTGCGATCAGAGGCGTACTGCGCCTGACGAAGTCGAGGAGCTTGACCACAGTCGTGTCCAGCACGAACGGATGATCGACGGGCCACACGAGGGCGCCGCGTGTTGGTGTGTTGACCAGCTGTCCCAGGCCCAGCCTGAGCGACACGATCTGTTCACTCTTCGCATTGGGATTCACGACGAATCGCGCGCCATCGGGCGGAGCAATGTCCGGGTGCATCACTGCGATGATGTCATCGATTCCCGCGGACTTTACAGTCTTCACGATCGCATCGACGAATCGCATACCGGATTCGATCTGCGCGCCGGCTTTCGGTTCTCCAAAGCGCGTGCCGGCTCCGGCGCCGAGGATGACGCACCCGATGCGAAAGTCTTCAGGTGCGGACGGATGCGTCATCTGTAACGTTATCCGCCTGCCGGAACAACTCCCGCGCACTTGATGTAGTCGAGCTGCGGGAAACTTTTGGCGAGGAACGCGTTACCCTGCTGTGCAATCAAGCCCTGAGCGCCGGACGGTGCTTCGCCATAGCCCATGTACAGGGAGTCGACCACCGCCATTCCTTCGGTAACCTCTCCAAACGCCGAGAACCCCTTGCTATCGAGAAAGGTGTTGTCAACCAGGTTGATGAATAACTGCGTCGTGCGGCTGTTGGGCGCACTCGACATCGCGTATGTAATGTTCCCTCGCTTGTTGCCCGTTTTTACCGCCTCATCCTGGATCCCCCTGTTTTCCCACACAGCCGCAATTGCCGGAGTTCCGCTGATTCCGAATTGGACCATGAAGTCCTTCACTGCTCGAAAGAACCGCACGTCTGTGAAGAATCCGCTACTGACGAGGTAGTGGAAGCGATCCGCACCATTTGGCGCCCAATCGCGATGAGCGGTCACGGTGAAATTTCCCTTGCTCGTTACAAAGCGAACCCGGAACTCATCGGGCGAATGTTCCGCGAGCTTGGCAGGGTCCGGGGTTGTCAGCGCAGCTGACTGCGCAGGCGTGATGGCATCACACTCATCCTTTTCCGGTGGAGAACATGCCGCGAGCACAAGAAGGGCTCCGGTAGCCAACGATGCGTAAGCGAACAACCTGGTATCACCTGTCATTAGTGGAAGCCTCATTTGGTTTCATTTTGAACAACACCAGCCCGGCACTCAACACAAACATTTGCAGCGCCGAGATCAACCCGGAGCCTGCGAATCCAGGAACCGTGCAGGTGCTTCATGCAGAGAATGCGCTGGCACCTGTCGCAGACGCCGCCGTGGATGGGATCAAATCTATAATCGCAGATCTCGCATTCGGTGCGCACCAGGGCCCTCGTGAAAATCGGCACACTCATTTCGGTCCTCCGGGGCTCTTTTTGAGTTTCGCTCGGCACTCAACACAGGGTTTCTGGAGTCCCAGGTAAGAAGCGAGTCTGTAAAAAGTGCTTCCAAACAGGTGATTTGCGCAAAGGAGCTTACCGCATTGCGGGCAGATTCCGCCGAATACCGGATCGAAAGGCAGGCGGCAGACATCGCATCGGGCGAGGAGCGCGGACGGGCGCAGCATGCTCATGCCGAATGCTATCGGTTACTCGTGGGCCAACCAACCCAAAGGAGTTCGGGAATTTCTGTGCGTGTGCGCCCCGTTGGTACACGCTGGACCTGTCCCCGTTGGTACACGGGGGACACGTCCCTTTCGTATACCGTTGCGGCATAACGATTACGACGCGCGCGACCGCCCCCGCCCGACCTGTCCCCTTTGGTGCACGAGGGACACGTCCCTAACTGTGTTTGCCCGACCTGTCCCCTTTGGTGCACGAGGGACACGTCCCTAACTGTGTTTCAGCATGCTCATGGGGACGTGTCCCTAATTGTGCTTCCGGATTTGCATTACTCCGGCCAGCAACGCGAGGTTGGCAGGGATTGCGAGGGCCAGAATCTCGGGATTCGCCTGGCCCAGGCCGGGCACCACGTGCGCAACCAAACCGATCAGAGACAACGCGACAATTGCGCGCACCAGTGTTGTCGCGCCGCGTACACGCTTTGTGCGCAGCACCGCGCCCGGCAGAAGAACCGCGAGCGCGAGGTGCAGGGGATTCAGCAGGAGAATCGTTTCGTTGTAGTGCATGAACGTGTGGTGTGTGAAGAGCCACATGCCCAGCGCCAATGTTCCGACTGCTCCCGCGAGAGCACTCCAGAGGAGCGATATGCCGGTGAACATCGTCCTCCCGGTCTGAGAACCGAGCGCTCCGGAACGCGCGAAGACCGCCATCGCGAGCGCGAGAACGAGACCAACAAGCAGATAGCCGGCGGTTTTCGGCGCGACCCGCTCCAGTTCGGGAGCTCGCCGCACTGGTCTGCTGATTTCACGCACGCTCGCAACGAGCGGCAGCATCTGGCCGTCCTTGCCGCGCACTTTGACGTCGGCGAAATGGCGCATCATGTGCACAGGGAGGAACATCTCATCCCAGCGCGAAATCGGGAGATCTGCCGGGCGGCCCAGAACGAGTTGCACGCCGAAGTAGGGCAACTTGTTGTCGGTCAGCAATCGCCGCGTGTGTGAACGATAGCTGTTGGATGTGATCGCGGTATCGGTCGCGGCGTGCACCTGTCCGTCGAGCACACGATTGAGCAGATCACGGATGCGTGTGGAGCAATTGTCGAGGTAGTAGTTGTAGAGGTACTCGCGGTTCTCGGGCTTCTCGTTCTCTACAACGAGATCCATCGCGAGGGCCTTTTGTTCAGTTGAAAGATTGAGCTGCTGCTCCCACGCGTGGCGGTCCTCCGACGCGTACATCGCAAGAAACGAGTCGGTCCGCTGACCGCCCATGGAGTAGCGCCCCGTCCCCTTGAGAAAGCGCAGAATGAATCCTTTCTCGCTGAAACTGAAGAGTCCCCAGTTATAGACGACATCCGCACCGGTTGTCGTATCCCGGAAGCGCAGCGCATTGTGACCGAACCGCTCCCAGATCTCATCGCCCTGCCCAATTGAGATGAGCGAAACCACCATGGTTGACCCGCGCGGTGGGGCCTGATCTGCTCCGTGCGGAACGGAACCCGCGCCCTGTGCGCCAAGAGCCCACGCGGGCACAAGTGAGAGCGCCAGAATTGCCCGCCTCAGCAAGCGAACCCCAACGCACTTCGCGCCCAATCCCACGATCAAACCGCTCTCCAATTTCCAATCTCCAATCTCCAATGTCCCTCGAATCTCCCTTCTCAGCGCCGCAATAGCCAGCCCGCCCCCATCCCTTGACATCTCCCGGGACCATCATTACCATACGGTAACGTATGGATAGAGATAGAGCGGAAACATACGCTTGGTTAAGGTTGTTCGAACCGCCCGGAGTCCAAACCCAAGTGCCGTCACAGACGGCCAAGGAGGAAGTCGTGAGAAAGATCCTGCTCAATAACGTCATGGGACTCGCCCTGTTCGCGGGCGCCGTCGCCTGCAGCGACGCGATCGTCGCACCCAGCAGCAACGAACCCGCGTATGCGCCTGGCCTGGCAAGCAGGCTGAATGTCTCGGAGATTGTTGCGCTGGCCCGCAACGTCTACATCGGCGCGAACGCCGACGCCGTCATCGTCGCGCTGGCGGACGGCGATGCTGCCAATGACATCCCAGCGCTCCTCACCGCGATCGCAACTCTCCAGGCGACCGACTTCCCGGCGCGCGCCCGGGCGCTGGCGCAGGAAATCGCCAGATCCCGACCACATTTCGTCGGACTGCAGGAAGTAAGTGACATCGACATTCAGATACCGCCGCTTGGTGTCGCACTGACCCTCGATTTCCTCGCGATTCTGGAAGCCGAGCTGCAATCGCTCGGTCTTGACTACGATGTCGCGGGCAAGGTTGCCAATGCCAGCGTACTCCTCGCGCCCATTCCGGGATCGACCATTCAGGTGATCGATTACGACGTTTTGCTCGTGGATTCCCGCCGCGTGACCTTCAACCCGGCCAGCGTCGTGGCGCAGAATTTTTCCAGCAACATCGGAGTCGTGGCGCCCGGGATCAACGTTATTCGCGGGTGGGTTTCCATCACGGCGGAAGTGGATGGCCAGACGTTCACAGTCGCGACAACGCACCTCGAGTCGGGCAACAGCAATCCAGTTCTCCCATTTCTCAGAGCTGCACAGGCTTTCGAGCTGGTGAGTTCACTCGGCGCTGCGAGTCCGGCAATCATCATGGGAGACCTGAACGATGTGGCCGGCTCGCCGATGTATCAGGTGGTGACCGGCGCGGGATTCAAGGATGCATGGCTTGAGGCAGGTGCACACGGTGATGGTTTCACCTGCTGCTTCCTTCCGGATCTTTCCAACGCTAAGGTGCTGGGCGCGCTGACCCAGCGCATCGACTACGTGTTCGCGAGAGGCGCAGTGGAGGACGCAATGCAGCCGCTCAGCAGCACGAAACTTCTGGGCGATGGAATGGAAGACCGGCTTCGCGGTCCAGCAGGGAAGATATGGCCGTCGGATCATGCGGGAGTGGTTGCGGTGATTCCGTTTCCTAAGTAAAAAACTGATTTCGGATAGACGAGGATTGATCCACGAGCAACGATAGACGGTAGACGATAGACGATTGCACGCTGAACGCCGCTGCAATCGTTTTTCGTCTGGCGTTGCTCGCTTATCGGCCCACCGGGGCAGCGAAATCCTTCTCCAAGGCGTAGCTTATCAAGCGACCCGATAGCCAACTGCGCTTGCTCAGGAGGACCTTCCAATGCGTTCGCACTTCTCTTTTCTCAAGCAGATGCACCGCTCCGCCGCGGCGTACGTCATAGCCGCTGCACTCGCAACGCCGCTCGCGGCACAGCAGCCCGACATGGCAGTGATCAACAGAATCAAAGCCGAGGGCTGGCAGCGCTCGCAGGTGATGGATATTTCTAGCTGGCTCATCGATGTGTACGGCCCGCGTCTCACCAATTCGCCGATCATGCGAATGGCTGCGAACTGGACGCTCAAGAAGTACTCTGACATTGGCCTCGTGAACTCGCATTTCGAGTATTTCAATTTTGGGCGCGGATGGATAAACGAGAAGAGCTACATGCAGGTCGTCGCGCCGGTTCCATTTGCGGTCGCGGGTGGACCTGGTTCGTGGATGGTGGGGACCAACGGTCTGGTGAGGGGCGAAGTTGTGTGCGTCGATCCGCAGCCTTCCACGGACGATGACTATGCGCGTCTCAAGGGCACACTGCGCAACAAGATTGTCGTCACCGCGCCTCTCGTGAATGTGAATCCCATGTTCACCGCGCCGGCGCGCAGGCACACCGACAGTACTCTCAACGCGCTCGTGAATAATCAGCCGGGTCTGGCGCGCGCAGGTGGTCCGCCCGCTGCTCCTGCGCGTGGTGGTCGCGCCGGTGGCGCTGATACAGCAGGGAGAGGAGCAGCAGGGAGGGCGGCCGCACCGCCGGCCGCTCCTGCTGGCCGAGCTGGTGCTATCACGAACCTGTCACCGGCGCCCGTTGGTAGCGGATGCAGCGGAATTGTTTTTCCTCCGCCCCCCGCGCCCGACCCTGCCGCTGCTCCAGCAGCCGGAGGGCGCGGTGGCGGTCGTGGTGGTGCTGGCGGCGGCGACGCAGCACGGCGCACCCAATTCTACATCGACGAAGGCGTGTTGGCGATCATGCAGCCATCCACGTCCGCGACAAATAACGGCAACTACGGCAACGGGCCAGGCGGAAGCCAGAACCCCAATACTCCGATTCCCCGGTTGGCCGCATTTGGCGCCATGGCTGAGCACTACAATCGCATTGTGAGACAGTTGCAGCGTGGCGTGAATGTCATCATGGAACTCGACATTCAGAATCGCTTCACCGGCGAGGATCTGAACTCCATGAACATCGTTGGCGAAATCCTGGGCACCGACAAGCGCGACGAAGTAGTGATGATCGGTGGCCATTTCGATTCATGGCATCAGGGAACAGGCGCGACAGACAACGGATGCTCGTGCGCCGTGATGATTGAGGCGATGCGCATTCTCAAGGCGGCAAATGTTCCGCTGCGCCGCACCGTTCGCATCGCATTGTGGACTGGTGAAGAGCAGGGACTCATTGGTTCGGCCAGGTATGTGGCTGAGCATTTCGCAGCGCGCGGTCCAGCACCCGCACCTGATCCAACAGCAGCGGTAGCAGCGGGCGGCGGTGGGCGTGGTGGCGGTCGTGGCGGAGGACCACTCGTTCTCAAGCCCGATCATGCCAAGTTCTCGGTCTACTACAATCAGGACAATGGCTGCGGCGCCATTCGCGGCGTGTATACGCAGGGCAACGAAGCCGCAGTTCCTGTGTTCCGGGATTGGCTCAGGCACGTTGACAGCGACAGCATCTCGGTTCGTCACATCACTCCAGCCAACACTGGCGGTACTGACCACCAGTCATTCGACGCTGTCGGACTTCCTGGTTTCCAGTTTATTCAGGATCCCATGGACTACGGCACCAGAACACATCACTTCAGCCAGGATTTGTATGAGCGGCTTGTGCCGCGCGACATGAAGCACAACGCCACAACAATTGCCGTGCTCGTGTATCTCGCGGCCAACAGCAACACGCCCTTCCCGCGCAAGCCGCCCGCCACTCCAGGCGGACTGTAGTAGGCGGGTAAAGCGAACAAATACCGGTGGATGGAGTATGCAAAAGGGGCACAAAGGGGCGACTAAAGGGCGATCAAGTGATCAAATGATTAGGTCATCAAGTGATCAGCTGATCGAGATCCAGGATCGCAATCAGTTGATGACTTGATCATCTGATCAGTTGATCGGGTTCAGGGGCTTCAACGACCGGAAGCACATGCCCCGGTTGATCGTCTGACTCAAGTACTGCATCATCTACAGCAGCGGTAGCAGTCAAAGCAGGATTCTGGCGGTTTCGCGAATACTTCATTCAGGAACTCATATGCCTCATTCGTTGAGCGCAAACAATAAGCGTCGTCGTACACTCACTTCGCTGGCGCGGCTGTCTGGAGTCGCATTGGTCCCGATGTTTTTCTCCACAACGGGACTGGTGTCGCCAACACCCTCACTTGCTGCTGCGAGTTCAAGTGCTGCGCAGGCCGCGCAGAAAGTCGATACCGTAATGGTCGACTGGCGCATGCTCGGTGGTCTCAATTACGACACGGGCGAGATGACCGACACGCTCAAGAAGCTCAACGGCAAAGTCGTCAAGATTCCGGGCTTCGTCGTTCCGCTGGAAGACTATGAGGAGGAAGCAGCTGAGTTCCTTCTCGTTCCCTACTTCGGCGCATGCGTGCACACTCCGCCTCCGCCGCCCAATCAGCTTGTGTACGTCAAGATGGCCAACAAGAAAAAGATGAAAGTCGGCCTCTGGGACGCGGTCTGGATGTACGGAACGCTCAAGGTTGAATTCATCGAGAGCGTCTTCGGACCGGCAAGCTTCACCCTCGAAGGATTGCGAACGGCACCATACGGCACACCGTAAGAGCACCCGTTGGATTCCAGCGCAACCGGCTCAGCCACCACGGCATCGAACGGCAAAGCTGTCGACATTCGTGATCTGCGCTTCTCGTATGTCGAGCACAAGCTGGTACTCGACATAAAAGCGCTCTCGATAGCCAAGGGCGAACGCGTTTTCCTTTTCGGTCCGAGCGGCAGTGGCAAAACCACGCTGCTCGGACTTCTTGCAGGTGTGCTCAAGGCAGACGGCGGCAGCATTAGGGTGCTCGACGCCGATCTTGCACGACTGTCCGGTTCTGAGCGCGACGATTTCAGAGCAGTACACATCGGGTACATCTTCCAGATGTTCAACCTGATTCCATATCTCTCCGTGCTCGACAACATCCTCCTCCCCTGCAGGCTCAGCGCTAAGCGGCGCGCGCGACTTCGGGGCCAGAAGCCTGAAGAGGCAGGACGGGAGGTCGCTCAGCAGCTGGGAATCGGTTCACTCCTTCACAATCCGGTTACCGAACTCTCGGTTGGACAGCAGCAACGTGTCGCAGCGGCGCGCGCGCTGCTTGGTCACCCCGAACTGATAATCGCGGACGAGCCCACATCAGCGCTGGACTCTGACCTGCGTGAGGCATTTCTGGAACTACTCTTCCGCAGCTGCGAACTTGCTGGTGCAACTCTCATTTTCGTCAGTCACGATCGACAGCTCATGCCGCTCTTCACCAGCTCACTCTCTCTTCCAGAGATCAACAGGGTCGGCGCACCGGAGAAGGAGGCAGTCTCGCCGCTGAAGGGGACGGGGGTCGAACGCAAGTGGGTCTGATATTCTCTCTCGCGGCCAAATCGCTGCGCAACCGGTTGCTCACCACAGTATTGACGCTCATTTCTATCGCGCTCAGCATCGCGTTGCTGGTGGGTGTCGAGAATGTGCGCGTTGGAATTCAGGAGAGTTTCAGGAATACGATTCGCGGCACCGATCTCATAGTGGGGCCGCGCAGCAGTTCCCTTCAGCTGCTGCTCTTCTCAGTGTTCGGAATGGGTTCACCGCTCGGCAACAACATGTCGCATGAGACGTACGAGCGCTGGAAGAATCATCCGCAGGTTGCATGGACAATTCCGTATTCATTGGGCGATAGTCACCATGGATTTCGCGTCATCGGCACCACAGATGATTTCTACGAGTACTACCGCTATCGCCTGAATGGCCGAGTGGAGCTCGCGACAGGGCGGCGTCCGCAGACGGATCATGAGGTGGTCATAGGCACTGAAGTGGCCACGCGACTCAAGTATCAGCTCGGCGCGAAAGTCGCCGTTACGCATGGTCTGCGTGGTGGTGGCATCATGGATCACGACGAGAATCCCTTTGTCGTGGTGGGAACTCTCAAGAGGACATTCACACCAATCGATCGCTCGCTCTATGTAACGCTTGCCGGAATTCACGCGATGCATGAGGGGTGGGAAGGCGGTGCTCCTCCCAGTTCTCGTCTCAATATGCCCGGATCCGCTCGTGGCCGTTCGACCGGCGGGCCGCCGGCAATGCCAGGTGCGACACCGCCCCCCGCTATGCCGGGTGCATCGCCTCCACCTGCGATGCCCGGCGCGTCGGCTCCGCCGCCCATGCAGGGCGCAAAAGCTCCGGCCACTGGCACCGGAAAAACTCCCCCACCGATGCCGGGTGCGAAGACCCCTCCGTCAAAGCCGGAAACCACGCAGCAGAACGATCACCCTCACGTCGCGGGCGATCACGATTCCACGCAGGTGACGGCGTTTTTCCTGGGCGCCAAGTCGCGTGTACAGACGCTGCAGTTGCAGCGCGAGATCAATACATGGACAGGCGAACCTCTCACAGCCGTGATCCCCGGTGCCGCGCTTGCGGAGCTGTGGCAGTCGATTGGTTTCGCGGAGGATGGGCTGCGCGTGATCACTTTCTTCGTCGTCGCCGTGGGACTACTGGGAATGCTCGTATCCCTCTATAGCTCTCTCAACGCAAGGCGGCGCGAGATGGCGATTCTGCGCGCTATAGGGGCGGGCCCCAGGAAAATCGTCGCACTCCTCGTGCTGGAGTCGGGAATCCTGAGCATCGTCGGCTGCATCGCAGGCGTCGCGGTTGTGTATCTGCTTCTCCTCGTTGGGCGGCCGCTCGTCGAACAACACTTTGGCCTCTTCATCCCGCTGCGCGCGCTCGGGAAAGTGGAATGGATCTACATCGGTGTGGTATGCATCGCCGGATTCCTTGTCGGATTTGTGCCGGCGCTCAAGGCGTATCGGAATACCTTGGCGGATGGTTTGTCTATTCGGTTGTAGAGGCTGTTTTAGCACGAAATGTGCAGCGTTGTTCACCCGTTGACTACGTGAACGTCGACGACGTGAAAGTTAGCGACGTGAAAGTTAGGTACGTGAACGTGGACGACGTGAAAGTGGACGACGTGAAAGTGAACGACGTGAACCGCGACTGGGAGGGTTAACGATGCGACGCTCAATTCTTTTGCTGGGATCAATGGTGTGTGCGATCTACGCTTGCGGTGGCGAGGCCGCCAAGGCACCTGACACGGGATCTGCAACCGGCACAGTGCCCGATGCTTCGCTGCCCCCCGTAGGCAGTGTCGAATGGAAGATCATGGCGTTTACAGCTGCGGCCCCCACGGAAATCGGCGCGCATGCAACTGTGATGGACTGGCCCGATTCCGCGTCTGGCGCGATGAAGCAATTGCGCGCTGGCACGAACGGTTGGACCTGCATGCCCAGCACGACGTCGTCGATGGGTGTTGCCAAAATCGAAGACACGGCTCCGATGTGTCTGGACAAGATGTGGGTGTCGTGGGCCGAAGCCTGGATGAAGAAGACACCGCCCAAGATTACTATGACTGGCATCGGCTACATGCTGAAAGGCGACAAGGGCGCCAGCCTCACCGATCCCTTCGCGATGACGATGACCGCGGACAATAACTGGATTGTGAGTGGTCCACACATCATGGTGATTGAACCCGACGTGTCGAAGCTCGAAGGAATCCCGAGCGATACGAAGCTGGGCGGTCCATATGTGATGTGGAAGGGAACGCCGTATGCGCACATCATGGTGCCGTTAGGGGGGATGTAGCCAAGGCGTTGCTCAGAATCATCTGCACGCAGGTGTGCAACTTCTGATAACTGTTCACTGATAACTGCCAACTGAGGTCATCCGTCCTGGATTCCGGTCGGATGACCTCAGTTGGCAGTGGTCAGTGTTCGGTGGTCAGAAGTGCAGCGGAACTGCGTGCCACACCTGGGTCTCTTGTCCTACCCGCGTGGTGTCACTTATCTTCCGTACGTAATCGTATGGAGATGTAAGAATGGCGATAGGAAAAACCGAGTGGGTGGGAGCCGCGATTGCGGCGCTGGGACGTGAGGGCGTCCAGGGTATTCGAGTCGAGTCGCTGGCCCGGAAGCTTAAGGTCACCAAGGGCAGTTTCTACTGGCATTTCAAGGACAGGGCCGAATTGCTCGATGCAGTTCTGGCCGAGTGGGAAGTTGAGACGGACGGAATCATGCAGGAGGCCCGCAAGCAGCGCGGTGCCAAGGCTCGTCTGGATCGGTTTGTTGAGTTGGTAAGGGGATCAGAGGGCCGTATTCCGGAGACGGCCATTTTCGCGTGGGCGCGCTCGGATGCCAAGGTGGCCCGACGGGTCAAGCGAACAGAGCAGGGGAGAGTTGCATTTCTCACCTCGATCCTCGAGGCCATGGATATCCCGCCCGAAGAGGCTGAACTGCGCTCAGAGCTCGCCTACGTGACCTTCATCGGAATGGCGGAGCGGATGTCGCGGGACCCCGAATGGCGGAGCCGCAGGGACTTCCTATTCGATCAACTGGTCCGGGTCTTCCTGGAAGCACCCTCGAACCCTCATTACACGGCCGAAATCGAAGTCGGGTAGAGCCTATACCGCAAATTGGCATTGACCCATATCTTGTAGCATTACCATCGCGCTACAGGGATACCTACCACGCCGGCACATGTGACTCACCGCTCTTTGGAGCCGCCCAACATGGGTGGAGCGCTGCGCCGTTCACTACATCGGGAGATTATATCTATGCCCCACGGAGAGATAATGGATCACTCGCGATCCCGGCATCTGACCGAGGCACGCAGTACCGCTACGCGCGCATTGTCGTTGCTAGCAGGACTTGCCTTGACGCTTGTGCTGCCGCTCGCAGCGAATGCGCAAACGCAAGCCGAGAGTCGTGCGAACAAGGCCAACTGGCAGCTTGCGGAGAAGTACAGCGCTGCAGCTATCAACCAGGTGATGGGAAGTACCTCGCTTGGTGCTGGCGGCTGGGTGCGCGAGACTGATTCTCTCTGGTATCCGTGGCGAGACAACAACGGTACCACGTTCTATCTCGTTCAGACCAAGACAAAGGACAAGAAGCCGCTCTTTGATCACCAGAAGCTGGCTGCGCAGCTGACGCTGGAGCACAAGAAGCCGGTCGATCCGAAGAATCTGCCGTTCACCGCGGTGACGTGGATGACGGACCTCAAGACAATTCGCTTCACCGTGGACAGTCTCCGTTACGAATACAGTCTGCCTACCGAGACTTTGAAGGGTGTTGGTCTTGCGTGCAATGACAGCACTGCAACTGCCGGTGCCGCAGGTCGTGGTGGAGGTGGTGGAGGTCGAGGTGGTGGCGGAGGCGGCGGTGGCGGTCAGGGACGCGGCGGTGGTGGTGGCGGCGGTGCGGACTTCCGCAATTATTCGCCAGACAGCACACACTTTGCATTTGCGAAGGACCACAATCTTTATGTGGTGATTGTCGCAACGCGCGACACGATTCAGCTCACCCGTGTGGGCGTGGCGGGTTACAGCTTCGGATTCCGCGATACCACCGTGACGGCAACTCAGGACACGGCCGCTGCGGACATGGATCCCGAAATGAAGATGCTCGCTGACATTAACGATTTTTACAACAACAGCGATCTTCCCGGCGACTATGAGCGTTTCCTTTCACGGCTGACGCCGGAACAGCAGCAGCAACAGCAGCAACAGCAGCAGCAAGGTGGACGCGGTGGCGCGCAGGTTCAGGCCAACGGATGCATAGTGCAGGGTGGTCGTGGGGCGGCGGGCCAGGATCAGGGGCGGCAGGGAGGCGGTGCCGGCAACCAGGGACGCGGCGGTCGCGGTGCAACACCGAATCGTGATCCCAGAGTGCGCGCCAATGTTGTCTGGTCAACTGATTCAAAGACCTTCTACATACAGCGCAACGACGGCCGCGGAATCGATTCACTCTATCTGGTGCAGGTCCTCAACGTACCACGGCCGGAGGTAGTCCCCTACGCGTACGCGATGCCCGGCGAGACGAAAGTTTCGCAGCAGGAGCTTTGGGGCTGGAGAGTAGGCGACAAGGAAGCACGCAAACTTCCAGTTTCAAAGTGGAAGGATCAGCGCATTTCGTCCATGCACTACGGGTCCACTTCGGAGCGCATTCGTATGTGGAGACGCGACAGGTTGCAGCGCAATGCCGAACTCATCGAAGTTGATCTGTCCAAGGGGAATTCGGTCAGGGTGATGGTCGCGGAGAATTTCGTCGATGCCAACATCGAACCCGCGACGCTGCAGGTAAAATACCTGAACGGCACGACGCGTGACGGTGACTTTGTCCTGTGGTCGGAGCGGACGGGATGGGCGCACTGGTATCTGTACGACAACAGCGGCAAGCTGAAAAACGCAATCACATCGGGACCATGGCGCGCGGATGGAGCCGCCGTAGTCTTCGACAGCGTGAAGCGCGTGCTGTTTCTCCCGGGCGTGGGACGTGAACCCGGAGAGAATCCGTACTACCGGCATCTGTATCGTGTGAACATGGACGGCACCGGATTCACACTCATGGATCCAGGGAATGCCAATCATACGGGGGGAGCGGCGTCGCTTTCGAATTCGCGCAAGTTCTTTATTGATGTATCGACGCGAATGGACATGGCACCGAAGATCACCTTGCGCGATGCCATGGGCGCTCACTACATGGATCTTGAGGAGACGGATCTCACTCGGCTCAAGGGAATTGGATGGAAGGCGCCAACGCCATTCCAGGTGAAGTCGGCGGATGGCGTCACCGACATCTACGGCAACATGTACGTGCCGTTCGATCTCGATACCACAAAGAAGTACCCGATCATACTGAGCATCTATCCTGGTCCGCAGACGGAACAGGTGACATACGCGTTTTCGACCGGCGCTGCACCGCAGCGACTGGCGCAGCTGGGTTTCGTGGTCATTCAGATCGGCAACCGGGGCGGCAGTCCGCAGCGGTCGAATGCATACCAGTCGTACAGCTACTACAACCTCCGCGATTACGGTCTTGCCGACAAGAAAGCCGGGGTAGAGCAGCTCGCATTGCGCTACAAGTTCATCGACATCGAGCGGGTGGGAATGTACGGCCACTCGGGCGGTGGATTCATGACAGCAGCAGCGCTGTTGGTGCCGCCGTACAATGATTTCTTCGACGTCGGCGTTTCGTCGTCAGGCAATCATGACAACAACGTCTATAATCAGAACTGGAGCGAGCAGTATCATGGACTCCGGGAGATTGTGACGCCGAAGAGTGCGATTGTCGCGGCAAGTGACAGCAACGACCAGAATGCCGGTCGAGGCGGACCGAATCGCGCCGGCGCCGGTGGTGGTGGCGGTACCAGAGGCGGCGGTGGCGGTGGTGGCAGAACAGGCGCTGCGGGTGCAGCTACTGGTGGTGCGGCGGCGGGCCGAGCAGCTCGACCTGCGGGCAGCTTCGTGGGCACCGGAACGCCACTCTCGGACAGTGTCGACATCACCTTCGAGATTCATGTGCCAACGAATGCAGAAGTCGCGGGCAATCTCAAGGGACGGCTGCTGCTTGTGCACGGCGACATGGACAACAACGTGCATCCGGCCGGAACGATTCGATTGGCCGACGCGCTGATCAGGGCGAACAAGAGATTCGATCTGTTCATCATGCCGGGTGCCGCGCACGGCTATGGACAGGGCCAGACCTATTTCAATCGGATGCTCTACGAGTATTTCTCTGAGCATCTTCTTGGGGACAATTACCGTGGGAGCGCCGAGATTCGGCCCTTCTGATTGGGGATTTTTGATGTGGGATCGGGGCCGCACTAGTTGTGCGGCCCTGATTTTTTTTGGGGTTATGATTGGGGAATGGTCAATGATAATCGCCGATCAGTTTGGATAGACGAGGCGTGATCCACGAGCAACGATAGACGATAGACGAAAGACGATTGGAAGTACTGTGGTGTTATTCTGGCTCTGATTCGTTATTGCGCTTCTTTGTTTGAATGCTTGCTACGAAGATCGCGGTTAGTTCGTCGCATTCGCTCTGCAGGGCCTGCCAGGCCTTATTTGGTTTGTTATTCCGCTGCAGGATTTTTAGCCAGACCATCGTTTCCCGCAGCTCTTTGAGGCAGGAATGCAGCTTGTAGAGAAAATCGCGAGGTGTCGGTGCGGATCGTGCCTCGGAGTAGTTTGCCGCTACCCCGGTGCCTGATCGAATCACCTGGTGAACCTGGTGGGTAGTTCCAAAGTCCTTGGGTGCACTGTTCATGCTGACGCACACGTCAGCACCGAAGACGATGAGGCGGTCCTGCAGATCTTCGGCGCTGAGCCGCCCCCGAGGCCGAGCCCGGTTTGATGAGTGAGTTTCCATGGGGCCAATGTAAACCGCCTCGCCCCGCATGCATCACCATTCCATTGCACGCGTAACCAAATGAATGCGCCCGCCCCCCAACCCCTTCCGCCACATTCGTCTACCGTCTATCGTCTATCGTTGCTCGTGGATCAATCCTCGTCCATCTGTCCTGATCTGAGATTTCAGATGGCCAATCCCACATAACGACAATGCGCAGATCCCTAATCCTCCTCCTCCCAGTACTCCTTGCCGCCGCGGTCCTCTCTTCTCAGCCGCAATCCGGCTCTGCCGCGGCTCCCCAATCCCAAACCCAACAGCGAGTCTTCCCCGCGGCGGAGTGGAGCCGAACATCTCCGGAGTCGGCCGGCTACTCGCGCGAAAAGCTCGAGGCTGTGCGCGCCTCTCTCACAGGCATGGCTTCAACAGGAATGATCGTCGTGGTTGGCGGTCGCGTGATATTCGAGTACGGCGATCTCGATACCCTGAGCTATCTCGCTTCCGTGCGTAAGAGCGTTTTGTCAATGCTCTTCGGCAACTATGTCGCCAGTGGCAAGATACGGCTCAACAAGACTCTCAAGGAAGTTGGAATCATGGATCATCAGGGGCTCTCCGAAACGGAACTCTCCGGCACGATTTTCGATCTGTTGAATGCGCGTTCGGGCATATATCATCCCGCATCGAATGCCGGAGACGACACGCAGTTTGCGCCGGCGCGCGGCACGCAGAAGCCCGGCACATTCTTTCTCTACAACAATTGGGACTTCAATGCCGTGGGCACAGTCTTCGAGAAGGAAACGGGGATCAACATCTTCGATGCCCTGCAGAAGGACCTGGCGGAACCCATTGGCATGCAGGATTTCCGGCGCGATGCTCAGCGCAAGCAGGGCGACCTGACAGTCTCGATGCATCCCGCATACCACATGTATCTCTCAGTGCGCGATATGGCGCGCATAGGATATCTCATGCTGCGCGAGGGAAACTGGAATGGGAGACAAGTTGTTCCCCGCGACTGGGTGCGCACCATCACAGCTCCGGTTACGCGTGTCAGCGAGATGAATCCGCCGCCGCGCCGCGATGGACGCTGGGGCTATTCACATCTCTGGTGGATCTGGGATGGTCGCGCTGCGAACGGCGCATATGCCGGCGCCTACACCGGGCTTGGCGCCGTGGGGCAGCACATCACCGTCCTTCCCGCCCTCGACATGGTGCTGGCGCACAAGACTGTCCCGCGCGGCAATGCATCGGTGACGCATGAGCAGTTCATGACGATCGTTGACGCGGTTGTGAAATCGAAGATGTAGTGACTAGAGTGCTAGTGACCAGTCCCGACTGACCCAAGTACGGTAACGGATTGTCTGGACTTGTGCACTGCGGCAAGGGCGAACTGCGGAGCGGGAACTGCGTTCACGGGGACTGCGGGTTCGGGGACCGCGGTTACGGGAACAGCGGCACTGC
>CAZKXZ010000075.1:0-21777 GCA_964556695.1 uncultured Gemmatimonadales bacterium
GTCAGGGCATTTGGCAGCCGCTTGGTGTCGAGGTCTATGAGCGCGAGCGCAATGCCGACACCCGCGAGATAGAGGAACGCAGGCAGCACGCGCCAGCTCTCGCGCGCAGGCTCGTCGCCGTAGAAGCGCAACACCACGAGAACGAACAACGCCGCGGTCAGCAGCTCGACCGCCGGGTAGCGGGCGCTGATCGCGTTCGCTATTCGGTTGATCTCGCCGGTCGCGCAGGGCCGTATTCAGTTGCCGTCGAGTTGTGGTATCAGCCGATCGCTTTCCGATGGGCGAAGAACCTCGCGAGCTACGATGCACCGGAGCCGCGCAGGTTTGGCGCATGGTACAACGAAATGGCGTCCAGTTCGGCGATCGTGGTTGCGCGCGCCGAGCTATCCGGTGTGAGGTAGTACTACCTTCCCGCGATCGATTCTACTGCATGCACGAACAGAGTCGTGAATCCGTCCGCGGCTGCGCGCGATACAAGCACGCGATTGTCGAGAAAGCGCACCACCGCAATATCTGAAGGGAGCTGCATGGTGCCGAGCATTTTGCCGGATGGGTCAAAGCGCACCCACCAGTGCGGCGTGCTTGCGGCGGGCAGGTAAGGCGATCTGTAACCGCGCAGCCACACGGTTCCATCTGGCTGAACCATCAGGCGATCGTATGATGGAGCCGTCTTAGGAAAAACAACTTTCGCCAGCGCCGCAGTGAGCATCTTCTTGTCCTCGGGATCCTTGCGGTCCACGAACGCGGCACGAGCATCAGCGATTTGCCGAGCGCTCAGCGCAGGTGGCGTATCGCCAGCACGCACGGTGCGCAGCAAGGCACCACTTCGCGAATACACGCGATATTCGAATGCGTCTCCCCGCCCATAGACAATTACCTCAGCGGCGGTGCGAGCAACCGCACTCCGACGGAAGGGCGCGTTGGCGGCGACTCCAGGTATCGATGCAGTAGGAGATATGGGACGCTTCGCCGGATACGCCAGGTAGATTGCCGGATCATCTCCGGGGTGCTCGAACAGGAAAGGGCCAGCTGCTTCGGGCGTCCTGCCGCTGGCAAGAGACCATTTCCACACTGGAATTCTCGACTGCCAGTTCTCGGGCGAGGCCATGTGGACTGGCTCGCCTTTCCGAATGAGAAAAGCCCCGTCGCGCAGGCAACACTCGGCATACAACACCCCCGTCGTCTGTCGCAGGAAGGAGAAATCGGGACGAAAGTAGAGAATGCGTCCCTGACTGTCGCGCAGTGCAATTGTATCCCCGGGCATCACCGAGATCTGGTCGATGCGGAGAAACTCCCCGGGTCCCTCGCCCAGCCTTCCGATGGTGGTAGCTACCTGGCCGCGCGGGTTGAAAACGGCGACCTTCTTGCCGCCCTCGTGCGTGACAATCATGTTGCCAGCCGCCGTCATGTTGGCATCGTAAACCTGCCATACATCGCCGGCTGGACTGCGATCATTGCGTGTACCCACGGTGAACTGCGGCTGCACCGAAATGCGAAATGCAGGTGCGGCTGCGTTGGGCGCGGGGTTGTTGACCACCTGACCCTTCGCAGTCGCCGGCGTACCTGCGAGCAGCAGCCCGACCAGGCAGCCGAATGCGCGTAAGTTGATGCGGTTCGCCATCCAGAATAAACTAGTCTAACATGAAAAAACTTGTTGCGCTCACACTCGCCGCCGCACTCGTTCAGCTTGTTGCGGTCGTCAGATGAGACTCACCATTGTAGCCAGCGGGAGCAAAGGCAATTCCCTGGTCATCGATTTCGGAACAACTCGCATAGCAGTCGACGCCGGGTTCGGAACACGCAACCTCGCGAAACGGATGCGTGCCGCCGGGATCGCACCGGAATCCATCAGTGCATGCATCGTGACGCATGAACATCTCGACCACGCGCAGGGCGCGCTCGCTGCACGCAAGAAATGGCACTGGACCGTCGCGGCAACACCGCTCACTCTCGCCGCCATGGGCGCTGCGAAGGCAACGCAGAACATCGTGCCGATGGATTATGGGCATACCACGACATTTGGTGATGCGCGAGTCACCCTGATCAAGGTTTCGCACGACGCAGTCGCGCCGGCCGCGGTACTTGTGGAAGACTGCGTGAGCGGAGCGCGTGTCGGCATCGCGTACGATCTGGGCGTCGTACCTGCAGCACTCACCAAAGCATTCGCGGAGCTCGACGCTCTCGTACTCGAAGCCAACCACGACCCCGGTATGCTGCGCGCCGGTCCCTATCCTCCGCACCTGCAAGACCGAATTTCCAGCTCGCGCGGACACCTGAGCAACTTCCAGTCCGCAGAATTCGCTCGCAGTGTCGTGCACCCGGGATTGCGCGCGATTGTGCTCGCACACCTGAGTGAACAGAACAACACACAAGCGATCGCCCGTGAAACAGTAGGCCGACAGCTGCGCCGGACGCTGTTCAAAGGGAAACTCGGCGCTGCCTCGCAGAATGCGTCGTGCGCGATAGGCGATGTGAGGGAAATCCAGCTGCAATTACTGTAGCGCCATGATCAACGCGGCCGACACCGCATGGATGCTCGTGGCCTCGGGCCTGGTTCTCCTCATGACCCCCGCGCTGGGATTCTTCTACGGCGGAATGGTGCGCGAGAAGAATACGCTCAACGCTCTCATGATGAGCTTCATCTCGCTCGGCTTTGTGGGACTGGCGTGGGCGCTGATCGGGTATTCGCTCGCATTCGGCGAATCGACCGGTGTTGTCGGCGGGGTGGGACACGTACTACTGCGTGGGGTGGGACTCGAAGCGAAGGGAACCATCCCGCTCATCCTGTACATGGCGTATCAGGGAACGTTCGCGATCATTACCGCAGCGCTCATCTCCGGCGCGATTGTCGAGCGGATGCGTTTCGGACCATATCTCGCATTCATCACGATCTGGTCCGTGGTTGTATACGCGCCGATTGCGCACTCCGTATGGGGTGGCGGATGGCTCGCCAGATTTGGTGCACTCGACTTCGCGGGCGGGACTGTCGTTCACATCAACGCAGCCGCGGCAGCGCTCGTGGTGGCACTGACGGTGGGAGCGCGCAAGGACTTCGGGCGCATGGCGCTCGTGCCGCAGAGCGTTCCCTTGACCCTGCTCGGCGCCGGAGTTCTCTGGTTCGGATGGTTCGGCTTCAATGGCGGCAGCGCGCTGGGTGCGAATACATCGGCCGCGCTTGCCACAGTGAATACAATGTTTGCGCCCGCGGGGACATTGGTCGCGTGGACAGCGATCGACATGGCACGTACCGGCAAGGTAACTGCGATCGGCAGCGCGACTGCGATTGTTGTCGGGCTTGTGGCGATCACGCCCGCTGCCGGGTACGTCGGACCAGTTTCCGCAATTGTCATCGGCCTGGTAGCGGCAGTGCCGAGTTACTATGCCCTGTTGTTCCGGGCACGGACGAGTGTTGATGACTCGCTCGACGTTGTTGCTGCGCACGGAGTAGGAGGGGTCACCGGCGCACTCTTAACCGGAGTGCTGGCGGAGAAGGCGTGGAACGGTACGATTGATGGGGCGTTCTTCGGGAACGTCGCACAACTCTGGCCGCAGCTTGCCGCGGTCGGCGCGACGATCCTCTACAGCGCCGGCGCAACGTTTGTCATTCTCAGGATCATCGCACTTTTGTCTCCCCTGCGCGCTTCACAGCGTGAGGAGGGTGTGGGGCTGGACGTCACACAGCACGGCGAAGAAGCATATAGCAGCGGTGAGGGAGCGATTCTCATGCGCGTGGAGCGAGGGAAGGAGCCTGTATGAAACTGGTTGTCGCAATCATCCGGCCCGAGAGAGTGAATGAAGTTCTCGAAGCATTGTATCGCATCGAGGTGCGCGGATTGTCGGTGAGCCGGGTGCAGGGGCACGGCGGTGAAATGGAAGAGGTGGAGACATATCGCGGCATGACGGTGAAGGTCGAATTGCACGACAAGATCCGTCTGGAAATTGGAGTTTCCGATCACTTTGTTCAGCCGACTATCAATGCCATTCTCTCCGCAGCGTCCACTGGCGAGGTCGGGGACGGAAAGATTTTTGTGCTCCCCGTCGAAAAGGTCTATCGCATCCGCACCGGGGAAGAGGATCAATCTGCGGTTACGCCGGTAGATCACAGCGGTCAGCCGGATTCATGACAGTGAAGAGCTTCCTGTCTGGACTACTCGCCGTCCTGGTCGCGTGTGGTACGAGTGACGAGGCCCGCGCGCCCGAGCAGGTGAGCATCGTTGAGGACCTGCGACTCGATGCGAACACTGAAGATTTCTCGTCAGTCGGTCGCGTAGTCGTCGGCACCAAGGACGAAATAATTGTTCCACTCTGGGAGGACGCTCAATTGCGCATCTACGACTCCACCGGCAAACGAATCGCATCGGTGGGCCGCAAGGGAGAAGCTCCGGGCGAGTTTCGGTACATCGGTCAGGTGGGATTGAAGGCGGATACGATCTGGGCGCAGGATGCCGAGACGCGGCAGTTCACGTACTTCACGCCGAAGGGCGACCTCATTCGCACCGGCGGTCTCCCCGGCACGCTCTCCCAGTCAACCGCGTACAATGCAAAAGGGCAATACTACTTTGTGATCGCGATAGGCGTGCACCCCGATGGGTCAATGCTTGCCTCGGGAAGAAACAGAACTCCTGGGCAAACGCGCGGATCGAGCAGCGAGATGCTGCATCTCACCGCCGACGGTGAGATTCGCCCGATCGGCGTTCAGCCCAATTATGAAGACAAGCGCTGGATGATGGAGGTAGCGGGGCTCGGAAGACAGATCCCATTTACTGGTGAACCTCTTTCGGCAACAGCGGCTGATGCAAGCCGCTTCGCCTACGCTGTAACCAATCTCAACTCGAGCGACGGCGGTGTTTACACAATCACTGTCTTCCGCGCCAACGGCGACACGGTCTTCTCGAAGGGATTCCCATACAAGGGCGTGCCTATTCCGCAGAGCGCGAAGGACAGCGCGGCCAATGCCGAGCTTTCCAACGAGGCTCCGACGGAGGGTCCGTCCGATCTGGATCAGCGCTTCAAGAAACTCGCACTCGAGAAAATGCCGCCGGTGTATGCTCCGTTGCAGTCAATTCTGCTCGGCATGGACGAAACTGTCTGGGTCACATTGCGCGACTCTGCAGGTGTGCGCCCGGTCATTGTCCTCGATGCGAAGGGCGAAGTGTTGGGGCGAGTGGAGATTTCACCGCGTCAGCGAATTCGCCAGGCAACGTCAACGCGAATCTGGGTGACTGAGCTGGACGACGCCGATCTGGCGAGCGTGGTGCGGTACAAGGTACACGGGATCAAGGGCGGCAATCGCTGACAAACGCAGGCTTCAGCAGCGCGGTTCCTTGAAGCGCAGTGGCCGGCAAGCGCGGTTCCACGAAGCGCTTTCCTCTGAAGCGCAGTTCCTCGCGGCGCGGTTTCCCGAAGCGCCGTTTCCTGGCAGGCATCGCAAACGGCGCTTCAGGAAAAGCGCTTCAAGGCCAGCGCTTCGTGTAACAGCGCTTCAGAAAACAGCGCTTTCCAGCAACAACGCTTCTGGGAACAGCGCCTCGGGGAACCGCGCTAGTCAGCGCCAGTTGCTGGCGCGAAGGGGAACTATTGCCGCCTGGCTATGTCCCGCAAGTTCACACCGGGGGGCGGGCCCTGCGGAAAACGTGCAAAGGGACCCAGTGCCTCCGCCGATGCCGATTTGATCCGCAGTTTGCTCGAATTCGACAACGATATTGTCGAGAGCCCGGTGATCAACGCGCTCACCGCAATTACCGCAGGAGCCACGCCACCGCAATCGCCGCCATCCACCGAATTGCATGACAGCTGCAATAAGACACCCGACCCTATGCCCACAAGCATTCCCAGCTTGAACCCTTTTGATGCGGTGTAGTTGTGACGCTGTACCCAGCCGCTCGACACGCTGCCGATTGCGATCGCAGTGACACCTCCCTTGCGGTTCAGCACCCAGACGCTGTCGGTAGTGATCGCGAGCAATTCCCCGTTCAGCGATCGCGCCGAATCACCTGTTGTCTGCATCATGACCGTACGACCGAACACTCCCTTCATCTCGAGAGGCGTCATCGCTCTCCCCTGCGCGGAGGCGCCAGATGCCAGCGCATTAACAATCATGCAGGCCGCGATAGCTGCAAGCGATTTCATTGTGATCATCTCCCGAACCTGCTGGCCCAGAACTGCGTTTCCAGATCAGCCTCAAGGTTCTTGAATTGTGGGGCGAGCCGTTTGAGCGCGGCGCGTGGATTCAGAGCGACGAGTCCCAGCATGAGTGGATCTTCGTCGGCAAGCCATTCCGATCGCATCCACTCGTAGTAGTAGCCGCGACTCTCAAGGAAGAACTCCGCGCCGCGAAGTTCTTCGGGAATGGCGAAGCTGATCTCGTACTTGTCACCTGGGTAAGTCACGAGATAGCGCTCCGGCTCGAGGAGGCGACGCAGGGCGAGTGAGTCCGATGAGCCCTCACGCGTAACTTCTGTTACATCGATGCTGCGTGGCGTGACTACAGCGCCGCGCGCCGCGAGCGCGGCGTAGCCGAGCCGCCATCCTCCCTGCGCGAAGCGCAGACGTATGCGCACCGGTGCTGAGCCATCTGTGTCACTGAGTGGTACCAACTGAACGTCAGTCGCGAGCGGGCCCTGTTCACCAAAATGGCTGACAGGAATCCAGGCTCCGGCGGAGTTCATCTGGAGAACCTCGATGCTTCCAACTGTGCGCATCATCTCGAACGCGCCTGGAAAGGCCCTTGCCCCTTCGCGCTCAAGCGTCGCGAGATTGCGTCCGGCATTGCGGCCGGAGAAACCCATTGTCTGATAGAAGAGGTACGTACTTACGAAGCTGTGTCGCGCGCCGAGCACCAGGCCGATGGGTCCCGACTGAGGTGCGAATTCGAAGTCGACATTTTCCATGCGCCCGAGATCTTTATCGGTTGCCGGCCGCATCCGTTCAATGCCGTCGAGCGCGTTCACTGCTCTGAGGCAACTGCCGTCTTCGCCGCTGCAACCCACGGGGGCTTGCAGCTGCGCAACCTCATGAAAGCGTCCATCGACTCCCGCGAAGACACGGCTACCGGGGCGCCGTGGTGCGGCGAGAATTCTCAATGACTGTACCGCATGTGTTTCCAGAGCTTCGTTACGCATCAAAAGAGTGATAGCACCATTGCGTACCGTGACGTATGGCAAGGCATCAACATCGGTTGCTTCGAGGGAGCGGGCCACGCTGCCGCTGAATCCTTCCGCATCGGGGCGGTCTTGGCTTGCGCCTCCGGTATAGAATGTCGGGCAGGAGCCGAAACAGCCCTTGGGGTCGATGGCGCAGATCGCTGCGGTAGTGCCGAGTAGCGTCACCCATACGGCTATGCCCGTGATGCCTGCGGGCCGTGCGATAGTCTTGACGTTCATCTCGAGCAGAGCGATCGAATCGCGCGGGATTTTGAATTCCCCTGCGCCGATAGCCTGGCGGGAGGGGTTGAAAAGGGTTCCGGAGGCAATCAATCCGGAATCGCCTGGCATCTCAGCCCATGTGGTGAGGAAGTAGAGATTCCCGGAATAGGTGTGCGCCTTGAGGGGTTGAGCCTTGTTTGTGAATGCGGGCGCCGGTGTGCCAGCGGGCTGCACCGAGGGTGTAAGGACAGCGGTTCCGCATGCGGCGGCGAGCGCGAAGATGGCGATTGCGGCGAAAACCCGAACGGGTAAAGACATTGCGGTCCTCCTCACGTTTGTGAACATACGCACCAGTATGGTAACGCAAGCGGCCGGTCAGCGCAAGGGCAGGGCCGAAACAGCAACAAACAGCTTTGAATCAGAAGAAATGAAGAACACCGAAGAAGTGAGGACCGCACCGGGCCTTCTATTGACCGGGGGATGAGATGTCGATCTGTGGTCCGCTCGTTCGACGAATAGATGAAAGAGCGCAGCCGAGAGCGTGACACAACAGCAAGGAACCACAACTACTTTTCCCGCGTTAGGAAGCGAACCCATCGCCCACTCCATGATCCCCCTTTCTATAATCACAACACAGCCCGGCTTGCGCCCCATTCATCTTCGGCATATGTTCGGGCCCCGGTTCAGCGGGAGCTGCGGGCCAACAGCCCTCGTCGGCGCAGTGCAAATCGTGAATAGGCATAGGAGAACCTCTTGAACTTCACCGAGATTTTCATTCGTAGGCCGGTGCTGTCATCCGTAGTGAGCCTGGCGCTCGTTCTACTCGGCGCCATTGGATACACACGGCTTCCGGTTCGCGAATTCCCCGACGCAGACCCGCCGGTTGTTTCCGTTACCACCATCCTTCCCGGGGCCAATCCGCAGGTGGTGGAATCCAGCGTAACAGATGTTCTCGAAGAAGAACTGTCGAGCATCGAAGGTGTGCGCACGATGAGCAGCTCCAGCCAGGAGCAGATCAGCACCATCACACTGGAATTCACCCTGGATCGCAGAATCGAAGAGTCAGCGCAGGATGTGCGTGACAAGGTGTCGCGCGTGCGTGGCCGGCTGCCTGAGGATGTTGAGGAACCTGTGGTCGCGAAACAGGAAGCCGATGCGTTCCCGATCATCTTCCTCGCGCTCACATCGCAGACATACAGTTTAATGGAACTGTCGGACATCGCCGACAGATCCATCAAGCCACGACTTCAGACAATCCCCGGAGTATCGGGCGCGCCAATCCTTGGCGAGCGCCGTTTCTCCATGCGGGTCTGGCTTTCACCGAAAGAACTGGCCGCGCGCGGGCTCACCGCGCAGGATGTTGAACGCGCAATTCAAACCCGCTCGGTCGAGATTCCCGCTGGCCGAATCGAGTCGCAGCGACGTGAGTTTTCGGTGCGCTATCTGAGTGAAGCGCGCACGCCGTCGGAATTCGCCAACATCACCATCTCAAGCAGCGGCGATCGCCTCGTAAAACTCGGCGACGTTGCACGTGTGGAACCGGGCCCCGAGGATGAACGTTCGGTCACGCGATTTTCGCAGCAGCCCGGAATATTCATCGGAGTCGTGCGGCAATCGAAAGCGAATGTTCTCGAGGTGGCCGAAGGCGTGCACAAGGAACTGGGAGCCATTCGGGCTGAGCTCCCCCCAGGAGTTGAACTGCATATGGCGTTCGACGGAACGACCTTTGTGCAGCAATCCATCGACGAAGCCAAGGACACTCTGATCATCACGGCGCTCATCGTGATCTTCGTCATCTTTCTCTTCCTGCGCACATTGCGCGCGACGGTCATTCCCGCGCTGGCCATTCCCGTGTCGCTCATCGGCACCTGTGCAATTCTCGCCGCGGCCGGATTTTCGATCAACTCGCTGACGCTGCTCGGGTTCATCCTTGCGATAGGAATTGTGGTTGACGACGCCATCATCGTCCTCGAGAACGCCTACAGGCATCAGGAGGAATACGGCAAGGATCCCCAGACTGCTGCCATCGATGGCACCCGTGAAATCACTACAGCGGTAATCGCAACCACACTGGCACTCGTCGCTGTCTTCTCGCCATTGCTATTCCTCTCTGGCGCGACCGGACGTCTCTTCACCGAATTCGGAGCCGCGGTCGGCGGAGCAGTTCTCATTTCAGGCGTCGTTGCGCTGACACTCACTCCCATGTTGTCAGCGAAGATTCTGCGCGTGGGCAAACGTGAGAACTGGTTCCACCGCGGAGTTGGTTCGGTGCTCGACGGAATCACCAACATCTACTCGCGTTCACTGGGCGGCGCGATGAAGGTGCCACTGCTTGTGGTTCTTGCCGGCATCCTCGTATCGGCATCGGCTGTTGTGCTCTACAGGGGTCTGCCGCGCGAATTCGTTCCTGCCGACGACAGAAGCTTCTTCTTCACATTCATCGTCGCCCCTGAAGGAGCGACGGTGGAGTACACCGACGAGTACATGAAGCAGGTTGAGACGATGATTCACGCTGATACGGCGAATCTCAAGTCGACCTTCGCCGTCATTGGTTTCGGCGGTCCGCCCAGCTCCGGAATCGTGGGAGGCATTCTCAAGGAGAGAAAGGACCGTCCCAACTCCGCGCAGGAAGTGCTGACGCAATTGCAACCAATGCTCTTTTTTGGCGTGCCGGGTGTCTTCGCCTTCGCAAGCAATCCTCCGGCGTTCGGCGGGTTCCTTCCGCCGGTGCAGCTTGTTGTGAAGCATCGCGACTTCGAGCAACTGGCCAACGGCATGGATTCGCTCCTTGGCCGTGCGCGAATGATTCCAGGCCTGCTCAATGTGGACACCGACCTGCGCGTCACAAAGCCGGAACTTATCGTCACACTGGATCGCGATCGCGCTGAAGATCTCGGTGTTCCGGCGCGCGACATCGCGCTCACACTGCAAACGCTGCTCGGCGGGCGCGATGTGGCGCGCTTCACATCGGACAACAAGCTCTACGATGTAATCCTGCGGCTTGATCCCAGGGAACGCGGCACTCCGTCAGATATCAGCGGTCTTGATGTGCGGGGCCGCGACGGCAGGCTCATTCCCCTCGATGCACTCACACGTACCGAGGAACGGGTCGGGCCGCGCCAGCTGAATCATCACAACCGTGTTCGCTCATTCACACTTTCCGCGAGCCTTGCCCCGGGGTTTACACTCGGCGCTGCATTGGATTCACTGCGCGCAGCCGCGACGGCGTCGCTGCCACCCGGCAGTACGATTGACCTGGCGGGAGAATCGCGAGAGTTCAGCGAGAGCGGCAACACACTCGTCTTCGCCTTCGGCCTCGCGCTCATATTCGTTTTCCTGGTGCTGGCCGCGCAGTACGAATCGATGATCCATCCATTCACCGTTCTGCTGGCGGTTCCACTTGGTGTGACAGGGGCGCTTGCCGCACTATGGATTGCCGGATCAACGCTCAATGTGTACAGCCAGGTGGGAATGATCCTGCTCATTGGACTGGTTACAAAGAATTCCATTTTGCTCGTGACGTACGCGAATGACCTGCGAGAGAAGGGGAAGGAGGCGGTGGAGGCGATGCGGGAAGCGGGGCGCATCCGCTTCCGGCCAATTCTCATGACATCGGTAGCCACGGTATTTGGCGCACTGCCGATTGCACTGGGACTTGGTGCCGGCGCTGGAAGCAGAAGACCACTCGGTTATGCGATTATCGGCGGCGTTATCGTTTCAACCGCTGTCACACTCTATCTGGTGCCCTCGGTGTACGTGGTGCTGGAGCGCCTGAGGCGTCATCGCGCGCCCGCGCGTGAGAGCGGAATGCCACGCACACGACCTGCGGGAGCGGAGACAATATGATTTCGATTCTCAGGACAACAGCGTCGAACCTGGTGCTGTCATTCCTGCGCACCAACGTCACCCCGGCGAAGGCCGGGGCGGAATCCATGTTGAAGGTAAAATGGATTCCGGCTTTCGCCGGAATGACGAGCACAGCAACCTTCGCGTGGCTTTTGCTCGCGACTGGCGCAAGCCCTCTCCACGCGCAGCAACCTGCGAGAGCAGTCACACTCGATGAGGCGCGCCGACTCGCGCTCAACGTGAACCCGGCCGCGGTTGCGACGCGCAGTGCATCGCAGGTCGCAGAATGGGAACGTCGCTACTCGAGGTTGTCATTGTTCACTCCGACCGTGACCGCGACGACAGGGTTCACGCGCTTTTCGGAACCGTTCTTCAACTTCGGGACTGGCGAGATTACCCCTAACGCCACCAGCGCTACGTTGGAGGCGCGCTACACGGTTCTGGAGCCGGGCAGACTCTCCGGACGGCGGCGCGCACAGGCATCGGTTGCAACCGCTGATGCGAATGAAGTAGCAGCCCGCGCGCACGTGACACTCGTTACGGACGCGGCATACTATACGGTGCTGACGGAAGTGGAGCTGGCTCGCATAGCCGCCGATCGTCTGACGCGTGCGCGCGAGCAACTCGTGGTCGCGCGCGTGAGAGTGCAGGCTGGCGATGTCCTTGCCACCGATTCTCTCCAGTTATTGCTGGAAGTGAGCCGTGCTCAGATCGAAGTGCTGCGACGCGATTCAGCGCTCACGGTAGCGCGCCTGCAGCTCGGAAGTCACATCGGTTTGAGCGGAGCAGCGGATGCCGCGCCTCTGGCGACTGCACCGGCGCAGCAGTTACCAATCTCGCTCGATGCGGCGACCGCGGAGATGTTGCAGAGCGGTCCGGCAATTCTGGCGTTGCGTGCCGAAGAACGTCGTGCGGACGCGGCCTTGTCGGCCGAGCGCGAGAGGTATCTGCCCGACGTCAGCCTCGGCGCAACAATTGGAAGGTACGATTCGCGCTTCTTTCCATCCGCGCTGCACCGCAGCCAGTTCTCGTTGATGGTATCGCTTCCGATCTGGGATGCGGGTCGCAGAGAATTGGAGATCGCGCGCGCACGCGCGCAGACTTACGTGGCCGACGCGGCGCGCGTTGCCAGCGAACGGGCAACCGGGGAACAGATGGCGCAGGCGTATCGCGGCTACCAGTCTGCAATCGCGCAAATTCAGTTCGCTTCGGAAGGTGTTGCAGTAGCGACGGAGAATTTCCGGGTTCAGAGTGCGCGTTACAGAGAAGGAGCGGGAATGATACTCGACATGCTGCAGGCACAGGTGGACCTCGGCGATTCTGAGGCAACACTGGTGCGAGCGCGCTACTCCGCGCGGCTGGCTCAGGCGCGGATCGAAGCGCTTCTAGGCAGACAGATATTCAACTGAGCGACTACAAAACAATGAGAAATCCTATGAAGGGTCGTGTGGCAATCGCGTTCACAGCGGCAGTGCTGATTCTTGCGATCGGTTGCAAGGGGAAACCGGATGGCGCGGTTGCAGGTGCGGCTGGTGGTGCTCCTCCGCAGATGCCACCGATGCCGGTGGATGTGGCGCCGGTGCAGGTTGGAAACATTGTGGATGAAGTTCGCTCCACTGGAAGAATCGAGGCAGTGAATCTTGTCTCTCTCCGGTCGGACCAGGAGGGGCGCATTCTGGAACTGTTGTTCACCGAAGGGCAGGCGGTTGCAGCTGGTGCGCCACTCATCAGGATTGATGATGCGATGCTGCGTGCGCAGAAGGAGCGCGCGGTGTCGGACCAGAATCTGGCGCAGCAGCAACTGGATCGTGTGCGCCGTTTGCGGGCCGACAATGCGTCCACACCCGCGGATCTCGAACGCGCCGACGCCGCGCTCAGGAGCGCCAAGGCTGCTGTCGCAATTCTCGATCTGCAGGTGGAGCGCAGTACTGTGCGCGCGCCGTTCGCGGGAGTGGTGGGACAGCGATTTGTGAGCGCTGGAGATTACGTCACGAGCGCCACTCCATTGTTGTCGATGCAGACGACAAGCCCGCAGCGTGCAGTGATCGAAGTACCGGAGCGTTATGCCGGCAGTTTGCAGAAGGGACAGACCATCGAGTTCACAGTTGCCGCA
This sequence comes from uncultured Gemmatimonadales bacterium, assembly GCA_964556695.1. Classification (GTDB taxonomy): domain Bacteria; phylum Gemmatimonadota; class Gemmatimonadetes; order Gemmatimonadales; family Gemmatimonadaceae; genus CAZKXZ01. The sequence goes on from CAZKXZ010000075.1 coordinate 13,324, forward strand.
TATCCGGGCAGAACATTCCGTGCGCAGGTGGAGTTCATTGATCCAGCGGTACAGGCGGACGGCCGCGCCATCGTCGTGAAGGCGACGGCGCCAAATAGTGACAATGCTCTCAAAGCGGGAATGTTCATCGAAGCGCGGCTGGCGACCGCGACGCGCAAGAATGCGATCACCGTTCGTGAGGATGCCATTCAGCCAATGCGTACGGCGAACATTGTGTGGGCTGTCGCGGATGGAAAGGCGAGCCGGCGAATCGTTGTACTTGGTTCGAGGTCCAATGGTATTGTCGAGATAGTGAGTGGAGTGACTGCGGGCGAGCAGGTGGTTGTAGGCGGTCTGGAGCGCATGCAGGAAGGGATGGCAGTAGCGCCGCGCCAGCTTCCCGGCGAGGGAGCAAGCCGTGCTGCGGCGCCGCCACCGAGCGGGGGTTCAGGACGGGGTGACAGCAAGGACAGCAGTGGAAAGGGGCGAAGCGGGCTCTAGTCTCGTCATTCCTGCGAAGGCTGGTAATCTCCAATTCCGTCACCCCGGCGAAAGCCGGGGTCCATGTTGTCGGTGAACATGGATTCCGGCCTTCGCCGGAATGACGAGACTGTTTCATGATTGGGAACGCATGTTGCTGCGATTTGTCGATCCCGGTCGGTGTCGTTCGACGTGTAGGTAGAGAGCCGAGCGGTTGAGTCACGAGGCTCCGAAACCCGAAACCACAAGGAGACAGAACAATGCGGTTCATGGCGATAGTAAAGGCGAACAAGGACTCCGAGGCCGGCATACTTCCGAGTGCGGAACTCCTTCGCGATATGGGCAAATTCAACGAGAAGCTGGCCAAGGCGGGTCACATGCTGGCAGGCGAAGGTTTGCATCCGAGCTCGAAGGGCGCACGGGTGAGATTCGCTGGCGACAAGCGTTCGGTGATCGATGGTCCCTTCAGCGAAACGAAGGAATTGATCGCGGGTTTCTGGATTCTCGAGGCCAGGTCGCTCGACGAAGCTGTTGAGCTGATCAAAGGTGCACCCAATCCGCACAACGAATCATCTGATGTCGAGATCCGCCAGATATTTGAGGCCGACGATTTCGGTCCCGAGCTGAACGCCGAAGTTCCTGAAGTTTTTGAAGCGGAGCGCAAGGCCAGGGTGAGGCAGGCAGCGCAGCGCGCGGAGCGTCAGAGCTCAGACGTTCGGCGGTAGCCCAACACGCCTTGTCGATACCTCCTGCCGCCGCTCGACGTGTTGTAGAGCCCTGTTTATCGGTCAGTGCCACCAGGGCTCACAACACGAACCAGAAGAGAGACGACAATGCGATTCATGATTATCGTGCGCGGCAACAAGGAAACAGAGGCGGGCATCATTCCCGATGAGTCACTTTTTGCTGCAATGGCGGATTACCACGAGCAGCTCGCCAAGGCGGGGGTGTTGCTGGATGCATCGGGATTGCAACCTACGTCCAAGGGTGCGCGGATCAAGTATTCCGGCGGAAAGCGAACATGGGTGGACGGGCCGTTTGCGGAATCGAAGGAATTGATCGCCGGTTATACCATCATTCAGGTGAAGACGAGGGAAGAAGGAATCGAATGGGCCAAGCGTTTCCCGAATCCACAGGGGGAGGGCAACGAAGGCGAGATCGAGATCCGTCAGCTTTTCGAGTTGGAAGATTTCGGCGCCAGCGAGCAGATTGATCGCTTTCGGGCGATGGACCTTTAGGGACGCCTGCGGCGATCAAGTGATTAAATGATCAAGTGATCAAGTGATCAAGTGATCAAGTGATCAAGTGATCAAGTGATCACGGGAATGACGGAAATGGCCGCCAAACCATCTCCGAGACTCTTGCGATGCTTCTCGCAGCGGTTAGAATAGCCCGGCACCCTCCTGGCGGTATCACTCCATCGGAGCCAAGAAATGCTTACGACCATCCTTCTTGTTGTTGCGGGCCTTATCGTCGTCATTCTCATCTTCGCGGCGACCAGGCCAGATTCATTCCAGGTCTCGCGTTCCACGAGCATCAAGGCGCCGCCCGAGAAGATTTTCCCGCTCATCAACGACTTTCACGCCTGGCCCCAATGGTCGCCGTGGGAGAAACTCGAACCAACGATGGCGCGAACTCACAGCGGCGCCGCCAGCGGAAAAGGCGCCGTGTATGCCTGGGACGGCAAGAAGGTTGGAACTGGGAGAATGGAGATCACCGACGCGACAGCGCCATCGAGAATCGTGATCAAGCTGGATTTCCTCAAGCCGTTCGAAGCGCACAACACGACGCTCTACACGATCGACCGCAAGGGCGAGGCGACGAATGTCACATGGACCATGAGCGGCAACAACAGTTTCATGTCCAAGTTGATGCAGGTGTTCATGTCCATGGACAAGATGGTGGGCAAGGATTTCGAGGCAGGACTCGCGAACATGAAGGCCGTGGCTGAGAGCTAGTCACTAGCACTAACCCCCCGCGCACTTGAACCGGAGCACTATATCGCCCTGATTCGTATCCGTGCAAGCTACGGATACTCAGCGCGCTATCGACGCGGTCTGGCGGATCGAATCGGCTAAGCTCATCGCCGGTCTCACGCGCATTGTGCGCGACGTGGGCCTCGCCGAAGATCTCGCGCAGGACGCTCTTGTTGCCGCGCTGGAACAATGGCCTGAGTCAGGAGTCCCCAATAATCCGGGTGCCTGGCTCATGGCCGCCGCCAAGAATCGCGCCATCGACATGTTTCGCCGCAAATCGCTGCTGGAGCGCAAGCACGAGGAACTCGGCTACGAACTCGATGCGCAGCAGGAGATGGGAGTGCCGGATCTCGATGCCGCCATCGATGATCATGTCGGCGACGATCTGCTGCGGCTCATGTTCATTTCCTGCCATCCCATCCTTCCCACCGATGCGCGTGTGGCGCTCACCCTGCGTCTGCTCGGTGGTCTGACAACCGAGGAGATCGCGCGCGCCTTTCTCACATCGATCGCCACGATTCAGCAGCGCATCGTGCGGGCGAAGAAAACTCTCGCGGATGCTCACATTCCCTTTGAAGTGCCGCGCGGAGAGGAGTTCACAGCGCGATTGTCATCGGTGCTCGAAGCTATCTACCTGATTTTCAACGAGGGGTATTCGGCCACCGCGGGAGATGATTGGATGCGTCCCGCGCTGTGCCAGGATGCACTGCGGCTCGGCAGGATTCTCGCTGAACTGGTTCCGAACGAATCTGAAGTGTATGGACTGGTGGCTTTGATGGAGATTCAGGCGTCGCGATCGGGAGCGCGCGTTGGTCCGGGCGGTGAGCCGATTCTACTGCTGGATCAGGATCGCCGGCGCTGGGATCAGCTGCTAATTCGTCGTGGTCTTGCGGCGCTGGAGCGCACCGAAGATCTGGACGGCGCCGGCGGACGTTATGCATTGCAGGCGGCGATCGCGGCATGTCACGCTCGTGCACACACAGGGGGCGACACCGATTGGGCGCGAATTGTCGCGCTTTATTTGGAACTGGCGCGGATCATGCCCTCTCCGATTGTGGAATTGAATCGTGCTGTAGCCGTCTCGATGGCGTCAGGACCGGCAGCCGCACTTCCACTCGTCGATGCGTTGAGGACCGAACGGTCACTGTTGAACTATCATCTGTTGCCGAGCGTGCGTGGTGATCTGTTATTCAAGCTGGAGCGATTCGACGAAGCGCGCGTTGAATTTGAGCACGCGGCGTCGCTCACGCGAAATGAGCGCGAAAAGGAATTGTTGCTGGCGAGGGCGCAAGCGAGTTCAAGCCGGAGTTGAATGGAACTGCTGATATTCGACAACGAAGCGCGGCATCGGTTCGAAGCCACGATCGATGATCAGGTTGCGATTGTGGTGTACCGGCTGAGCGGCGATACGATCACCTTCACCCATGCGGAAGTGCCGGAATCGCAGAGGGGGCAGGGGATCGGAGAAGCCTTGGCGCGTGCGGCTCTGGATTCGGCGCGAGCGAGGAACCTCAAGGTTGTTGTGCGCTGCCCGTTCATCACCGCGTTCATTCGCGAACACCCCGAGTATCAGGATCTATTGGCGTAGTGGGTGCACGTCACGTGTTGCCTCGTTAAGGGGAGATTCCGGTAGGATGAGTTTTCGATGAGCATTGAGCTGAGAGTCAAGGGACGCCTGCAGCAGTCATCAATGTCGTGCTGGTGGACGGCAGTCGCGTGCGTGCTGGAGTACTACGGGAGGCGTTACGGCCACCCGGCAGCTTTCGCGCCGATCTTCCAGAGGCCGGTTGGCCGCAGCCCCACATGGGTGGGATTTGAATCGCCTTCCCTGGACGAGGCAATGCAGTTCGACAGCACTCTGAGACGTATGCCCGGCGGCAATCGCCTCGCTCCATACGAGTGGTATTTGCAGGGACTCCCGAACACGAACTGGGGACTGCGGCGGCTGTGTGAGATCACCGGATTTCGGGGCGTACCGGACTGTCCTGCATATGGTCAATGGCTCGCCGCCGACTTCGAACGGATTCTGCGGGCCTATGGTCCCTTCGTTTTCCATGGTTATTGGAACAACCTGCCTCACTCGATAGTGGTGTGCGGAATCAACACCGCGGATGCGGGGGGTTCGAGAGTCGCAAGCATGGATCCAGGTGCCGGTTTTGTCAGTTCCACCCCACTCACCGCCTTCAACGCGCTCATGACCGGAATGAACATTGACGAGGGCGCGTTTGGATTAAACCCGATCCACTACCCCACTTCACAGCCAGTGCGCGCGGTCATCGCGACTTCCTGAAGCGCAGCAAACAGAGACGTACCTTGCCAATCATGAGTGCACTCAGTAAATATATGAGCGTACTCATAATTGGATCACAACTATGGCAAGTGCTGCACGAGGGGAAAAGACGGCCTCACTGAAGAAAACGGCGAACGCGCCGCCGCGGCGTACCCTCTCTCGCCGACCTCCTTCAAAACCGTCGCCTTCCGCAGCGCCCGCTGGGCGCCGGGCACGCAACAAGGAAGACACACAGCGCCGCATCGTCACCGTCGCGCTGAACCTCTTCCAGTCAAAGGGCTTCGACGCCACCACCACAAAGGAGATCGCGCGCCAGGCGAAAATTGCTGAGGGCACACTCTTCAACTACTTCCACACAAAGGAAGACATCGCCCTGCATTTCTTCGAACTGGAAGTCGATCACGCAATTGCCGTCGTGCAGGGGAAGGACCGGCTGCGGAAGGCGCCGCTCGAAGAAAAACTCTTCACCCTCGTGCAGACCCAGCTCGAATACCTCGCACCTTACGAGCGCTTCATCGGCACCGCCGTCGTTGAGGCACTCAAGCCAGCGTCCAAGCTGGGCGTCTTCAGCCACAAAGCGCAGGCGCTCAGACACCGCTACGTCGCATTCGTGCAGGAGCTGATCGAAGAATCCCGTACCAGAAAGACAGTCGTGCCTCTGAGCTGGTGGGTGCCCGATGCGTTCTGGATTTACTACATGGGTGTGGTGTTCTTCTGGCTGCACGATGAATCTCCGCGCAAGCAAAACACACTCGCCTTCCTCGACCGCACCCTGAAACTCGGCGTCGGCATGATCGGGCAAACGAAATAGATGCCAGAGAAGAAGCGGGTTTCGCGCGCGGAAAAAAGCACAGCATCAGGCCGGGCGTTTCGCATGGCGGCGATGGGGATGGGCGTCGCGGGCAGCTATCTGGGCTATGCGTTGCAGAGCGCATTCCTCGGGTCCGAGAAACGCAAGGCGAAACTGAAATCGACGCACACGCGCGCGGGGCAGAAAATGCGTGCGGAGATGCAGTCGCTGCGCGGACCCGCAATGAAACTGGGTCAGACGCTGAGTCTGCATAGCGGAATTATCCCCGACGAAACGCTGCTGGAACTCTCCAAGCTCCAAATGGAGGCGCCGGGAATGCATGCGCCCCTCATGCGCGCGCAGTTCCGCGGCAGCATGGGGCGCGATCCCGAGGATGTCTTTCGCGAATTCGATCCCAAGCCATTCGCCGCCGCTTCACTGGGGCAGGTGCACCGCGCAGTCACTCGCAAGGGTGATCAGGTCGCGGTCAAGATACAGTATCCCGGCATCCGCGAGGCCATCGAGAACGATTTCTCATTGCTCCGAACCGCATCGCGCCCGGCGCAGGTGGCGGGTTACCTCCCTCGTTCCATCATCAATGAACTTCACCAGCAGATCATAGCCGAAACGGACTACAAGCGCGAAGCGGACAATATTGAGTATTTCGCCGAGCACCTCAAACCACTGCCTTTCATGAAGGTGCCGAAGGTGTACCGCGATTTCTCGTCGGACCAGGTGCTCACCATGTCGCTACTGCCCGGACAGCACATGCAGGATTTCATGGCGCAGCGACCGTCACAGAAACGCCGCGACCAGATAGGGACGCACCTCTTCGACCTGTACTACTTCCAGTTGATGAAGGTCGAAGCATTTCATGCCGATCCTAATCACGGCAACTATCTCTTTGGTGATGATGGTTCGATAGGACTGGTCGACTTTGGGTGCGTGAAGTACATAAACAGCGAATTCGCCGCCGATTTGCGCTCCCTGTATCTCTATCCGGGGCCGCGCGACTCAGCGCACTTTCGCACGGTCCTCGAGGCGCGTTATGTCAGGTTTGGGATCAAACTGAATAGTGCCGCGCGTCGCGCGCTGGTGGACTTTGCGCAGAATTTCTACAAGAAGGTCTACCCGCCCGATCCGGAAAAAGACTCGGAGCCATTCGATTTTGGCCAGGGGACGGTACTGCGCGATTACATTCGCGAATCGCAGAAGCTTCTGCGCGGCAAGGGTATTACACCCGAGTATGTTTTGCTCGGACGGGCCGAGATGGGCCTTTACGATATGCTGCACCGTTTGCGCGCACGGGTGCATACGAGCCGCATTGTGAGGAAATATCTGGCTAAATGAACGGGCGTATCGAGCCCCACACTAACCCTTTATTATCACCAGCACCAGTCACCATTGGACGAGGTCGCAATGATCATCGGTGCGCACTCAATCATCTACAGCAAGGACCCCGAGGCCGACCGGAGATTTTTCCGCGACGTGCTGCGCTTTCCCAACGTGGATGTTGGCGAGGGCTGGCTGATCTTCGGTTTGCCGCCATCCGAAGTCGCGATACATCCGTCACGCAAGAATGGTGTGCATGAGTTCTATCTGATGTGGACGACGTAGAGGCCTTCGTGGCGGAAATGCGCACGCACGGGATCAAGTGCGCCAAGGCAAAAGACCAGGGATGGGGTCTTCTCACAACAATGAGGCTGCCCGGTGGTGGCGACCTTGGCGTCTATGAGCCCCGGCACGCGCGGCCAAAAACAATGCGATAATTGGGACAAATTAGGGACGTGTCCCCCGTGCACCATTGGTACACGGGGGACACGTCCCCACTCTTAGTCGCGGCGCAGACACCGCTTACGGTGTCCCGCCGGTACACGACCGACCTGTCCCCGTTGGTACACGGGGGACACGTCCCTAACGCAGCGCTAGCGTAGCGCTGCCAGCTCTCTTACTGCTGCCGCCATCGCACGCACTCGCACCGCATCTCGTGCGCCAGTCGCATCGCCATCCAACTGCGTTGCAAGATTCGTCAACGAAGTTCGACGCTGTGCACCTGACAGACGCTCCGCCGCAGCGAGACTCTGCGCAATCGACTGCGCTCTGTCACGCGCGATACCGTTGCCGCGAGCCAGCTGGTCGAGATATGAACGCGCCACCGCAAAACTCGGCGGCCATACGAACTTCCTCTGCTCCTGTGCATTCATGAATGGCACCACTACCGACTTCGCCGCATCGATTTCGTTCTGGCTGAGCGATGCGCTCGGCTTCAGTTCGAAAAGATCCAAGCCGCGGAATTCATCGGAGCCGACAATCATTCCATTGTACCAGTAGGCCGACCAGTAGCCGGCAGCGATCAGTCTCGTTGAGTCGATTGGTCCACGATCAAAGAATGCAATCTCCTTCGCGTTCGCCGGGTCGGTCCAATCAAAAACAGAGATGCCACCCTGGTACCACGCCTGAACCATGATCTCGCGACCAGGAACCGGAATCAGCGTGCCGTTGTGCGCGACGCAATTCTCCTGCTCCGTCTGCGCGGCGGGCATCTTGTAGTATCCCTTGAAATCCATGACGTTGTTTTCGATTGTGAAGATCGCATCCGCGCCCCACACGAGCTTGTCCGACACGCGGCAACGCGCGCCTCTGCCACCGCCCCACTCGTCCGAGAAAAGAATTTTCCTTCCGTCGTTGCTGAACGTCGCGGAATGCCAGAAGGACATATTCGAGTCGGCTGCCGCGCCTATGCGTTTAGGGTTCTTCACATCGCGAATGTCGAGCAGCAAACCGTATCCACCGCACGCGCCGCCGGCCAGTCCGATTTCCGGATACACCGTGATGTCATGGCACTGATTCGGCCCGCTTCTACCACCGCCGCCACCACCACCGCCTGCACGCGCCGGAGGCGCGCCGCCGGCACCAGCACCACCGACACCAGCACCACC
>CAZKXZ010000076.1:0-21238 GCA_964556695.1 uncultured Gemmatimonadales bacterium
TCCGGCGAAAGCCGGAATCCATGTTCCGCTGTTGCCAACAACTTGAACACATCACGCTAGATGTCTCGCCGCAGGATGATTGCGATAGGAAGTGCTGCGCTGCTGCTGACAATACTCGTGGTGGCGGTCCTGCTCGTGGTATCCGTCACTCAGACTGCCTACGGACGCGGACTCGTGCGCGATGCGCTCACTGCCAGAATCGGCGCCGCGGCGTACGGCAAGTGGTACTTCGGAAAAATCAGCGGCGGGTTTTTCACCGGCTTCCAGATGGATTCCATCGAAATCCGCGACGCCAAGGACTCGCTCTTCCTCGCCTCGGGTCCGCTGCGCGTTGATTACGACATTCGCGACCTGATCGACAGGCGCATCCTGCTCAGACGTCTGGAACTAACCAGGCCCATTATCAACCTGACGCAGTATTCTCGATCTGAATGGAATTTTGACAGCCTTTTCAGGAAGACAGCTGCATCGGGTCCGGTGAAGATCGATCGTGGTTACGACGATTTCATTCGCGCCGAGAATCTGGTGATTCACGATGGCACCCTGACGCTCAGGCAACCATGGCGCCCTGATCCCACGCTTGTGGGAGCCCGTCGCGACAGTGCAATCACGGTCAATCTTGCGCGCAAGGATGTGGAGATTGTGCGCTCGGGATCTGGATTCCAGCGCGTGCGGCGTTTCGACGATCTGAATGCCGAAACTGTTCTGCGCTGGGCGCACCCGGATTCAGCGGGACAGCTGTTCAACGTCAGTTCGCTGGACTTTCGTACTTACGACCCGCCGCTCGATGTGAGCGATGCGGAGGGAACGGTACTCATCATCGCCGACTCTGCCTGGATCAACGCGCGAGACTTCAGACTGCCGCATTCGCGTGGGAGTCTTGCGGGGAAGATCACCAATGGCGCCGACGGCGCTCCTACGCGCTACGCACTCAAGATCAGGAGCGACTCGGTAGGACTCGGCGATATCAATTGGGTCTATCGCCCGCTGCCGACAGAGGGACGCGGTTCCGTGGTCATCGACATACGCAACAACGCTGTCGATCCGCGCATCATGGAGTACCAGCTGTCGTCCATGGACCTGAACACCACAGGGTCGCGGCTGCGCGGTGGGATGACATTCGGTGTGGGCGCGCCCGTACTCAGCATCACTGATGTGGATCTCAATGCGACTCCGCTCGACTTCCGGCTTGTGGAACACCTCGGCGGCGCGCCATTCCCACAGCCGTGGAAGGGGCAATTCAACGGCACCACGCGTGGCAAGGGTGGTCCGCTCGACAGATTCCTCGTCGAACAGCTGGAGTTCACATTCCTCGATAACAATGTCCCGCTGGCGCTGTCGAGTGGCAACGGGAGCGGTGAACTGGACATCACCGATCCATCCGAGACGATCTTTCGCGGTTTCGATTTGAATTTCACACATCTCGATCTCAGAACCATTGAGTTTCTCTTCCCGATGTTTCCCAGACACGGCGGCAGCGTGTCGGGCGGCGCGCATCTCGACTCTCTCTGGCACGATGTGCGTTTCAGTCATGCAGATTTTGAATTGCGCCGCGGAGCGGCGACACCATCCCACTTCCTTGGTCATGGAAGGATCACCAACGCCAGTCCGCAGATCATCTACGATCTCAATCTGGTGGCCCAGCCAATTTCATTCGATGCGCTGAACCAGGCCTTCCCCGGGTTCCCTCTGCGCGGTCAAATGAGCGGACCGATAGTCGCGAAGGGAACGCTCGATGCGCTCGATGTCGACGCGCAGCTGAGCGGTGCATCGGGGTCATTCTCGTGGAAGGGCATTGTTGATGATGCAGCGCCCGGATATGCAATGAATGGCCGCGGCAGCGCATCGGCACTTGATGTGAAGTCATTGCTCGGCAGAGCGGACCTTCCCGCCACGCGGCTCACTGGCACTCTGGAAGGGATGCTGAGCGGTGATTCGCTCGGAAATCTGAAGGGCAACCTGATCGTGCGCACCCAGCCATCCTCTGTTGAACAGTTGCGCATAACCTCGTCGCACTTGGGGCTGCGATTTGACAACGGCCGCGTGTACTTCGATTCGACATCGGTGCGTACATCGACTGGCTCCTTCTCAGCAGTGGGGGGCTCGCTCGGCCTCACCTCCGCAGCAACGAGTAATCGTGGCGATTCCACTCGTTTCAGACTGGTTCTCGATACGCTCGGCGCTCTGCCAGGTTTTCTCGCGAAGATTGCCTCACTGGCCCGTCCCGCTGCTGCGGCGGCCAGTTACGATTCGCTCAGTGGGCGCATTGCTCTGGACGGTTATCTCGGCGGATCTCTTACGAATCTGACGTTGCGCGGCGGACTGGATGGCACCCAGCTCTATTATGGTGGCATTGGGGGAGTGCGCACCAATGGTGAGATTACGATTTCAAATGCATTCTCGCCATCGCGAAACGTCGCGCTCTCGTTCAATCTCGACAGCGCCAGATTCCTGGGCGTTGCGCTCAGCAGGGTACGAGCCGCACTGACCCTCGACAGCGGGGTGCGTTCCGGGTTCCGCGTGGAAGGCAGCACGCACGATGGGGCGCATGTGCTGCTAAAGGGGAGCTCGGCAAAGTCCGGTGAGGCGACGCGCATTTTGCTGGATTCGTTGCGTCTCGACCTTTCGTCCAACGTATATAATCTGGCATCTCAGGGTGGACTGACCGAGGTTGCGGGCGGGTACACGATAGAGAATCTCGACTTGCGCGGCCGCGGCGGCGCGCGCGTTTTTGCGTCGGGCGCAATTCCGGCGACTGGTATGATGAATCTGCGCGTTTCCGCTGATCGTTTGCCGGTCGCGGATGTCGAGCGCATGGCTCGCGTGCGTACCAGTTTCGATGGAACCGCAAAACTCGAACTTGGGGTGACGGGAACGCGTGAATCACCCGTGCTGGACCTTACCGCGACTGTGGATTCCGCAGGAGTCGCTGATGTGCGGCTGGAACGCGTGGTTGCCACAGCACGCTATCAGAACAAGCGGCTCTCAGCGGATATCGGCCTCTTTCACAAGGGCGTCCGAGCGGTATCGATCTTTGCCGAGGCGCCGATCGACCTTACCCCCTCGCGTGTTGCGACGCGCATTCCAGACGAACCGATATCCGGGCGAATCACCGCGAACGGAGTGGAGTTGAGTGTCATCGAGGCGTTCTTTCCTCAGGTGCGTGAGACTCAGGGAAAGTTCACATCCAATCTGAGCATTGCGGGTACGTGGAAGAAACCACGTCTTGTGGGCGCGCTTGATGTGAAGGATGGCAGTGCATTTCTGCCCGGGCTGGGATTGCAGCTGCGCAGCATGAATGCCGACATCGCATTCACAGGCGACAGCGCAATCTTCAAACGTTTTTCAAGCGCTTACCAGGACGGTCCTGTTGGAGATACGCTGTCTGTATCAGGACACGTCGCGCTGCTCGACTACGCGAACCCGGAACTCAATCTGCGCTTTTTCGCGCAGAATTTTCGAATTGTGAACCTCACGCGTGTGGCGGAGCTGTACATTAACTCCGCGCTGCAACTCTCAGGAAGGCTGAGTGGCTCCACGCTGAGCGGTTTCGTGAATGTGGACAAAGGGTCGCTCTTCATTCCCGAGCTGGCGCAGAAACGCCTGATTGCGTTGCGCGATATCGACAGCACGTTGCTGGCCAATCGTGACTTTGCGCCGCCCGTACCCAGCGCGCTGCTGCAAAGTCTGGAATTGCAGAACGTGCGTGTAGCGGTTGGCGATCAGGTGTGGTTGCGCTCCACAGAGGGCGCCAGCACCAGCATCCAGCTAGGCGGCGAAGTGAGCATGACGAGCGTTCGCGTGCCGCGTACTTCTCTGGGAGGCGGCCGCGTAGTGCGCAGCGGTAACGCGCGACCGGATTCCGTGTACCGATTGGCGCTCGAAGGTACCCTCAACGCTGACCGCGGCGATTATCGCCTGGACGCGGGCGTTGTGCAGCGGAAATTTCAGGTTGAACAGGGTGGAACGGTGACCTTCTTCGGGGAGCCGGAACTGAATCCGACTCTCAACATCAGCGCCATTCACACCGTGCGGCGCATCTCGGGGCAGGATGCCGGTCGGGACATTCGCATCCGCCTCCGGCTCACAGGTTCGCTGTCGAATTATGGAATCAGTTTTGAAAGTGTCGATGGACTGGACCTGTCAACGTCCGATCTGATCAGTTATCTCGTGACGGGTGCACCGAGCTTTGAACTGGGCGCGGCCAGCAACGAGAATCTTCGTACTGCTTTTGGAATTCTGCTTCCTTCACTCGGCGCATTTCTGGGTGACCGTGTCGCGGGCGGCCGCTTCGAAAAGTTCTCGCTGGAACTCTCTCCGCTGGGAGAGAACGAGCGGTTGAGCGACCTGGGAGCGCTGCTCAAGCGAACAAATGTGGGAGTTGGCAAACAGCTCGGGAGCCGCACATTTCTTTCTGCCAACACGAATCTCTGTCAGCTGGGTGGGTTGCTGCAGGGGCAATCGGCGACGACGGAAGATCTGATTCAGTCATTCGGGTGGACACTGGAGCAGCGACTCAACTACAACTTCTCGATGGCATTGAGCGCGCAACCGTCGACAGCAGCGCTGCGCTGCGCACCGGCTGGTTCTTCGGCGCGCGGCTTGATTTCCGCTCCGCCGCAACTGGGCCTGGACTTCTTTAAAGTCTGGCGTTGGTGATCAGCAGCGCGCTGTTGATCGTGAACCCCGCTTCGCGGCGTGGCGAGTGGTTGCTGGAAGATGCCCTCGCTGCGTTCCGGATCGCGAACATCAAGGTGGACTTTTTCCAGACCGAGCAGGTCGGCCATGGTGGCGAGATCGCGCGCGAGTTGTCGAGCCGGTACGACGCGACCTTCACTCTGGGCGGCGACGGAACGGCGGACGAAGTGATCGGGGCGCTCGCGGGGAGAAGCAGTCCCGTCGGAGTGCTTCCTGGCGGCACCGGAAATCTTCTGGCGCGCACGCTGGGAATACCATTGTCTATTCAGCGTGCGGTTCCCGCCCTCATAGCGGGGCGTGAATACCGCTGCGACCTGGGACTGATCGACGGGCGGCGCCACTTCGTGTTTTCGCTTGGAATTGGCGCCGACGCAAGAATGATGGCCGAGACGAGCAGCGCCTTGAAACGCGTATTCGGAGTTCTCGCCTACGCGGGATCGGCGACGCGCATTTCGCTCTTCCGGAAAACGTTCGACGTTGTGATGGACGTGGACGGCGAGCGCATCGAGAGTCGTGCGACAATGGCGATGGTGGCGAATTTCGGATCGGTGCTGAGCGACCTGCTGCATCTTGGTCCGGGGATCGTGAGCAATGATGGAAAGCTCAATGTGTGCATCCTTTCCCCGCAGAGCATCGAAGATGCAGCTCGAGTGTTCTGGAAAATGATCACGAAGGATTTCAGTGCGGATCCGTGCATGATTTTTCGCACGGGGACGCGGGTTCGCATCGAGGCGGTTCCTGCTAATCGGGTGCAGGCGGATGGGGAGCTTGTGGGGGAGACGCCCGTGACTGTGGAGGTTCAGCCTCTCGCCACAACTCTTCTGGTGCCGCAGTCGTTTCGAGAGCGATAAGCCTTAACAGCGCTAAAAGCCCTGGAACTGCGCGTGAGGAACGGCGCCCGGGGAGCAGCGCCTGGGGGACGGCGCGCGGGGAACTGCGCGCGGGGAACTGCGAAACTATACGGCGAAACGGAGAGTTACGCCGTTTTCCAAGCGCATTATCTGTTGTCGCACTTCCCCAGGCGCCGTTCCCATGGCGCCGTCCCCCAGCCGCTGTTCCCCAGGCGCCGTTCCTCACGCGCAGTTCCGGGGCTGTTCCCCGCCGTTCCCCCAGCGCAGTTCCCTCGGCGCCGTTCCCACGGCCACCAGAAGTGGAAAGTTTTCCCCCTCCCGGCTTGTTTTAGCGAATGCTACAAGAACACGATGCCATGATCTGCCGCTCTTGCGGCCTCGAAGAACGAGCCTCCGAGGGCTACCCCTGCGTTTCCTGCGGCACGTTCATTTGCGTCCTTTGCAATCTTCGCGGCGTGACTCATTGTCGCGAGTGCGCCAAGAGGTCTGGCATTACTCCCCCGGAATCTTCAGCATTTCCTCCGCTCAAGGACTGAGATGGCGGACGCGGGCAAGGCAACAGTCCGAGCCGCCATTGCTCCGCTGAACGCGGAGCCGCGCATTGCGAGTGAACAGTCATCGCAGCTGCTGCGCGGGCAATCATTCACCATAGCCGATGAGCGCGGTGAGTGGCTGCATGTCACGGCGGAAGATGGCTATAAGGGGTGGTTGAACCGAGGTTACACAATCGCGAGTGTTGGCGAGGAGTGCACCCATCTCTCGCTCGCGTGCGTGATTGCGCATGGCAGCGAAACTCTCGCTCTGCCCTTCGGCGCGCTGCTGTTCGCGAGTGACAAGGTACTGAACGGCGACGCGGTGCCCCTTCGAGAAAGACAGGCGCGGTTCCCTTCAAACGCGAGCGCGATCACTCAGACTGCGTCGCACTTCTTTGGCGGTACCCCATATCAGTGGGGCGGGGTGACACCATGGGGCGCGGACTGCTCCGGCTTTCTTCAGAATCTTTTTCACGCACACAGCATCCAATTGCCGCGCGATTCGGGCGATCAGGCGCGCAGTGGGAACGCGTCTGATTCAACGCCGCGCGAGAACCAAGCCGGAGAGCTTCTGTTTTTTTCCGAAAGAGAAGACGACCGCATAACGCACGTTGGTCTGGCTCTGGGTGGGAGCCGGATGGCGCATGTGGCGCTAGGTCGTGGCGGCTTTGCCGTGGAAGACTTTTCTGCTGGCGATGCCGATCCTTATGCAGCCGCGTTATTAGGAAGGTTCCAGTTCGCTCGTAAGATGATTTGAGTCCTCGTCAGCCCGCCGACAGCCGGAATCCATTGGAAGAGTCGTCATTCCGGCGAAAGCCGGAATCCATTGTAAGCGTCGTCATTCCGGCGAACAAACGTCACCCCGGCGAAAGCCGGGACGGAATCCATGTTGACTGACGCTGCGCTGACGCCTTGGTAGTAGATCAGGAACAATGAAACAACCCTGTGTTTACCTCCTCGCTAATCAGCGCAGAGGGACGATTTACATCGGCGTAACCTCTGATCTTGTCAAGCGCGCTTGGGAACACAGGAATCACCTGGCTGACGGATTCACGAAAGATTACCGTGTGGACAAACTTGTTTGGTACGAGCTCCACGAAACAATGGAATCGGCAATTGTGCATGAGAAGAGGATCAAGGATTGGAAGCGTGCCTGGAAATTCGAGCTGGTTGAGGCAAAGAATCCCAATTGGACAGATCTTTTCGATTCGCTGCTTGGAGCGGAGACGTAAAAATACGTCGCACCTCAGTTATCGATGGCGCGTTGGCACCAGCAACATGGATTCCGGCTTTCGCCGGAATGACGAGAACGGGGGACGGGACTGGATCCTCAGCTAGCTCACCATGCCACCACTTGGCACCGGAGGCGCACCTGCGCGTGCCTGCAACGTGATATCGCCCTTCGGCGTGTCGTCCAGCGCGACCGCCAGCGTGTAAGTCCCCGGCTTGTCGAGAGGCAAGTCTACCGACGCAATCAGCGGAACATCCATCTCCTGAACGCCGGATGGCGGAGTTCCGATGTTGAGTTCACCGGTGCTCGACCACAACTCCTGACCATCCGGATTCAGCCATCGCAGCGTAACGGAATGCGATCCGGCATCGCTCCGTCTTCCCTTGACGCGCACGACGAGATTGGCACGGGGATGAACGGTTGGAAACGAGGCTACCTGAACGGCGTCGAAGACGCCGAGTATGTTGAGCTTCCCTTCCTGGGAAAGGTTGGCGGCGTCGGCGAAAAGAGCGAATGAAATATGCATGCTACAATCTGCGACCGAAGTGGTACTCGCTGCCAGTGTCGCCGGCCATTCGCTCGCTCCTTGCGCCGCGTCATCAAACTGCTTTGTCAGCCGCCGGACTTTGCCTTTACAGTGTCAGGCGTCGTTGAGACAGACATGTCATTGCGGACCTTCCACTGTCCGTTCGCTTTGGCGTAGACCGTGAGATAGCTGCCCTTGACTTGCCCGTCGCCTTTGGGTCCGGTAGCCATCACCTGAAAATCGCCAGTCTCGATTGCGAGGTCTCCCGAAGCTGCGACGCGCACCGCGGTTGTAGTCCAGTTCACGGTCGCTTTCGGGTTTTCGGCGTAGTCCTTCGTGATGTAATCCTTGTAGGCGGCAGGACCGACGATGGGAGCGTTCTTCTCGCGAAAAATGACCGCGTCATCAGCCATCAACGCAAGCACGCGTACGGCATCGCGCGCCTTGTCCAGTTCGAGCCAGCGCATCGAAATATCACGAATGGTCTTCTCTTCCGCGGCGAGGTCGGGGGCCGGTGGGGCAGGTGCTGCGCATGCAGCAGCGAGGATGGTGGTTGCGACAAGGCTGATCAGATGCCGGGCTTTCATAGTGACCTCACAGTTGGGAGGATGACTGTCCAGATCGGGCGCGGAGAACGTACGGCGCACCGGAACCCACGTCAAGAAATTGCCGCCCGTCGTAACTTTCGTGCATGACGCCAGACGCCGGGAAGCCCGAGGCACTCCCACTCGAGAAAACGGCTCCGAGGGGATTCACCAGAATCGATTTCGTTCTGCTTCTGATGGCGCTCATCTGGGGAGTGAACATTTCTGTCGTCAAGTACGGCGCTTCGGTGATGCCCCCACTCTCCTACAACTCGCTGCGCGTCGCGATAGCGGCAGTAACTCTGCTCGCGCTGGGAATGCTCGCCGGAAAGCAATGGCCTTCGCGACGCGATACGTTGATGCTCCTGCTACTCGGAGTGCTCGGCAATGGCATCTACCAGGTTCTGTTCATGCTTGGTGTGCATCACACAAAGGCGGGAAATGCCGCGCTGGTTCTGGCCGCAACGCCGGCCCTGATTGCGCTCTTTGGCTGGCTCAAGGGAATCGAAAGCCCGTCCTCACGCGCGTTGTTCGGGATCGCTCTGTCGATCGCTGGTGTACTCTTCGTGGTGGGAACGAGTGCCTTTGCCGCAACACGAGAAACTCTTGGTGGAGATGCGCTGATACTCGTGGGTTGTGTTTGCTGGGCACTGTTTACGGTTTTGCTCAAGCCCTTCGTGCACCGCGTCAGCGGCATTCAAGTCGCCGCGTTGACGATGCTGGGCGGTTTGCCTCCACTATTCATCTTTGCGACACCTGATCTCATGTCCACATCGTGGTCGACCGTACCGGCGCTGGGATGGGTATCAATGTTCCTCAGTGGAATCGGCGCACTGGTGTTCGCATATCTGATGTGGCATCACGGCGTGAAGATGGTGGGACCAACCCGCACGGCAATGTATTCCAACCTTCAACCCGCGATCGCACTGCTGGGCGCGTGGATTCTGCTCGGCGAAGTCCCCACAATCATGCAGGGACTGGGCGCGGGCGGTATCATCACCGGAGTGCTGCTGTCTCGCTCATGAAGATCGTCTTGTTCGATATCGACGGAACACTGCTGCTGTCAGATGGAGCCGGCCGCCGCGCTATTCACACCGCGCTGCGCGAGACTTTTGGATCTGTTGGTCCAGCAGATCTCTGGTTCGATGGAAAAACCGATCGTCAGATAGTGAGAGAAGCAATGCGCGCCGAGGGTTTTGAAGACGCGCTGATCGACGAACGGATGGAGCAACTGCTGGAGACCTACCTTGCGCATCTCGAGCGTGAACTCCTGAGCCCCGTGCATTTTCCTTTCCTGTTCGACGGCGTCGTTGAACTGCTGGATGCACTCGAAGCACGCGACGACGTTGTGATGGGACTCCTGACCGGGAATCTTGAGCGTGGAGCAGCGTCAAAACTCAAGCGCGTCGGGCTCGACCCGGGACGTTTCCCGGTGGGTGCGTTCGGGTCCGACCACGAGCACCGCACCGAGCTTCCGCGCATAGCGCAGAGTCGTGCCGCCGGGCTGCTGGGCCGCGAGGTGCCTGGTTCGGCTGTTGTGGTACTCGGAGACACTCCCGCCGATGTGTTGTGCGGGCGCGGAATAGGCGCGCGTTCCATTGGCGTCGCAACGGGCCGCTTCAGTGTTGAGCAACTCGCATCTCACGGCGCACATGCAGTATTCCCGGACCTCACCTCAACCGGCGCTGTTGTAGGCGCGATCATGAATGACTGATACGGGCGTCGGGGTGAACGATGCAACTCCACTGCCGGTGACTCTGCGCGTGGGGGACAGCGCTGCTTGGGTAGACTGGGAGCTCACGCTTCGAGCGGATGGGCTACAGTTCCGGCGCGAGAGGGAATCAGTGGATATCAAGGATGCGGACCTCAGTGGGATCACACAGGCTGATTCAATTGTGTCATTGCATTCTGCAGCGGGAACCACGGTGCAGCTGCGCGGTGGCGCTCAATTGACGGAGGTTGTGGCCGCTATCAACGCACGCATCTGCAGGTTGCACGAGGTCACCAGGCCGCTACGTGCATTCGGCGCTCGCAGGGGGCGACCAGGCGAAGATCACGATCGCTTTTTCGAGCCGCTCATGTCCGCTCGGTCGCAGGCCGAATCGGAGAAAGAGGCCGCGGGCCGTCTCGCTGCATTCCATGGGGAGCGAATAAGATCGTCCACGGATCAAACCCTGCAGTCGTTCGCGGCAACTCGCTTTCCAAATTCACCGCCAGAGCGGCGCGCGTTGTTCGAGACACTCAACGAACAAGTGCAGTCGTACTATGGTGCTCTCGACAAACTCGATGTGGCTGCGTTAGCGGCGGGAAATGCCGGGGACGTCGAACGCTTCACACGTTGGCGCGATTGGGTGAAGGCAGTAGACGCAGTATTCGTCGCGGCAGATCAGTGCTGGCTGAATGTTCTGCCTCTGCTCGACCGCGCTAAGACTGATGGACCCGGCGGATTAAGGGGCATGTTTCGGAAATCGAGAAGGTAGCAAAGGCGGGGAACAGCGGGGAACAGCGGGGAACAGCACCGGAACTGCGCGTCGGGAACTTCGCCTGGGGGAAATGCGCCAAGGGAAATGCGCTGAGGAGAAGGGCGGCAAGGGAAGAGCGCCGAGGAAGTGCAACCGCGTAATGAGAACTGCGTGTGAGGAGCGTCGTCGTTCACTCATCGCCGTTGAATGAGCGCAGTTCCCTCAGCGCATTTCCCCAGCCGCATTCCCCCAGCCGCATTTCCCCGGGCGAAGTTCCCGACGCGCAGTTCCGGGGCTGTTCCCCGCAGTTCCGGGGCTGTTCCCGCCGTTATGCAGCGCCTGCCGCGTAGATACCCGGCGACTTCGGTGACGTGTTGTTCGTCCTTACAACTATCGCAGTACCGACGACAATGAAGAGCAGCGCGATAGCTTGAGCGGCTGTAAGCGGGCCGAGGAAGTTGGAATCGTCTTTCGCCCTGAAGAACTCAATGATGAAACGCTCCACTCCGGCCATGATACAATACATCCCGAACAACCAGCCTTCGGCGTGTTTGTGTCCCCGCAGCCGCCAGAGAATGAAGAACATCAGGGTGGCCAGCGTTACTTCATAAATCTGAGTCGGGTGCACGGCCAGAACTGCATCGGGTGGCGTGCCGGGGTCAGGAGTGATGCCGAAGTTTCGCTGCATGGATTCAGCGGTCGAGGGGGGCGCGCCCTCTGGGAACTTCACCGCAAATGGCGAATTCCAGGGACGACCATAGTCATCTCCCACTGCCCAACAACCGGTTCGTCCCACAGCGTAGGCAGCGGCAATGCAGATTCCACCCACGTCGCAAATGCGCGCGAGGTTGAGATTCTTCATCTTTGCGAGTACTAGCACCGCAATGGTGCCGCCAATCAGTCCACCCCAGAAAACAAATCCCGCTCGCTCCAGCAACAGCCTGGGGTCCCCGCCCATCAGAATTACATAGTAGATCTTGGCGCCGAGCAGTCCGCCGACAACGGCTGCGATAATAAGATCGGGGATGGGCCTGGCATCATGGCCGCGACGAATCAGCTCCTTTTCCGCTATGTATTGTGCGGCGACAAATGAAAGGAGCACTGCGAGCCCGAACCCTGTGACCGATATCGGACCGACAGGATACGTGAATGGGTGATGAATGATCGCGTCCATATGATTGATTATGCCGCCGCCGTACCGGGAAGAGGAAGTGCCGCAAAGGCGTTGAGTGAAAGATCCGCAATTTCGCCGCGCTCGAATCTGAAAAGCCCGGCGCGCGCAATCATTGCGGCGTTGTCTGTCGCCAATCTCGGCGACGGCGCGAACACCGTTGCGCCAACCGATTCCGCCAGATCTCGTACACCGGCCTGCAGCGCCCTGTTGCAGGCAACGCCACCACCAAGCACGATTCTGTCTCTGGAAAAAACTTTCGCCGCGCGCAGCGTCTTCTCAGCGAGCGATCGGACAACTGCTTCCTGAAAGCCACACGCCAGGTCTGCGCGCGCCGCGTCATCCAATCCCCCCGATTTCTCCAGCTCGCGAACCTCGAGGAGAACCGCGGTCTTGATGCCACTGAATGAAAAATCATAGTAGTCCGGGTCACCCGGAGCCTGGTCGCGTCGCAGCATCGGTCGAGTAAAGCGGAATCGTTTCGGCGATCCATGCGCAGCGAGCGCTTCCACATGTCGGCCGCCAGGATAGGGGAGTCCCAGCAATTTGGCGACTTTGTCGAAGGCCTCGCCCGCGGCATCGTCGCGGGTTGCGCCCAGCAACTTATAGTTGCCCCAATTCTCTACATCGAGCAACAAGGTGTGGCCGCCCGAAACGAGTAGAGCTGTAAATGGCGGAACAGCTGTGGGGTGTTCGATGCTGGTGGCAAAGAGATGTCCTTCCATGTGATGCACACCGACTACCGGAAGCCCGCGGGCAAATGCAAGCGCCTTCGCATAACTCACTCCCACGAGCAGTGCTCCCACCAACCCCGGAGCGTGGGTGACAGCGATTGCGTCGAGATCCGCGAGTGTAGCACCCGCTTCGCGCAAGGCGCCGGTAACAACGGGCGCGATGGTGCGCATGTGGGCGCGCGATGCAATCTCGGGAACCACTCCGCCAAAAACCCGATGCACGTCCTGCGAGAGAATCACCAGCGATCGAAGCTTCGCATCATTTCCACTTCCTTCGAGAACCGCCGCTGATGTCTCGTCGCAGGATGTTTCGATTCCCAGGACGAGCGTCATCTGAAAAGCGTCTTGACGATTGGAACGCGGACGAGTACTTCCGCCGGCACCACTTCGATGCCCGCTCCCGGTGAAATCAGTCGAATCGTGATTGCACCCGTGTCACGCACCACCAGATCCCGCTCTTCCGTCGCAACGGAAAAAATCCCAAAAACGGTTTGTCGTCGGCCCACGATGCTCACGCTGTCTGGTTCGAACCGCGGAGCGCCCGCTATGGCGATACCATTTCCCGCGGATACTCTCAGCGCCGACAGGATTGGCACTTTCTTCTGCATGAGCGAATCAAAGCGTATGACAAACGACTTGGGCTGAACATCGATCACCTTTGCCAGCACTCCCTCGGGAAGCACGACATCGCGCGGTCTGAGGGTGACCGTGACACTGTCGGCCACATCGTTCTGGAAGCTCCTGCTGATTTGCGGATGTGTCGTCTCGAGTCTGAGCAGCTGGTCGGCAGGAACGAGCACGCGTGCTCGTACTTCAGGCAGTGGGCTCACGCGCACGAGAGAGCTGTCCATGCGAAGAACGAGCTGTACATCCACCCTCTCTTCCTGGGCGCGGGGCGTTTGCCGTTCGACCATGAACCAGAGCACCACACTGATAAAAAGAGCGGCGCCCTTGTACGGTACGTTTTCCGTGAAGGCCGAACGGAACGACCTTGGCAGCGCGGCCCTGAGGGCGGAGTAGCTGAGCTTCAGGGCCATTGCGCAAAGTTTGTCATTCCCGCGAAAGCGGGAACCCATTTTTCCCAAACATGGGTTCCCGCTTTCGCGGGAATGACAGGCAGGAGGATCGCAGCCGATTTCGGCGGCGGCGGAATGGGACCGGGGCCATCGCTAATCAGGTGCTCGATGAGCGCACGATTGGCCGGTGTGAACCAGTCCTCGACGTAGACGAAGCGTGTAATAATGCCTTTGCGATCTATGACGAACGACTCGGGAAACATGTATGTGTTGTACGCGCGGTTGACTGCGCCGGTAGGTTCGTGGAGAATATCGAAGGTGAGGCCGAGATCCGTCACGAACTTGCGTATCAGGTTTTTGGAGATTGGCTCATCCACGCTCACAGCGACGATGCTCAGTCCCTTGTGGCCGTACTCACGGTGCAGCTTTTCCATGCTGGGCATCTCGACCTTGCACGGTTCACACCATGTTGCCCAGAAATTGAGCAACACCACACGACCGCGATAATCCGCCAGAAAGCGCGTGAGCGGAGGATTGTCCAGGGTGACAGCGCTGAATTCAGGAGCGCGTGAACCAACATTGACCTTATAGAGATTATCGTCAACGATCATCGTTGCCGCAGTCACACCCGCCACGACTATCGCGACGATACCGCCAACCAGAATCCACTGCTGGCGTCGCGTCATGCGGTCTCCGCGCACAATCCGCGCAACGCCCCGATTTCCTGCCGCGGATTCGCCGCGGTGAATATTGCGTTGCCGGCAACGAATGTATCGGCGCCCGCGCGCCAGAGTGCTGCGATCGTCTTGCGACTCACTCCACCATCCACTTCCAGCAGCGCCTGACTGCGCGTGTCGCGCAGCAGTGCCCGGGCCCGCGCAACTTTGTCGAGCGACGTTGCAATGAACTCCTGTCCGCCAAAGCCCGGGTTCACCGTCATGACAAGCAGAAGGTCGATATCGGCGGCTACTTCGCGCACCAAGTCCAGCGAAGTCGCTGGATTGAGCGCTACGCCGGCCCTGCAGCCCAGTTCGCGGATGCGCTGAACGTGACGATGCAGGTGCGGCGCGGCCTCCGCATGAATCGAGATGATGTCGGCGCCGGCTTTCGCGAAATCGTCGAAGTATTTCTCGGGTTCCACGACCATAAGGTGCACGTCCAGTGGCAGATTCGTGAGACCCCGCGTCGTTTCAATGACCTTCGCGCCAAATGTCAGGTTCGGCACAAAGCAGCCGTCCATCACATCGACGTGGATCATGTCGGCACCGCCCTCTTCGCACATTCGGATTTCATCCGAGAAGTTCGCGAAGTTGGCGCTGAGTATTGATGGTGCGATGCGCGATGTCATTTCGATGGAGCAATGGTGTGCAGCAGAACTTTGGATCCAGCCCTCTGGCGTGTACCACCCGCTGGAACCTGTTTCAGAACAGTTCCGGGTGCGCCGGATTTCACCTGCCTCACCTCGCCCTGCGTCGCCAGGAACCCGGCGTTCGCAAGCTTGGTTGAGGCCCCATCGAATGTCTCACCAACAACAGTCGGTACCTCGGGGGTAACGAGATCCGGATCGGTCGGAAAAATGAATATGACCACTACCAGGTATGCGAGCAGCACTCCAATCGCAGCGGCGATGAGATACGGAACGGCCTTTGGAAGTGGTCGTCGTCCCCCGCTCACAACGGCTGCTTCGTCCGTCACCTTGCCGTCATTCCGGCGAAAGCCGGAATCCATGTATGGAGGAAAATGGATTCCGGCTTGCGCCGGAATGACGAAATCACGGACTGCTTCACGCCCGTTTCCGAAGACGTACTGCGAATGCGCCGTCCACACCCTGTTTCTGGGGAAGCACGCGCAGACGGCCACCGTCGAGCACCGCATCTGGAACCGTTCCCTGCCCGGGAGGCTCGATCCTGAAATCCGGTTGCTCGGAGAGAAGTCCATCCACCTGCGCATCGTTTTCTTCTGCTTCCAGCGAACAGGTGCTGTAGATGAGAAGTCCCCCGGGCCGCACCAGCTGCGCGGCGGCGCGAATCAGATTGCGCTGCAGCGCGGCCATCACCGCAATATCAGAGACCTTCATGCGCCAGCGCGCATCAGGGTGCCGACGGAAGGTACCGGTGCCCGTGCAAGGCGCGTCCAGAAGAACGGCATCAACCTGTCGCAATGGAGGCATGCAGGCATCGGCTACAAAGAGATGAATGTTCTGCGCCGCACTTCCGGTTGTTCCGGCAGGCGTTGCCGTTGCGGTCCTCAGTCGGACGAGATTCTCGCGCATGCGCATTAGTCTTGCTAACGAGCGGTCGCCGGCGAAAATATTGCTCCCTGCAGCGGCGCGCGAGACTTCAAGTGTCTTGCCGCCAGGTGCGGCGCAGAGGTCTGCAATATTACTGCCGCCAGGTATCGCGGCGTATTTCGCCACAAGTGTGGCGGCGGGATCCTGCACGAAGATCCAGCCTCTGCGAAACGCACCCAACTCTGTTAACATTGCCCCTGCCGCGAGCCGCGCTCCGTCCTCCAGAAGCGCCGAACGCTCGCCCAGTGCTCCGGCGCGCGATAGCTCGGCATTCACTGATTCGTCGCTCGCATTGTAGGGACGGACGTAGATGGACGGCTCCGTGTTGTTGGCTTCGAGGAGTTTGCGAGTGTCATCCATCCCAAACGCAGCCACCCAGCGTGCTGTCAGCCATCCTGGATGGGAATACTCGAGTGCCAGCGCATCAATCGGGTCACTCGGCGGCGCAATAATAACGCTGTCTCGCTCCCGGTCAATTCTGCGCAGCACCGCGTTCACAAGACTCCCCGCTCCTATGCCGTGCTGGTCTTTTGCCAGCTCTACGGATTGCGCGATTGCAGCGTAAGCGGGCACACCACCCATGTGCAGGAGCTGATATGCTCCGAGCCGAAGCAGGTCGAGCAGCGATTGGTTGAGCCGCGAAATTCCGCCCGTGACGCGGGCTTCAATTACCGCGTCAAGGCGGGATCGCATTCGCAGCATTCCATACACCAGCTGTTGCAACCAGCGACGATTTCGTGAATCGAGTACCGCGGCGTAGCGCTCAAATGCTGTATCGAGTAGTGCACCATTGCGCAGCTCCTCGCAAATTCGAAGCGCTGCAACGCGCGTGTCGGTAACAGCGCCTCGGGACGGTGCGCGTGCGGGCGCGGAAGCGGGTCTCGCCGGCATCAGTCCAGCATTCCCTGCGTCGGAGACGATGGAACCGCGGTCTCGCGCCGCGGCATCCTGCCAGCGAGATATGCCATCCTTCCCGAGTCGACCGCGAGCCGCATGGCCATCGCCATTCGCACAGGATTGCGTGCGGCAGCAATTCCGGTGTTCATCAGAATTCCATCCACACCCTGTTCCATGGTGAGGCATGCGTCGGATGCAGTGCCGACCCCCGCGTCGACAATGACTGGTACAGAAAGACGACTCTTGATCGTGCGAATCGCATATGGATTAAGCAGACCAAGTCCCGATCCAATTGGCGATGCGAGCGGCATCACCGCAACGGCGCCGGCATCTTCCAGCCGAAGCGCGGCAATGAGATCATCGTTTGTATACGCCATGACCTTGAAGCCTTCGGCCGCGAGCGTGCGAGTGGCTTCTATGAGACCAGCGGTATCGGGCAGAAGTGTCTTCTCATCTCCGATTACCTCCAGCTTCACCCACTCATTGAACCCGCCTTCCCGCGCGAGCCGCGCGTATCGCAACGCTGCTTCGACTGTCGTACAGCCGGCGGTGTTCGCGAGAAGAAAGAATCTGTCGGCGTCGATGTGATGCAGGATGCCGTCGGTCGCCGACCGGTCCAGGTCCACGCGCCTGACTGCGACGGTGACAACCTCCGCGCCCGAAGCTTCGATGGCATGCATCATCAGCTCGTTGCTCGTGTACTTGCCCGTCCCCACCATGAGCCGCGATCGGAACTCACGTCCGGCAACCACCAGCGGC
Organism: uncultured Gemmatimonadales bacterium; assembly: GCA_964556695.1. Lineage (GTDB taxonomy): Bacteria > Gemmatimonadota > Gemmatimonadetes > Gemmatimonadales > Gemmatimonadaceae > CAZKXZ01. Next base: position 17,753 of record CAZKXZ010000076.1, read on the forward strand.
GAATACGGTTCGGCCCGCACCGCGATGCTCACGTCAACCGCCTCCCACGAAGTGCACCAGCTCCACGTTGTCGCCTTCATTCAAGGTGAAGGTCGCGAACTGACTGCGGTCCTTCAGGATGGACAGATTATGCTCCACAACGACCATCCGAGGATGCAATCCCAGTTGATCCAGCAGATCCGAAATGGTCGTCCCGGGGCTGAACTGCTTTGGCTGGCCGTTGACAGTCAGGGAGATGAGGTCCCTATGGATCTCCATCTGAGTCATACACGGAAAGATAGTCGCTGGCCGCGGCGGCGGCATCGCCGGCGCCCCAGATTCCGCGGATCGCCGCTATGCCATACGCCCCGACCCGCCGCAGTGATTGGACGTTTTTCGGGAGGATTCCACCGATCGCTATTACTGGTGTGGCCACGCGCCAAACGATGTCAGCCACGAAGTCCTCGCCTCGCCCTTCGTCTCCTTCGTGTGAGGCCGTGTCATAGACATGACCTGCGACCAGCCAGGACGCCCCGCCGCGCGACGCCGCGAGGGCCTCTTCAACTGAATGAACGCTTGCTCCAACCGAGACGCCGCGCGCTATGGAAATTGCATCTTCGATGCGCATCGATTGCGATGTAAGCTGAACCGCGCGCGCACCCGCGGCCATTGCAACGTCGACCCGGTCGTTGACAACAAGCCAGCTCTCCGTCGCCTCCTGCGTATGCGCAAGCTCTTCAGCAATGCGGTAGAAGAGCGCGCCTGACAGTGAGCGCGCGCGCAGATGCACCGCGCCGCGCGTGCCCAACGCTTCCATGACAGCCTTGGCGCGCGGTATGAAGTCGGCGCTGCGGAGCACTTCATCGCTGGTGACCGCGTGTATCCTGGGAACCTTGCCGCCGTCTCGTCTGGCCACATCGTACTTACGCGGAGACTCAGCCGCCGGTGCCAAATACATCTCCAATAGCTACTCCGCGGCCTTGAGCCCAGTCCAAGGCTGCCATGCGACGCCGGCCAGCGGGATGCACGTAGGAAACGCGCACGCAGCCCCCTTCCGTTGCCCCCGCCTGTCGGCAGCCAATAAGCATGCCGCTTTCGTCGATCTCAATCACCTGACCGGGGGCGGCCATGCGTGATTCGACCGCTCGAGCTCCGTACAGCCGCACTTCCATTCCGCTACGTGTGGTGAACGCGCCGGGACGCGGGTCAAATGCGCGAATCAGTCGCGCCACAGCGGCCGCGTCCCCGGCCCAGTCTAGCCTGGCGTCCTCACGTGTGATTCGCGGTGCGTAGGTCGCTTGACTGTCGTCCTGGTCGACGCGTTCCGCCTTGCCGAGCGAGATGAGGGCCATTGCCTGCACCAGCGACATCGCCCCCAGTTCCGAAAGGCGCAACTGCAATTCGCCGTATGTCTCATCCGCAAGGATCGGTGTTTCGTTCCGCAGTATTACAGGTCCGGCGTCCAGTTTCTGCACCATCTGCATCACGCTCACTCCCGATACTTCGAGACCATCGCGAATGGCCGTCTGAATTGGCGCGGCACCCCGCAGTTTTGGAAGCAAAGACGCATGCACGTTTATGGTACCATGCTGCGGGAGATTGATGACATTTGCGGGAAGGATCTGCCCGAACGCGACCACCACTGAGACTTCGGGCGCTATCGCCTGCAGTTCGCTGAAGAGTTCGGGGGAACGTGACGATTCCGGTTGCAGAACAGGAATTCCCTCTGCTTCCGCAACCTGTTTCACTTCCGATGCTACCGCGGTGGAATGATGCCGTCCTACGGGGCGGTCAGGTTGCGTGACTACAGCAACGACATCATGCCCTTCGCCGATGAGGGCGCGCAGCGAAGGAGTTGCGAACTCCGGAGTTCCCCAGAAAACGGCGCGCACTTATCTAGAGTGCCTCGGGTTCCTGCGTATCGGGCTCGGATGCGACATCACGTATCAGGTTGGGAAACTTGCTCTTTTCGTCTTCCCACTTGGAAAGGAGGGAACGCCGCTTAAGAAAGCTGAGATAGTCGATGAACAATCGTCCGTGCAGGTGGTCGATCTCATGCTGCAGACAGCGCGAGAGAAGTTCTTCCGCCGTAACGTCGAACGACTGACCCTCGCGATTCAGCGCTCGCACGGTTACGCGAGCCGAACGCTCGACATCACCGTAAATCTCCGGAATGGATAGACAGCCCTCTTCGCCTTTCACCTTTCCTTCGGCCATTACGATTTCCGGATTGATGATTACGAAGGGCCGCTCGTCGCCGACATCGATGACGGCAAGCTGTTCCTTGCGACCTACTTGTGGCGCTGCGAGACCAATCCCCTTCGCGCGATACATGGTTTCGAACATGTCGTCGATAAGGCGCTGCAGTTCGCTATCAAAGCTGCTGACCGGGATAGTGCTCTGGCGCAGACTTGGCGAGCCCAGTACACGAATCCCCAGGACGCTCACTTCGGCTTTTCTTCCTCTGCGCCAACAGGCGTAAGCAGGCGAATGATTGCGCGCCTCTCGATTACAATCCGCGCGTCGGCCGATTTGATTGTAATGCGGTCATCGAGGGTGGAGACTGGCGTGCCATCCTTCATTCCTTCTTTGATATGCACCACCTCACCGATCACTCCGCCCGCGGTCACGATCTCATCGCCTCGTTTGACCGCACGGATGCGCGCTTCGTGCGCTTGTTTCTGCTTCTGCCCCGGACGGATGAAGAGGAAATAGAAGAGCGCGAAGATCGCTGCATACGGGATGATCCAGTTCAGCATGTTCGAGCCAGCTGGTGGAGCAGGTGCTTCGGCCTGCGCGGTTGCGGACAGCAGAGCGAGTATAGGTGTCATTGTTTTTTGGTTTCGCGAACGGGAATGTAGCGGCGCATCCAGTTGTCACTCCAGGAAGCGAACGAGCCGGCCTGGATGGCTTGCCTGGCTGAACGCATGGTAGCAACAAGGAAATGTACATTGTGAATTGAGAGCAGGCGCGGACCCAGCATTTCATCGCTCACGAAGAGGTGCCGGATATAGGCTCGCGAGAAGTGCGAACATGTGGAGCAGGCGCAGTCGCTGTCAACCGGACGAGAGTCGGCGCGGAGCTCGGTATTGCGCACATTCAGTCGTCCTTCGCTCGTGAACGCCGTGCCATTGCGTCCCATCCTGGTGGGAGCGACGCAGTCGAACAGGTCCATTCCTCTGCCGATTGCCGCAACCAGGTCCTCCGGGAAGCCAACACCCATCAGGTAACGGGGACGGCTAGTGGGGAGAGCGGCATTAACGACGTCGAGCATTTCGTACATGTCATCTTTTCGTTCGCCGACGCTGAGTCCACCAACGGCATAGCCCAGCCAGTCACGCATTCCGGCTATTGTGTTCGCGGCTTCGGTTCTGAGGTGCTTGTGGATGCCCCCCTGTACGATGGGAAGGAGCGCCTGCGCGTTTGCGTGTAATTGTTGCTGTCGTTCGAATTCATCGCCAAGACGAGGGTGATCGCGGATGCTGCGCTCACTCGCGTCGCGCGCGG